>JAZUBS010000001.1:0-7030 GCA_045638605.1 Candidatus Gastranaerophilaceae bacterium
TCGCCCGTACCTTTATAATTAAACAGAGCCAACACTCGTTGACTCTGTTTAATTCGGAGAAGGCGGGATTCGAACCCGCGGTGAAGTTGCCCCCACACAAACGTTCCAGGTTTGCACCTTAAACCACTCGGACACCTCTCCTTGTACAAACATTTTTAATTATCAAATAACAAACGACAATTTTATCAAAAACTTGCCCTCTTAAATATCTTACAAGAACTTAGTTTTATTGTAAATAGTTAATTTATTCTTTAATAAATTGATAATTTGATGTGTTTTTTTGTGATTGAATGGGTATATTCGCTGAAGTTTGTTTATTTATATTAACCGGTTGTGTTTTTAAACTTGAGCTCAAGGCGGTATTAAAAGTGTATTCTGAATTAACATCGTAAAAATTGCCGCCAGTTGCATCTGCTAGGCACCTCAAATTATTTGAACCATTAATCATAATAACATCAATTTGTATATCATTTCTCGTTCTGGCAACATGTCTAATAAACGAGCAAGGATTGCGTCCGCAAGATTCCCCACCATCTGTTATCAATATTATTTTCTTTTTGTTTAAAGATGTTTTATTTTTAAAATCATTATAAATAGTTTGTTCTAATGCTAAAGTTAGTGGAGTAGAAGAACCTATATAAGTATTATTCATTGCAGAAACTAACACCACTGAATTTATTGGTGAAATTCCAACAATTTGAGATGTAGCTTGGCAGGTATTTGTTAAAGTACCTAGCGTTCCGCCCATATTATGGGCAACATTTTTAAACAAATTATTAGAATTTAAAAGCAGGTTATTCTTTTTTTGACCAAACACTCTAAGCCCAACATGGGTGGAGATTGGAATTTGTGGTAATATCTGCCCCATCACATTTTTAGCTCTATCTATCCAAGGTCTCATACTTCCTGAATAATCAATGACAATCTCAACTATATCGTATTTAGAATTATTTGCAATTTGATTTTGTACATAAGTTGTTGGCTTATAAACATTTATTGTTTGTGATTGGTTATTAGTTTGAGAAGTTGAAAAATCATAATTAGGTGCAGCAAAAGTCTTATTTGCCGTAAGAATAATTAAACTTAATACTAATATTTTTTTCAACTTGACCTCAACTTTTCTATATTTATAACGATATAAAATTTATTATGTTCAGTTTAAATATAACTAATTTCATAAGCCCCATTTTTGAATAGAAACTTCATTTTGATTTTATCTCCATTATAAAACGATGGAGGGGCATAATAATACGGCAATTTCATCATCATATTATAAACTGCTTGATTTACAGTTTCATTTGGTGATTGTGATGAGAATGAGCGTTGAATAATTTTTCCATCTTTTTGAATAGCAAATTCAATCACACACTCACCACTACCTACAACAGATGTAACTGCCAAGTTATTAAACAAAGCTTGTCTTAGAGCAACTTTGTAGTTATTCCAATCTTCTTTTGATTTTTTTTGAGCTTTTATTTCTTCTTCTTTGGTAGCAGTTTTATCTTGATTAATATTTTCATTTTTAATTTGCGATGTTTCTTGTCTTTGTTGTACTTCCGTTTGTTGTATGACTAAAATTTGCTCTTTAGGCTTGTTTTCTTTTTGTTTTTCTATTTTTTGCATTGAATTATTTTGTGTCTTTTTTATTAATTGATTTATGATTGGTTGTTTTATTTGTTTAGGTGTATTTTTAATTAATACGTCTTGATTTTGCGTTTCTTTGGCTTCATTTAACCACAATTGTTCAATAGTAGGAATGTTTTTAGTTATTATTTGATTATTCATTTTGGATGAGTTTTGTACAACTTGAGAAGAAGGTTGAACAAAGATTAAAACTAAAACTGATAAAAGAATGCAAATTAAAAAGATTGCCGTTGATAATATATCACAAGAGTCTATAAATTTTTTAATTTGCGGATACTGCTCAAAGAAAGGCTTTTGAGACTTTGCTATTGTAGGTTTAGAAATAATTTCCTCAAAAAGATTATTTCCACAGTCACAATAATCTGGTTTTTCTTTATAAATTTTTTCACAATCAAGACATTTGAACATTGTTATTTTACCTTAACTTTTTCATAATCATAAAAATCGTCAGGAGTACTTAATTGAGTTTTATTTGATTTTTTTAATATAGCATTAAAATGCGTAATTTTTCTTTGTGAGCCTTGTGGAAAATTTAAAACTTCACTTCCTTCCAATTTGCGAACAAAAGATGAAAAATGTTTGCGCGCTTGTTGTGAATATTGTTGTGGTTCGCTATAAATTTTAATGTTTATAATATTTCGCTCATTATCAACATCAAATTCAATATGATTTAACGTATCAATAGGTTGATTATTTGGTGCCGTTTTGACTAGGGTTATTAATTCGTTTAAAACCTTGCTATGCCATGTTGCCCAGTCAATTTGAGCTTCTTGCGTTATTTCATTATTAACAATATTTTCACTAATAAGTATAGTTTTATGTATTTTGGGTTTAATAGAAGATACAATTATTGTTAATAAAACAAAAATCAAAAGAACAAGATTTCTAAACATTATCGTTTTATCCTTTCATAATCCGAATAATCAGATGGAGAACTATATCCGGTAGTTTCAGCCATAACAAATCCGCCAGCTACATTTGTTATAACTCGTTTAGTCCCTTGCGGAAAAGTTAAAATTGGCTGTCGTTGATAACTCATTAAAACAGGCTTGATTGCATTTACAGCTATATCTGAATATCCTGCTGTTTGAGACCATACTTTGATATTAGACATATTGCCAAATTTATCAACCGTAAAAGAAAATTTAAATATTACTCCTATTGGTGCGCTAATATTTGTATCCTTCATAACTTGGTTTTGCAAATCACTACGCCACTTATTCCACGCTATAATTTCTTCTTCTTCCGTAAGTTCTTTGATTTGAGAAACAATAGGCTCAGCTTTTTGTTCTGGATTTTCTTTTTTTAAAGAAGGTGGCTCAACATTTTTTTCTTCATTAATTGGTTTTTCTTCAACTTTTTTGGGCTCATCTTTTTTAATTTCTTTTATCTCATTTTGTTTAGTTTGTTTAATTTGAGTTGGTTTAATTTCGTTTTGTTTCTCTATTTTTTTAGCACTTCGAACTGTTTTTTGAGCCGTTTTTCGTTGAGCAGTTTGTTTGCCAGTTTGTTGGATTTTTTGTTGATTTTTTGAAAATCCGTTTTTTTGAATTTGTTTAAGTTGAGGTTCTACTTTTTCTTTTATCTGCTCTAAACTTTCTTCATCAACAAATACATATTCAGACCCGACAATCATCATCTGCCTATGCAACTGAGGCTTTGTTAAACAAACAAGCCCTGTAACAATTATAAGTAATATTATTATATTTAAAAATTTATTCATCAAATCCAGAATACCTTTTAAATACTAATTTCTATCAAGTTTTGATATCAATTCTTCACAAGCATAAATATCAAATTTAGTTTGACTAAGCATGTAAGTTTCGGCAATAAGTAAAGCAGTAGGTACGGATGCTGCGATAAAACTCATCAACATGCCAGATAAATCACCGCCTATTTCTGTCATAAAGTAAGAAGTATTCATTGTAAATTCAATAAAAATAATTGCTAAGCCTATAACTAAAGAACGTACTTTATCCATTTCTAATTTTCTTACACCTTCAAGGCCCAAAATATTTACACCATGTAAAATATAATTAGAAAATCCATCTTGTTTAATAACATTTGATGCTTGGATTTTTCTAATCGTATAGAAAACATTAACAAAAGCAAAAAACGCAAAAACAATCAAAAATGTAGCTAATACTAAGAATACAGGACTAAATCTAAGTCCAGAAATTCTAATCCATCCAGCAGCTTCGGGAAAACACATAGCTAAAGTATTTGAAACACCATAAGCTAAAAATGGTGCTGTTAAAAGACCTAAGACTATTTCGCCTATAGATTTGAGTTGCAAGTTAAATAATTTATCTTTAATATTTCTTATTTTTGTATTACTTAAACTATTGCAAAACAGTTCAATCCATTGGTTATACTGATTAATTACAGCTTCAAAATCTTCCCTATATTCATATTTATTTAACTCTTTTTCCATTTTATGTCCGTTATTTTTAAAATATCCACAAACTATAGAAAATAAAACGGCAAGAGCTGTAAATAATAATGATATTAAAATAGAAAATACTACATTAACCTGCATAAAATACACTAGATTTATGGCATACATAGCTGCAAAAAATAACGCAGAACATCCAATCATAAAATTTGGAATAAATAATGAAGTTTCTTTTTGAGACTGATTACTCAAAGTCAAATACACGCCTTGTTTTAGGATTAAACAAAGTCCAAAGATTATAACTGAAAATATAAACATAACTTTTATATTTGTAGGTAAATGCAAGAAATTTGTTGTTTCTTCAATTTTCAAAGCTAATAAATAATTTGAAACACCAAACGCTAAAACTAAAGAGGATAAATAAGTTGCGATATGAACGAACAACGAAGCTTTAAAATTCAATGATAGTTTTTTCTTTAATTCATTAATAACAGATGTAGTTTGTTTAACTATTGAAACTCTTCGTTTTTCAATATCCGATTTTCTTTTTTCAATCTTAACTTTTGCAACAGTGTTAGCACCATCACCATATAATCCTTTTAGATCATTTTGCGTAAAATCTTCTTGTGCAATTGCACTTATAGTTTTTTCTTCAGAAGAAGGAACTATTGTTTTTATAGAAATAAATTCATCAGAATTTGCAATCATCAACTTACAAACATTTTCAAATTCAAATTTTGCTCCGACTGGTTGACCTTTAAAAAGAATATTATCATTTTGAAAATTATTTAAAATAACAAATTTATTTTGTTGATTTAATTGAAGTGTTAACATAAAATCAACACCAATATTCATCACAAAATCACAACTAGGGTTAGATCCAATGTTTATAATTTCTTTTTCTGTAAATGTTTTTTCATTATTTTTTGAAGATATAATTACAGCCATAATGCTCCTTTCATCTTATCTTCCAATAGCTTCTAAAATCTTTCTTGTAGCCTTTTCAACATTTTGTTCTGGTGAAATTATTAATTTCGTTTCACCCAAAATAGGCGTCAATATTTCTTTTACTTTGTCCAGTTTTTGAGGATGCGCAAATAAAAACGACATAGACAATTCTGGGACATATTGTTGTACATTCTTAACATTTTGAGGCAATAATTCCCAATTTATTTGTTTTTCTAAAGTACCTTCATTTTCCAAATCGCCAATAACAACAATTGCAGGAATATAATTTTCCTTCTTCATAGTTAATGCGTGCGAAAAAGCTTTTTTTAACGCATCTCCATATGCAGTTCCATAATCATTTTCATCATATTTTGTAAACGCACTCATAGACTCATTTATCCCTCTAGAATTATGAGCCGAACCTTCGTAAATCAAATATGCATCTTCTGACACTTTTAGTATTTTAATTTCATCTTCTGGATCAAGAACTGAACATAATTGTTTTAAATATTTTTTTTGTTCGTCCAATTTCCCTTGGTTTGACGCAGAAGAATCAACAACAAAAATCACTGCAGCTGGATGAAATTCATCAATCTTTATATTTTTTAACCCTATAAATAATAATTTACCTATCACGCAAATTGCTAGTATCAAAAATCCAACTGTTATCAATCTTTTATTCATTTCTGTTCCTTAATATTCTTTCTATTAAAACTTAAAACAATAATATCATATTTTTAATATATTGGTGTAAAATTCATTGACTCTAAAAATTTTATTTGCAAATTTGTGCCAGATGGAATTTCTATATCTTCACCTTTTTGTAATCCAGAAGTAACAAGTCCTCCAGCGCCACCAACTCCAGCACCTATTGCCAGCCCTCTAGATACATCTCCGCCACTAATAAGTGCATACAAAACGCCTGATGCCACACCTAAAATTGCTCCACTTATTACTTGAGAAGCTATTTTTACAGGACGATTTATTTCAGATGCTAGTTTCACTCTATTTGGTGCAAGATTAAATTTTTGTCCATCCATAGTCAGTATTTCAGTAAAAGTTATTTCTATTTCTCCATTACCATAAGCATATCCGGCTTTTTGTGCGTCAACTACTCGCCCATATAAAATACTTCCAGCAGGCGCAATTAAATTATTTTTGTATATCCAATCATAACTTAAAATCGCCGTTATTATATCGTTTTGACTAACACTTTGAGAATTTATAGAGGACTGCAAAGTTGCATTTATTGTTTCCCCTTTTGCTATTTGAATAACTTGTCCTCTTAATGGGGTAAATGGAATTTGAGTTTCTTCAACAATTTCATCTACTGGGGCAATTCCTGCAATTTCAATTTCATTTGGCGGAGTATAAATGTTTTCCTGCCAATTATCATTAACATTTTTATTTTTACTTAAAACTCTATTTCTTCCACTTGGAGTTAAGCCTTCATATTTGTTATCATTTGCGTCAAATTTAGCCTGAGCTTCATCGCTAAAATCATAAACAGTATAAATATCTGAAATTAAATCAACATCTTCAGACGGAGTAAGCGAAACTAAAATTGAGTCATTATAAAATAATTCTTCTAATTCTTCATTTTTAATTTTTTTTGTTTTTAAACCACTATTTTTTATTTGTTTTAATATTCTTTTTGTGAATTTGTCTTCTTTTGTGTTAGACAAAACATAAAAATAACAATCTTGTGAGTTTTGCTTAATCAAAACTTTGTGTTGATAATCATTTAATGTGACCAAATAACCATCTTTTTTTTTATATTCATAATTATTTTGTAAGAAATATCCTTGCGCAAAATTATCCAAATTGTTTTTTTGAATATTTTTTATTAAATATAAAGTTGAATATTCTTTTGCTAATGAAGGAATACATGTAAATAAGAAAAATATAAATAAAAGTATAAAACGTTTAAACTTCATTAATTAAATTCACCGAAACTTATTTATTATTAATAATAACATAATTAAAACGAATAATTTATAAAAAAGTTCAATTTTTTCTACAAATTTTGATTAAATTGCAATA
>JAZUBS010000002.1:0-34884 GCA_045638605.1 Candidatus Gastranaerophilaceae bacterium
CAGAAGTAATGTTAGTACTTAACCCATAAGAATTAAGCAAAGCAAACAAATCAGAAACAGTAGCATCACTGCTGAGACTGGGGCGGCTGGCATTTTTAATGCCACGGAAGAGACGTCAAGATAGCTAAAAGGTTATAAAACCGCCGCCCCCGCCGCCAGGGCTATCCCCCCCCCTGTGGTTGTTTGTTTCTTGGTGGGAGCTTGACACCTCACCCCCTACCCCTCTCCTCCAAGGAGAGGGGAGTAATAAGTGACTTCTCCTAGTAGGAACGACCTGTGAGTGGAAACGGGCAGAATCTGCCGCCAAACAACCCCCACCGTCCCCCTTGTCTTGACCTGTTCGCAATAAACGAGTACGCTCACGCTTTCACTCTCTGCTCACAGGTCGCTTCAACTAAGGGGGAAGGTTTTGCTGTCATCTTCAAAGCGTTCGCCTCTTGTTGACACCTCACCCCCAACCCCTCTCCTCTAAGGAGAGGGGGATGTAAAGTAGTTTCCTTCTCCTTACAGGAGAAGGTTAGGATGAGGTGTTAATTATTATTCTCAGCAAGCCGAGCAGAGGCTAAAGGGCAAAAGCTCCCGTTTTGCCCTTCAGCCTTTGCCTCCTCGCGCAAAAAAAAGCGTACTTGAATTTTTCCAAGTACGGCTTCGTAATTGTGAGGATAAATAATTATTATTAATATTGGAATCTTACTATGCTCCGAATTTAGGTGCGTTTTGTGTGCTGTTCTGAAGAGCTGATTCAATATTTTGTAGTCTAGATTGTGCGTATGATAATTGTGCTTCGTTAGATGCTTGTCTCATATCGATTTGTGTATCTTGTTCTTCTAACGGTGCTAATGCCAATTGTTCTTCATCTTCCAATGCTTGTTTTCTTGCTTCTAACTCGATAGCAATTCTTTCGTTTGCATCAGTTTGGAATGCGTTTGCCATTTGTTGACACATTTGTCTTTGATATGAAATGTTGTTGTTTTGTGTTGTCATATAAGACTGCGCTTGTGTGAATATAGATTGGTTATCCTTCATTAACTGACTACGTGTCTGAGCATCTGCTTTCATATATTGTTCATAAAGGTTTGCATCTGTTGCTCTTAACCCGTCTTCAATACTAATCATTCCCATATTTTGAGTTTGACCTAGTAATGCAGCGGAAACCATGTTATTTGTTCTACTTGTTGCTAATTTTGCTTCAGCGTCTAATTTAGATTGACGTTTTGCGAATGACTGTTGAACTCTCTCAATCCTCTTTGTCATTCTTTCTTTTGCAGAGGCAATCTGAGTTTGCTCTAAAGTCAACTTGTTGACTTTGCGCTGCAGGCTCATTTTTTGATGTAGTAGTAATAAAAATGCCATTTGCTTCTAGTTGCCTCGTGTTGTTGTATCCTCATATATATAAAGTATTTGTTATATACTCTAATTGCGCAAAGTATATAATATTGTTACAAATCTTTACAATATGCTAAAGTTATTACTTTGTTTTGTATTATAATTAGGTGTATGGATAGTAAACGCAAGTATATTCGGATTGAGATACTGATTTGGATAATAGCTATTTTGTTATTATGTCTTGGGTTTTCTGTTCATTACAGAAATTCCCTAAAACAATATGAAACACATAAAATATTCCTTGCTGATGTTGATGGTCTTATAGTCGGTTCTCCCGTTAAGTTAATGGGGGTTCAAGTAGGTTACATCAGCCGTATAAAAATTGTCGGTGACAATGTTTACCTGAGGTTTATTATAAAAGACAAGGATTTACACCTACCTTGGGGCACAACTGCAACTGTTGAATTTAGCGGTATGGCAGGCGCTCGTTCTCTCGAGTTATATCCCCCTACAGAAGGTGACAAAGAACAAAATACAGACTACATAAAAGTAGTCAATCCTACAAGGTTAAGTGAATCTGCTAGAATGTTATATCAAATGTATAACAAATTTATGGATATATGTTTTGGGATGTCTTTGTTCGGCAACAAGCTTAAAACTATTGAGTTGCCAAAATCATCAGAATCCGTTGATTTCTCTGAAACGATTGATTCTGCAAACAAAGCGTTAGAAGATGCAAATAACAAAGTTATAATATTACAAGAAAAGATAGGAAAGGGGAAGTAAATGGAGTTTAAGAATGTTTATGTGATTTCCACTCCCGTAGTAAACGAGAATCTTTGTATCCTTAGAAGCAAAGATACTGATACAATGGGTGTTAAGTGTGCAACAAGACAGATTACCAATGTCCTGCTATACGAAGCTTCAAAGAACTTGCCTCAAGTCGATACTGAGGTTGAAACTCCTTTAATGAAGTTTGTGACTAAATCAATTGACAAGTCGCTTAGAGTAATAATTTCCCCAATCCTTAGAGCAGGTTTGGTGTTTACTGACGGTGCTTCCGATATGTTGCCAAGAGCTGAAATTCGCCACATTGGTATGTACCGTGATGAAAAGACTCTAAAGCCTATCTGGTATTATAACAAGTTGCCTGAAAAATTTGATAATCCTGAAAAGACATACGTTTACTTAACTGACCCGATGTTAGCAACTGGGAACTCATTATTAGAAACTATTCGTATGTATATAGGAAAAGGGCTTGATGTTTCTCATATCCGTTGTGTTTGTTTAATAGCTGCGCCAGAAGGGATTATTAATATAAAACAGTTCTACCCAGATATTGAGATTTTTGTGGCTTCAATTGACGAAGGGCTTAATGAAAATGGTTACATCCTCCCAGGTCTTGGTGATGCAGGAGACAGAATTTTTAATACATAGTTGTTGTGGTTCTGCATTATTGTCATTCTGGAAGTGTAGTTTTTAGCCAAGTGTTAGCGAAGGTTAAAATCACGTTATTCAGAATCTCATGGTGTTGAATGTTTGCCTGTGAGATACTGAATCAAGTTCGGGATAACGGGGCTTACTTAATGCTGCAGTCATTCTAATTATGTATTAGAAGTGCTAAATGAGCGCTATTATCCTCTATAGCCAGATGGTTTTAGGAGTCTTATAGTATTATTCGCTTTATCTGTATTTTGAGTAATCCCTTGGTTATTGCATATCTCGCCGTATAGCTTGGCCCCAGTTGGTATTTCTTGCCTTGTTGGAGAAAGCTCGTATTCTTGAGGCATTGTGCAGAAAGCTTGTCTTAATGACATCTGGATAATAGGTTTGTATTTCAAAACTCCATTTTCATCGTATCCATAAGTTCCCGCTTCGCCGTCATCCAAGAATGCAGGTAATATCCCAATACTATCTAAAATGCCAGTCCCATTATCGTTAGATATCATAATTAACGGTAAAGCCTCTCTTTCACCTCCTCCAGCAAGATTGTACCCTGTTGTTAAGAGAACTTCGTATTCAATTTTTTTCCCTTCGGGGTTCTTGCTTGACTTGAGAGCAGGAACTTCAACTAGAACTTTTATAAAATGAGAGCCTTCTTGGGAAACTGTGTAATTAATTCCTCCTCGTCCGCTTTGGGTAAGGCTGTCTAAGTGGTTGTTGAATGCATCTACAACTCCAGTTCTCCCTACATAGTGATATTCAAGTGGTGCATTAGGCTTTTGACAATACTCGTGGTGTAACCCTTTGTACAAAAAGTCATTAAATACAGTGTTAAGTCCTGCGTAAGAGCGATAAAAATAAAGGTTATAGGCTTTTTCAAGGTGAACTCTACCAGCTCCCATACATAGCCCGAGTAAGATACCCACTATTAAGAGTACCAGTAAAATCTCCGCTAATGTAAAAGCCTTTTTCATTATTTTAAACTCTCCAAGAATTCTTCGTATGTATATATAATACCACATTTTGTATATATTGTATCATTCGTAATATTTAGTAATGTTTTATTTTCTAAAACCCCTAAAGTCTTTATTCCACGCTTTTGCGCCTCAAAAACAGGAATCGAGCCAAGAGAGTTGTATGGCATTAACAGAAAGTCCAAATCTTCGATGCCAAATCCCTCGTTTTTATTTATTTGTGGGGCGTTTGAAAGTCCTAATAAAATGCAAGGTAAAAATGTTGGAGTGATGTATTCTGATGCACACTTAGGGTCGACAATCTCTGTGCTAATACTGATATTCTCAAAAGCAGGAGAATGTGCGCAAGGAACTCTCAATTCTCTTGTAATATAGTGTGAAATAATGGCTTCAACTCCGCCAATTGGGTCTACTCCAAATCCTGCTGCATAATCCTCCGATTCACTCTCTTCAAACTTGCAAACAACAGCAAGCGCATTAGCGCCTTTATCTAAAAGTGTTTTTCCTGCTTTTATAAGTGTCTCTGGGTTTGCAATCCCCCCAGTTGAATATCTTCCGTCTTCTGTGAAGTAAACACCAACATCCTCTTCTGTTATTACATATTCTGAAACATCAATTCCATAAACAGTTTTAACAGCGTTAATAGTGTTAATATGGATATTTAAAACTGGTTGAGAAATCGCTTTATCAAAAATAACTCCGATTTTGTTGTTTTTGCTCGGAGAGAGTTTTATATTACCCTTAAAAAACTCATCAATCGCAAAGCCTTCTGTATAAAGCATATTAGAACTTATACCAGAAAAGCACCCAGCATTAACAACATTAGGGTTAACAATAAGGTTGCACTCTTCTGCAATGCGTCTAGCATAGCAAGAGGCATCTCCTGCAAATCCTCCAATTGAAGCTCCCACTCCGGTTGGTACTATAAATGCTCCCAGTTTTTTCATAATTCTATAATAGCACAAGATTACATATCTGTAATAAACAATCGTTTGTCTTTTAGCATTCTATCAATATTTAGGATAGTATGCATTTTCTCGTTGTTTATGATGTCAAAAGTTGTACTGTTCTCGCTGTTCTTTGGTAAAACTTCGTCTGGAACTTCAAAGAGTTCGTTAATTTTGTCTATCTGAAGTGCTAAGGTTAAGTCCTCATTTTCAACAATTATAATCGGTTTCTTATTATCGTCGTCTTCTTTTTCCATTCCTAAGAATACCTTCAAATCAATAACAGTAATGAAATCCCCTCTTAAGTTCATAATACCTTTTATAAAATTCGGGGTACAAGGAACCTGTGATATCGTAGTATCCTTTAGAACCTCTTTGATATACTTAAGTTTAATACCATAACTGTTATTATTGAGCATAAAAGATATGAATTTGTCTTTTGTGTAAATCTCATGCACAAATTGGAACTTTTCTTTTTCAACCAATTGTGTAGAGCGTTGAACAAGCAAATTCCTTGCGGTAGCATCCGTCGGAAATAGGCTTTGTACATTGTACTCAGGTAGTGATGAAGGTGTCTTTATAATGTTTTCGAGTGAGAAAATGTTTATAATAAAGATTGTTTCATCATTAAGTTTATATAGTGCATCAATTAACATGCTCTTATCTATGAATGGCAAAGTATCTACTTTGCTAGCAATGAACGGTAAAATGCCTTCAACTTTGTCTACAATAATACCAATAATAGATTCATCTGTTTTTATAATCAAAACTTCATTAGATGTCGAATAAGATGAAGGTTGGATATTCAAATAAAATCTGATATCAACAACATTGATAACAAAGTTGTTGTATTTCATAAGACCAACGATATTGTTTGGTAGCTTTT
Organism: Candidatus Gastranaerophilaceae bacterium; assembly: GCA_045638605.1. Lineage (GTDB taxonomy): Bacteria > Cyanobacteriota > Vampirovibrionia > Gastranaerophilales > Gastranaerophilaceae > RGIG2134. Next base: position 5,577 of record JAZUBS010000002.1, read on the forward strand.
GAGGATAATCAAGCAAAGGCAGTTTAATAATCTCAAGAACTGAATAAGAGTTTACTGCATACTTGTTATCTCCAACCCTAAAATATAAATGATTGTTTTTATTCTGTTCTAAAAGGAACTCACTGCTCATATACTATTACCCTGTTTCGTCCTGATTCTTTTGCTCTGTAAAGTGCTTCGTCCGCAGATTTCACGATTGCGGTATGAGTTTCAAAGTCTTGGTAATTCATACTTAGACCGATACTCACTGTCTGGTGTGTCTTAATACCGTTGTAATCGAATTCATAATCCTCAATCGCTTGGCGAAGTCTCTGTACAGGTATAATTGCATTATCAATATGTGTTTCTGGCATTATGATAACAAGCTCTTCACCGCCATATCTGTACAGCAAGTCAGTTTTTCTAAATGAATTCTTTAGTATATCTGCAACCGTTTTTAGTACGTAATCGCCATATTGGTGTCCGTATGTATCGTTAACTTTTTTGAAAAAGTCAATATCAAGAATTGCTAAGCTGAAGTTTGATGGATGGCGTTTTGTTCTGTTGAACTCGTGTTCTAAGTTCAATTCAAACTGTCTTCTGTTATACAAGCCAGTCAATCCATCAAGAACAGACATAAGTTCTTTTTCTGAGTATTGATATTTCATCTTAAAGATTGTCAATAGCTCAGTAATCATAATATCGAAGAACTTAAATGATGCATAATTAATGTCTTCTTTAGTATAGAAACAAAGTCCACCAATTAGTTTTTTGTCATAAATTAATGGAATAACTATTTTGGAGCCAAAGTCGCTATACTCGTATTCAACTTCTTTCCCAAAAAGAACACGCACAACTTCAAACTTTGGGGATTTAATCTCTTTGTGTTCTGCAAGTTTCTTGAAGAAATCATAGTGAATATCTGAAAGAACACGCTTGGAAACATTTCTCCCCAGTGTATCTAAGTATAAAATGTTTTCCCCAAGAGAGTCTGGAGAAGTAAAAAATAAACCCGCAATGTTATATTCCATAAAAGAGCTTAATAGCGAGAAGATTTTTTCCACCATAACTTTTTCATAGTTAAGGAAGTCACTAAGGTTTCTAAATTCATTAGAGAAAACTGTCTTCATTAACAAGTCGTTTAGGACGTTGTTAAGGTGTGTCTGTGCAGAATCTCTCGTGATAATTTGGCGTTGTAAGTTATCTTTGTAATCCTGTGGTAAAGGATATCTTTTAATAACTGAAACTACATGCCCGTAAAGTTCTTCAAAATCTATTGTTTTTGAAAGGAATAGCTGTGCACCAGCTTTTTTACCCCAGAATTTGTCTATTTTCTTGTCTAAAATTGTAAGCAGAATTATTGGAATTTTTTTTGTATCGTCGGTGTTCTTAAGCATTCTACAGAGTTGGTACCCATTAATATTAGGCATGACAACGTCGGCAATAATCAAATCAGGGTACGTTTCATAGGCTTTTTGATAGCCTTCAATACCGTCCATTGCAACAACAACTTCAAATCCCTTTGCTTCTAATTTATCCTTTAAATACTTAAGTTGTGTTTCACTATCCTCAATAACTAAAATTCTCGGCGACATTCTGACCTTCCAATTTTCATTTTTTTATTATACAATCATATTATAATAAATTTGAAGAAATTACCAGAGTTTTTGGGGGTGGATAGTGAGAACTTCGTTAAAATCAGCTTTAGAAAAGCGTTTAGTAGCAAAATTAATCTTAGATTCAGCAGTTTTTGTAGTTGTGTGTATCCTGTTCGCAGGTTTTATGTCAAAGCATAATATTGCACCATACGACATTATAGTTTGTATAATAACAGCAACTCTGTTGTTTATTATTGCAGGCTTTGTGACAAATCGCTGGATGTTACAAAAATTGAACAAGACAATGGGTAAACAAGCTGGTTTTATGTCTGATATTACCTCTGGCGTTTTATCAACACTAAACGATGAAAAAACATCTATTGATTCTTATTCAGCAAGCCTCAAGCAAGGTGTTGTGACCATTGAAAAGATTAAAGCATTATTAGAACAGATTTCTTCTACTTCTATTGCAGCTGAGAAGTTTACTTTGCAGTCAATGAATGTTTCGCAAAAAGAATTTGATTTTATTAATGCAAATATTGAAAAAATGGTTGTTCTTCGCCAAAAAATTCAGATGATTGCTGAATTAGTATTGGAACTATCAGAACATACTCAACAAATTGGTAGCACAATCGGGGTTGTTGAAGATATCGCAGAACAAACAAATATGTTGGCTCTTAACGCGGCGGTAGAAGCGGCAAGAGCAGGTGAGCATGGTAAAGGTTTTGCTGTTGTTGCTGGTGAAATCAGAAAGCTTGCGGATGAATCTAAGCAAGCAATTACAAAGATTACTTCTTTAACAAGCAATATTCAATATGCAACTAATTCAACTGTTATGGCAACAGAAGAAGGTTCTAAGGAAATTGAAGCAGTCTTAAAAGAAATCAATTCAATTAGTTCTAATTCTGAAAAATTGGTTCATATGGTTAGCGAAATCCAAGTTTCATTTGAAACAATCAATTCTAGCTCTAAGAAGCAAGATGAGTTGTTAAATAAATTGTCTCAATCAATTGATGAACTAAGCTCTGGGTCTGTTGGAATTATCAAGGCTCTTGATGTGAGTACAGTAAAACTTGCAGAAATTAATGAGTTTTCTAATGATTTGAAAAATTCAGCAACTGAGGAATAGGTCTTGGAATATTCAGAAAAAGAACAAAAAGAATTATTTGAAGTTTTTCAGACTGAGACGGACACTCTTTTAAACAACTTGTTTGAGAATTTTACTAGGTTAGAGTCTGAGCACAGTGACCCTGAAATTTTGATGGAAATCTTTAGAGATGTACACGGTTTAAAGGGTGCTGTAAGGATGATTGGGTTTGAGAATATACAAAACCTTCTTCATTCTGTTGAGGATATTATAAGCGCAGTAAGAGACAATTTGATTCTTTTGGACCTGGATCTTGTTAGAGAAATGAACGCTGCTATTGACTTGTCTGCAAGTTATATCCAAGAGTCTATAAATCGAAAAAAAGAATATATTGATATTAGATATGCAACAACTTTAGAAAACTTAAAGTCTATAACTCAGGTTCAAACTTTGAATTTCCCAATGCAAGAAGATAGTATTATTAGTGGAAATGGATTTGATTTATCTCTCCCAACAACGGTTCAAGAGCATATCAATTCTCTTTTTGCTCAGGCATTTGAAATCCTTGATTCAATTGTTCCAGAAGTTGTTACAGAGGAGATTAGAGATTTATTTTTAATAATTGAAGAGCTTTATAACAGTTTTCAAGGCAAAGAATTTTATGAAGTCAAAGCTCCGATTGAAAGTGTAAAGGTTAAACTAGAATTTGTCCAATGCAGTTCTTGTGAGTTGACAATTAGTGAAATATTAGAAATTAGAAACAATCTAGGAATTGCAACTACCAAATATACTTCATTCTGCATGGATAGCCAGAATTCATTATCATTCTCTGATATAGCTGAAAAAATATATTCCTTACAGAATAATAATATTTATATCTCAGAAATTATTGATGAATTGAATCAGATTAAGTCCATTAATAATGACCCTACAATAGTCGATATTATTTCAATTGTCATAGATATCTTGAACTTTATAAAAGACAATGATATCAGCTTGGAAGAACAAATGGTAATGACGCTGAAGAACAGTGTGGAATGTTGTTCTACTTCAGGGGATAACGTTGATATTGATTTGATTCTTCAACAATTGGAAATTACAAAACAACTTTTAGAGCTTGATTATAAAAAAGATATTGGGATTATTGAGTCTAAAGGTTTAAGTGCCAAAACACAGTCAACCACTTCAAATTCATCAAATAGCAACGAAATTAAAAATATTCACGTTAATTCGGCTAAGTTGGATATGCTTGTAAATCAGCTAGGTGAATTGATTATTACAAAGATAAAAACTGAAAAACACTTGGATAAAATAGATGCTATTCGCTCTTCCAGTGAAATTTGGCAAAAAGATTTGCTAAAAGCAATTAACCATTTGAAATACTATCATCGTAAATATTTGCAAGTAAATTCTGTTGATCAGTATTCAGCCACATTTGTAAAGCAAATATTTTTACTGTTGTCGGAGGTTTCTCAAAATCTCTCTAAAACAATATATGATTTAACATCTCTTGCAAGAGTTACAAAAGAAGATGATATGAAAATGCGCTTAATCATTGATGAAATGGAATCAATGGTTAAAAATATTAGAGTTTTGCCTATCTCTACAGTGTTACATTCATTTTCTAGAATGGTTCGCGATATTGCAAATGAAAAGAATAAGCAGATTGAATTTGTAATCGAAGATAATGATACAAGTGCAGATAAAAAGATTGTTGAGGAAATAAAGACACCTCTAATACACATCTTAAGAAATGCAATTGATCATGGAATTGAGTCTCCAGATGAGAGACGTAGTAGAGGTAAGAATCCTATGGGAAAAATTATGCTCTGCGCACGTCAAGATGATAATAAGGTAATTCTTGATATTATTGATGATGGTCAAGGTTTTAATCTCGAAAAAATTAAAGATAGAGCATTAAGCCAAGGCTTTTTGACTCAAGATGAAATTGATACAATGTCTGACGACGAGATTATGAATATTATCTTCTGGCCAGGATTTACAACAGGGGACACTATTACAAGTATATCTGGTCGTGGTATTGGGTTGGACGTTGTTAAGACAAAAATTTCTCAGTTAAATGGTAAAGTAAAAATAATTTCCGAATTTGGTAAAGGTAGTTGTGTTCATATTGAAATTCCTGTTACTATGACGACTTTAAGAGTGTTCTTGGTAAAGGTTTCGAACCAAACTTTTGCAATTCCTATTCAAGTAATTTCTACTTTTATCTTGAAACGCAGTGATGAAATAACTTCAAATAACGGTACTCTTTCTATTTTGCAAAATGATGAGATCGTGCCAATTTATTACTTGTCAGATATTTTGGAACTTCCTGCTACAGAGCGTAGGGAAAAAGAAATTATTCTTATTATTGAAGCTGAACAAAAGAAGATTGGCTTAATTGTAGATGCATTATTTGGTGACCAAGATATTTTACAGAAAAAGCTGGCTCCTCCGTTGTATAAGGTTAAGAATATCTCTGGTATAACCAATTTGGCTTCTGGGGAGTTGTGTCTAATCCTAAATATTCAAGAGATGATTAAGAATATTGGTACTCAGGTTGAGTCTCATTCTTCCAAGGCTTTGCCTGCAGATATCTTGGCGTTTAAGCGTATATTGATAGTTGATGATTCTTTAACTACAAGAACTATGGAAAAGAATATTTTAAAGGCGGCAGGTTTCTCTATAGACGAAGCAGATGATCCATTTGAAGCGTTTAATAAGTTGAAATTAAATCACTATGATTTGATTGTAAGTGATATTTCAATGCCTAAGATGGACGGTCTAGAGTTCTTGTCTCGCTTAAAAGGCGATGAAATGTATGCGGATATACCTGTTGTGATTGTAAGTAGTCTTGTTGATAAAGAAGTGACAAAACATGCAATGTCACTGGGGGCGGAAACCTGTATTGCTAAGAAGGATTTTTATCAAAAATCATTCTTGGATGTGATTCAAAAACTCCTTTTAAAACACCATACTTAAACAGTCATGCGGGTTTTGGGAATAAATTGTTAACTTTTGTTACGATATTTAAGAATAATTGTAAATTTTACAAATTATCGAGTTTTTATAGTATTATATAGGAGTTGTTATTAATTTGAATAAAGGAGGCTTATGAAGTGACAATGATGACAGCGTTAAGGGAATTGGAACAAGGTAATATCCAACAAATGAACTTAGGACAACACGTACTTGCAGAGTTTTTTGAATGTGATCCTAATGTATTAAATTCAATTACAAGCGTTGAAAAACATATGATAGACGCAGCTTTAGAATGTGGTGCAACAATTGTACAAAAATGTTTTCACATGTTTAACCCTTACGGTGTAAGTGGTGTGGTAATTATTTCAGAAAGCCATTTGGCAATTCACACTTGGCCGGAATTAGGATATGCGGCAGTAGATTTATTTACTTGCGGTAGTTCTTGCGACCCAATGGTTGCTTATGAATTCTTGAAAAAGAAATTTAACTCAAGAACAGCTAATTATACTGAGCTAAAACGTGGTATTATTGATTCTGAAACAATGAAATTATCAAACCAAAGATTTCAGTTAGCACAACAGTTATAAAAATTTTTAACAAAATAAATTGTACCTCCGACACCAGTGCCGGAGGTATTTTTTCTTCTCAAGTATTTATTCAGAGTTGAGCTTACTTGATTTTAGCAAGGATAGGCATTATACTTATATAGCAAGCACATTGAGAATTAAATATGGGGATGCTTTGGATTTGACAGGGTGATTGGTGGACGCAGGTTGCGTGTCCGAGCGCTGTTCTCGGTTATCAACGAGCAAATAAATTAAATGCTACACCTTATGTTGTAGATGCTAGCGCAGCTTTCTCTCGCGTAAGCGAAAGAGCTGCTGCCTAATCGTATTTAGGTAAGCCTCACATAGTTCCCAGCTTGCCGGAATTATGTGACCACGATGCAAGCCGCAGTACATTGATAGCGGTAGATGTATCAAGTTAACCGCCAAAAGTTTGTCCGACTGTGATAGGGCTTTGGCTTAGGCTTTGGTTGTGTATTGTTCCAACCTTGGTCGAGAAAATACAATGCTACACACGTAGAGATTTGTTTTCACTCATTTTGGACGCGGGTTCGACTCCCGCCATCTCCAGATTAATATTACAAGAGACCTTATGGGTCTCTTTTTTAGTCCCTTTTGTTGGGCGTGGAGCGGCCTTTGGGGAATATTAGAGACCTTAATTATAGTTTTTGTAAGGGCAAATAACTACAAAATTAACAAAAGTCTCTTTTAAGAAATTTTGAGGTCCTTTTTTATGAGAATTGCTTAAAAAAATTTCGCCTCATACTTGAAAGGTTAGTTTTAAGTATAAAATCTCTAAGGGGCGTTTTTTGCAGAGGAATTTATTTAAAAATTTAATTCTTTTAAAACATCTTTGCATAAAATAGATTTTTCTTCCTTTGACCTTCTATCCATTTCTTTAATTTCGTATTTAGAAAAGATGTTTTTATTTTGTTTCACTTTGTCATACCTATTTGTATAAAATCTATAGTTATTATTAAAATGAATGAATTTAAAAGATTTTAAATGTATCGTATTGATATTTTTTACCTATTTTTATAATCTGAACTCTTTATATATTGTTCTAATTCATATAGAATTATAGTTTCATTTAAATCAAGAGCTTTTGCTAGATTTTTAACATATTCAAATTGAATAATTTTATTATCAATATCGCTAATTATTTCAAAAATTTGTAAAGCAAAATGAACCTTGTCTTGTGGTGTTTTTATTTCGGTATTTGTTTTCATAATATTATTAAATAAAAAATCAATTAATAAAGATGCATTTGCTGCACACTTTAAGTATTGGTCACTCCCGTGTGTACGAATAAATTCATCTGGATCTTTATTATCTGGAATTGATAATGCTCTTACTTCATATAATGGCGAATATGCTTTATATGGCGAAAGAGTAAACGCATTTTTTATAACTCTACCAGCTCTTTTTGCCGCATTGATTCCTGCAGCATCTGAATCAAAAGATAATAAGAATCTATTTGACCTTGTGTATTTTGAAAGCAATTTAACTTGTTCTGAAGTTAATGCTGTTCCACAAGTTGCAACAGCATTTTTTATACCATTCACGTGTGCCGTAATGACATCAAAATATCCTTCCATAATTAAAACAGAATCCTCTTTTTTAATAGCTTCTTTTGCAAAATTTAATGCATACAAAATCTTACTTTTGTTGTAAATCGTTGAACTTGGAGAATTAAGATATTTAGGGATTTGTCCATTTTCTAATGCTCTGGCTCCAAAAGCAATAATTTCACCATTTTCGTTTTGAATAGGTATAATAATTCTATTTCGGAATCTGTCAATCCAATTTCCATTTTTTGATTTAAAAATTAATCCAGCTTTTTCCAATAATTCTGTTGTAAAATCTTTTGAAAGCTCTTTGTAGAGTAAATTACATCCGTCAGGAGCAAATCCTATAATAAAATCATTAATAGCTTTACTTCCTATATTACGGGTCTTAAGGAAAGATATTGCTTTGGCATTAATTTGGGGATCTTTAAGCATAGAATGATAGTAACTTGCTGCTTTAGCATAAATTTCAAGCATCTCTCTCTCTTGTTTAGAATTTTGTTCTGATGTATAGTCTTTCATTTCAATCTTGTATTTTAACGCAAGTTCAAAAATTGTATCTCTAAAAGTTTGATTTTTAATTTGCATAATAAAACGAATAGCGTCTCCGCCTTCGCCACAAGCAAAACATTTATAAATCCCTTTTGATGAATTAACAGATAGTGAAGGTTTTGTATCATTGTGAAAGGGGCATATTCCCCAATAATTGGAACCAGATTTTTTTAAATCCACATATTCTGATATAATTTCTACAATATCCAGTCTTTCTTTTATCGTGTCGATTAATTTATAATATTCTTTTTGGGGAATAAACATTTTACCTCTTTTTTACTATTTGTATAAAATCTATATTACTTTTTGTTTACGTCTTTCGATTATTAATTCGCTAGAAAGTCTTTTGGCAACTTTTTTTAGTACTGTTATGTCTGGTGAGGTTTCATGAAGTTGTCTTGCCTGTTTTAGTACTGATATGGGGTCAAGGTATTTATTTTTATAAACTAATAAGCCATACTTAGGATTTTTATCTTTTAAATATTCTAAAGCCCAAGTAGATATTTCTTCCGGTACGCAAAAGTAGAATTTATTAGGCACTATGTAAAATGGACTTGTTGTACTTGTGGCATAATTTCGATGTTTACGAGCTTTCAAATCCCAGATATTTGGAACAAGTGACGTTTTAAACTCTTTTTGAAAATCGCTTTTAGAGATTTTAATTTCAACTTCTATCAAACATTTTTCATTTAAAGCGTTAATATCGGCATTATTTATTCCTTCTGAACAAACAAGCATCATCCCCTTTTTGTAACGGAAATATTCCATCAAAGCAGTTTTTATTTTGTTTGATTCATCTAAACTTCTTGGTACAAATAATCTTTTTCGTTTTCTCGCCATACTTTTCCTATTTAATATCTTTAATGTCGTAGTCTTTGATGTTTAATCCGTTATAACGCATTTTTATTGCGTCATAAAGTGTTTTGCAAAGAGGATGTAAGCCCTCTAAATGATATTCGCCAGTTGTTTGGTTTTTCATGTATAAAAATGGCGCGTAATTGGCATTACTTATACAAAAAAGAGGTGCTTCTAAATGGTATTTATATTCAGCTGATGTATAACAAGGTAAAAAACTCATATCAATAATCTGATATTCAGATTTAGCCCAAATTTCATTATCTGGGTAATTTTTATAAGAATCTACAACTATTCCAAATTTAATAAGTTTTTGATAACCGACTATGTCAACAAACGCAGTTCGTTCTCCTTCATTTTTACATCTTAGAAAATCCTCGGGCGTCAATTCATCTGCTGGAGTTTCAAATAACCATTCTGAAATAATATAATTGTAGTAAAAATAAAAAGGCATAAGTCCCACACAACTGCAAGAAAAAGGACTTTTTAGTTCTGCTGAATAAGTTCCTTTACTTTTATCTGGAGGAAGCGTTTTAAATCCTTCCTCCAGTTCTTCCATAGTAATATCATCTTCGAATATTTTAGTTTGCTGAACTTTTTCATTAAATAATGTCATTTTAGCTCCAGAATTTAATTTATTTAATATCTTTAATGTCGTAGTCCTTGATATTTAATCCGTTATAGCGCATTTTTATTGCGTCATATAGTGTTTTGCAACGTGGATGTAACCCCTCCAAATGATATTCACCAGTTGTTTGGTTTTTCATGTATAAGAATGGAGCATATGTATAGTCTCCTGAAAGTTCATGCATCCAATTTGTTATACTTTTGGCAGGAACAATTTTATACATATCAATAATTTTGTATTCAGATTTTGCCCACATTTCATTGTCTGGATAATTTTCATAAGTATCTATAATTTCCCCGAATTTTGCTAAAGCAACAATATTGTTTCTTCTGAAAAACATTTCTCGTAAAGAATTTGTTTTTAATAACAATAAATCATCCAAATTCAAATCTTCAATTTTTGTTTTGTAAATTTTAATAGGAACAGCCGTTCTTCCACCTTCCCAAAAACAAAATTCTTGATTACCATTTCTATAATAGAGATCAAAGTTATCACCTAAAATTAATTCTTCCGGCTTCAATCTTACGTCAAAAGAATTTGTTGACGCATTATAGGTTATAGCATAAAGATTAAGGAATTTTTTGTAAAAATTCCAAAATTTTATATTTTTCTTATTTTTTAAAACAACTTTTCCAGTTAAAAGTAAATATAATCTTAACAAGCTCGTTGTCGTTTTATTCTTTAAAATGCCGGCAAAAACACACTTTGGTTGAACCCCTATATTATATTCATTTTGCAAAGGACATTCAAATGTATGAAAGTATAAATATTCTTTATAATTTATCTGATTATAAATTTCTTCATCAATATTGCTAAGACATTTGCTTGCTGTAAAATTTATATTTTTGTATATTTTGTAATTTTCACAATTATATTTTATCCACCCCCATTCAGTCCTATCATAGAGATCTCTTATAATGTTTACTTTTGTATTTACTTTTGAAGAATATTTTGAATCAATAAAATTATCTAAAAAATACATAATACATTCTTCTATTTCACTACAAGACATGTGTTCTGGTTCATAGATAAATTTCATATATATTTTTGAAAGTTCCGCATAAATTAAATTAACATTTGAAGTTTCCATTTGCTATATCCTTTAAATAAAAGACATTTATTATCATAATGATTAAAAACAACTATTGGACATTTAAGAGAGTTTATATAATAGTTCCAATATTTCTCTAGTTTAGGATTTTGTAATTTTATTCCAACTATTTCTAAAATTAATAACCTATAGAAATCATCAATTGTATGAAGAGAATAAAATCCACCAATTAAAAAATATTTGTCGTTGTAATAATCCCAATATTGAACAAAAAAATCATAAACTTTTTTTAGCTCTTTTTTTACTTTGACTTCTTCTGTGTACGAATAAATTTTACATTCTTTTATAAAAGAATCAATTTCTTTTATAAAATTGTGATGATTAACTATTAATGCATTTGTATGATCTAAATAAGTCTCTCGTACGTTGTCTACAATGCAAATTTGAGGGGCTTCTGGATAAAAATTGCGCCGTCTTTTGTTAGTCCAAATATAATCAAAATATAAATCAGAAACCATTAACATTAAATCCATTTTAGATAAGTTTTGTCCTTTTATTATTTGTTCTGCAATATAATCTGCAAGCAAATAACTTTCAACAGAGTCACTAAAAATTTTTTCTAATTTCATTCCAGATTCTTCTTAAGGTTAGTCTCGTACATTTATTATTTTTGCAGTCAAATAATCATACTCTTGAGCTTTATCAATTTGCCAGAAGCCTTCTGGTAGCACGATTGTGTCGTGGCGCTCTGCGTGTAAGCAATAAACCTCTGTTGGAACAGTATTTTTCATATACAGAATCCCATGTGCATCTTCGTAAAACTCAACACCTTCTTTGACTTTAATTCTATGCTCATTACCAACTGTCTCAGACTCAGCAATCATTATAGAATCCTTGTCATTTCTTGCTTTAAGATTTTCTGGTAGTTTTGTAATTTCAGCGATTACACATTCGCCATGTAAGAACATTCTTTTTTTTGTTTTTTCTTGTTTTGTCATAATTTTTACTCCTTAATTTTCTATATCTTCAAATTTTGTTATATTCCCTTTAAAATTTAATTTAACTGTCGAAATGTCGTAATTATCCCTATTTTTCGCAATAATTATTTCAGCTTCAGACACAGTGTTATTTTTCATCGGGGTATAATAGTCATCTCTGTAAATGAAAAGAACTATATCAGAATACTCGTTAAAAGCAATAGTTTCTGACCAGTCATTTAGATTTGGTCGTTTATCCTCTCTTTTTTCAGGTCTTCTCGATAATTGAGATAGGCATAAAATAGGGGTATTTAATTCATAAGTCAAACTTTTTAACATCATTAGAAATTTTTTGACATCTTTAGCTCTCTGATAAGGGGCTTCTCCTCCTTCTATTAATTGTAAATAGTCAATAATAATTAAACTCAACCTATTTTCTTTTGTTGCTAAGCTACTGCACTTCCTAATAATATCTTCAATCGTACAGCCTGATGTATCATCAATGTAAAGAGGTATATTCGTAAGCCTTGTCATTGTTTCTGCAAGCTTTTCCCAGTCGCAAGGTCGCATATTTCCTGTTCTTAAACGCGTATTATTCACTTCTGCTTCAGTGCAAAGCATACGCTTCATTAACTGATTTTTTGACATTTCTAAAGAAAATATGGCAACTGCTTTATGTTCTTTTAAAACAATATGTTGAGCAATGTTCAAAGCTAATGAAGTTTTGCCCATAGCGGGTCTTGCTCCTAGTATTACAAAATCTGTATTTGAGAAACCTCCATTTAAAGCCTTGTCTAGGCTTGTGAAGCCCGTTGATAGTTTTTCTTCTTTTACTACTTCAGAAATTTCTTGTTTGCTCATTTTTACTCCTTAATTTTTACTAATTCAAATTCTTGGTTTTCACGCTCGACTAAAATCGAACCGTTGCCGATATTGTAAATATCTTTGTTGGGTTCACCTTTTAGTAGAACATTCCCGTTTTTATCTATAACCTCTGTGGTATGGTCAAAATTTTTAGCAACGGCTATATCACCATCAAAAGAATTGCAAAGCCAATATTTTAAAGGTGTAATTTCGTGTCCTAGTTTATTGATATAGCCCCTTTTCTCATCTTTTCTAACGATAGCAACGCCATTATAAAAAGCCTGATATTTATCGTATTGAGGTTTAATAATTTCATTTCCCTCAATATCAATAAAGCCCCAAAGCCCATCTTTTTGTACTGCGAAAGTGCCCTCTTCTTCTCCAAATTCAATTTCGTCATAGTTTGCTAAAATTTTATGTGTACCATCATCAAGAATTTTGACAATATTGTACCCATTTGCATCCCCATAAGCGACTGCAAATAAATCTTCTCTTTCATTACTTAAAAGTTCAACTCTTATTGTTTCTGAAGGATGTTCAAAATGAGCAACAACTTTGCCCTCTTTGTTTATAAAAAACTTTTCCCTTTTCCATTCTACTTTCTCCAAATCCTCATGAACACAATACACCTCCGCAAGTGCCGAGTAATCAGATATTGGTAAAACGTATTGTATGTGTGATAGATTCTTCATTATGGTCCTTTCTTGTATTTATATTTTTGCTAAAACGCGTGCATAAATTTGTGCGACTGGATGATACATACTTTCAGGGATTTCATCCCCAATTTTTAAATCGGAATTAATACTATCAGCAATATTATGTTTTATTACAGGAAGCTTTATCTTATTTGCATACTTTATACTTTTTGTAATATTTTCTGATTGATAAGTGATAACAGGTGCTGACATCTGATTTTTAATATACTTTAATCCAACAACACCTGTTTGGTTAAAGATTAAAACATCACTAGTATTAAGTTTTATTAAAATTTCTAGAGATTTCCTCGTTTCCATTTTATTCCCCTTGATAATTCTCAGATGGTATTTGAGAAGAATTTAAAGGTTTTATCTTTTCAAATACTTCGCAAGAAGAATATTCTAGATAATAATGTCTAGTAATTACATCTTTGTTTTGTTTTATCCAAAGTTTTAAATTGTTTATTTCTTCTTCAGTAAATATGATTGTTTTGTTCTCGTAGTTGTTAATTTCTCCGTCTAGATATATTTTTATCCAGTTTGTATTAAATTTTTCATTTCTATCGTTTTGAAATCTCAAAAATGGTTTTTCGCCATTATTTTCCAAGCAACGGAGATTGATATTCATAGCTAAATGAACTTCACTTGCTTTAAGTGGAGTTAAAAAGAATCCTTCTGCTTCTTCTGGAGTCTCATCAGGTGCTAAGTCTTTATTGAGTCCATAATAGTTATATTCATCTGTTAAGCTTTTTATTTCGTTCATTTTAATTTCCTTTTAGTAAAAATAGGGTATTTGTATATTTTTGTATTGGAGCATTTGATGGGATTTTCTAGTATTTATCACTCTTTGTTAGGGAGTTTTCAAGTCTTTTACCGCTTAATCGACACAATTTGTATCGTTTAATAGATTTGTTAGTTTTGCGTGGAATTTTTCATCCATTTTTTTGAATAATTGCCCCAATGTATAACGACCTTCTGGAATGTACCTGTTATAATTGATTACTGTTATAGGAGTAACTAACTCTAAGTAAATTAAAGAATCCATTGCTAACTGAAAGCGTCTACCACCTTCAACTTGTAAAGGGATTCCAGCAAACACGTGGACTTTTTTATTCATTTCAATACATAGATCTACTAATCTTTTTGTGGCACCACTGGTAGTTCCTCCCCCAAGTGATGTTACGAGGTAGATTGAAGAATAGTCATTTAATATTGATATAATCTCGTTTTTTGACTCTATTAGAGAAAGTTCTCCTTTTGCGAATTCTCCAAGTGCAGAATATTTTCCACAAGTTTTTTCCCCAATTCTTAAAGAATTCTCTAACTCTAAGACATCAGGGTCGGTATCAATATATAGTTTTGGAATTGTAGTAGCGTATGAACTTAGTATATTACGTCCAGGTTTGCCAATACCTATTATTAATTGTTTTTTGTCCATAATGTTCTCCATTTATTAATACTTTAAACTGCTACCATGTCCAAAACGGACAGAGAATATTACGTTCTTATAATTTTGTTACATTTACATTCATCCCTCTTTGTTTAATAAATATCAAGTGTTTTAAGGGGTTTGTGTTCTATTGTTACACAATAAAACTCGCCCCTTTTGTATATTTCAACTATACAAAAGGAGCGTGTCCAAATCGGCTGTATAAAATTTAAGAAATTCTTTTATTAAAATTGGTATAGACAAATTTTTGATACTTATAACTTTTTTCTTATTTCATCAATATAGTTTTTGTATTCTTTTTTAAGTTTTGCAGGAGCTAAGATTTCAACAGCGTAGCCCCATTTGAATAGGTTCCACATAATATGCTTATCGCCACTTGCTTTAAAGTTTACAACCACACTTCCGTCTTCTTGGATTTTTATTTTTTGTGTTGGGTGGAAATGGTAGTTTAGCACATCTTCTGCAGCTTCTGGTATGAATTTTAGTTTTACATCATAGACTTCGCCTTGATAAACGCCAAATGAGGTTTTTGCATATTCTTGAAGGTCAAAATTTTGTTCATCGAACCATTCATAAGCAACTTTTACATCTTTCATTCTATGAAGAACGTATTGATATATTTCATTGCCTTTAGCTTCTTCTTTTGCAATCAAGAACACTTTTTCACCATATATTAATCCTAAAGGGATTAGTTTTCTTTCTTTGTCGTGATAAGTTAATGCTAATTTGCGTTTTTCTTTTATTGCTAGACGAATATTTGAAATCACTTCTAAATCAACTTTGTAGTTTTGAGTTTGGCTAATAGCATAACCTTCTGATTTTAAAAGTAGTTCAACCGTATCAGATACTAACGGTAGTTTTTTGCGATTTAAGACCTTTAATTTGTCAATAATTTCTTCTAACTCTCCAGAAGCAACTTCATCACAAACTAATTTGAGTTTCTCTAAAAAAGCAATGTCTTCAGGACTAAATGATACAAATTCACTAAGTGAACATCTTGCAAATCCCCAGCGTTTGCAACGGTCAGAAGTTGGAATTTCTTCTACTTGCGGTAGAGCAACCATTACACAATCTCTCATTCTTTCAGCGGTTCTCCGCCCAACATGAAACTCGTCTTGAATTTCTTGTAAGCTGAGCCCACTAGGTTTTGATGACATTTTTATAACTAATTTTAATAAATCTGTATAACGTGAATATCTTGGTTTATCTTCCATATTTAAGCCCTCATTTCTTTTATATTATATCATATATGCGTCCAAAACGGACTGGGTGAGATAAATATATCGGGTAGAAGATTCCGTTCCATATTTAGAGCAAATATGAAAGGAAAAGGGTAGTAATTATTAGTCAAAAAAGTTATTTGTTTCATAATTCCATTCCCTATTATCTTGCAAAGAAAGAAGTGCATTAAAAACTCCAAGGCATAAATCTATTGTGAAGATTCTATGTGCAACCGTCTTGGGGTAAAATTCAATACTTAACCCCAAACGCTCCCAGATACAAAACTCCCACTGTAATTCTATTGTCTTATATCGTGATATTTGCCAATACAAGATTATTACATTTTTGCTTAGTTTTACTATTCTAAAATTTTTCATTAGTCATTCCTTTATATATCTTCAAGAAGTTTTGAATAATCAGGGAGAGGCGAATCTAATGATATTTCATCGATGTCACTCCATTCAGCAGTATTATAGTTGAATTCTGCAATCATCTTTTGCCAATTAGTAGCACATTTTTCATAAATTGTATTATGAGTGTTATTGAAATTAATTGGTGCTTTTAAATATTCAATAAGTTCTTTTATATAATCTTTATCAAGAATCCATTTTTTGTATTTAAAATTCCCGGCTTTAAAATTGCTTTTTATGTGATAAGTTGCGGTTTTAAAATTTATACAAGCCATTTTATTAGCTTTTTTAAAAATTGGATCATCAGTTAAGAAAAAGTAAGGCTCCTCATTTGGTTTTAGCAAATCTGGTATCCATATATTACTAAATTTGTTATCATTCCCAGCAAAAACTCTACAGACTCCAAATTCATAGTATTGTTCTACGGGTTGAATTGCTTGTTTTAATAATTCAAGTACATCGTGATTTGTCACTTTTAACTTTGAAAATTGTTGTTGGGAGTATTCTAAATATTCTTTTTTGCATTTGAGCTTTTCATAATTATTTATATCTTTTGATACTGCTGCCACTAAAATATCCTTTATAGTTTCTGGATTTCTTTTTACGTACTCCCCGTTTTCTAGTTTTTTGTATTTATTGGGATAATATAGCTTCATCGTCTTATTTGTTTTATGATTCTTTGCGTAAATATTAAAATAGCAAGTTAAATCATTATCCTGTTTTACATAGAATAAATAATTTTTGGACTTAAATTGATAAGAATGTATTTTTTTTAAAAAAGTAATTATTTTATAAAAAGGTTGGTCGATATTTTGGGTAAGATTACAAGGTCTATCTATCCAATCTAAAAAATGTGTAACAGGATAGGTATAATTGCTAGTTTCAGCTATGATTTTAAATTCAATATCATCAGTAGTTTTTGGGAACTCTTTTAGGAGTGTTATAGTATAACAATTTACGATTGCTAGTGTTTTCAAGTCCCAATAACCATTTTTATCTCTATCAGCATCGCATAACGAAATTATGACAGTATTCTTGTATAGATAGAAGTTATAGCAGTAAAAATAACCTAGATAAAACAGTCGTGTATTTTTATTTAGTTTCAAAAGTTTTCTAAGAAGTCTTTTTTCTATAGTACTAGGTTCAGCTAAAAATTTGTCCTGAGGGAATTTATGTTTTTTCTTTTTCATAATAGAGCCTTTATTTTGAAGTATAAAATATAAACACGTCTTATTCGGACGTGTTTACATTAATGCTCTGTTTTGTATGTATATCAAGTATTTGTGTTGGAATGTTACATTTAACCTATTAGAGCCTTTGCTATTTTATAAAAATCTTGCATTCTTTCGGGATTTTTTTCGAGGATATGTTGGATTTCGTTTCTTAAATCTTCATTAGAATTATGGTGATAAAAGTTAAATGCCTCTGAAAAATCTGATTCTAAAGCTATAAGGATTTTCTCTAATGTGGACATAAGGGGATAATTTCTACCTGTTACAATATTGCTAAGAGCTGTTGGTTCTATTCCAACGATTTCGGCTAATCTTTCTTGACTTATATTCTTTTGCTTAATTAGTTCCTTAATCCTTTTCCCAAGAAGCTTCTTGTTATCCATTTGTTATCTAACTCCAGTATCTACACTTTTTATCGTACAAAATAATTCTAGGTTGCGACATAGCTAGATACTGAATTTAATGGATATAATTCAGCATAAAATAAATTATAATTTAATTGTTCTGTATATTGAGGATTTTATACAGTATGAGTTGGAATTGGAAAGAGGGTTTGGTATGTCTAAAAAACATGAATTAGTTGAGTTAATCAATAAATATAAAATACAAGAACCGTTTGAATATAAATTTGAAAACCATTATAATTTTGTACCACTAAAAGATATTAAACGTAAAAAAGAAGTAATAAAAAGAAATGGTTTTTTAGTTTACTCAAAAGAAGAAATAGAAAATACAATAGTTAAACAGGAATCTTTATATGGGCATTTTAAATTAACATATGATAACTGCAAGTATTTAAAATCAAAAAAGATTCCAAAGGAGCTTTTTACATATAGGTATTATTTTTATCAAGAAATTTTAGAAAATATGAAACAGAAAGCAAATAAACAAGCATTAATAGTAATGATAAATCCTGCATTTGCTGATTCTCAAAATAATGATCCTACAATAAATAATATATATAAATTTTTAAAAGACAAAAAATTTAAATCCTTTGAAATTGTCAATTTGTATCCAATAAGAATGCCAAAATTTGATTGCTTAGATTGCTTTGTTTCTTTTTTAGGACTAAATGAAAGTTCTCAAAAGGAATTTTTAATAAAATATTTAAAAAATAGACAAGAAAATAAAAAAGAAAATGAAGAAGTCGTTCTTATTGCAGCTTGGGGGGATAAATATAATACTGTAGCTCAAGACATTTTTAAAAACTCAGGTTTAAAATTTAAGTCATATAAAAAAGGTGCTCCAGCTCATTTTAGTTCACAAAGATATAATAATGTAAAAGATAAAGACCTTTATGATTTTATCTTGTTTACCCCGACCGAAATGGACGTATAAATAGTTTAACCTAGTAATATCACTTGGAAAGGATTTAATATGTCAAATAATTTAATTGATTACTTGGAAAAAACTTATGAAAAAAGAGAAAATCAAAATATAACAGTTTTTTTTAGTAAAGAAGAATATACAGAAAAAGATAAAGCTATTTTAAAAATTTCAAATTGGCTTTGGACTCGTTTAATTGTAAAAAATAAAAAGAATGATAAAACAGGTAACCGTTATAAGCATAGGGTGTATTATAAACTTCTATTTAATGATAAAGAAGTTGAAAATATTTTAACCATAATAATGTTTAATCCAAGTTATGCAAATCAATTTTCGAAAGACCCCACAATAAATAACTGTATAAAAATCGCAAAAGATAATGGATATAATGGAATAGAAGTTTTTAATATATTGACGATAAGAGATTCTGATATAGAAAGAGTTATTAAAAATTACAAAAATAAAAAAAATGCTCTTGAAGAATTTAAAGAATATTTGAAAGGCAAAAATATTTTATTAGCTTGGGGAAGTAAGTTAAAAAAATTCCAAGAAGATATACTGAAACTTTTAACAGGAATAAATAATTGCAAATTTTATACTATCAATTCTAAATTAGTTAATAATAAATATCCAAGACATCCACGAACTTTAAATGATATAGCGTATGTACCATTAACTCAATTAAAGATTTGTCAGAATGAAACAAATTTATTTTTAACCAAAATGGACGCATAAGTAGTTTAACCTAATAATATCACTTGACTATTGCTCAAACAGAGTACCAATGTTTTTTTAGGGAGGGCTTATTAGCCCTCCTGGATACTTTTATATTATTATCGAATCCTCATCCCTGTCCTCTTGGGTTTGAGGTCTTATGGTAATTACTTTTTCACCCACTTCATAACTCGTATCAATCTTAGCCTTAATACACAGATTGGAGTCAGAATGTATAAAATCCAGTTTTGAGGCAATCGTATTGGCAATATATGAAAACTCACCTATAGTAAACTTATCATCGCCTGTCACAATCAGCGTAACTCCTGTTGCAATCAAATCCAGTTTTTCTTCTACAGAAAATTGCAGTTGTTCTTCAATATCAGTGTCAAAGGTTTTTGAGGTAGTTTTAAATTCTCGTTCGAGCGTTGTCTGTTCCATTTTTCAGTCCCCCTTTAAAACCCTATACTATTTTTTAATGTTTCAGACTGCTTGATTTTTGCTTCGTCATTCAGCATTGAACATAACGATTTAAGGTCATTTACCCCAAGAAATTCCGCTTTCTTTTTAACAGTTGCAAAATCTCCCGCTGTTAAGCCTTTAATATTACAATTAGCGTTCTTTATTCCAAAGAAGTGCTCAATTCCTTTATTTACTTGCTCCGGCGTTAGAAAATCAAACTTTATCTTAAATGTAAATCGTCTTAAACTTGCCTCATCAAGACTACTCATCAAGTTCGTTGTGCATACAAATGGATATTCGTGAGCTTCCATCCAAGTAAGCATTTCATTGACTTGTGATACTTCCCAACTTGCGTTTGCATTTTGCCTATTTTGCAAGAAAGAATCTGCTTCATCAAATATCAACATTGCACCTTCATCTTTGGCTTCTTGAAAGGCTTTTGCTATATTTTGTTCGGTTTCTCCAACCCATTTAGACTTCAAATCGCTTGCTCGTTTGAAAACGACTTTTAGCCCTAGCTCGTTTGCTAAGTATTTTGCATAATGGCTTTTCCCTGTCCCTGGTTCTCCGTATAAACAGAGTGAGAAATTAAGATTTCCTGTATTTTTTATATTTTCAACCAGTTTCATTACATCTAAATCCGCATTCACCAATTCATTACTGTATTTATCTGCTTCAAATTCTTTTGATTTTTTTTGTGTTCGCTTTTTGTTTACAAGAGTGGCGGAGGTTTTGATAAAGGTTTCAAAATCATCTTGCGAGCCTGAAATCATTTTGGTTGTATTGACTGCGTTTGCAATAATAGAAGCTGGGACGTCATAGTTTTTGTTTAGATCAATTAGTTTTTGGGAATCAATTTTAAACTTATTTTTTCTAACAACTTGTTTCCAAATATTAAGTCGCTGTGTTTCTGTTAGTTTTTTAAATTCGATAGAATATGTCATACGCCTTAAAAACGCAGGGTCAACATCTTCAATATTGTTTGTTGTCCAGATTACCGGAACTTGAGTTTCTTCCAATAACCTGTTTAGATGTCCTTTTGAGGCGGATCTTATAGAAAAGAATGAAAAGCCTCTGTTCATAGCATCTTCCGCTTCATCAAAAAGAATACAATTATTTCCAGAGAGAGACAAAAGACCTTGTTTTGAAGCTAAATCACTCAACTTATCAATCCTTGTTGCTTCTTCATCATTTTTCTCAGTTTTTACAGCGTAAATATATAGTCCACATTCTTTTGCAATTAGTTTTGCAAATTCTGTCTTACCCGTACCAACGCCGCCGTAGAGCATAATATTAACGCCTTTTGCCTTTGTTTTTATGGCATTAATTAGAATATTCTTAACAATTCCCGCTTCTGTTGAAATATGAGGGTAATCCTTTAATTTTAAGGTAGGTTTCAATGGAACCCCCAATAATTTTGTCTTAATCCTTTTTTTAGAATAATCATTGGTTTTTAAAATATCAAAAAGTGTATTGTTCAAAAGTTGATCATTATGATATTTGTATATTACTTTATGTTTAATTCCCTTTTGTATCAAAGACGTATCTGCCTCTAAAAAATCTGCAAAAGTACAATTTAAATAATAAAGCGCAAATGTCCATCGGAAATTTTCCAATGATTCAAAAAAATATTTACTTAAATCATTATAAATATCAAGGATATAGGTAAATAATAAAATTTCATATTCTAGTTCAGTTAATCCATACAATTCCTTTACTATTAAAAAACTTCTTTCCTTAGTTTTTCCATACAAATTTTTTTCTAATATTTTGCTTACCAAATCAAGATTTTTAAGAAATGTTCTTTTTGTCCATTTGTGAACATCTTCTTTTTCATCTATATCAAAATATACATCTATTTCATCAAGAAATTGATTAAATTTACGCCCCTCTTTAACATAAACTGAGAGTGTTTTTACATAATCAATAAATTTCCTTTTAATAAAATCGTCCATGGGGGTACATCCTTTCCTTTTTTCTTTAATGTTGGCTAGTATTATCTGCAAAAGCCTATTTAAAACAACTTTTGCGTGTTGATTGCGATAGTTTAAAAACACATATCTTGCTATTTATTTGTAGTATAAAACCTATACACGTCTATAACGGGTGTATAAAAATATACTTATCGAACTTCCTTAGCAGCAATTTCTATAAGTTTTTTTACTGTTAATTCCGGATCTTGTGTTCCATTGATTATGCTTTCAATAATATATTGCTTTTTTTTAAGGAACAGGTAACAGTACATAGTTCTGTTCTGTTTCTGGAAAAACTAAAATAAAAAAAAGAGTCTTGTGACTCAGTGAAATTAAATATAGTGGAAGTATGAAAAAGATAATTATATTTGACGATAAAATAAATCTCCGAACAATACCCTAAAAGGGGGATTGTTTAAACAGCTAGTATTAATCATTACATTAATTTATTTTATGAACTGTCTACATTTGTAAAAAAACTTGTATATCAGTTTGAAATACCTCTATGAATTAGCCTACTTGATTTATTTATTATTAATTAATACTCAACTAAAATATTCATACTCTTGTTCATGATATTTTATTCAAGGGGAAAATTTCCCCTTTTCATTTTTTTGTAGAAATATTTAATATGGATTTATATAAAAAGAATCTTCCTTGCGTAAAGAAAAGAAGATTCTATTATTACTAATATAAAAAACAATTTGTTTAACATTCTGTAGCAGCACCAATTCTATGAACCCTGATAAAATTAGTCCTTCCGCTTATTAGCTTAGGAATTGAACCCGATATAACAATTCGTTCACCTTTTTTAAAATTAGTTGTTTGTAAAATATAATTATCGATTTTTTCTAGCAAATTACTATCCAAAACATCATCCCAATTTCTACAATCAGTAATCGTTCCCCAATAAAGATTTAAACGTCTAGCAGTGATTTCAGAGTCTGAAATTGTAATAATTGGAACTGTAGGCTTTAATTTTGATAGTAATCTTGTTGTATAACCTGTATGCGTAAAAGATAGTATGGCTCTAGCATTTACATCTTGTGCCATTTTTACGGCAGCATTTGCGATGGCCTGTGGAGATAAATCATAATCATTATTTATTTCTAAATTCAAGTTGCATTTGCCAAACTTACAATATTCGGTATTAGAAGATATTCGTTTCATTACTTTAACGGCTTCAATTGGATATTTTCCCATTGCAGTTTCTCCAGATAACATTATTGCATCAGCGCCATCTAGGATTGCATTTGCAACATCACTAACTTCTGCTCTTGTAGGAATTGGTTCTTCTATCATTGATTCTAACATTTGTGTTGCAACAATTGAAACCTTACGAGCATTTATTGATTTTAAAATTATCTTTTTTTGCATAGCCGGAACATCTTCTAGTGGAATTTCTATTCCTAAATCACCTCTTGCAACCATTATGCCATCTGAAATTTTTAAAATATTATCAATATCCTTAATTGCTTGTGGTTTTTCAATTTTAGCAATAATAGGGATATCTCCTCCAAAATTTTTTACATATCTTTTTGCTAGTTCTATATCCTTAGCCTCTCTCACAAATGAAAGTGCGATATAATCAGCTTGATATTCAACTGCGAAACGAATAAATTCAATGTCTCTTTGGGTTATAGCACTTAAACTGGCTGTTGTCCCAGGGATATTAATTCCTTTTCTTGGTCTTAACAATGAGCCAAATAGAACTTTTGCTTGAACTTGTTGATTAGTTATTTTAATTACTTCAAGCCCAATTTTACCATCATCTATAAGAATTTTACTCCCAATAGATACATCTTGAGCAATTCCTTCATAATCAACAGGTATTATATTTGTATTATTTACATTATCTGTCGCTTGAAGAGTTAAAATATCTCCTTCAGAAATTTCAATAGGTTGTTGAATATTTCCCACTCGAATTTTAGGACCTTGTAAATCTACTAATATAGGAATATACTTATTTAAAAATTTTGAAACACTCCTAATTGATTCAATATTTTTAGCATGGTCTTCTTCCTTTCCATGTGACGTATTTAATCGGAATATAGATGTCCCTGCTAATATTAATTCCTTAATTTTTTCGGGGGAAGATGTATTTGGTCCAAGCGTTGCAATAATTTTAGTTCTATTTACACAATCCATATTAATAATTTTCTCCATATATTTGTACATTATATGAAAAGCTGCGTCTTGTAAATAAATCAAGTTTCTAATTAAATAAGAAATATTATCTGAATACCATTAATGTGTCAAAACTATTTATCACTTAATCTTGATTTAAGGGTAGAGTGAATTCAAAAATATTTTTATTTTCTTCATAGCTTATAGCTCCAATTTCCCCATTATGTGCATTTACAATTTGCTTTGATAAATATAACCCTAAACCAACACCAATTTTATTATATTTTGCGGCATGAGTGACATATTTTTCAAAAAGATTTTTTAGTAAGGAAGGATTAATATATGGGCTATAATTAGTAATCTGGATTTTTACAAAGTCTTTTTGTAAAAGTACGCTAATTTCTATATTTGTATCATTATAGGCATAAGTTATAGCATTACCTAATAAATTAACTAAGACTCTTTTGATTTGAATTCTATCAAACATAAATTTTTTAATTTTTTGTGAAGCCTGTATTTGAATATGTATATTTTTTTCTTTTAATAATGATTCCAACTCTTGGCAAACATCTTCTATCAATTCTAGAATGTTTGAATTTTCTAAATTAAGAGTGTAATCTCCATTTTCATATTTGTATGTACATAATAGATTAGAAAGCATTTCGTGCATATAAGTACAAGATTCTTTGATTAAAACTAACATATCTTTTTGTTCTTTATTTAATTCTCCCATCGTATTTGCTAACAATAAATCTAAGGCTTTAATTTGCGCAATTGTAGGAGTTTTTAAATCATGGGTAAGAGTAGCAACGTAGGTTTCTCTCTGGTCCTGAGCTTTTTTTGCAAGTTCTATATCTCTTGCCACGCATAGAATCCCTGTAATATTTTTTTTACTATCAAAAATAGGACATTTTGTTATATTAAACCATCTAATATCATTGTTTTTAAGCGTGATTCGTTTATCACGTTCAATACAAGATTTATTTTTTAAAATTTCATTATCTTCTTTTGTAATTTCATCTCCACGACGATTTTCATATTCCCATTTATTAGCAAATTCAGAATCTGATAGTCCTAAAAAGTCTTTTGCTTTTGAGTTTTCATAAGTAATATTTCCTTTTAAGTCTTTTAGATATGTTGCAATCGGCATACTATCTAAAATGGATCTTAACATTTGTTCTTTCTTTGCTAGTTCTTTTTGCAAAAACTCTTTTTGTGTAATATTTTTTGCAATTGTCAATGTACCTTCAATTTCATCATTTACTATAATTGGCGTTATCAGTAAATCATATTTTTGAACACGATATCCCATTTCAATTGTTTTGTTGATAGGTTTTCCTTTTAAAACTTTTTTATGAAAGTCTTTTAAGATTTTAGCATCTTTTGCTGGTAAATGATCGTATGAGTATTTCCCCCTGATTTTATCCATTGATAAATTAAATGTTTTAAGATATTGAGGATTACAATATAAATAATTTCCATTAACATCCCTATACGCGATTAATTCTTCAGAATTTTTATATACTGTAGAAAGGATTTTTTCCTGTTTTGAATATTTATATTGTAAACGTTTTAAGGTTATTCTATTTTCAATATACGAGTGTAGGGTATAGCAGCAACATACTAAAGTTACGACTATAATTGGATGCAAATATATCTTAGGATGCCAACAGATAAAAACTGTTATTATTGCTATTATAGCCTGAATCAAAAATTTATGTTTAAATAAAAAAGTATAGTTTTTCATTTTTTAATCCTTATAAATCATATTTTACTGCCTTAACTGCAGCTTGAACTCTATCAGTAACGGAAAGTTTTGACAAAATACTACAAACGTGTACTTTTGCTGTATGAGGACTAATTATTAATTTTTCTGCAATTTCAGTATTTGATAACCCTTTAGTAAGAAGGGTTAATACTTCTTTTTCTCTTTCAGTTAAATTAAAATCTTGTTTAGGCAATACTTTTGAATTTATAAATGTTTGATTAATAATAGATGCTATTTTAGGATGTATCCATATACAACCTTTGTATGTGTTTAGAATAGCATTATGTAAATCTTCAATATCAATATCTTTTAACGCGTACGCATTAGCACCAGATGCTAGACTTGAAATTATTTCTTCTTGATTATCATGTGAAGTTAACATGATGACTTTGGTATTAGAGTATTTTTCTTTTATTATTTTTGTTGCTTCTATTCCAGTCATATATGGTAAGCCAATGTCCATTAATATTACATTTGCAGATTCTCTTTCTAATGCTTCTAAACACTCTTCTGCAGTTTCAAATGCACCATTTATTTTCAAATCTGGAAATTGTTCTAATGCTTTTTTACAAGTAATTCTTGCTAATAAATAATCTTCAACAATATATAATGATATAATTTTATCCATACTACTTATTCCCTTTCTTCATGTTTGATAATAGTAAATATGTAGCCCACTTGGCTATACCCCAGTTGGGGTATCTATGAAATAGACTAAAATTTTATTTTTGACATATCCTGAACTTAAACATTGCTTGCAGTATTTTATATTGAAAATCATTTTTTATAAAGCTTAAAGCATCTCTAAAACAAATTAGAGATACAGCTAACGGAAATTTTTCTCTCTTTTTTCGCTGTTAATTCTCTGTTTTGAACTGCAAAAACAATCTAAATTCCTTGCGGAGCAGGTCTTTAGCTTATTAGACTATTTACCCCAGATTTTTTCAAAAATAATAAATATACTTCCAACTAAAATTAAAAAAGCCCGCCAATTGGTGGGCTTTACCTGTTTAGGGAGATATTTTTTGTCCAACTATTCCGCTCAAAAATTATTTAATTCAACTTTTATTTTATATTTTTAACATTATTTAAAATAGTAAATAATAGAAAATTCTATAGAATCAGTAACTTAAAACTGAAAGATATTTTAGACAATTGGATAGATGAAAAATAAAAAAAAGAGTCTTACGTCTCCTTGGAATTAAGAATAGTTGGAAGTATTAAAAAGATTTAATTATATTTAATATAAAAATAAGACTTCTAACAATAATCCACCAGGGGGATTATTAATTATGTTTTTATATAAAACAGTCCAATCTTTTAATTGTGTTAATAAATTGGTGAGAAGGTTGAACAAAAACATAACAATAGAGCTTTAAAATCATTAAATAAGCATTTTAAAATAAAGCTACTTTATTTTTAATTCGCGAAATAAATTTTTTAGGATGGTGAGGTGAAAAGGAGATAGTACGAATAAATATCCTACCTATACTGCTTGCTAACGTTCTTGAGTTAAGCAGTCTATTCCACCATTGAATAATAGATACTTGTCGGTGGACACAAAGTAAACAGAATCTATTCCTGCGTTCTTAAATTCGGTTTCTATTATTTTATTTATTTCAGGATATTTAGAGTTGTTTGTTATAATAAACGTACTTCCATCTTTACCGGTTCCACAAATTGCATTTTGAAAGTTTATAGTATTATTTGAATTAACACTACGAGAAGGGGTAAAACAAGCAATTTTTTTTATTTTATATCCTTTGTTTTCTAAAATTTTATTATTGTTAGATAATGAGCTTTTTTTTGCCATTGCTTTTAAATCTTCAATTAATTCTTTTTTTGTACGGTTATCCATGCTTGATATCTTGTGTGTTTCAAGAATCTCAATTGCCTTTTGATAATCTGGCACCGCAATTGTTCCATTTTGCAGAGGTCTATAAAACATATCAATATGAAAATCTGGTTGAGTTATAAATGTGATATTTTCTTCTTTGATATTTAAATCTTTTGCAATTTGTTTGCTCGCGATTTTAAAGTCTTCGGGTTTTCCTTTTAACCCCATTGCGTCAATTGTATAGTTAAGGCTTTCTAAGCCTATAATTGCTCCAGGTGAACCATCTTTGCATATTGTGTTTAATACATTTCCACCTTCAAGGTATGATTTACCAAACACAATTTTTTCATTATCGTATAGATAAGAATATTCCTCACTTAACGCCGAGTTAAATATTGGATTTTGTTTAAATGTAATAGCATTATCTTGAGCCATTTTAGGCATTATATAAATTTTTCCATCAGGTCTTCTAATGCTATAATCCTCTATCCACATTCCATTTTTATCACTATTAAGTCTAGAATTAACAACTTTAAAACCAACGTTTTTACCAATTAGCTCCAATTCTGTTATAAGTTCTTTGTTTGCATAAACTTTTTTGTTTACTATAATTTCATCAATGCTTCTTTCAAGCCCTTCTGACCAATAAGATTTTTTATTCCATTCTGGTTCTAATTCTTTTGTTGTAAAAAAAGATTTTACCGTTCTAGCAATTTGAGCTAAAATTTTTAAAATCAAAGAATTGTCTCTATTTTTATCAAACTGCTGAGTTTGTATTGCTTCATCAAAACAAGTAGGAAAAATCGTTGTCTCAGTCCTGTTTTTCTGAGTCGTTATTTTATGATAGTCAGTTTTTGCTAATGTTGTACTTGTGATAAACATACAAAATCTTCTCTTTAAGCAGTTAAAATCTTTTATTATAAGAATTATTGTTTATTTTCTCTATTATCCTTTAATATTTATATAAAGTATTTTATTTTTATTATATTGCTTCTTAGTAACAAAATTGTTACAGTATATTGATCTGTTCGGGTTAGAGATAAATTTAAATAAAAAAGTCTTGTGACTCCGTGGAATTAAATATAGTAGAAGTATGAAAAAGATTTAATTTTTATTTTACAAAAATATTTTACTTCCCTTGTAAATATATTTACTCTAGATTTTAGAACAAAACGAAAGACCTCTTCTTGAGGTCTTTTTGTTTTGGCTTGATTTGATATATTATTTGTTCATAACATCTAAGCAAAAAGAAAAGAGGCCGTTTAAGACCTCGTAAGCTTTCCTAAATTTTCCTTTTCCTTAATATGAAATTGTATTACAATACTCACCAAAACAGCTAAACGGTAAGCTATTGTGTTTCTATTATTCTCTCATACGTCGACTTTT
>JAZUBS010000003.1:0-51406 GCA_045638605.1 Candidatus Gastranaerophilaceae bacterium
ACGATATCGGTAACTTCAGCATGACAAGTTTGGTGAATGTAGTAATGGTGCAATAAATTGTGCACCCTACGTTTTTTGCGCAATGGCAAAAGTAAGTCGCAAGGGCTTTAGCCCGCGAAAAATTGTTTTTAAATTAAATTTAAATATTCATTTTCTTCTTTTTTGTTGCGACGCAAAAAAGAAGAAAACAGAACCAAAAGAAGAAAAAACACGCTATTTGTTAGAGAGAGTAACGATTTTGCTGGAAATTTCTTAAGCTTTTTTACAAAAAGCGGAAGAAATTTCTGGCGCAAAATCGAACTCTCTCTACGCTAAAGTTAGGTCAGAGGGGCTAAAATGAAACCTCCTTAAGCTTGGAAGTACATTTTAGGCTGGTTGCCTGAAGACCAACGGAGTTGGCGCTCCCCTGAAACCCCTTGCTAAAGCGGCAAAGTCACTATGGCGGAGATTTCATCTCCGCTATTGTCCCCATTCGTAAAATTTATATTTAAATTATCATGGAACGTAGTGGAAACGAGTTTAGCATGACGATTTTGGTGTAGTAAAGAGGTTTTTTGGGGGGGCAGATAATTATTACACCACAAGCAAATAATACTATAACTACAATTTAATATCTGATGTTATTATAACTTTACCTTTTTCAACCGGTAAAACAAATCGGATTTTATTATCAACAACTTTTTTATCAAATGCCATTGCTTCAATTAATTCTTCCTTTTTAATTGAGGCACTCAACAAATATGTCAATGCATATTTTGAAAGAAGTGAAATTGATGCATTATAATAATCATTTGTTATAAGATTTTTAAGTTTCGCCAAATCCAAGGCAAATCTCATACCTATTGCAACAGCTTCCCCGTGAGTATAATGAGTATAATTTGTTACTTTTTCTATTGCATGAGCATATGTATGTCCAAAATTAAGAATAGCTCTTAATCCTTTTTCTTGTTCATCTACCTTGACTACTTGCGCCTTTATCTCACAACAAATTTTAATCATTTCTTTTAAAGCATTTGAATTTCGCTCTTTAATCAAATTAACATTTGAAGTTAAAAACTCGAAAAAATTAAAATTACACATAGCCGTTTTTTCAATAAACGCATATTTTAAAACCTCTGCCAAACCAGTTTTAAACTGGCGATTATCAAGAGTTTTTAAAGTTGAAGTATCTGCTAAAACCAATTTAGGTTGATAAAAAGCTCCCACTAAGTTTTTACCAAAATCAGTATTTATAGCAACTTTACCCCCAACTGAAGAATCAACTTGAGCTAGTAGCGTTGTAGGTATTTGAACAAAATCTATACCTCTTAGATATGTAGCAGCACAAAACCCTGTAATATCGCCGATTACTCCACCACCAAAAGCGACAAAAGCATCTTTTCGTTCTAGTTTTATTTCCAACGCTTTATCTAAAATTTGTTTATATGTATCAAAATTTTTGTATTGTTCTCCATCTTTAAGCACTAAAAACTCAGCATTTTCAAGTTTTAAAGAATTTGGATATAAATTAATTATAGTCTCATTTGTAACAACTAATAATTTTTTAGCTTGTATATATTTAGAAATATATTCTTGCGCATTCTCTAATAAATTTTCACCAATAAAAATTGGATAATCATACGCTGCTTTTTCTGTTATATTTACTTTTATATCTGGTTTTTTAATTACCATGCTTTTTGTATTTCTCCAGTATCTCTAGTGCTATTTCATTAACTGACTTATTATCAGTAATAACCGTACAATCAGCTAATTCATACATTTTTTCTCTAATTTCTAATAATTCCTTTATTTTTGCCTTAATATCTTTAGATTTTAAAAGTGGTCTAGAATTATCATCTTTTATTCTTTCATATATTGTATCAGCAGAAGCTTTTAAGTAAACACTAAAAGAATTTTTTGAAAAATTCTTTCTGTTATCCTCATTAAGATAAGCTCCGCCCCCCATTGAAATAATTTGTTTAAAACCATCTGCTAAACTTTCAATATATTGAGCTTCTATTTTTCTAAAATAGTCCTCCCCATAGATTGAAAATATTTCATTTATCGACTTACACTCTTTTTTTTCAAGATAAGAATCCATTTCTATCCAAGTATAATCAGCAAGAATTGATTTTAATTCTTTTGCAACAGTGCTTTTTCCACACCCCATCATGCCAGTCAAAGCAATGTTTTTGCACTTTTTTTTCACTACATTTGCTCCAATCGTTTTTTATATAAATTAAAAGAGTCTTTTATATCCACTAAATTATCCTGTCCAAATTTATCCAATAATGCATTAGCCAAAACGATTGCGCACATAGCTTCTGCTACGACCCCACAAGCAGGAACAGCACAAACATCAGCTCTTTCAAAATGAGCTTCGATAGACTCTTTTGATACAAAATCGACAGATTTCAGCGGAGTTTTCATCGTTGGAATTGGTTTCATCACAAGATTTAAAACTAATGGTTCTCCGTTTGTCATTCCACCTTCTAAACCGCCTGCATTATTTGTTTTTCTTGTAATTTTATTGTTTTCAAAATAGATTTCATCATGAACTTTGTTTCCATAAAGTCTCCCGGCTTGTTCTCCTAATCCGATTTCAACCGCCTTTATCGCAGGTATAGACATTAAAGCTTGAGCCAAAATCCCATCCAACCGCTTATCCCAATGAACATAAGAACCCAACCCAACTGGCAAATTTTCAAAAACAACTTGAATTTTGCCACCAAGTGTTGTGCCCAATTCTCCAGCTTTAATAATCTCCTGTTTCATATTTTCATATGCAACATCATCAGCGCATCTTAAATCAGACAATTCAGCCTTTTCTCTAATTTCATCATAAGTCAAATTTGTAACATCAGACCTAACCTGTCCTATTTCTAAAACATGCGAAAATCCAGTTATACCAAACTCTTTAAGTATTAATTTCGCAATAGCTCCAACAGCAACCCTTGTTGCCGTTTCTCGAGCGGAAGAGCGTTCAAGAACATTTCTTATATCATCGAAATTATATTTTACCGCCCCAGCATAATCCGCATGTCCTGGTCTTAATTTTGTGATTTTTTTAGATGCAATAATTTGCGCAATTTCATTATCTTCAAGATTTTGCGGCTCATCATTCATTGCAATTAGCCAATTTTCCCAATCTTTATTTTTTATCTCAAGACAAATTGGAGATGCTATTGTTTTGCCATGCCTTACTCCTGATTTAATTTCAACACAATCAGTTTCAATTAGCATTCTACCACCGCGTCCAAAACCTACTTGCCTGCGCTTAAGCTCATTATTTATAAAAGTTTTATCAATATTTAAGCCTGCTGGAACACCTTCAATAATAGCATTTAGGCATTTTCCATGAGATTCTCCAGAAGTAAGAAACCTTATTGTCATTATTTATTTACCTTTTTTATTGTCTAAGTTTTTTATATTTCTAATACTTGTAAGGACATCACCTTCAGCATAAAAATCCTTTGGATTCATATACATAATAATTTTGTTTGCTTCTATTGAACGCCCTTGTTCTGTTATTTTAGACCGTCCAGTAAAAACAACCTCATTAAGCTGTTTTGTTGTCTTATCCGAGTATACAGTTGCCTTAGGTCCAATCGCAATATAGTCTTTATAATGAACTCTTACATTCCCACTAGCAATTATTATATTATTTTTTTTGTCATATTGCTGATAATTTGACCAAACTTGAATTCTATCTCCATTTTCTGAAGTCAAATCTGTATACGAATTACCATCAGAAATTGCTATTTCTGTTGATGTTGTATAACTAAACCTATCCGCCATAAGGGTATTCTTATCACCTTGTGTAATTTTTGCATTCCCAACAATCTCCATTTTTTCAAGTTCATTTTTGGAATTTATTTTGGCTATAGCTTTATCAGAATAAGTTTTTGTGTCATCATATTCAATTACAGCATTTCCTGTCGCTGTCATAATATTTGTTTTTGTATCAAATTCTTGTTCATCTGATGTAATTATTGCAGTAGGTTTTTTATCTGTTTGAGATGTTGTAATAACATTACCTGACGCAGTAATCACTTTATTTAATAACGAAACTTTCAATATATTTGATTTAATCTCATTTTTCTTACCATCTTTAATTTGATAAACATAAGGATTATTAAAAAAAGTTGCTTCGTCTAATTCACCAACTTCTTTGTTTATTGTAACTTCCGCATAAGGACTTTCAACTGTAATATCTTCAATTTGAACTTTTACATTGCCTTCAAATTTACCTAAACTTTCATTTACATTAAAAGACTGTTTATCAGATTTTATTGTCAAATCCGCAGCACTTGATACAAGAGCACAAACAAACATTAACGATATTATTGTAATTAACTTTTTCATAGTTTTATTCCTTTATTACTATAAAGTTCTGTTTTAACTTTTCCCTTTAAATTTAATTTTTTCCAATCTGCCGACAAAATAGCTTTATCTGCTTGAAGTTTGACTTTATCTTTTTGTTCAATAACAATATTTCCATTGGCTATTATTTCTTCGTTTTTTCCTTGCCAAGTGAGTTTATCAGCATAAAGATATTCACCATTCTTGTACGCAAGTAACGAGTTTTGGTATAAAACCACTTTTTTTGTTTCTTCAGTTAAAGACCCTTTGTCGGATTTAAAGCTCATCACGACTTGCCCATCTTTATAAAAATTTCCAAAAATATTATAAAGCAAAACTACCTTGTCAGTGCTATTATAATTTCCTTCTTCTGCATATATTTCCCAATATTTTTGATTATCTTTTGTTTCAGTAACAATTAAACCGTGTACAGTTATTTTTTGTTTTTGCAATGCATTTGATAAAACATCTTTTTTAAAGTTTTTGGTAATCATTCGCCCAGCAATAAACGCCCAAATAAGCCCTATTACAACTAAAATCCCCAAACAAATATAGAAAATATTTCTTTTTTTCATTTACACCTCTATAAATCTAATTTTATCATAAAAACCAACCCTAAGTTTAATTATTTACAAGAATTTACAGAGTTTAAATTATTTTTATATTAATGTTAATTGTTCAGTTTTTTCTTCTGCTAAAATTTTTCTTAAAAATAATTTTCGATGATACACTGTACTGCCAAATTTTTTTATTGCTTCAATATGCGTTTTTGATAAATATCCTTTGTTTTTTGCCCAAAAATATTGCGGAAATTGTTTATCTAATTCTTTCATAACTCTATCACGCGTAACTTTCGCTAAAATACTCGCAGCGGCAATTGACGCCGATTTAGAATCACCTTTTACAATATATTGTTGCTTATACTTAAAATTCTTAATTAATTTATTTCCATCAACAAAAACTTCAACACTATCATCATTTAATTTTGATATAACATCATTACATGCTCTATTCATTGCATCTAAAGAAGCATTCAAGATGTTTAATTTTTCTATATCTTCAACTGTTGAAAATTGGATTGAATAAATTGAATTATTAATTATTTCTTCAAATAAGCACTCCCTTTTACTTTCAGTTAATTTCTTTGAGTCATTTAATTTTAACAACAACCCCTCAGGCTCATTTACAAAACAAACCGCAGCAGCAAAAACCGGACCTGCTGCTGGTCCTCTACCGGCTTCATCTGTTCCTATT
The DNA here is from genome assembly GCA_045638605.1 of Candidatus Gastranaerophilaceae bacterium. Taxonomy (GTDB): domain Bacteria; phylum Cyanobacteriota; class Vampirovibrionia; order Gastranaerophilales; family Gastranaerophilaceae; genus RGIG2134. Next base: position 5,596 of record JAZUBS010000003.1, read on the forward strand.
AAGTATTTTTCTTTTCTATTTAATTTATCAAACTCAATTAAATTACTCATATTGATAATCTGTTATATCATCCAATGTAAATTTACCAGACTTTCCATCTCTAAAATCTTTTAAAACATACGCAGCTGTTCTTGTTATATCAGCTTCTCCACCAGAAACTATCCAATTTCGAGCTAATGCAATATTTTCAAGTGTGGCATCTTTAGTTTCATCTAACGTATAATACTCATACAATTCTTTTTTATATTTTGTATTTAAGATTTGAAGTAATTCATTAGCAATTTCTTCATTCTGATATGCATTCTCACTAACAGAATTAACAAAAGCTAATTTTTGAGCTATTTGTTGATTATCTAATTTTAGAGGGATTATACCTGGAGTATCAAGCAAATCAATTCTTGGATTAACTCTCACCCACTGCTGCATTCTTGTTACACCGGCTTTTGCACCTGTTTTAGTCTTAGTCTTTTTTATAAGCTTATTTATAATACTTGATTTTCCGACATTAGGCATCCCAACAACCATCACCCTTACCGGACGTGGCAAAAGACCTTTTTGCATTAATTTTAACATTTTAGGCTTACCTAATTCTATCAATTTATTCATAATAGAATTATAATCATTTCCTCTATGAGAAGAAGATGCTATAACCACATGTGAAGTTTTTTCCTTTAATTCTCTAATCCAATTTTTTGTTTTTGCTTCATCTGCTAAATCAGATTTATTCAAAATAATAAGACGAGGGATATCACCAAGCAATTTTTTTATATCTGGATAAATACTACTATAAGGAATTCTCGCATCTAAAACTTCTATTACAACATCAACAAGGCTGAGTTGTTCTTTTAACTTTCTCTCAGCCTTGGCGATATGTCCTGGATACCAATGTATATGTGACATTTGGTAAATTCTTCTTATCTTTTTTCTAATTTTTCTTTAATTCTAGTTGCTTTACCTGAACGTTCTCTTAAGTAGTAAAGTTTAGCTCTTCTAACATCACCACGTCTAAGTACAGCAATTTTTTCAATACGTGGAGAGTATACTGGAAATACTCTTTCTACACCAACGCCTTGGAATATCTTTCTAACTGTAATAGTTTTACCAACACCAGAACCACGTTTTTTAATAATAGTTCCTTCAAAAGCCTGTGTTCTTTCTTTGTTTCCTTCAACAATTCTTACAAAAACCTTAACAGTGTCTCCAGGGTTTAATTCTGGCAATTCTTTATCCAAGTATTGTTTTTCTAATTCTTTAATTATCGGGTTCATTTTTCTCTTCCTTTTAATCATTAATGTCTAGGTTTCTTCATGCTAACTAAAATATAAATAAATTTCAAGCATTTTTCACTAAAAAGTTTTTAATTAAAAGAAATGTTACAAAATTTCAATAATAAAATATCTATGTATAATATTGTTATGAATTTTATTAATGACATTTTAAAGAAAAACTTAGATTACATAAAAAAATACGATGAGGATTTATGCAGCAGATTATCATCAATTACACAATTAAGCCCTCATATACAGCTAATTTATACCGAAAAAAATGAAGCTAATTTAGCATATTACAATCAACCAATTAATGAGCAATCAGGAGCAATTGACGAAGCAACTAGACTTGTAAAATCTTTAACTCATAATAACCAATCATCTATTCATGTAATAATTGGCATGGGCTTTGGATATGTATTCAGCAAACTAGTTGATGTTTCAAAAGGACGCGTTATATTATATGAACCAAATCTTGAACTATTAAGAGTTGCTTTAGAAATGGTTGATTTAAGTGAATATTTATCAAAATCAAATGTTTTTATAACTGATAACTTAGACAGCATAGAAAAGCACTTTGATAACTGTTTTGTTCCTTCATCAAAAACGGCAATACTAGGATGTAATTATTATCGTAGCAATAAAAGTGAAGAATTAAAGAATTTAATAAATAAATTAAGTCACCTGCAAGGAATTTATGAAACAAATACCAAGCAAAGGGCAAAAGAAGGAGGATTATATACATGTCATGTTTGCTATAATTTGCACACATTATCAAAAAGTTCCCCTATATCAATATTCAAAAACTCTTTAAAAAACAAACCCGCAATAATTGCTGCTGCAGGTCCAAGTTTAGGTGAAAATTTAGATGTAATAAAAAAATATAGAAATAAATTTATATTATTTGGAGTTTCAAGTTCACTTGGTACACTTATAAATAATGATATTTTCCCAGAATATGTTTCAATAATTGAAAAATTCAATTCTAGCGGACTTGTTAAAGATTTTCCATTAGAAAATATTTCTCTTATTGCCGAACCATATACAAATTTAAATGTATTAAACTTACCTTTTAAAGAAAGGATTATAACTTCATCTTGTGAAAACAGCGCAAATGAGATTTATAATCAAATGTTTAATCTTGATAATTTTTATTTTGAGACCAAAGGCACAGTTGCTTATAACGCACTTTACTCTGCTATGTATATGGGCTGCAATCCTATTATAATTGTAGGACAAGATTTAGCATACGTTGATGGAGAATGCTATAGCAAAAATTCTCCATTATCTGCTTATAAATGCAGAAAAACAGACTCTGGCTGGGAAGTTTACGTCTCAAATATGGAAGAATTAACTAAAAATTTATATCCTAAGTTTGATGTGAATGATGAAAGAGTTAAAACTGCTATAAATAAACGAATTCAATCATTAAACACTCAGTTAGTTGTTGCAAAAACAATATCTGGAGAAGAGATTGCCACTTCTACTACTTTTTCATTATTTGCAGAATACTACAAAACTTTTGCTAAAGAATATTCAAAAAAAATTAAATTATACAACACATCAAACAAAGGTATAGATATAGGCAATTTTGAATACAAACCATTAGAAGTATTAGTTAAAGATTTGGATGATATAGATTTAACAGAACATTCCGCGACAAAAGCTACGCCTTTGAAACTAAATACAACATTATTTGAAAAAGAATTTTTATACATAGAAGAAGTCTATAATAAAGTTACTGAAGATAGAAAATATTTTTTAGATTTGAATTCACAAATAACTGAAAATAATTTTAATTTAAAAAATGTACTTGAACTAATTAAAAAACTAATGACATTATATGTTTCTATAAACAACGACTATTACAACAAATCATTAGTTTATAAAGAAATAACAATAGCATCAAAATATGCTTTTGCAAATTTAGAAAAATATTTAGATTTTAACAATAAAGAAAATCTAAAAGAAATATTTGAGATATTATCAGTATTTTACGAAAAAGATTATTTACTAATAGAACGAGTACTAAAATATTTGAAATGCGTGAATATAAGGTTTAAAAATGAAAGTAGTATTACAAAGAGTTAAAAACTCATCCGTTACCATAGACGGACAGATATTTAGTGAAATCCAAAAAGGCTTCATGCTTTTAGTTGGGGTGGAAAAAGGTGACACTATAGAAAGTGCAAAATGGTTAGCAGATAAAATTATAAAATTAAGAGTTTTTGAAGATGAAAACAACAAAATGAATCATTCTATTGTTGATGTTCAAGGTGAAATATTAGTTGTTTCTCAATTTACCTTGGCTGGTAATTGTAAAAAAGGAACTCGACCAAGTTTTGATAATGCAGAGCATCCTCAAATTGCAAAAAAACTTTACGAAGATTTTTGTGAAATTTTAAGTCAAACCGTACATGTTAAAACAGGTGTTTTTGGTGCTATGATGGATGTTTCATTAATAAATGATGGACCAGTTACTTTTGTATTAGAAAAATCATCGGTTGATTAACAAATTAGTTTTTTATAAAATGAGATTACTATGAAGAAACCTGAATTATTAATGCCTGCGGGCAACAAAGAAAAATTGGAATATGCAATTAGATATGGTGCGGATGCTGTTTACCTCGGTTTGGGCGATTTTAGTTTACGTTCAATGAGAAAAGGTGAATTGATTACCGCTGAAAACCTTAAAGAATCAATAGACTTGGCTCATAAACTTGGTGCTAAAGCATACATGACACTTAATATCTTTGCATTTAATGAAGATATAAAAAATTTAGAGCAAAGTATTGAAATTATTTCTGATGCAAAACCTGATGCGATAATTTTCTCAGATTTTGGTATCTATAATACAGTTCGTAAATATATGCCAAATGTTGAGATGCATGTAAGCACACAGACAAATATTTTAAACTATGAAACAGTTAAATTTTGGCAAGATTTAGGTGCAACTCGAGCAATTTTAGCTCGTGAATTGTCAATTCCTGAAGTTGCTGAAATAAAGTCAAAAGTTCCCGATATGGAGCTTGAAGTCTTTGTCCATGGTGCACAATGCGTATCATTCTCCGGTAGATGCTTGTTGAGTGATTATATGACTCGAGGTGAAAGAAAAGCTAACCACGGTGGTTGTGCTCAGGCATGTCGTTGGAGTTATACTTTACTTGAAAAAACTCGACCGGATCAACCATTTGAAATTAATGAAGATGAAAGAGGCACTCATATTTTAAGCCCTAAAGATTTGAACTTGATTGAGTATATTCCTCAATTAATAGATGCGGGTGTAGATAGTTTAAAAGTTGAGGGTAGAACAAAGAGTTTGTATTATGTTTCTGCTGTAGCTAAAGCGTATAGAGAAGCTATTGACAGATATTGCGATAATGGACAAAAAGATTTCTCTGACTTGTATGATGAGTTAAGAAAAGTTGGTAATCGTGGTTACACCCAAGGGTTTTACGTAGGAAAGCCTGATTCTGATGGGTATAGCTATGATATTTCAAAAGGTCTTGCTGGTGCGGATTTCTTGTGTGAATTCTGGGAAAAAGCAGATAATGGCTTCCTTGTAAAAGTAAAAAATAAAATGCTTTTAGGTGATGAAATTGAAATTATCACTCCTAAAGAAAAATTTGTTACTAAAGTTGTTTCAATTGTTGATAAAAAAGGTGAAGTTTTAGATGTCGCAAATACTAATGATGAATTAATCATTTCTTTTGAAAAATCACCAATTGATTACAATTATGCAATTGCAAGAACCATTGGAATTAAAAACGAAAGATAGGATAGAATGATTTTAAAACCTGATTTTAATTTAGTATCTGTTAAAGATATTGACGTAGATTTGTTGTATCAACAAGGGGTAAGAGCAATACTTTTTGATTTAGATAGTACAGTAATGGCTTCAAAAAGCGGTGTTTTTGAACCTTGGGTTTTAGAAATGTTTGACAAATTTTCTGAAAAATTTGTAGTTGCAATTTTGAGTAATAATAAAAAAGTTGAATATATTGAAAAAGCTAAAGTCCAATGTAGCATTGATGTTATAGGACATGCAAATAAACCTTCGCCAAAAATCCTTTTAAATTATTTAGCGTCAAAAAATATTGAGCCTAAAAATGCTGTGATGGTTGGAGATAGACCCTTAACTGATATTTTGGCTGGTAAGTTAGCGGGAACAAAAACAATTCTTGTTGATTCAATTACTCGAGAAACAGAACCTAAATTAACAAGGTTTGTTAGGTTTTTAGAAAGATTGACGATAAGAAAATAGGTTTTAAGTTTTATTTTTATTGTTTAAATTATAATTTAGAAAAGCACATTATTATTTTGCTTTAATTGCTTTTAACCTGAAAGTGAAAATATATCATAAATTTCTTGGTCAGATAATTCTGTAATAATTTTTTCACCTTCAAATACTGCTAAATCCGCAAGTTCTTTTTTAGCCTTAATCATTTCATCAATCTTTTCTTCAAAAGTTGAAAGCGTAATAAGTCTATGCACCATAACATTTTTATCTTGCCCAATACGGTATGTTCTATCAGTTGCTTGATCTTCTACTGCTGGGTTCCACCATAAGTCATAGTGAATAACATTCGTTGCACTTGTTAGGTTAAGACCTGTACCTCCGGCTTTTAATGACAAAATCATTGTTTTGGTGTTATCGTCGTTTTGGAATTTATCCAACATTTCATCGCGTTGAGTTCTAGTTAGCGAACCATGGAAAAATAAAGGTTCATAACCCATTTCTTCTTGGATAATGTTAGTTAATAAATGCCCCATTTCTTTATATTGGGTGAACACAAGCGTTTTTTCATTATTTTCATTGATATTGTTAAGTAATGAAATAAATTTTTCGGTCTTGCCAGACATTTCTTTTGTTAAATCGCCAGTTCTTAAATATTGATATGGATGGTTACAAACTTGTTTTAGTGCCGTTATTAATTTGAAGATTAATCCTCGACGATTAATTCCACTAACTTGAGAAATTTGTCCCATAATATCCTCAAGAACTTTTTGATATAAAACGGCTTGTTGTTTTGCTAAATAACAATATTCATCCATAACCACTTTTTCTGGTAAATCAGCAATTACATTTTTATCCGTTTTTAAACGACGCAAAACAAATGGAGAAACTGATAATCTTAATTTTTCTGCACGTTTTAATTCTTTAAACCTCTCAATTGGAATTGCATAACTTTTTTGAAAATCCCTTAATGTACCCAAATAACCTTTATTTATAAAGTCAAAAATACTCCATAATTCGTTTAATCTGTTTTCAACAGGTGTACCTGTCATTGCAATTTTAATATTAGATTTTAAAGATTTAACAGCTTGAGTTTGGGATGTATCTGGATTTTTAATATTTTGTGCTTCATCAACTACAATTGCACCCCAAGTTTGTTTTTTGAGTTTTTCAATGTCTATTCTCAAAATCGCGTAAGTTGTAATAATAATATCGACTTTTGTATCTAACTCTCTATCTAAACCATGATAAATTTTTGCACTCAAGTTAGGAGCAAACATTTTAAGCTCCTTAACCCAGTTTCCAACCAAAGTTGTCGGACAAACTACTAATACAGGGGTTTTAAGTTTATTTTCTTCTTTTAATTTAAGAATTAAACTTATAACTTGGATAGTTTTACCCAACCCCATATCATCTGCCATACAACAGCCAAAACCTTTTTGAGTGTTTGTATAAAGCCATTTAAATCCTTTTTCTTGGTATGGACGAAGCACACCCTGTAGATTTTCTGTTACGGAAATATCTTCTGTTTTAGTCATATCTTTAAGAATTTCTGCAAATGCTGCATCATAATCGAATTCAAAATCATCAATATTTCCAGATAATGAAGCATGCAACAAATCCAATTTAGTTAAATCTTTTACATTTGGATTTTTAACTTTTTTAAGTATTTTTTCAGTTTCTGCTTTATCAATTAAAACATATTGATTTTTAAACTTAACAAGACCTTCCGCATTTTTTGCTAGTTTTTCAAATTCTTCAGCAGACAAATGCTCATCCCCAATAGCAATCGAATACGTAAAGCTTAAAATTTCATCTAAAACTAACGTATCTTGATTATTTGAATTTAATAAAGCCTGAAAATCAGATTTTCTATTAGCTTTAATTTGGGCATTAATAGACGCACGAGGAACAACTATATTATCTAATCCCTCTGGCAAAATAACCTCAATGTTTGCCTTATTCAAATAATAAATAGTTTGAGTCATTATTTTATAAACTTCATTCAAATGAAGATGCAATGCATAATCATCGGTTTCAAACAAATCCTCAATTTCTGGCATATACCTATTTGCATAACGCAATTGTTTTTCAATGATTTGAGCAGTCGTATCCAAATCCATATTAAAAATTGGTTTCTGCTGCATTATATCATCAAGTGTTGCAATTTCTTGAGTCAATTTATTCTTAATTTTGATTTTTAATTCAAAATCATCATCGCCAACTTTTTTGATTTCAATAAAAGGTAACAAATCATATTTGCCAATATATAACTCATCAAGCCATTGCGCTATAGTTTCAGCTAAATCTACCGAACGTAAAAATCTTTTATGCTCTATCTGTTTTGTAAAATAAACAGCTGATTTTGCATCTTTAAAATGTATATTTTTTATCCCCAAAAATTTATAAATTATATAATTAACATAATTTTCTATAATCTTTTCTATTTTATTTCGAGTATTATTTTCATCAATAAAATATTTTTCAGATGCTTCTTGCTTTATTTCATTTAAAAGACGCATTGCATCACGATTTTTAATAAAAAGCTCCCATACAACTTTAAAAGTATTTTCTTTTTCTTGAATAGCGGGAATAAAATATAGTTTTTCAATTAATTTTAAAATAATTTGGGTTAACTTATTAATATAATTAAAACTCTCACTACCAGCTTCAAAATTCAAAATACCATCTAGTTGAGTAAAATAATCCCAAATAACATCAAGTGGAATAACATAACCACAAGTTTGTTTACCATTTATTTTTATAAATTCAGAGCTAAATCTAAATAATGAGCCCTTATTTTTTGCATAAAAATCGAAGTTATTTGTAGGCGTTACAAACACATTTATTTTATTTTTGTCAAAAATAAAATAAAAATCAGTATTTCTAAAAGGCAAATTTGGTGTTACAAAAAGATCCGAAAATTCATCTTCAAAAAGCTGATAAATGGTACTTAGTTGAAGTCTAAAATCTTTGTTTTCTTGACCAACAGGATTTTCACTAAGATTAAGAAACAAATCATCAACATTGTTTTTTTTCAACGATATTTGTGTATTCAAATTTTCCTCTACATGTTTTATGTCATTTCCCATTACAACATTATAGCAAAAAATTTTAATAATAAAAAAATGTATTTTAAATTTCAGTGTTAATTTTTGTAAAAAAAGATTTTCATTTTATTTGTTTTTTAAAAAATGTAAAAATTTTCAAAATATTTTCTATAAATCAGCAAAAAAAACTAAAATAATGCTTTAATGCATGTGGATAACAGTAACAATTATGAGCATGACAATGAACATTAATAACATACCAACATTTAAAAATGTTGGCTCAGCTGGAGCAAAACCAGCTCAGTCATTTGGTTGTTCTGTGCCAAAAGAAATTAGCAGCAAAGCTCTTAGTTCTGTTGTAAAAAAATTCAGTGAATTTTCATCACCCGAACAACGTTTAATATTAGGTGTTAGCGCATTATTTACGCAACCTTTTATAGATTTAAACAACAAAAGAGTAAACGAAGATACTCGTTTAATGTCATTTTCACGTACTTTATCTAAAATTGTTATTGGTACTATTGTTGGGGTTTTGGTTAGAAAAGAATGTATAAAATTTGCTCATAAATATACAAACATGGAGGTAATTGATAAATTAGGAGGAGTTGGAAAATACGCAATAGCAAAAAGTAAAGACTCATTTTTAAGCCCTGAATTTGTAAGGACTTATAATGAAATCTACAAAGACAATTATGTTAACGCAATTGGAACATTTATGGGAATTGCAGTTTCTCTAGTCACAAACTTTTTGATTGATGCACCTTTAACTCAAATATTTACAAACAAATGTTATAAATATTTAAAAAATAAAGGCGATGAACAACAACCTAAAACAAGGAATTTATTGTTTGCTGCTATGGAAAAAAATGGAAAAGACAAGCAAATTTCTTTCGGTTCTAGGGCTAAAGCTATACAATACCTCCAAGAAGGAGCAGATGCAACAGAAAAAGGATTTAAGGGTTTAAAAACTAAAATTTGGAAAAATGTAGTAAATAACCCAGGAGATACCCTGATGCACACCGGTGCAATCGGCTGGGCCGCTAGTTCCCTTGCGCAAATTACAGGTATGCTATTTAATGATGATATTGATTCAAACAAAAAGAAATTTTTAATACCGCAAGAATTTGCAGATGCTGTTGGTAATATAGCCCTTTATTATATTGTTACTGTTTCAATCAAAGACAATGTCGAAAAATTATTTGAAAATGGAAAAATCCGATTTAAAGATGTCATGAAACAATTTAGAGACGATAAAGAAAAAGATTTAATAAAATGCGAAATAGAGGATTTATTTAAATCAGGCAAAGTAATCGAAAAATTAGGTGAAGCTGTAGAATCAAAAAAAATATACGCAGCACACAAAAATGGTGCAAGCGTCTTAGCTACGCTTATTGCCAGTGTTATTTCTTGCAACATACTAACACCTTATATTAGAAACTTCTACGGTGCTTATTACTATGACAAGGCAAAAGAACGTAGTATTGCACTGAATACAAAGTTGTTCGACATGAAATACGATGATTTTAATAGAATATCAAAACTCAAAAAACCTGATACATTTAATTCTTTTATGGTTTAATAAAAACTATTTCCTCTAATATAACAATTATGCTATAGTTTAAGTGTGTTAAATATTATGTAAGTTTAATTTCATGTTAAATAATTTTAAAAAAAATAATAGTTTTTTAAATGCACAGGGCGTTGTTGAATATATGCTTGTATTTATTTTTGCGACAATCTTAATGTATGGGATTTCATTAAAATTTGATTTAAAAAGTTTGAAATCTTTTGCTATTTACGGTATTGTAGATAAGTCAAATCCAACCAAAATAGTTTTACCCCCAATGACAGAATAAAAAATAAGGATATTTATTAAATGCGCGCAGCAATAATAAAAGGCAAAACAATAGTAGAAACAGAAATATCAAAACCTCAATTAACTAATAATGGCGCGTTAATTAAAGTTTTAGGCTGTGGATTATGTGGTTCTGATATTGTAAAATTTAGAGATGGCTTAGTTAATGATGGTTCTATTTTAGGGCATGAAATAGTTGGCGAAATTATTGAACTTAAAACAAATTCAGATCTTCCTTTTAAAATAGGTGATAAAATTGTCATGGGGCACCATTATCCTTGTTTTAAATGTGTTTATTGCAAAGGTGAAAATTACTCTATGTGCCAAACTTTTAAGTCCTCAAATATTATTCCGGGAGGATTTGCTCAATACATATTAGCAGACGAAAATCATTTAAAATATACTATGTTTAAAATTCCTGATAACTTAGACAATTACGAAGCTTCTTTTTTAGAACCTTTATCATGTTGTATTAGAGCTGTAAGAAGAGCTAATTTAAAACCACATTCAAAAGTTTTAGTAATAGGTTTGGGCTCAATTGGCTATCTTATGGGACAAGCACTAAAAGCATATGGACACCAAGTAATAGGAACAGATTTAACTCAAGACAGGCTTAATTTGGCAAAAAAAGCTAGGTTTGACTATACTGTTTTGTCTGAAAAAAATAGCGATTTATGCGCAAATAAAATAAAATCAATAACTCAAAAAGAAGGTGTAGATGCCGTATTTATGACATCAGGCTCAGACAAAACATTTGATTTGTGTCTAAAGAGTATTAGAAATGGTGGAACTATTTTAATATTTTCATCCGTTCCTATCAGTTCAGCAGGATTTGCTAATAATGAGATTTATTATAGAGAACTAAAAATTATAGGTAGCTATTCACCAGCACCTATTGATATAAAACAATCAATGGACTTTCTATCTACAGGAAGAGTAAAAGTTAAAAATATAACAACAGAATATCCTTTAGACAAAGTTCAACAAGCTATAGAAGATACATTATCTCACAAAATTTTTAAGGCGTATATAAAAATATGAAAATGAATACAATACAATATTGGGGAATAAACGACATTCGCTATGAAGAAGTTGAAATAAAAGAACCTCAAAAAGGCGAAGTTCTTGTTAAAGTTAAAGCAGCTCTAACTTGCGGAACAGATTTAAAAACCCTAAGACGAGGACACCCTCTTTTAATAAAAAATATTCCTTCGGGTTTCGGACATGAATTTGCTGGAACTATAGAAAAACTCGGAGCTGAGGTAGAAGATTTTTCTATTGGAGACAAAGTAGTAGCAGCAAACTCCGCACCTTGTGGAAAATGTTTTTACTGCAAAAATGAGCAATTCAATTTATGCGAAAATTTAGAGTTTTTAAACGGAGCATATGCGCAATATATCACCGTCCCCAAAAGAATTGTTGAAAAAAACATGCTAAAACTTCCACACAATTTGCCTTTTGAATTAGCTGCCTTTACTGAGCCATTAGCAAATGTTGTTCATGGTGTCGAAAGAACAGGCATTAAAAAAGGTGACGTTGTTGGCATTATCGGAACAGGACCAATTGGTTTAATGTTTGCAAGACTTGCAAAATTAAAAGATGCAAAAGTTATAATTGCAGGCAGAAATGAACAAAAACTCAAACTAGCAAAAGAGTTTGCACACGTCGATGAGGTTATTAATATAAATAAATATACTAATCCTGAAAAAATATTTAAATCTTTTTCACGAAGTGGAAAAGGTCTAGATGTTGCAGTTGAATGCGTTGGTAAACCTGAAATTTGGGAATTAATACTTCGATGCGTAAGAAAAGGCGGTACGGTTCATTTCTTTGGCGGTTGCAAGTCTGGCTCAAAAATCGAGTTAGATACAACACAGCTTCATTATGGAGATATCCGAATATTAAGCGTCTTTCATCATACACCAAAATATTTTAAAAAAGCATTAGAATTAATTGCCTCAGGTGAGATTGAAGTTGAAAAACTAATAGGTGCAAGACTACCACTTGAAAAGACCCAAGAAGCGCTCGAAATTCACGAACGCGGTGACGCAATTAAAGTTGCGATAATACCTTAACACCTTATTTAATTAAATATTTTATTTATAATTCCTGTAAATAAATTACCTAATGATGTGCCAACCGCTGACCAATCAGCATTTTGAGCTGCAATATTTGAATTTATGTTATTATTTCCATAGCCACTATTTTTCAAAGTAAAACTAGGTGATGCACCAGTTTGTTTTATTATTGATTTATATCTAGGATCATTCAACATTTTAGTATATTCTTCTTTTGTAAATATTCCATCATCACCTGCATAATTATCAACAATCGCTTCCAATTCAGTAGTATCAAAATTTGATGAGTAATTATAATCAATAGAATTCAATAATCCGACTTTGACTTCACCGCATGTTATCATTCCATCTTTACTATTATGCGCATTATCAACAAAAGCCATTTCTGTCTCTGCCCAATTACTAGAAGAATGATAAGTATCTAAAACAGCGCCCCATTCAGAACCATTTAAAAAATCAGCCCATTCATTTTCTGTAAAAACACCATCACTACCTGCATACCTTTGTAATGCTTGTGGTATTTTATTTGTTAATGAACTTAGTTTATTGTATTCTTGCGAATTTGGCTTCAAGCCAGACAACAAATCACCTACATTTAAATCTTTATACGCCTCTGCTACAGTGACTTTACCATCTTTTTTACCAGAATTACCGTCAATTCTAGTATTAAACGTTTGTTTAATACCATTTAAATAATTTTGTGAATACATTAAATTCCTCTCTTTATTTCGTTAATAGGTATCTAATATATAAAAAACAAATAACAAAAAAAAATTGCCTTTTTATTAAAAAATATAAAGTTTGAAATAAAAAAAGGATGACAATAATGTCATCCTTTTTTAACTTATATTAGAAAATCCTATGATATTCTTTGGAACATATAACCAATACCACGTGCAGTAAGAATTAACTCAGGGTTTGTAGGATCTTGTTCAAGTTTTGAACGTAATCTTGAAATGTGCACATCAACAACACGAGTATCAATTCTATGATCAGCAGGATATGCCCAAACATGTTGCAAAATTTCATTTCTTGAATATGCTTGACCAGAATTATTAACAAGCAATTCAAGCAAACTAAATTCCATGCCTGTAAGTCTGATACGTTCATTTTTTCTAAATACTTGGCGTCTTGCTGTATCAATTTTGATTTGACCTGTAGTAATAACATTTTTAGTAACTTTTCCACCAGTAGGAGCTGTAATTTCTCTTGTTGAAGTTCTTCTCAATACAGCTTTTACTCTCGCTTCAAGCTCTTTAGGGCTAAATGGTTTAATTACATAATCATCAGCGCCCAACTCAAGTCCTGTAATTCTTTCAGACACATCACCTAATGCTGTAAGAATAATAATAGGCACATCTGAATTTCTTCTGATTTCTCTAGTAACTCCATAACCATCAGTCTTTGGCATCATAACATCTAGAATAACAAGCTCAGGATTATGTTTGTTAAACTCAGCAATAGCTTCTTCACCATCTGCTGCAGTAATAACATCATAACCAATCATTTTTAAACGAGTTTCAAGAATACGTCTAATACTTGCTTCATCATCTGCAACCAAAACTTTTTGGCGTATTTCAACTGGTTCTGTTGTGTCAATGTTTGTTGTCATTGTCTTTCCCTTCTTCCATTATTAATATTTATATATATTTTTTAATTATTGTTACTCATTATTAAAAAATATTTATTTTCTTATAGATATATTACCACAATGTAATATAATTTAACAAGTTTTTTTTTATTAATTTTATTATAACTTTTTTTATAAACTATAATTTACAATATCACGCTTATTGTAATCGGTTAATATTTTTATTTCTTTTTTCTATTTTCCATTCAGTTAAAAATTCAGTTTGTCTAAAAAAATGTCGCAATTAATATTTGTTGCGAATTTTTGCACGATAGGCTTTCGTAACAACATATCAGCTGCATAACTTCCAGCTTTTGCATTGGTTCAGGATTTATAAAACGCACACCTCCAAATGTTGGTCTTTATGGTTTATTTGTGATTTTTATATCAATTGACATCATCCTCTATTTTGATGCATTCGCAGCCTCAAATGCGTTAATTTCAGCAATAATATCAGGTAATATTTCTTTAAAAGCAACAACCAATTGCGGGTCAAACTGCTTACCTGCCAAATTTTCCAACACTTGAATCGCATCATTTGGATGCATTGCTTGACGATACGCACGATTTGAAACCATACCATCATAAGCATCTGCTATAGCTATAATTCTTGAAGAAATCGGAATATCTTCACCACTTATTCCATAAGGATAACCATTTCCATCAAAATGCTCATGGTGATATTTAATAATTGTGATTATATCTTTTAATTGCTTAATATCTTCAAGAATTCTTACCCCATGATTTACGTGAGACTTGATTTCATTAAACTCTTCTTCAGTTAATCGCTCTGTTTTCAATAAAACATCATCAGAAACACCAATCATCCCAATATCGTGCAACAAACCAGCAAGCTCAATTCGACCATGCTCAACTGGGTTTAAGGCAACTTTTTCTGCTAATTTTAAAGAATAATAAGTAACACGTCTACTTCTACCAAGCGTATAAGAATCCTTTGCGTCCAAAGCTTCCATAATTGCCTTAATAGTTCCTGTAAATAATTCTTTTAAATCGTTTATCAAAACCTCGTTATCTTTTTTAAGCTGAAAATATTCTAAACCAGCTTCCACAACCAACTCAAGCTCTGTAGGATTAAATGGTTTTTTAATATAACGATAAATTTTCGCATCATTAATTGAGCCAATCAATATTGAAATATCTGAATAAGCAGTAACCAAGATACGAACAGTTTCTGGATAATTCATATAAACATGTTTTAATAACTCAACACCATCCATCTCTGGCATTTTGTGATCAGACAAAATCAAATGAAAGGTTTGAGTTTTCATTAATTCTATAGCATCAAGAGGAGATGTTGTTTTAACAATGTCATACTTACCTCTTAATGTTCTATAAAGCAACATTAAATTATTTTCTTCATCATCAACTAATAAAACTTTATATTTATCACTCATTACTACACTGCTTCCACTTTTTTATCAAACTTCAAAGGCAACGTGATAATAAATGTTGAACCTTTTCCTTCTACTGTTTTTAACTTGATATCACCATTATGTTCTTTAATAACACGATAACTAATCGACATACCAAGCCCAGTACCTTTTCCTACCGGCTTTGTTGTAAAGAATGGGTCGAATATTTTATTTGCGATTTCTTTTGCCATCCCTCGACCATTATCTTCAATTTCTATTATAACATTATTGTCAAGATGTTTAGCTCTAATATAAACATCGCCTTTATCTTCTATTGCATAAAAAGCGTTATCAAGTATATTCATAAACACCTGATTTAACTGTCCACCATAGCTTTCCACTAATGGCAAGCCTTCTTCATATTCTTTATGAATTTCAATCCTATTTTTATATTTAGAATGAAGAATATTTAAAGTAGTATCAATTTCTTTAGTTACATCAATACTGCTCAAAACTCTTTCTTCCATTCGAGAGAAATTCTTTAAATCCATAATAATATTTTTTGTTCTCTCAGTTCCTTCACGACAACTTTGAATAAGTAATCCCAAATCTTCTTTTAAGAAAGCTAAATCTATATCTTCTTTTATTTTTTGAATATTTTTTTTATGGTCTTCTAACAATTCTTCTTCATATTCGCCATATTTATCAATCAACATAATCAAATCATTAGTATAATTTGTAAGATGAATAAGATTACCATAAATGAAGTTAATTGGGTTATTAATTTCATGGGTAATTCCAGCAACCAACTCACCCAATGATTTCATTTTTTCAGAGTGAACCATCATAGCTTGAGTACTTTGAAGCTCTTTATAAGCGTTATTTAGCTGCTGTGTTCTTTCTGTAACTTTATTTTCCAATGACACATATAAATCTTGCAAAGTTCCAGCCATTGAATTATACGCATCTACAAGCTCATCGATTTCAACATAATTAAATTTATCAATCCTGTGAGAAAAATCTCCGCCTGCAAAGTTTTTAGAACCAACTGCCAACTTGGTTAAAGGTTTTGTAATGATATTAGTCAAAAAGCTTGAGAATATTAACCCCAAAATTATGGCAAAAATTATAATTATACTCATATTATTAATAAATGCTTCAATATTTTGACTTAAAATTGATTTAGCATAAAAACCAATATACATTGTTATATCTTTTTTTTCTCCTATAACATAATATGTTCCAAAATATTTTTGAGAAGCAGTATTTTCTACCCATCCCTTAGACAACAATTGCAACATATTTGAAGAAAATTCCTTATTCTCAAAACCACTAATACTTGAATAAACAATCTTATTTGTTTGGTTATCTTTGACAACCAAATAAGCAACCAAATCATTAACAATAGCGGCATCAATAACCTTGTCAACATTTATATATTTTTTTTGTTCTAAATCCGGACCCAAGACCTGAAAAAAAGAAGTGGATAATGCTCTGTTTACTAAACTTATTTGATTATCAACTTTAAAAGAAATTTCTTTTAAGAAAAAGATTACAGATGCAGAAACGAATAAAACAATTACCCCAATTAAAACAGATGAAATCAAAGCCAAATGAGTACTTAACTTTATTTTAGAATTAAAGAAACTTTTAAACATAACTGCTCCTATTTTTTCTTACCATATACTTTTGGGTTATCTAAGATTTGCCCAATCAATCGTCCCAAAAGTCCCATGCCAATAGCGATTGGCAACACCTTTACAAACACAAAAATCAAAGTAGAAACATCTACAGACATTGTCTGAAACAAATTCACACCCAACAAGACGATTACAGTAAATGATGCAAACAGTCCTGACAATTTTTTTGAATACGTTAAGGTTATTTCTTCTGACATTATTTATTAGTATTCTCCATATGTTTCCTAAAGCAAAATTGCGCAAGTGATATTCTATCTTTGTTAGTAATATTTTTAAACTTTCCTGATATAACATAAGTTCCATCAGTATTTTTATCCTCTCTAATCGGAGAAAAAACAGCTTTTATCTCTTGAGTTTTAGCATATTTAAGAACAAAATGATAATCAGTACTAATAGACAATTCTTTTTTCGATATTAATTTCATTCCACCTGCAGACAAATCTGTTACTAACGCTTCTATTTCCTGATTATCATCAGTTTTTAAAATTATATTTGAATTAAATTCTATACGAGTATATTCCCTACGTTGCAAGACTTGATGTGAAATTGGTAACGGCAATTTATACTGAACATCATCAATTTTACTAATTTTAGATTTGAAATATATAATTCCTTCATCCGCCATAGTAAAACATTCTACCTTACCTGTAATTTCTTTATTTGAGGAAATCAATTTAGTTACGATTAAAAAATCCTCACAACTATCAGTAACTAACAAACTACAAGCCGCTTCTGCATCTTGCGGAACTATTTTTATAACTTGATTTTCTTTAAATGTTGATAACATAACTTTTTCTTACTTTCTTTTTTTATAAACCTGTTTTTGTCGGTGCAACTTTTACAACACCTACAGATTTTGCTTTTGTATTATTACTTATTTCATTATACGACATAACAAAAATTTGTGGATATGTTCTTTCAATTAATCGTCTAAAAGGAAGCCTAATTGGAGAAGAACATAAAATAACCGGTTGCGTACCGTTTGATTTAATTGCTTTTTCCAACTCATAATTCAATGCATCTAACAATTTTCTTGTAAAATCTGGATCCAAAGTCAAACTCTGTCCATCAGGACTAATTCCTTGTGCAATTGCATTTTCAACATCAGGAGCTAATGTTATTGCTAATAACTCCCCAGTTTCTGATAAATTTTGCTTGCAAATAGTTCGAGACAATGCCTGCCGAACTTGCTCGGTCAAGAAATCAGCATTTTTAGAAACTTTTGCCTGCAAACTCATAACTTCTAAAATCGTCCTCAAATCTCTAATTGAAACACGTTCTTTCAACAAGTTTTGAATAACAAGTTGAACGTCAGCACTTGTTATTTCTTTCATCAAGTCAGTCACATAATCTTCAGAAACTTCTTTTTTTAAATTATCAATTAATTGTCCAACATCAGCTCTAGATAATATTTCCGAAGCATTTTTCTTAATAACTTCAGTTAAATGAGTAGATATAACAGCAGAAGGACTAACAACCGTATAACTATTCATTTCAGCATATTCTTTATCTTTTTCTTCAATCCATAAAGCTGGCAACCCAAAAGCAGGCTCTATTGCGCTAATACCCTTCAATTCAGGATCATCTGCACCACCCAACGCATTCATTGCCAAGCTTCTTTCTGGATACACTTCCCCATTTTCTATGGGCACACCTTTTAAATTAATTTGATATCTATTTGGTGGTAACTGCAAATTATCCCTCACTCTAATGGAAGGCAAAACTATACCTAACTCTAGTGCAGTCTGTCTACGAATTTGCGCAATACGTTCAAGCAAATCACCACCTTGCTCAACATTTATCAATGGAACAAGCCTATATCCAATTTCTATTTCTATTGTTTCAACAGTTAAAAGCTCCATAACGCTTTCTTTTGTAACTTTTTTACGTTTTTGACCTGTTTTTTCAGCTAAAACTTTAGCTTCTTCCTCTTTTTTTGCAAGGGCATCTTTTTCTTGTTTTTCTTTTTGTTTTTTATTTGCAAACCAACCAACTACAGAACCAACAATAACAAATGGCAATGTCGGCATGCCTGGAACTATACCCAAAATAAATAACAATGCAGAGACAACACCTAAAACAACAGGATTTGAAAACATTTCAAGTTGAATGTCATCTGAAAGTGAAGAGTCTTGACCACTTGCACGAGTTATAATCAAACCGGTCGAGAAAGAAATCAATAATGCAGGAATTTGAGATACTAAACCATCACCAACTGTTAATATTGTATAAGTGCTTAAGGCATTTAAAACATCCATTTTTAACTGCCACACACCAATAATCAACCCCCCAATAATATTGATTACTGTAATAACAATCCCAGCAGTAGCATCACCCTTAACAAACTTCGAAGCACCGTCCATAGTACCATAAAAATCTGCTTCTCTTTCAAGTTTTCTTCTTCTTGCTTTTGCTTCTGACTCATTAATAAGTCCAGAATTTAAATCTGCATCGATTGATAATTGTTTACCAGGCATGCTATCCAATGTAAAACGAGCAGATACTTCAGCGACTCTGCCTGCACCACCTGTAATTACCATGTAGTTAATTAAAACCAAGATTGCAAAGATAATAAATCCAACTACATAATTTCCACCAACAACAAACTCACCAAATGAACTGATTACTTCACCCGCCTCAGCCTTTATCAATATTAAACGAGTAGAACTTACGTTCAACCCCAACCTAAATATTGTCGAAATAAGCAAAATAATTGGAAATGATGAATATTCAAGCGGTTCTTTTGTAAACAAACAAACTAAAAGAATAATAACAGATAACGAAATATTTAACGTCAATAACACATCCAAAAGCGGTGCGGGAAGAGGTAAAATCATCATAGAAATAATGATTACTAACCCAACGGCTAGTACAACATCATTACTCTTAAATAAGCTTGTTATATTACTTAAATTCATTTAACCTCAGACTCCGCTCTTATTTTTATTGTACACGAAAGCAAGAATTTCTGCTACTGCAACATACAATTCTGCAGGAATAATTGAATCAATTTTCACAAGTTTATACAAAGCTCTTGCAAGCGGTGCATTTTCTACAATTGGAATATTATTATTTTGAGCAACTTCTCTTATCTTAAATGCTAAAAAATCAACACCTTTAGCTACAACTATTGGTGCCGGCGCAACAAGTTTATCATACCTAATAGCAACTGCATAATGTGTAGGGTTTACAACAACGACATCAGACTTTGGAACAGCAGCCATCATCTTCTGCCTTGCGAATTGCATTTGCGCAGATTTAATCTTTGCTTTAATTATAGGATCCCCTTCAGTGTTTTTCCATTCATCTTTGACTTCTTGCTTTGTCATTTTTAAAGATTTATTATATTCGTAATCTTGGTATTTTTTATCGATAATACCAATAATCAACATTACAATACATATCGTTATAATCATTTGGGTCAATACAGAGCCTAAAACTGCAAAACCTGTATTAATATCTGCGCCCATAAGACCATACAAGTCATCTTTCCTTCCAAGCAAAACAGATAAACCACAATAGGCAACAACACTCATCTTCGCCAAAGACTTTAATAATTCTACAATATTTTTTAATTCAAAAGGATTAAACATTTTTTTCAATCCATTTAAAATGCTTGCCGGAGACAACTTTTGCAACGACGGCTTAATTTTCTCTATAGCCAACAATGCCCCAACCTGCATTCTCAAGCTGAATGCAGTTAATATAACCAAGCACAACAAAAACGGCAACAAAATATCACCGGTTCCTTTTGCATATGGGACCAAAACAGCAATAATATCATCGTGCGGGATTTCTCTTGGTTTAAGGTGGGTAAATGTTTGATACATTAATTCAGTTGTATTAGATATAATTTTAGAGGCAAGAAAAATCATCAAACAACATCCTGCCGTAATTGTAACCGCAGAATTCAAATCTTGACTTTTTGATATATTCCCCTTGTCGCGCTCTTTCTTTCGCCGGCGAGGTGTTGCTTCTTCTGTTTTATTATCAGCAGCCATCTGCTGGTTAACCTCCTATAAATAACTTTAATATTCCTGCCATATATTTTTCTATAGCATATGCCAAATATGTAATCGTTGGCGCCAAAAAAGCCAACATTAATAACAATCCTACACCAATTTTTATAGGTAATGCAACCATAAAAATATTCATCTGCGGCATCATCTTTGCCATAAATCCCATCAAAACTTCGCTTACAAATAATACACAAAAAATCGGCAAAATAACCTGAAATGAAATTACAAACATATGTGAAAACAACAAAGCAACTTGATTTACCAATGCTGGAGTAAACAAAAACTCAATTCCAGGAGGAACACTTTCAAAACTCCTATAAACAGCTATAAAAAGCCAATGATGAGCATTTAAACAAACAAAAACAATAGTTGTTATGTAAACATATATCTGTCCCAAAACCGAAGATTGAGAATTTGTCGTTGGGTCTAAAACCATTGCCATTGTAACACCCATTTGAACACCAATAGTTTGACCTGCAATTTGAACAGCTATAAAAATAAAATTTGCTATATAACCAATTAAAAAACCTATAAAAAATTCCTTCACTAAAAACAAAGAAAGCATTAAAATATCTTTAGGAACTTGAACACCAACATTAGCAGAAACAACAGGAAAAATCAAAAATGAAACAATTGCACATAAAACGACCTTTACATTCATCGGTATAGGATAAGTCGCAAACAAAGGTGCTCCGGTCATCATTCCTGTTAATCTAGTAAAAACTATTATAAACAACACTAGATTATTTGGAGATAATAATGTTAACAAGTCTATTGGCATCAATTATAACCTTCAACTACCTTATCAGAGACGGAATCTGCGCGAAAATATCATTTGTTCTTTCAATAAAAACATTGACCATCCACGGCATCAATATTATCAAAGTTATAACACAGGTAATTAACTTTGGAACAAACGTTAATGTGGATTCTTGTATTTGCGTAACCGTCTGAAAAACACTGATTACCAGACCAACTAACGTCGCTATGATTAATACTGGAGCCATCAACTCCAATATCAAAACCAAAAATGTTTGAGTTATAGAAATAATTACCGAATTATCCATTTTTTCCTTCCTAAGTAATAAAACCTTCAACTAAAGATTTTGTAATCAAATACCATCCATCAATCATTACAAATAAAATCAACTTAAATGGAGTCGCAACTGTAGCAGGTGGCAAAAACAACATCCCCATTGAAACAAGAATACTTGCAACAACAATATCAATTACCAGAAAAGGTAAAAATATAACAAATCCAATTTTAAATGAAATTTTTAATTCACTTAAAACAAATGCCGGAATTAAAATATAATTTTTAACTTCACTAGCATTTTTAGGTTTTTCCATTTTAGCCATATTAACAAACAAAGCTAATTCTTTTTCTCCTGTTTGTTTCAACATAAATGTACGTAAAGGAATCATCGCTTTTTCTATAGCTACATCTTGTGTTATTTGATTTTTCATATACGGTTGAACAGCAGTCTCATTAATTTTATTAATTGTTGGCGCCATAACAAAAAATGTCAAAATTATAGCCAAACCAGCAATTACCTGATTTGGAGGTAATGTCGTTGTTCCTATAGCTTGTCTTGTAAGAGCCAAAACTATAACAATACGTATAAACGCTGTTGTCATGATAATTATACTAGGCGCTAACGTCAAAACTGTTAGCAAAAGTAATATTTGAACACCTTGCGTAAATTCCTGTGGTGTATTTGCTGTATTCATTCCTACGCTAATATTAGGAAATGCAATCGCAGCAAAAGAAGGGACGCAAGATAAAACAGCACACGCAAATGCTAGTATAATTCCCCATAAACTCTTTTTTAATTTCATATATTTTTTCTTTCGATTATTTTCAATACTCAAACTATTAATATAATACACATGCCAGAATAAATAATTCCAATTCTTTACTAAACTTCATATTTCTATTAAAAAAATACATTCAGGAGTATTATCAAAATAATGATTACACTAGATACAAAATTCAATACATACAAATATAAACCAACATTTCAAGGACAACGGTTATTTCCTGTTACATTATTAAAAATTGTCGATAAAAAAAATAAATATAACATACCGGCATATTTTACAAAGCTCAATAGTGAGGATTTACCACTTATGCATGAGGTTTGCAGTATATGGGAGCCATCACGCTATGGAGAAATAATTTGTAAGGGTTATTTTAGAAAAGAACACGGATATAGATTTGCTCAAAATTATGAATATTTTATGATTGAAACAAATGCTGCAACAAATAAAGAATCAACAGTTAAAGCTATTGGTGAAGTTGTCCCAGAAGGACAAAAACTTATTCTTAATTTTCTTCAATCAAAAAGTGAAATTGAAAAGAAAGAAATTATAAAGGGTGGGGCTAAAATGTTTTTTTATGGGCTTTGTAAATATGCAAAACAAATAAAAGCAAAAAGCATTGAATGGTTTTCTGATAATGAACAAACTGACAAATTATATAAAAAACTTGGATTTGAAGAAGTTACAAAATCACACTTTATACTACGTGCAAAAAATTATAATAAATTCGAAAAAAGTATTGAAAAAGAATTTTTTTAAATAGCAAAAAAATACGTTTTTATGTTTTAAAATAACAAAAATCAATTTAGGTTAATTATGAATATTTCATCCTCATTTAACATTCCTCAAAACGCCAATAATGGTCTTTCTTTTAAAGGACAAAGACTATTCCAACCAATAACATTAGCAAAGACTTTATTTACGATGGAAAAAGTTCCACTAGAAGCACATTTTACTCATTTGGAAAGAGAAGATGTTTTCGAACTTTTTAAAAATCGCTCCTACCTAGCAAAAACAGACTACGGCTTTTGGATTTTCAGAGATCTTATAAGAAAACTAAAAAAAGAAGACTGGGGCACCGATTTTTTTATGATAGACGCGCCAACTGAAACTTATCCTTATAGAAAGATAAAAGGACTTGCCTCTATTTTTACTGGAAGACATTGGACAGAAATAATTAATTTACAAACATTAAAAGAATACGATGACTCTATAAGAGGAGTTTGTTCTCGATTAGTTCAAGGCATTTGTAAACTTGCAAAAGAGAAAAAACATACACATGTTGAACTTGATGCAGCAGGAGAACACTTATTTGACTTTTATAGAAACCTTGGGTTTAGACAAGCTGAAAACAACCCATATAGATTTTATTTAACCGACCAAGATTATGACAACTTTATAAACAATATAGACAACAAATACAGTATAGAAACAATATGCGCACAAAACTAAACACATACCCTCAAATTTACCATAAAAAACCTACTAAAATTTCATTTAGCGGGCAGCGCTTATATACGCTTAGCTTACTAAAAACTCTCCCCGATGGAACAAAAGAAAAAATACCAGCATTTTTTTCAGAACTAAAAGATATAGAAGATTTACAACTACTTGAAAATATTGAAAAACTTTGGACTGATAACACAAGATATGCGAAGCGCATTATTTCTAATTTTAGAAACAAATTAAATCCTGATTATATAGACTTTAATTTTGGATACCCTAAATTTTTTGCCATTGAATGCCCTCAATTTAACAATTTAAACGAAAAAATTCGTTCGCTTGTGGAAATAAGAGATTTTCATTTTCCACATTCTTATAAAATAAAATGGTTACAATCAGCAAGTCAAATAAAATCGTTAACTAAATTAGAAGGACAAGGTGAAAATATGATTGGATGTATTGTTAAACAAGCTCAAGCAAAAGACGATTATTCCTCTATTAAATTAGTTTCTAATGACGAAAGCATAGATTTTTATGAGAAACTAGGCTTCAAAAAAGCAATTTGTTCACGTTACAAACACGAATATTTAGTAGTAAAACACAACTTCCTCAATATAATAAATCTAGTAGAAAAAAAATATGGTGAAATTTTACCGGTAATTAAAAATGGAAATTAATCACGCTAAACAATTAAATACTTTCAACGTTCCTTCTTTCAAAGGAAAACGTTTATATTCTCTTAATTTATTAGATTTAACGAAAAAAAAACCAGATAGCTTTGTCCCTGCTTATTTTACTCAAATAGACGAAACTGATATTCCTTTCTTAAAAGAAATTCATCCATTATGGGCAAACAAAACACTGCTAGGAAAACAAATTTTAACAGGGATTTTTAACAAAATAGATGAAGCTGGATGCAAAAACAAGTTTTTTATGATTGAATGTCCTCAATTTGAAAATATTTTTGAACGTGTACGTGCATTATCTTCTGCATATATCCCCAATAAAATTTTCTCCAACATAGAGCTAAACTTATTACAATCTTCAAGTCAGTTAGACATTAATCAACTTAAAGGTTCCGGTACAGCTATACTAAGAGGGCTTTGCCAATACGCAAAAAAACTAAAAGGAATAAATAGTATAAATATAACTTCAAAACCTAATGCAGCAGGTTTTTATGAAAAACAACAACTCCATAAAAATAAATCTGCATTATATCCTTCTTTTTACTTAAATCGTACAGATTTTGATGACTACATAATACGAACATCAGACGAATTTGGAAAAATTAGAGAAATAAAAAATGATTAACACAAACTTCATCACTTACAAAAACAATTATCACTTAAACCCAGCATTTAAAGGTCAGAGACTGTTTTCTTTAAATTTAAAAAAAACTTTAAATAATGGTAAAGATTATGAACTAATTCCAGCATTTTTTACAAGACTTGATGGAGAAGAAGATTTAACCCTACTAAAGTCAATTCAAAACATTTGGAATAAAACAACCTACTGGAAAAAAATATACCAAGAATTTCAAGAATCATTGCTAAACAAAAGACTTCACAATCCTAATAGATTTTTTATGATTGAATGTCCTATTTTTAAAAATCCACTACTGCAAATTCGAGCTATAAGTAAAACAAATGACACCCCCAACGAACTTTATATTTCATACATACAATCCGCCACGGAAATAGCAGAATTAGAAAAAGTTAATGGCGCAGGATATGGAATAATGAGAGGATTATGTAAAATTGCTCAGCACGAAACCATTCCTCAAATTGGACTCACATCATCCAAAAACGCAGTAAGTTTCTATGATAAATTAAAACTAACAAAAGAACAACCTAAACATAATGATTTTATGACTTACCAATACGCACAAGATAAAAAATTTTTTTCCTATAACGCATTTTCCCAAAAAGAAATAAAAGACAATTGTTTTTATGGTTTTCATCTTGAGGCTAAAAACTATAATAGATTCTTAGAACAAACAAAACTCAAATATGGTGACATTATAGAGATAAAAAATTAATTAAATATAAAAAAAACCATAACTTATGTTATGGTGCATGCTTATTATTTAGTTTTCGTGCTATATGGTCATTGTGTTAAATTATTAATGTTATGCGACTACGTTTAAGGCTTTTTCTGGTTTAAATCCTGTTGCATTTAACATAGCATCTACACTTTGGTCAACTTGTCTAACAAGTACTTTATGCTGCGGAGTTTTCATTATTTCCCCTGCTTGCTTCATACTTTTAAGTCCCAAAATTTCTCCAGCATATGTCAACTTATTAACAAAAGCTGTTATGAAATTTGTAGAAGAAGCATCTTGTCTATTTGCTTTTATAATTGAGTTTAAAAACAACTCAGCTTCTCTTGCAGAATTCACTTGAGCGCGAAAAGCGTATATACCAGGATCTGATGAATAGCCCTTAAAACTTGGTCTGTTATTTATTCTATTGTTATTAATTGAATTAACTTTCATTTTTTATACCAATTTTTCCTTTTCTTGTTTTTGCTTAATTAAGTGTTTAACTTACACTTCATTTAACACTTTTATTATGCAACATATAGTTTTTTTTGTCAAGTGCTCTCATTAAGTTTTGTTAAGCACCCTAAAAGCAAACTATACCTTACTTTTTAAATTAGTGCACTTTGTACACTTAATCCGGATTATTCTAATAGTTCACTAGATTATTACATAGATTAAGAAAACTATAGACAACAGACTAATTGCAACAATGCAAAAAACATTGTTATATATAATTAATCTTTTTCATACTTCCAACTATTCTTAATTCCAGACAGCTAGGGGCTAATGCCCCTATTTTTTTATTATTAAACTATATCTGGACGCAAAACTTTAGCATCTTTTAAATAAACATGATGTGCCTGAAAATCATCATTAATTGTATTTGTTACAATTAATAACCTTAAACACATTGACAAAGAACCTTCTACATCCATTTCTTGATAGCACATCATTGGAATATTCGTGATTCCGAGCTCTGTCCTTATAAATTTAGCCGGATAAACTTTGTTTATATCTTTAGTCGCAGAGAAATTTATGAAAACTATATCATCTGCTTTTAAATTATTAGCGTCTACAACTGCTTTAAAAAGCTCCACAGTAGCTTCTTTTATTGCTTCGTTAGTGTTTTCATCTACAGTTATAGCCCCTCTTATTGCAGTTATTGTCATTTTTAAACTCCTAATTTATCCCCACCAGAAATACCAGAACCATTTGCCCAGGCATATGCGCTCATAAGACCTTTACCTTCTGGCTTAACTTGCTTTATTAATAATTTATCTGTACCTGCACAGATTTCTATTCCTTCTTTTGTGACAGAAATTACTGTTCCGTTTTCTTCACAACCTTCATATGGTATTGATTCTGCTTCCAATATTTTCAAAATTTTATTTTTATAATATGTAAAAGCATTTGGCCAAGAATACATCGCCCTAATTTGATATTCAATATCTTTTGCTTTTTTAGAAAAATCAATTAAGCCGTCTTGTTTTGCAAATTTATTAGCAAAAGTTACTAATGACTCATCTTGTTTTTGTGTTTTCAACTCGCCTGATTTCAATTTAATTAATGTCTCTTCCAACAATTGAGGTGATTTTTCACTAATTATCTTAGCCAACGCAACATCTGTCATAGTATCTGTAATTTCAATTTCTTCAGTTTTACAAATATCACCAGCATCAAGCTCTAAAACGGTAATCATTGTTGTTATACCGGTAACTTTATCCCCGTTATATATGCAACGCTGAATTGGATTAGCGCCTCTATATTTAGGTAATAAAGAAGCATGAAGATTTATTGTTTCATATTTTGGTATATCCAAAACTTCCTGAGATAAAATTTGTCCAAAAGCAAACGTTACAAAAAAATCAGGATTTAACGCTTTTAAAGCTTCAATAATTTCCGGTTCTTTTCTTATAGACTTTGGTTGAAATACTTGTAAACCCAATTCCAATGCTTTTTCTTTTATTGGCGGCGCACATAGTTTATAACCTCGACCTGATGGTTTATCTTCTTGCGTCACTACTGCCACAACTTCTATTTCAGATGAATTATTTAAATATTCTAATGATTGCACAGCAATTTGAGGGGTTCCGAAGAAAACAACTTTAATCACGTTTATTCTCCTTTTTCTTCTTCATTTTGCTCGGGAGAATTTGTAAGAATTTCTTCAAGTTCTGTTTCATCAAGTAATTTATCAGCATCTATTGGCGGAAGATTGTGTTCCATTAATATTTTATCTGTTTCAAATCGATTTCTTGCATGATCAACAAACAAAATTCCTTCAAGATGATCAAACTCATGCTGGATTGCACGCGCTAACAATGTACCGTCTTTCGCCTCTAAAACAAAAGGTCTTCCATATCTATCCAGAGCTTTAACCATAACATCTTTATATCGTCTTACATCTGTATAAGCTTCCGGAAAACTTAAGCAACCTTCATGGCTAATAACTGCTCCTGATTTTTTAATTATTTTAGGATTTATAAAAACAATAGGATTTAACGGTTCATCATTCATAGAAACATCTATAACAAAAACCCTCAAATTTGAACCTATTTGAGGAGCTGCAAGCCCTACGCCATTTGCAGCGTACATAGTGTCCAATAAATCATGAATTAAATCTTGTACTTTTTTTGAAATTTTATGAACTTCTTTAGTGGGTTGGCGCAAAAAATCGTCACCATATTTTACAATTTTTTTAACAGACATTATTTTCTTCCTAACTATTTTTGTTTTGCTACAAAACTAAGCAGTAATAGTATAACAGATACACCCAGTGCATACAAGAAGTATTTTAAAATATCTGTATTTATAACTAATGATGCCAATGCACCAAACATGATTGCAACAATAGCTAAAATTAAAACTGTTTTATTTTGAGTAAAACCAGCTTTTAGCAGTTTATGATGAATATGTTCACTGTCTGCAACAAATGGAGATGTTCCTTTGGCAATTCTTCTTAAACTTGAAAAAGTTATATCCATAATAGGAACGGATAAAATTAATAAAGGCGTGTACATTGCAATATTATCTTTGTACATAACACCAGTAATTGACAAAACAGCAAGCATAAATCCGCCAAATAAAGCTCCAGAATCCCCCATAAAAATCTTAGCCGGATTAAAGTTATAAGTAAGAAACGCTAACATTGAACCAACCAATATAAATGCAATTAATGACGAAACATTAGTAGGCGCCATTGTAATCGAAATAACACCCAACGTTACAGCACTAATTGTAATAATCGAACCCGCTAAGCCATCAATCCCATCTATAAAATTAACTGCATTGCTTATTCCAACTATCCACAGCATCGTAATAATATAAGATATAATTAAATTAAGATGAATTATATCTCCAAATGGATTAAAAATTGTATCAATCCTTATGCCCAAAAGAAAAACAATTGTTGAGATTGATATTTGTATAAGAAGCTTAAATTTTGCGTTCAAGCAATAAACATCATCAACCAAACCCAAAAAGAACATTAATGAACTACCCAAAAGAATACCTGAAAGAAGTGAACCTTTAGGATAAAAACTTAAAACAACTAATAGCAAGAATGTTAGCATAGTGCTAGTCCAGATTGCCACACCTCCAAGTCTTGAGACCGGATGATCATGTATTTTTCGTTCTCCAGGATTATCAACAAGTCCTTTCTTCATAGAAAAAGAAATAACCAAAGGCACAATAAAAACACCTAACAAATATGAAATAATTGTTCCAACAATATGTGCGTCTGATAAATGTAAAAGTGTCATTTTGTGCCTCTTTTTATTTTCTTTTTAGTATAAAGGATATTTATCACAAAGTTTTTGTGAACGTTGTCTCAATTCTGCTAATTTTTCTTTATCATCAGAATTAATTACAGCCAAAGCAATAATTTCTCCGATTTCTTCCATATCAGCTTCTTTTAAACCACGTGTAGTAAGAGCTGGTACTCCTAAACGAATACCACTTGTAACAAATGGGCTTTGTGGGTCATTCGGAACAGTGTTTTTGTTCGCTGTAATACCCACTTCTTCCAAAACATTTGCTATATCTTTACCAGTTTTTCCATAACGACGCAAATCCAGTGTCATAAGGTGATTTTCTGTGCCGTTACCAATAATATCCATCTCGTGCTTGATTAAAGAATTTGCAAGAGCTGAAGCATTTTTTATGATTTGTTTTGCATATTCTTTGAATTCAGGAGACAAAGCTTCTTTTAAAGCTATAGCTTTTGCGGCTATAATATGCTCTAAAGGACCACCTTGAATTCCAGGGAACACTGCTTTATCAATTCCCAAAGCGTGCTCTTCTTTACACATAACAATTCCACCTCTTGGACCTCTTAGAGTTTTATGAGTAGTCGTTGTTACAAAATCAGCATAAGGAGCAGGAGATGGATGTTCTCCAGTTGCAACCAACGCCGCAATATGAGCAATATCCGCCATTAAATATGCCCCAACTTTATCCGCAATTTCTTTAAAGCGTTTAAAATCAATTATTTTAGAATAATTTGAAGCTCCACAAATAATCATTTTAGGTTTAGATTCAATCGCTTTTTTCTCGACATCATCATAATCAATTTCACCATTCTCATTAATTCCATAACTTACAATATTAAAATAAAGTCCAGAGAAATTGACTGGTGAACCGTGGCTCAAGTGTCCGCCATTTGATAAATCCATACCCAAAACCGTATCTCCAGGTTTTAAAGCATATAAAAATACTGCCATATTTGCTTGTGCGCCTGAGTGTGGTTGAACATTGGCGTGATCAACGCCAAAAAGCTCACAGCAACGTTTTTGCGCCAATTCTTCAATAATATCAACATTTTCACAACCATTGTAAAAACGCTTATGAGGTTTACCTTCTGCGTACTTGTTAGTCAAAACAGTACCACAAGCTGCCATAACAGCTTTTGACGTAAAGTTTTCACTTGCAATTAATTCTAAAGTATTTCTTTGTCTTGAAAGTTCTTTTTCAACTAATTCTGCAATTTGCGGATCTGTATTTCTAATGATGTCGAGTTCCATATTGCCCCCCTTTTCTTTATTACTTCTATTTACTAGCTAAAAGTTCATTAATTGCAGCAGCAGCTTTTTTTCCTGCACCCATTGCATTAATAGCATTTGATGCACCAACAGGAGCCACATCACCACCAGCATATACGTCTTCGATTGAAGTTTTTCTTGTATCTTCTTCAACTACGATATAACCACGACGGTCAGTTTCTATTTTTAAACCTTCACTTTCAGCTGATTTTTGAATAATTGGGTTTGGACCAGTACCTAATGCAACGATTACTGTGTCAAAGTCTAAATCAACACTTTCACCAGTTGCAACAGGACTTCTTCTTCCTGATTCATCAGGCTCGCCAAGTTCCATAATATCAAATCTCATGCCATCAACATATCCATCTTTATCATAGATTTCAGCAGGGGCATGCAAGAAGCGGAAGATAACGCCTTCTTCTTTTGCGTGTCTAATTTCTTCCAAACGAGCAGGAAGTTCAGCTTCTGTACGTCTATAAAGAATAGAAACTTCTTCAAAACCCACACGAACAGCCGTTCTTGCTGCATCCATCGCAACGTTTCCACCGCCAATAATTGCTGCTTTTTTACCAACACGTAGTGGAGTAGGTGTTTCAGACTTGTTTGCACTCATCAAATTTACACGAGTTAAGAATTCATTTGCAGAGAAAACTCCATTTAAATTTTCACCAGGAATTCCCATCATTTTTGGCAAACCAGCACCTGAGCAAATAAATATCGCATCAAAACCATCTTCTTTAAGTTGATTAATTGTGATAGATTTACCTACAATTACGTTAGTTTCAAATTTTACGCCAATACTTTTTAGTGTTTCAATTTCTCTATCCAAAACAGTTCTTGGAAGTCTGAACGGAGGAATACCATATCTTAAAACTCCGCCCAATTTATGTAATGCTTCAAAAACAACAACTTCGTGTCCTGCTTTTCTTAAATCTGCAGCTGCAGTTATCCCTGCACAACCAGAACCTACAACAGCAACTTTTTTACCTGATGGTTTTATTTCTCCAACTTTCATTGCTGTATTATCGCCAACATATCTTTCTAATGCACCAATTGCAACAGGTTCACCTTTGATACCAAGAACGCATTTACCTTCACATTGACGTTCTTGAGGACAAACTCTACCACAAACCGAAGGAAGCAAACTTGTTTCTCTAATAACATCACCTGCTTTTTCAAGATCATCTTGCTTTAATGCTGCAATAAAATCAGGAATTTTTATATTTACAGGACAGCCTTGTACGCAACGCGCGTTTTTACAAGTTAAGCATCTTGATGCTTCTAATTTAACTTGTTCCGCTGTTAAATTTTCTTCTACTGCGTCAAAATTAGAACGACGTTGTATTTTGTCTTGTTCTTTTGGGTGTTGTCTTTGAACTTTTTCCATTTTATATTACCTCTTTGTACTATTTTATAAATTTATTATAGAAATCTCTTGCCATATCCATCAACTGTTCATTTTGCAAAATTTCTTTAACATCAACTTTAGAATTAGGCTCTTTTTTAAGCAACAATCTACCTAACCTATCATTAGGTGTTTGCAACGATTGTGCTGTTCTTGTTATTCCTCTGTTTATTACTCTTGTATTAAAATCAACTTTCATAGTGTATAACCCTTATTTCTTCATTTTTTGCTTATCAACTGCTGCTATCAAACCATAGAATAATGGATGCGGATTTTCAGGTCTAGATTTGAATTCCGGATGGAACTGACAAGCCACAAACCAATCATTTTGCGGAATTTCCACAATTTCTGCAAGCATTCCATTAGGTGACATGCCCGAAAATACCAAGCCAGCCTCTGCTATTTGC
Source organism: Candidatus Gastranaerophilaceae bacterium (assembly GCA_045638605.1). Taxonomy (GTDB): domain Bacteria; phylum Cyanobacteriota; class Vampirovibrionia; order Gastranaerophilales; family Gastranaerophilaceae; genus RGIG2134. The sequence continues at coordinate 38,962 of JAZUBS010000003.1, forward strand.
TCCCTTAATTCATGGTTAACTTCATATCTATGTCTATGTCTTTCATATATTACATCTGAACCGTATACTTTGTGCGCTTTTGAACCTTTTGTTAGATGACATTCATATTGACCCAATCTCATTGTACCACCATATCCATCTATATTTTTTTGTTCTAACATGATATCAATTACTGGGTGAGTTGTACCTTCCTCAAACTCGGTTGAGTTGGCATCTTTCCAACCTACAACATTTCTGGCGTATTCAATAACTGCGCATTGCATACCTAAGCATAATCCCAAAAACGGAATATTCTTTTCTCGTGCAATTCTAATTACATTTAACTTTCCTTCTATTCCTCGAACACCAAAGCCGCCGGGGACAACAAGTGCATCAACATCTTTCATTGCTTCTTTAGCTTTTGCCATATCTACACATTCATCAGATGCAACCCATTTAATATTAATTTGTGCTTCATGTGCATATCCGGCATGTTTCAATGATTCAACTACAGAAATATATGCATCACTTAATTTTGTATATTTCCCTGCTATTACAACATTAAATGTTTTTTTAGGGTTTTTAATTTTATCTACAAGCTTAATCCAATTATCAAGTTTTGGCTTTTTGTCTTTCATTTGCAATCTTGATAAAACAACTCCTGCTAGGTTTTGTGCTTCTAAAGCCAAAGGAACTTCGTAAATAGATTTTAAATCCTTACACTCAATAACAGCTTCTTTAGGTACTGAGCAGAATAGCGCTAATTTTTCAATTTCTTTTTTAGGAATAGGCTTAGATGTTCTACAAACCAAGATTTCTGGCTGAATACCGTAACTTCTAAGTGTTGTAACGCTATGTTGAGAAGGTTTTGTTTTCATTTCTCCAGCTGCTGGCAAGTAAGGAATAAGTGTTACATGGATTGAAATACTATTACCATAGCCTACTTCCGAGCGAAATTGACGAATTGATTCAATGAATGGCAAACTTTCAATATCACCTATTGTTCCACCAATTTCAGCAATCAAAAAATCAGGTTTAAATTGCGAAGTCGCTTTTTTTAATCTTGATTTAATTTCATTTGTAATATGTGGAATAGTCTGAACCGTAGCGCCTAAATAATCGCCTCTACGTTCTTTTTTAATAACCGTTTGATAAACGCTGCCTGATGTAACGTTATTAATTTTTCCTAAATTTGTATTTGTAAATCGTTCATAATGTCCTAAATCTAAATCTGTTTCAGCTCCATCATCAGTTACAAAGACTTCGCCGTGTTGGAATGGACTCATTGTTCCTGGATCAACATTTATGTAAGGATCAAATTTTTGTATAACAACAGAATACCCTCTTGCGGTAAGTAATTTACCCAAAGATGCGGCAACTATACCTTTTCCTAAAGATGATACTACACCACCCGTTACAAATATATACTTAGTCATTCTTCCCCACTATTTATTACAAATATCCCTAATTTTTATTAATTAATTTTTGGAACCATAAAAAATCCATCTTCTTCAACAGGAGCATTTTTCATAAGTTCTTCTTTTGTTTGTTCGTATTTTACTTCATCTTCTCTCATAACATTTACAAAATGAATTGCATGAGACATAGGTTGAACATCCGTTGTATCAACTTCATTCATTTCTTCAACATATTCTAAAATACTACTCAATTGAGTTGAAAACTTTTGTTTTTCTTCCTCTGTTAACTCAAGTCTAGCAAGCTTTGCTACGTGCTCTACATCTTTAATTTCTATCATAATGTTTACCTCATATATCAAAATTCTAACATAATCATGAGAAATAAAGCCATGCTCATAAGTTTTGTTAAGAAAAAACATATTAGGCTAGTTTCTATTTATAAAATACTCGAAACAATCTAAAAAAAAAATCGGCTCTTGTTTTCACTTAAGCCGAGATGGATAGAATTAGTTTATGGAGTTTATAGAGGAGTTTGTACACTTACTAAATACACGTGAAAAAATAAATTTGCTAGTTTTTGTCAAATTTATTAAGATTTGTAAATATAAATTTTTGAAAATCTAAAATTACTGAATTTCAGCTAATAATTTTTTTGCAGGGAAATAACCAGAATTGATTTTTATAGATTTTTTTAAAATTTTTTTTGCTTCTGTAAACTCTTGTTTAAAAAGATAATATTGGGCTAATAAAAAATGTACTTCACAATCAGAATAACAAATCATTAATGCTTTTTGTAAAAACTCATTTGATAAATCAAAATACCCATTATTCAGCAATACCCGACCAATAAACTTATACGACTCCGGATTAAATTCAGCTAAAATATCACAAGCACTCATTATATTTTCAAGCATTTTCAATTGTCCCGTTTCAAACAACAATTGCATATCTCTTTCCAAAAAATTTCTTATTTGAAAAAAAGTTAAATTTGTAGGAACAGTTAATTGAACAATATCAATTAAGTTAAGGCCCCAATTAATCGCAGGACTATCTATTTTATCTTGTTTCCAAAAGTTCAAAGCAGAGTCAATATCACCCAAAAGAAATTTGCAATAACCACACTCATATAAACAATCAAGCCCTAAAAAAACATCAAATGCTTTATTATAACTTTTTATATTGAATAAATTAAGGGCTTGATTGTACTCATTCATAAACAAACCTACGAATATAATTTTATAAATTGGTTTTATTATTTATTGTATTTAACTCATTAAAATTGGAAACCGAACTAGCTTTAGATTCAATATTAGCTGATTTTACAGCTTGATAAATTTCCTCTCTATATACTTTTGCTTCAGGTGGGGCTTCTATCCCAATTTTAACATTACCATTTCCAGCTTCCAAAATTGTAACAATAATATTGTCATTTATAATTAATTTTTGTCCGGATTTTCTCGATAAAATTAACATAACTACACCTCCACCTGTGGGAATATAGGATGTTTAACAAGATATTCCGACCCATTTAATATTAATTGAGCAGCTGCTTTTGTACGTTTATTGATTATAACCGGAGCCAACAAATTGATAGTTGATAGTTGAGGTTGTCCCTTTGGAATATTTACAATATTTAATGACAATACATCATCAATAGAATTCAATTCAAGCATTTCAACTGCAGAATCATCAATTTCAAAATTGTAATCAATTTGAAAATAATTAGCTTTAGAAACCGGAAACGCAAGTTCTGGATATTGCGTAGATTGTAACCATCTAAAAATATTATTATCGTCATTTTCAATTAACACAAATTTTTGTGCATCTTCAAACCCTATAATTGGAGATACAAAAGTAAAAATTAGATTTTCATCAACCTCTACAACTCCAAATCTCGTAGTATTAATTCTCATTTGTTGTTAAATCCTTATTTATCGTTAAAATCAAAGGTAGTATTTAAATTACCAATCATAGAGGACATCATCATATTTTTAATTGTATCTGCGGAAAAAGCTTGATTTTTTGCATTCCCTTGAGACATAAAATATGGCAACATACTCATAAAGTCATTTCCATTATTTTGATTACTATTTCCTAATAACATCTGTAATTGCATATATTCTGGATTTTGAGATAATGAATTTTGAGCTCTTGCAAAAGCATCATTTTGAAACATTAAAGGATTAATTCCAGCTTTTGCCAAAGTTTTTACTGCATGTGCAATTTCTTCATCAGTAGGAGCTTCGCTTTTTTTATCAACTTCTTTATTTATATTTTGTTTCATCAATTCAATTTGAATTTCATCGATTTTATCAGAAACATCCTTAGATATTTTTTTAGTTGATTTTATAAATTTATCCAACTCCTCATCAAGTTCTATTTCCGCTTTATTCCCTTGCGTACATTCAGAAGGATTGTTTATACACAATTCTCCACGCTCAGCATAATCTTTTAAAGTTTGATTTGTTGATAAGCTCATAACTTTTTGATAAGAAGCAAGAGCATTTTCTTTATCGCCAATTTGCGCATAAGAGATAGCCAAATAATAGTGAGCCAATGCATTAGCTGGATCTTTTTGAGTTATGTCAAATGCGTCTTGCATACTTCCCACGTAATTTTGATTTTTATATTTCTGAACAACATCAGCCATGCAAGGTTCTTCTGCCAAAACAGGAGATACAACAAGCATGCTAGTCAAAAACGCAATAACTACAAATAACTTATCTTTCATAAAAATATCCTACTTCCATTATTATTTTAATTGTTTTTACAAAAAAATCAATTTATTTCACATAATCATTATAATAAATATCTCTAATACTTTTTTACTCTGTATGTATGAATATTGTTCAAATTATAAAAGCACCGATACACCAAAAAGACGATTTTCTTTTATTTTAAATTCAAATTACTACAAAGATATGTATAATAGTATAAGAATTTGTTTATTAATTTATTTGTTTAGTAAAATAGGATTGGTTATGAAAATTAAAATTAAAGAAGCTGCTAAAAAATTTCAAAAATGGAGTTTATATAGATTAGCAAAAGAACTAAATTTACCGCAACAAACAGTATATTCTTGGGCAAATGGTAGAACACAACCATCATACGAAAATATGGACAAGCTTTGTGATGTGATTGGTTGCGAAATTGCAGACTTATTTGAATCTGAACCAGTACAAAAGAAATTAAGCATTGCATTTGGTTAGAATTTAATTTAAGTTAAAATCCCCTCAATTTTCATAGATTATAGAGGATTGTTATCATCATCTACCATAACAATAGCTGGCTCAAAATTAGTTTGTTCATCTTTTGTTAAATAAACATATGAAACAATAATAACTTTATCTCCCTTTTGTACTTTACGAGCAGCAGCGCCGTTTAGGCAAATATCTCTGTTTCCTCTTTTTCCTTTAATAACGTATGTTTGAAAACGTTCGCCGTTATTTATGTCTAAAATGTCAACTTTTTGTCCGACTTTTAAGTTAGCTTTTTCCATTAACTCTTCATCAATAGTAATTGAGCCGACATAATTTAAATTAGCGTCTGTAACTGTTGCTCTGTGTATTTTTGAGTATAAAAATTCGAATAGCATAATTAACCTCTTTTGATAAATATATTATCACAAACTAAATCTTTGATAAATTTTATCTATATTTTTTAAGTAATAGTTGTAATCAAAGCAATCTTCAATCTCGTCCGGGCTTAAAATTACATCTTTATCATTTATTAAATTTTCTTTAAAGTTTCCATTATTATTAAATGCATTGTGTGCATTTTTTTGAACTATTAAATAAGCCTCTTCTCTTGTCATCCCTTTTTCAATAAGCTTTAAAAGCACTTTTTGAGAAAAAACTATTCCACCAAAAGAATGAGCGTTTTCAAACATTACATTTTCTTTAATAACAAGGTTTTCAAGTGTAGTGTTGAATCTATTCAACATATAATCAACCAAAATTGTGCTATCTGGGAATATAATTCTTTCAGCTGAACTATGAGAAATGTCTCTTTCATGCCAGAGAGCAATATTTTCCATCGCCGCAACTGAATTTGCGCGAACAATTCTAGCTAAGCCGCATAAGTTTTCTCCTGAAATCGGATTTTTTTTGTGTGGCATTGCTGATGAACCTTTTTGTCCTTTTTTAAAGCCTTCTTCCACTTCATTTACTTCTGTTCTTTGTAAATGTCTTAGTTCAATTGCGCATTGTTCTATAACAGAAGCAATCAATGCTAAACATTGCAAGAAATTCGCGTGATAATCTCTTTGGATTACTTGAGTTGAAATTCTTGCTGGTTTTAAATTTAAAATTTCGCATGTTAATTCTTCAATAATAGGCTCAACATTTGAAAAAGTTCCGACCGGACCTGATATTTGTCCGACTCTGATTTCTTCTGTTACAAAATTAAAACGAGAAATCACTCTTTCAAACATGTCTAGCCAATTTAGCATTTTTACACCAAACGTCATCGGTTCTGCTTGAATTCCATGTGAGCGACCTATGCACAAAGTGTTTTTATATTTTTGAGCTAAATTAATCAATGTTTCTCTAACTAAATTTAAATCATTTTTTATTATTTTTGCTGCATCTTGTATTTGTAGAGCCAAGGCTGTATCTATTACATCTGAGCTTGTTAGCCCCATATGCATATATTTTGCATTTTCGCCTATTGTTTCATTTATGTTTGTTAAAAAAGCTATAACGTCATGATTAACTTGAGCTTCAATTTCATCTATTCTTTTTAGTGAAAATGTTGCATTGTTTTTTATTTCGAGAAGGGCTTCTTGCGGGATTTTCCCTTGTTTTGCGTATGCTTCGCAGACTGCAAATTCAACATCTAAATAATATTGAAATTTACTTTGTAAATCCCAAATATTTTTCATTTCCTCTCTTGAATATCTTTCAATCATTTCCACCTCAAATAAAATTAAAATATCCCTAAAATGATTTTAATATAAATATTTATGATGTGCAAAAATTAAACTTGGGATTTTTGGACTGATTGTTTTTCGTGTTTTTTGTTCCAAACTTTTTCTGCCAAGATTGTAGAAATCCAAGGAGTAATCCATCTGTACATAGTACCAAAAATCAAAGCTGATTTTAGAATTTTAATACCGCGTAGTTGTGATTTTATATTTGCATCGTTTTTATTTACTTCTTTATAATGTTTTTCAAAGGATTTTAAATGTTTATTTACTATACCATCTATTGTATATGCTCCCACATTAGATATTGCCCAGGATATTATCGCATTATAAATTAATGGTTCTTTTCTTGATTCTTCAATTTTTTTAGAAATCATTGTATTAATAACATAAAAAGTTGAAACTATTGTCCCGGAAATAGCCATTACGTGGTTTTCTATTGATATATTTTGAAGTCTTTCTGCTAAATTCTGAATTTTTTTATTACTTAATACTTTTCCAAATTTCGTAGCTAATTTTTCAATGAAATTTTGGTATGTTTTTGTTTGGTATATGCCTTTAAATGATACATTTTTAGTGTTTTTATTTCCTTTAAAGAATACGTAGTGTTTTTGTTCTGCATAATCTTCAACGTCGTTTATATTTGGAACATGTTGTATTAATAAATTTGTTTGTGGGGGTTCTTTTTTTGTTTTTTGTTTTTTATCTTTTTTGAAAATTATATTTAATAAAGGCGGAATTAATACAATTGTCAAAGAACCTTTAGGTGCTGCTGTAATTATATCTGCTGCGGATTTAAAAAATCTTGTTGCAATGTTATAAACTTTGGAAGCTTCAACATTTTTTGCGCTGCCTTGTAATAATTTTTTCATTGCATTTTCATCGAGGTATTTTTCAGGATTTTTATCTATTTTTTTAACTGCATCAGCAATTGGTTTTGAAACTAAGAACATTAATATGAACCCAATAATACCAGATGCAATTGACTTTGTTGCCGCAATCATTCTGTTTTCTTTTTCGACGTTTTCAGATGACATAATACTGATTGGTCTTAAAACGCAGCAGGCAAGCAGCATAGCGGTAGCGTTACAAAGTGCGCTGTTAAGGGCGGATTTTTCTAATATTTTTTTAAAAAGCTTATTACTGGCAAGTCCGCCGAAAGATACATTCGACGGACTTGTTCCAGATTTATATTCAGTTTTATTCACAGCAGCGCAGTATTTTATTTTGTTCACAGGAAGACATTTTTGCGCACTTTTTCCTTTTAGTTGACTTAACGTGGCGCTCGTTTCCTTCGTTCGGGCATAAACTCCTGAGCCAAAACTCATTTGTGGCGTCGTATTTTGCCCCGTTTGATTCCCGTCGTACCTGCTGTGCTGGTACCTATAACTATTGAGAATATTCTTTTTTAAATTTAAGTTAAGAGTATTCATTGTTTCGGTCATCTTTTTATTATGTTTTTATAGGTTATCATGTCAAAAAGTTTTGTCAATCATTTTTTGGTGATTGCGCGTAACCTATCTTAACAATGTTTTTTTTAAATCGTTTGGTAAGTTTGTCTATGGTGCCGCTAAGAGCTTCTTTTTTGTTTATTGCATCAATATCAGAGAACAAAGACATCTGCACATCTTGGGCTTTTATTAAATTTTCCAGGACAATTCCGGAGCTTCTATATAAAGTGTTTTTTTGATACATTTTCTCAAACAGTTCCAAAGAAATTTGAATAATATCAGTTTCCCAATCCGTCGGTTGCATAAGTAGTTTTTTTTCTATAAAGTAGCGAAAATCCTTTGTGCGTAATACAATTCTTACACAACCGGTTTTTAATCCTAATTCTCTTAATTTAAAACATGCGTTGTTTATATGATAAATTATTGAATTTTTTATAAATTCTTTATCATCCGAAAAATTGGCAAATGAGCGCGTGTGTTGTATGGATTTGGGTAAAACAGGATTAGGATTTATCTTAAAAATGGTTTCTCCATTTAATTCAGCCTTCATTTGAACGCCTCTTATTCCAAGTTTTGAACGCAACCACTCATCAGACTGTTGAGAAAATTCGTAGGCTGTATGTAAACCATATTTCGCCATAAATGCTGCCGTATTTTTCCCAACGCCCCAAATTTCGCTTAAATCAGTTTTTTTTAATACTTGATTAATTGCTCTATAACCTATTATACTTACACCTGTAGATTTTTTTGCATCTAAAGAAGCGAGTTTTGCGAGGGTTTTACTTGTACTTATTCCGATAGACACAGGAATTCCTATTTTTGCAAAAATTTCTTCTCTTATCATTTTTCCTATTTGAGCGTAGCTGCGTCGATATAATCTTCTCAATCCAGTTAAATCAATAAACGCTTCATCTATTGAGTATTGCTCAACTGTAGGACTAAATGTTCTTAATAACCCCATAATTCTTTCAGATATTTCTACATACCTTTGATAACGACTGGAAATATAAATAACATTGGGAAATTCTTTCTTTGCCATAAAATGCGGCATGCCCATCTTAACACCAACTTTTTTCGCTTCTTTAGACCTAGAAATAACACAACCATCATTGTTTCCCAAAACACAAACAGCTTTTCCTTTTAATTTTGGGTTATCTAATTGTTCACACGAAACAAAAAAGGAATCACAATCCATTAATGCTATTATTTGTAAATTACACATAATATTATTTTATTAATATTTTCTAACTAATCCAGTAACTAATCCTACAATAGTTAATTCATTTTGAGGCACAATATTTGGGTAGTTTGAATTTGCCGGTTCTAACCAAATTTTTCCATTTTTAATTCTATAATATTTTAATGTAAAATCACCATCAACATTTGCTACTACAATATCGCCATCTCTAACACTTTCACCTTTTTCAACAACAACCATATCGCCTTCGCATATGCCAGCATCTATCATTGAATCTCCAACAACGCTTACACAAAATGTTGAATAAGGTTTCTTAATAAGCATTTCATCAAAACTTATATTATTGTCCGTATAACCTTCAGCCATAGTAGGAAATCCAGCCCTGACCCCTTCTGAATAATGTGGGATTTTAAGGGAAGCTGAGCCGAAACCATCATTTCGGCTCGAAATGGAAGGAATAAAAAATCTATTAAATTTTTCTTTAATCAAACCTAATTCAATAAACTTTTGAAAATATTGCCAAATTGAATTTTTTGACTTAAATCCTAAGTCACTACAAATTAAATCAAAACTCGGTAATGGTTCATTTCCATAAAGTTCTAATAATTTATTATATATATCTTTTTGTTTATTTGTTAATTTCATAACAATATTATGAACAAACGTTCATTAAAAGTCAAGAAAATTATGAACAAATGTTTAATTTTTATTTTTGCATAAAAAAAAGCCCGCATTTGCAGGCTTTCAACAATATTTTCTCAATTAAACAACTGCTTCTTTTTTAGAAGAATGTTTTTGAGACTCTTCCCAATCTCTATGCCACGCCAAAATTGTGCTAGCAAAGAAAACACTTGAATATGTACCGATAGCAATACCTAAAATCATTGCTAGTACAAAGTTTTTAGTTGTAACACCACCAAAGAAATACAATGCTAATAATGTCATCAAGGTTGTAACAGAAGTATTAATACTTCTTGCTAATGTTTGATTTACACTAGCATTTACAATTTCATTGAAACTAGCTTTTTTAGCCAAAAATCGCATATTTTCTCTAATTCTATCAAACACAACAATTGTATCATGCACTGAAAAGCCAATAACAGTAAGCATTGCAGTGATAAACAAACTATCTATTTCAATATTATATAAAAGTCCTAAAATAGAAAACACACCGACTACAAACAATGCATCATGAACTAATGACAACAACGCAATTACAGCATAATCTAATCTAAAACGAATTGTCAAATATGCAACAATTCCTAAAAAAGCCAACCCCATTGCAACTAATGCATTTTTGTACAATTCTTTACCTAAAGTAGGACCAACAGATGTTACAGAAATTAATTCTGACTCTGGGTAATCAGCTTTAATTATTGATGAAATTTTCGACATTGTTTCTGTGTCTTTTTCATCAACAAATTTTGTTCTAATAGAAATAATATGCTTAATAGTTGCTTTATTCTCAGAATTAGCAATATCACTTGAATTATTCATATTAATAATCTGAATTGTAGGATTTTCTACATTATTTTCTTGCAAATTTTCTCTTAATTTAGAAATTCCATCATTACTAATATCTTTGTTTACCCCATATTGCCAAACAGATCCACCAGTAAAATCAATACCAACGCGCAGTGGTGTATGTGTTGGCAAGGTTATTGATGAATAAATCATTGCAACAACACCAGGTAAAATCAGAATTAACGACAACAAAAGCCAAACAATTCTATATTTAACAACATCAATTATATTTTTATTTCCAATAACATTTGTCTCAGACATTATGTTCTCCTTAAAATTAATCTAAAACCCCAAAACGAGCTTTTTCTCGTTTTGTTTCAGTCGCTTGATACGCTTGCCCGATATCACTTTCTTTTAAACCGAACCAACTTGGATGTTTAAGTTGCCCAGTACCGAACAACAAGTGCATAAAGTTTTTGGTAACTGTAATTGCTGTAAACATACTAACAACAACACCCAAAGCAAGAGTTAAAGCAAACCCCTTAACAATACTGGTTCCTAACAAATAAAGGATTACACAAGTAATAATTGTTGTCATATTTGAGTCAAAAATACTTGTAAACGCTCTATCAAAACCTGAATTTATTGCAGTAAACAATGTTCTTCCTTGTTTTAATTCTTCTTTAGTTCTTTCAAAAATAAGAATGTTAGCATCAACTGCCATACCAACGCTCAAGACAAATCCGGCAATACCAGCAAGAGTCAATGTTACAGGTACAATTTTAAATATAGCAAACAAAATCACCCCATAAATAATCAAAGCTATATCCGCAATAACACCGGGCACTCGGTAATACATAATCATAAATATCATAACAAAGCCAATACCAAGCATTCCTGCAAATTTACTTTTTTCAATACTATCTGCGCCCAAAGTAGGTCCAACTGTATTTTCTTCAATGATTTTAGCTGGAACTGGCAAAGCTCCTGCATTTAGCAAATCAACCATTTTTTTAGCTTCATCATAAGCAAACCCTTGTCCACCACCTGTAATTTGAGCTTGACCTCCAAGAATTGGCTCTTGAATTGTAGGCGCTGAACTTAGTTCGCCATTAAAAAATATTGCCATTGGTTGTCCAACTAGTTCACGAGTTAACTGTGCAAACTTCCTAGCACCTTTATCATTAAATTCAAGACTTACCGCCCAAGCTGTTCCACTAGTAGATACAAGCGCTTTTTTAACATCGTTCCCTGTTAAATCCGTATCAACCCATGTTTCAACATTGTTAACAACCGGTCCTGGACGCTTAAAAACAAGCTCAGCCGTTTCACCCAAAAACTCACGTGCTTGTTTTGGGTCTGAAACGTTAGGAATTTCAATTAAAAGTCTTTTTTCTCCAGTTTTCTGAACGATTGTCTCAGAAACACCAAGAGCATTTACTCTGTTTTCAATAGCAAATTGTAAACTATCCATCATATCCGGTGTGATTTTTGCAATATTGCTAGTTGTTTGAGCTTCAAGAACCAATCTAGAACCACCAACAAGGTCTAAACCTAGTTTTGTTGGTTTTACTAAAATTGTTACAACAGAAGCAATTACAATGGCTACAATTGCCCAAAACATAATAATTTTATTTTTCATGTTCTCCCCAATTTATACTAGTACTCAACTTGTCCATTATTTTAACAAAAATAAAAAAAATAATCTAATCCTATTGTCTAATCTTTAAGAAATTAACACAATTTAACACTATAGATAAATTATAATTTATAAATAAAAACAATTTATGCCAGAGTAAACCCACCAAAACCGTCATGCTGAACTCGTTTCCATTACTGTCCATGATATTTTTTTCGAGCTTTTTTATTTAAAAAAGCATTAAAAAATTCCAGCAAAATCGTTACTCTCTCTGACTGTCGGCGTGTTTTTCTTCTTTGGTTCGTTTCTTCTTTTTTGCGTCGCAACAAAAAAGAAAAAAATAAACATTTAAATTTAATTAAAAAAACAATT
>JAZUBS010000004.1:0-37213 GCA_045638605.1 Candidatus Gastranaerophilaceae bacterium
TACATTTTCATCTGCTGAATTCAATGTCATATCGTTTCCTGATTCAAATGTTACTTTATCAGGTGTTTCTTGGTTGATTGAACCTTGCGCATCGATTGTTAAATCATTTCCTGCTTTTACAATGTCTTTTACTAATACATCGTCATTTGCTTCAATATTTACATTATTATCTGCTTCTACTTTATCAATAACTGCAGGACCAACTAAACCTAAGTTCACATCTCCGTTTTCACCTTCTGTAGTATCTGCTTTTGCAGTTGCTGTAATTTCACCGCCTGCTTGTACTGTCACTACATTTTCCGGAATTCCGATATCACCGGCTCTAGCAGTTAAATCTGCATTATTTCCTGCTTCTATATTAGGCTCAGTTGTTTCTTCTGAAGCTTTAATTGACTCTGCATCAACCACAACATCATTTCCGGCTTCAATATTTCCTAATGTCACATCCTCAGCAGATTCAACAACGACATCTTTACCTGCTTCGATTTTTCCGATTGTTAAATCTTCAGGAGTTCCGATGTATACGCCGCCATTTGGTGCTTCAGCGTTAAGCTCTCCACCTACCTGTACTTGTAAATATTTTTCTGGATCACCTACATTTTCGGCTGCCGAATTCAAGGTCATATCATTACCGGATTCAAAAGTCACTTTGTCTGGTGTTTCTTGATTGATTGAACCTTTAGCATCAATTGTTAAATCATTGCCAGCTTTTACAACATCTTTTACAAGAACATCATTACCAGCCTTAATTTCAATATCTTCACCGGCAATAGCTGTTCCTAATTCAACATCTTTACCTGATTCTAATATCAAATCTCTTCCAGCACTTACATTATCTGCGATTATACTTTCAGGAGTTCTGATACCTAAATCTTCTGCAGCGACAATACTATCTATATCTAATGCACCCATACCTTCGATATAAGCACTTCCTTGTTCTGCTTTTACATCTAATTCTCCACCGAAATCTACGGTTAAGAAATTATCTCTTTCACCAACATCTTCTGTTTGTGATGTTAATGTAATATCATTACCTGCACTAATTGCCGGTTTAGATACTAAATCATCAGATTGCAAGATTGAGCCGTTTGCATCAACTACTACATCTTTGCCAGCTTCGATTTTTCCGATTGTTAAATCTTCAGGAGTTCCAATGTATACTCCGCCATTTGGCGCTTCAGCGTTAAGCTCTCCACCTACTTGTACTTGTAAGTATTTTTCAGGGTCGCCTACATTTTCGTCTGCTGAATTCAAGGTCATATCATTACCGGATTCAAAAGTCACTTTGTCTGGTGTTTCTTGATTGATTGAACCTTTAGCATCGATTGTTAAGTCATTTCCTGCTTTTACAACGTCTTTTACTATTACATCACCTGCTGCATCAACTGATACATTATTATCTGCATCAATTTTACCAACAACTGCATCTTTACCAATCAATGCAATATTAACATCGCCTTTAGCTTCTTCAGCAGTTCCAGCATTAGCTTCAGCATTAACAACTCCTGCAGCTTCTACTTTTACTTTATTATCTTCTGTTCCAATATTTCCTGCTGTTGCTGTTAAATTAGCATCTTTTCCTGAGTAAATACCTTGTGCTTCTACATCAGCAGATTGAGAAATGCTTCCTGCCGTTAAATCAACGCCTGTAATACCTATTACCGTGCCAATTTCAAGATTTTCACCAACTTCTGCAGTTACACTGTTTTGAGCTCTAGCATAAGTTACTTCCGCAGATTCACCTGCATTCAACTCTATATCAGTAACAGCTCTCAATTCTTCTGCTATCAAATCACCTTCTGTATTTAAAATTAAATCATCTCCGGAAACAACATATCCAGCTGTTAAATCATCTTTTGCTGTTACCTGTACCAATGAAGCACCATTAACATTATCAACATAAGCAGTTTCACCTGCATTAACAATTAAATGTCCGGCTTTTGATGGGTCAACAGGATCAAGGCCTAAAGCTTCAACATAATTTAAACTTACTGCTCCATCAGCATCAAAAGTAGCATCACCTGCTGAAACTTTAACATTTTGAGCTGTAATATCAGCACCGGCATCTACATCTAATCCATTTTTAGACGCAACATCAGTCATCAATACATTATTGCCGGCTTCAAGTTTTACTTTGTCTCCTGCTGAAACATTATCTACTGTTAAATCTGTTTGTGCACTAATATCTATATTTTTACCAGCTTCAGCACCAACTACATCTAAAGAACCAATACCTTCAATATAGATATTACCGTTCATTGCATGAGCGTCTAACTCGCCTCCCACTTGAACAGTTAGTTTATTTTCTAAAGAACCAATGCCATCAATTCTTGCATCTAAATAAACATCTCCATCTGCTTTAATCGCAGGCGCAACAGCATTTTCTGCTTTTAACAAACTACCAGTTTCAACGCTAACATCACCACCGGTTTTAACTTCATCTACTGTAGTAACATCAATTGAATTAAGATTTATATCTTTACCTGCCTCAATATTTTTTACAGTTAAATCATCTTTTGCTTCTGCGGTTAAATAATTACCACCTTTTACATTTTGTAAAGTAACATCTTCTTGAGCTGTAACAATTACCAAATTATCAGCATAAGTATTTTTCACATCGGCATTTTTTCCTGCATCCAATAATACTGTGTTACCCGCAGTAACATTTGTAGCAGTCAAATTGGCTTCTGATTTGATGTCTACAACTTTAGCAGCTTCCGCTTTTCTAACTGTTAAATCTTCTGGTGTTACAATATACACACCACCATTTTTAGCCTCAGCTTCTAATTCATTACCAACTTTTACTTGCAAATATTTGTCTGAAGCTCCGACATCAGCTTTTTGAGAAACTAATACCATATCATTGCCAGCTTCAATAGAAACACCGTCCCCAACTTGCAATAAACTGTCTTGAGCTTCGATATTAGCATTTCCTTTAGCTACTATTTTACCGACATTTCCATTAGCTGATTCAATAAGAACTCTGCCAATAGATTCTTTATCATTAACAATTTTCTCTTTGCCAGTAAACAACAAGTTTACATCATTTCCGGAAACATTAACAGATTCACCGGCATATACAGAAACTTTAACATTTTCATCACCGACATTACCTGCAGTTTCAATATTAATCTTTCCGTTTTCTGAATATATCATAGGTCCAATATCACTATCGCCATAGACATACTCGCCATCAGCAACTTCAACCTTTAATTCAACCGGTCTTTGTTCAGTTGCAAACACTCCATTTTGAGTTTTTATTTGAATATCATCTTCTGCTTTAATAGCACCATAGGTTCTATGACCATATTGCTCATCTAAAATATAATTTGGTCTAATAGTAAGTTTATCAGTTGCTACAACATCAACATTTGTGCCCTTAACTTTACCATCTACCAAAATATTATCACCACTAACAACAACATTAGTTGCATTAATATCACCTAATCTTGCGGTATCTAATGTTTTAAGATTTACATCACCTTTTGCATTAGCAGAAATTAAGTCTACTGCTTTAACCGTAGAATTAACATATCCATTAGCAGTTAAATCAACTCTACCTGCAGAAGTAATTTGAGTATTTTCTTTTTGTATCAAGTTACCATTTGTTGCAGTAACATGAACACCATCAAATCTAAAAGTATCCGGAGCTTTTACACCAACAGATAATTTTGAATTATCTTGAAGTCTTAAAACACCTTCAGCCTCTGCACGTTCAGTAATTGTTAAATTACCGATTTTTACGTCTCCGGCATTAGCTTTTACATCAATATTACCGGACTTAAGTGTCGCATTATTCATATCAATAGAACCATTATCAGAATAAACTGAAATATATCCAGCATCTGTTACTTCGAGATTTCCCTTTGCAACAACGCCATCTTTGCCGTTTAATCTAACAATTTCTTTTGCTGTTATATTTTCATTAACAGCCAAATCTCCATTTTCTGCGTTCAAATAAATTTTACCAACTTCTGAAATAGCCTCAGTTGTTGTTAATTTCCCTGTTCCGTTATTTGTAATTTTTACGTTTGAACCTTTAACAGTACCAACATTTAAATTTTCAGAATTATTAGCAACAGAAGCATAGCCTTTAAAATCACCTGCATCTGTCAATGTATCAGAAACTTCAACACTCAAAGTTTTGCCTTCTGCTAACTTAACATTAAACGGAGTGATAGTAATTTTTTCACCATATACATTTGGTTTTTCTGTTTTACCTTGCCCAATACCACCATTTTTAGCAGATAAAACAATATTTCCTGCTGAATCAAGATGAATACTGTTACTTCCAACAATATCACCAGTATTAGTAAATAAAGAAATTGAACCAATTCCTTTAACTTCACCTACGCCGCTAACAGTATCAATCAAACCGCCGTTTTGAAAATAAATACCATTTCCGGCTTGAATAACTACATCATCAGTTGAATATATCTTACCACCGATTAAAACCAGTCCATCTCCACCATTTTTAAGATTTGCGATATCTGACTCAGTTAATGTAATATTATTAGCGTTTGTACCCGCTTTTTCAATTAACGCTTTATAATCAGCAGCAGCAGGGGTTATAACCTGCAAACCGCCAACATTTAAAACGCCCGCAGCTCCCACAGCCATGCCTTCCGGAGAAATAAACATAACATTTGCAGGCAACTTACCACCTTGTTTAAACGCATTTAACAAACCATTGATATTAACCATGCTATTTACCATGTTTACATATCTGTTTGCTCCATTTAAATCTGCTGTACCATTAACATCAAAATTTCCAAAATGGTTAAAACCTGTTCCATTTTGGACAAAATTTGATTGAATATTGGTATAATCCGCTTGTCCGCCCGTAATCTGCGTCAACGAACCAATTCCACTATTTCCGGCAGTGATATTGTTACCAGCACCATACGCTAAATTAACCGGCATCAATAAAAACGATGCCATTGATGCAAGAGCAACGCTCTTTTGCATTCTCCTTTTTAATTTCTCTTCATGCATGTTGATACATCCTTATATTCGATACTCATAGTCTTCTTGTTTAAAATAAGTTCCCAAAATAATTTTATTGCTTATTTTGGGAACTTAAACTCTCATTTTTTTACAAATCGTAATAAATCCCCCTCTTTTTTACGATTTCTATAAAGATTCTTTTTTGTTTCTGTCTCTTACTAATCTTGTTAAATCAGGTCTTGTTGTAACTTCAAAATGGAATCTGCCTGTTTTATGATCAGCTTCGTAAGTAGTATTAACCAAGCCAAAGCCCCAATACAAACGAGCCATAATCTCATCAGACATATTGATTCTCAAACCAGCACCTGTACTAACCAAGAACTGATTGTCCGGCAAAGTTCCGCTTGTATCTGAGAAAATTCCGCCGTGATCAACAAATACTGCAAATTTAATAATATCTCTTGGGTTAATATATCCCAATTTTTCAGAACCTAACTTTTTAGGTAAGAAAGGAATCGGAGTGATAATTTCAGCAGTTGTGTTATAACCTGATCTACCGATTAAAACACCTTCTGAATAACCTCTGATTGTAGACATACCACCTGTTTGATATTGTTCAATCCATGGCAATTTGTCTGTTGGAGACCATTGACCGCCTACTCTGAATTCACCGATAATTCCATTTCCAAAGTCATGCAATCTTACACCGTTACCTTCATACTTGAAGAAAGCACGATTTAAACCATCTGAATCAAAGTAACCTACTGTACCATAATGTCCTGTCAACCAGATACCCTTTTCTGTATCCCAACGTGCGTTGATACCTTGTGTACCTGAATAAGAACGGGTTTTAAACAATGTAATATCTGAAACATCTGTTGAAGTTAACTTAATATTACCTGCTGTATATGAATTAACAGACATATTTGGCTTTTGAACCAAAGGATGACTTGCATACAAGCTATACGCAAAAGTCTTACCTGAGATTCCAAAATCTTTAAATGGTCCGTTTTTAATATCTACGTGGTTAAATGAGAAAGAACCACCAACTCTTGTGCCTTTTTTATTAACAGGGATGTTGTAATCAGCAAAAGCAACTTGAGAACTTTTACCAAAATACGCACCACCGGCAAATTTATCTCTGAATCCGAACAAACTGTCTGCAGAAACAATTGCACCACCTCTGAGTACACCTATGTTTTCACGACCCATATTGTCAAAAACACCAGTAACATGGAATGGGAACTTATCTCTTGTTAAAACATCAACGTCAGTTGTTCCAACTTCTTCACCTGGTTTAATTTTTACGTTTAATTTTACATCGTTATTATTATTAAATGTAAGAACTTGTTTTTCTAACGCTCTTAATTTAAACAAATCGCCTTCTTTTGTGTCAATTCTGTTTGTAATATAAGAAGATCTTGTCCATTTATTATTTTCAACATTAATTTTACCTACACGACCTTCAAACAACGCAATTTGCAAAACACCATCACTTACTGTTTGTTCCGGCAAATATGCACGTGATGTAAAAAAGTCTTGAGAAACATAAGCTTTTGAAATAGTTTCAATAACTTTATTGATTTCTTCTATTGTTACGGTTTTTCCAATCAAAGGAGCTGCAAATTCTTGAAGCTCAGCTTCTGAAAACACCATAGATTGAGGGAACTGCACTCGTTGAACAGTTACATAAATCTGCTTATTCTGAACCTGTCCGCTATAAACACCGGACTGTTCAATTTGATTAATTCTTTCATCTACTCGTTGTTGAGCTTTATCGTCTGCTGCTTGTTCAGCCTCTTTTCGTTCATAGCTCTCCTTGATTTTTTGAGGGGCAAATCTTTCAAAAGAACTTTGTTGAATTCTTTGCATCTCAGGAGTATTAGCCGGCGCCATATTATACGCTAATGCGCTTGTTGGAACGCTTATCGCTAAACATAGAACAGTTAATAAACAAATCTTCTTCATTTTTTTATCCATTCTTTCTTTAATAGTACTACTTCTGATTGTTGGATTTACTTTATATCGACAACTCGCCAATATCGTGTCTTTTTATAATACTACAAAAATTTTTATACAACATAATCAAATTAATGTATTTTAATAAAAAACCACATAAAGTATATACTTATCTAAAACATACGAAAAAATATTTTTGCCTATTTTCTCAAAATTGTTATAAAAATTAATCTTTTACAAATGTAGTTTTTTCGTATCATTCCTAGATATTTACGCTTTTAACTTTGATAAATCCTCGTTTTTTAAATAAATAATTACACCTTTCCTTGTAAATCTTATCTATCCGATAAATACTAACGGCATATATGCGCATATACTTTAATAATTCATACAAATAATTTACATTTGTTTACATATAAAATTCAATTTGTTTTTGTAAATCAAAATTTCCACACATAAAATGCTATAATTATAACAATTTGACTTTAATCTCAAATCCTCCTATAATACCTACATACACTAAACCTCACGTGCGTATGGACATAATTTACAAAAAAAACAACAAAATCTATAGAGAAATCAAAAACATTGAAGATGCTCAAAAAATTATAGACATTTTTCAAAGTCTTAATTTATTCAATGGCGATATTGTTAAAACAAAAATCTATAGTATGGAAAATTCCACACTCGAGCACGAGTTAATAAAACCAATTATCCACTCCGGCGAATATACTACATCTATGCTCTACGACGTTATGCGATGCGCTCTTGATTTGGCGCTAAGTCTCGTTGATAAAAAACTTTATTCTTACGACCTTCTCCCTCACAACTACACTTACTGCAACGGAAAATGGCTTTTATACGATTTTGAATCATTCAGGTTTCAACCGCAAAAAATAAAAACACAAATCCGCGGGATGTTTAAAATTGTATTTAGTTCCTTAGAATTACTGAAATTACTCGATAGAAAAGCTATAAAGCACTGCTTTTTAAATAGAGTTAATCATTTTTACTTGTTAAAAATGATTAACCACAAAAACTGGTTTTTGTGGTGCATTCGACAATATTATTGTTTGCTCTTACACAAGCTTGGGCTAAACAAAAAAACATATACTCAACTAAACTACTATTTTAAAAAATATGAAAAAAAATACAACCGAGAATATTATCAACCAATTATCTCTACAGAAAATCAAAAGCTTTATGAATATATCGATGACATCCTTGACAAAAACAATATAACCTCCGTTTTCTCAATCGGAAAAAACTCCGCTAATTGGTCATTATTAAGCAAAAATAAATCTAAAAAATTTATTTATTTAGATGATTATAATGAATGCGACAAATTCTACAACTATATCCATAACAACAATCACAACTTAATTTCTACGGCTGTAATTTACCCATTTATGCAAGACAAAGAAATTAACAAAAATTTCGCATATAGGGGACTATACGACTACTTTGCAAAAGAACGATTCAACTCCGAAGCTGTTGTCATACTAAACAATGACGAACTTTATACAAACAAAGCTTTTGACACAGAAAACTTTTGCAAGAATATTATGGAATTTTCCACACAACTATGCATCCACTCTTTTGATATAAACAATGAAGTTGATTTAGCAAAACAAATACAACTAGAAATGCAAAAATATTACAACTACATCACAATAATTGAGCAAAATAATCATTTAATACTTATCGCAAAAGACAAAAAGCAACCACTTAGGGACTATAGCAACCTAAAACAATACACAAATAATAACCGAGGAGAAGAATCAAAATCTCAAAGTTTAGAAATTATTGAAATATTAAAAAATGCTACAAGGCTATAGCTATGTCTATGTATACATTTTTTAAACAAGAACTTACTCAAGTTAATTCTTGAAATATTCACAAAGGTGATACTTTCAGTAAAAGCGTATAAACTAATGATATTTAAACTAATATAACAAAAAAGAGTCAATAAATGACTCTTTTTGATTAAAATACCCCGGATTGGACTCGAACCAACGACGCCCTCCTTAGGACGGAGGCGCTCTATCCAACTGAGCTACCGAGGCATTTATATACTATTCATTTTTCAATCGCCTCAGTTGGATAGAGCTCGCTGTATCTGAGTTGCCGGCACTTATCTATTTTGGCGCCACTCTTATCCTTTGCACTTCTGCCGGCTAGCAACTGAGCTACCGAGGCATTTTATTTTATTTTATTTGATTTGATATATTTTCATTATCACACAAAACTAGCCAATTATACAATTTTATTTTTTTAATTATTCTATAAACTCATATTATGAAAAAACTTATAACACTACTATGCTTAATATGCCTTACAACACCAGCTTTTGCAAACTCATGTGATTGCCAAAATCAAGAATATATTTTGCGCGAAGAACACATGTTTTGTGACAAAAAAGCACTTTCGAACAAAGTTCTTATTACAAATTTGCAAAATATAATATGCAAGGGAAATGTCTTTGATATTCACTTTTTATGCAAATTTTGGTCTGACAAAGCCTGCGCTGGGGAACGAGTAAATTTTTTAGTACCGGAAAGTATTTACACTCAAGAAGGTACATTATTAATCCCAAGCAACTCTAAAGTTGTTGCAACAGTATTAAAAATTCAAAAACAAAAGGTTTTCAACAAAAATGCCAGAGTTTATCTCAAATTTGACTGTATTGTTTTCCCAGATGGCTCTACAATAACTCTAAACGCTAAACCTTGCACAAAAGATGGTTCACTAAAAGAAGGTCCTTGGATGACTGCCGGAAAACTACTTGGCTCCGCTGTCGGTTTAGGCGTCATTGGCGCAGGTGCCGGCGTTGGTTTTTCATTCATCCCAAACCCTGAGCGAATCGGCGTAGGACTTGCTATCGGCATCCCTGTAGGTGTAACAGTTGGTATTATAACCGGCTTAATTACCCCTGGTCTTAAATACCATGCAAAAAAATGTGAAAAAATTAAAATAATTTTGTGCGATGAATTGTATATACCCAAAATTGAATGTGAAGAATAACATGGAATTCTCCACATATAAGGTTAAAAATCTCGACTTTACAAATCACCAATAATTAATCTATAATAACTCTATGGAGTTATTATGAAACAACATTGTATAAATAGCTTATTATATAAACTAGATAAAACAGCAAGAATTGCTCACGTTTTCTGCGATAAATATTTCAAAGAATACGCACTAGGTGAAATAACTTTTGATGAATTCATTATACTAGACACTGTTCTTTGCTATCCAGATATTTGCCAAAGAGATTTGGCAAAACATGTTCTTAAAGACACTTCGCATTTAAGTAAAATGCTTAACAACCTCGAGAAAAGAGAACTTATAGAACGTCCAATTGATAAAAAAGGAAACAGAACTGTAAGAAAAATTAAAATAACAGAAAACGGAATAAATCTTCACGCCTTTGCTGAACAAATAGCACTAGATTTTTCAAATAAAATACTCTACTCAATAGGTATCCAAAAGTCAAAACAATGCACTGAAACATTGAACCAAATTACAGAAATAATAACAGAGAATAAAGAAATTATATTTGAATAAAAATACCGCCTTTAAAACTCAAAGGCGGTATTCATTTATTAACCTATTAATTTACAACTATATTTTGTCAAAAATAATATCCGTTAGACCTCTAACTTGTACTTCATACAATTGACCATTTACATCAATATAAATTCCAATTTCTTTATTTGGGTTATATAAACCAAAATCGTATTTCCATACAAGTTTATTTACGCCAGATAAATTAGGTGAAAAATCCTGATAAACATTAACATTTTTAGAAACAGTTCTAACATCACCTCTAAAATCAGTTGTTTGATATTCTACATCAGGGTTTTTTCCAGCTTGAGTTGGAACCATTTTTATCCATTGTTTATTATTAGATAATTGACTTATAGGTTTCAAAATACTATATTTACTTTGAATAGCTACCGTTGAATTACCACTTCTTTCCGGAGTACCAGCGGTAGATGACAACATAGTATATCCTGTATAAATTTCAAAGATACCTGTTCCAGAAATATCACTAAATTCATAGTATGTTTCTGTTTTATATTTTGCTGGAGCTATTACTTCTTCTTCGTTTGTTAGCCAATTATAAGATCTTTTTTCTTCTTTAACTAATATATCTCTTGTTTTTTCAACAGCGGTAAGAACAAGCACATCTTCAAAAACGTCACCTGCATCAACCTTAGCATTTGAATTCATATCAGCCCAAGTTTTTAGACCTTTTCGTGCAAGCTCAGGATAACCAATCAAAGCTTTTGTTGAAGCAACATCATCTTTCTTCACTTTATATGTTTTTGTAATATAATCAGCAAAATCATCATTAAGCATTTGCAAGCCTGTGACATATCCACCAACTTCGCTATATAATTCATTCAAATCATTTACTTGACCATCATTATTCAAATCATTAACTAAGAAATAATATGTTGGCGTAATATATCTTGCAATCCAAGCTGTTAAAATATCTTTACCCTCTTCGTCTTTAAATTGAACATCAAGAGCATCAGTTGTTTTAGGAACAGCAAAGGCATCAGGATTATTAACATTCAACACGATAGGATCATACCAAGAGTCATATGTTTCCAATACCATTACATTATTAATCTTAGATGGAGTAAGCTTTTCTGTATCCATATATGCGCCCTTAAATGCTGGCATATCATATCCCGTAAACTTAGTAAATCTATTTGCTTCATAAATACCAGACGCACCATGGAAATAATAAGTTCTAGGAACAGATGCATTCATTACACCTTGCTTCACTCCGCAATAACAATTATCAACAGTAGCATTTGCAGCAGGTCCAATTTTACCTTTTGAACCATTAACTGGAGACAATCCACCATTAGCTACAGAGCCGCCCCAAGCATATTTCATAGCACAACTATAATGAGGTGTACTTGTTCTACTAGAACAATTTTTAAGCCCATTTTTACAAGCAGAACTTTTTGGATTTTTTATACACTCATTCACATTTTTTCGACAAGCATCACTTGAATCTGTCATACAAGTATTAGTTCTTGCTTCATATCCATATTCAGCAACATGCGCTTCATTCAAAATCGCATTACAAGCATTTTGATTTATAATACATTTATTATAATAGCTATCGTTAGGATTTTTTTCGTTATAATCCTGCCAAACGCAAAATGGTTCTACACATAATGGATTTTTTTCAACCAAAGGTTTAGTTTTACAAATTCCATCTTCCAAAACAATATCATAAGACGTTTCATTCAATGGTTTTGCTGCACAATAAACGCATCCGTTTTCTACATCACTAGTAGGTACTGTGTACTGTAAAACCTTGTCATAATCGCCTCTATTTTTTGCCTTTGTTTTAATATCATTTTTTATTTGCTCAGTTGTTTTACAACTACATTTACAGAAATTAGCTTTGTCTGCAAATGCATATCCGTTAGATTTAAATTCACAAGAATTTTCATCAGTAGCTGGGCGACAAACACAATTTCCTGCAGTCGCATCCCACACTCCGCCATTGTCAACACACTTAGCAGAAGCTCCAACTGTAGCCTTACATGTACAAGACTCTGCATCAAATTCAGAATATGGAGCAACACAACTATTCGCATTTAATACGCAAATGCACGCACCAACCTCTTCACTGAATTCTTTTCCTACCGGACAATTAGCAACACAAGCACAGTTATCTGCGTCAAATGTTTTTCCCATAGATACACATTCATTGGCACTAACAGGGCATATACAACCACCACCAGCAGGATCTAGCAAATAATTTCCTTTGCAATTATTTTGAATACCAGTTTGATTTTGCACATAAGGCTGTATTAAATTAATATCTTCACCTATTTTATTTGGTCCATTATTTATACCATTAATATCATAAAATCCAGAAAGAGCCCCTAATGCCTCATTTCTAAACTCTACAGAATCAGTAGCAGAGGTGTCTGCATTTTTTGCCATTCTTACATAATTACTAGATGGCGTATAATTTGGATTATAAGAAATTGCTAAAACCTCACCACTTGAAGTTTTTAAATATACAGGAGTTTCTCCTAGAGAGTTTAGCGCCTCTTGAGGAAACGAACTTTCTAATTTTGCAACTTCTTGCGCTGATAACGGCGCGGCGTCATAATACGTAGCAAATTGTGCTGCAAATTCTTGAGTATTTGCATAACCTGCTAACCTCTCATCCAACTGCATTGTACCTAAGGCAGTAGATACACTATCCATCATTTTTGCCTTTGCGACTCTTTGTTCTAAATCTGAAGTATTATATCTCAACACTCCAATCGTGATAGCCGCAACAACACCAATAACCACGATAACCGTCAATAATTCAGCTACCGTGAATGCTCGATTCCAAAATTTGTTACTCATTATTTTTTTCCTTATTTATTAATAAACACAAGATATAAACATTATATCATATTTGCATTCTAATTTCATCAAAAATTAAAAATTATTACAAATTTTTAATTAGTTTTTTTAGCAAAATTAATAAACTCTGTTAATAATTCTTTTTTAGCATTTGGCGCAAACAATAAATTATTACTTAATTTTACCTTTTCACCAGTTTTGAAATTAACCATATAAACTGTTGGAAAACCTTCAATCTGATATTCTTGCATATACTTTTTGTTTTGTTCATCTGTTCCATTAACAAAAGCTACAGCCAACTTAGATTTAAATTTTCTTGTTTTAATTATTTCATTAAAAACTG
Source organism: Candidatus Gastranaerophilaceae bacterium (assembly GCA_045638605.1). Classification (GTDB taxonomy): domain Bacteria; phylum Cyanobacteriota; class Vampirovibrionia; order Gastranaerophilales; family Gastranaerophilaceae; genus RGIG2134. The sequence continues at coordinate 13,652 of JAZUBS010000004.1, forward strand.
GCGCAAATCGTTTACAATATCCACACCAATCAGCATAAAACAAAACAACGGTAGGTTTACCGGTAGCTTGAGCTTTTTCTATAGTTTGATTTTTAGCATACGCTTTAGATATAGAGACCTGAGGAATTTGTTTTAGCGCAGTACCTGACATTAGAGAATTAATTTTATAACCATAAAACGCCGAAACAGTACTACTAATCAAAATTAAAACCAATAAAACTAATTGTAAAACTTTTAATGTACAACATTTTTTTTCTTCAGCCATACTACACTCCATTCATTAAAACTTTTCTATAATAATATTACACCATAAGCAAGAAAATGGTAAATATGTTATAATAAATTCATACAATTACAGGAGTCAATATGAAAATAAAAGCTTTTAACCTAACAGAAATGTTAATAGTTCTAACCATAATAGGTACAATATCAACACTAAGCTTAACTGTTGTAAAAAAATCAAAAGACGACTATCGAGGGTTATACTATAGCGCTTATAATACACTAGTACAAGCGGCTGGAAACGCAGCACTTAATTGGAATCCAACCTGCTCTTGCCCTGATTTTGAAAACATGTCTAACGAATTAACTGCGGAAACCTGTTGGGCAAAAGCTTGTTGGGATAATTTTGAATACCATATAGGCTCAAGTGGAAACTCAGTAAACCTTGGAGTCCGACGAGATTATCCAGGCTACTTAATGGGCACATTTTCTAGAGGAACTTTTGATGGTTACGGAACAGATAAATATTTTTGTGAACAACTTACATCTAGACTTAACACCATCAATGAATCCGTAGAATGCCAATATTTTATAACTGGTTATGCAGAACAAAACAAACAGGGCGTTGATCTAGATTGGTCATCAGGAATAAATTTCCTAAAAGCATTTTGTAACAAACGTGCACTAACTCCCGATGAGTACACTCAAGATGCGACAACGACCTGCCAATACGAAATTCAACCTACATTTATTACATCAAACGGACAACGATTTTACGTTTCAAAACTTTTAAGTACAAATGCTAACACAACTGCTTTTTTAGACATGCAAGGAGAACAAAAAATTAATCGAGAATTTTTCAGATTAGTAGCAGTAGACTTAAATGGAGAAGCTGGACCAAACACACAATTAACTTGGGCTTCTGGCAAACTTCCAGATATTGTTTTATTTGCACTACGTTCAGATGGAACGGTTGTACCATTAGGTTTACCAGAGTTTAATCGACAATACGCAGGTGCAGTTGTTCAATACCCTGAAACGCTAAAAAGATTTGACGAAGATGGAAATATAATAAGAAACGATATAAAAGAATCTGGAGCAATGGCACTATTTAACGCAAAACCACAAGCTTGGGGGCTTCACGCTGGCTCAGGAATCGATGTAAATACAGGAACAGCGTATTCTCAGATATTTAGTGAAATGGAACCACTTTCTTATTCTTCATTATTATATCAAATGGCTACATTATGTAGACCTGAAGAGGTCGGCGGCTCAACTCCTGAAGGAGCAGTTTGTCCAACTGAGCGATATACAGATGAACTTCTTGCCTTGCTAATTAGTCAATTCACATTTAAAAAAGAAGACAGCAATGAAAGAATAATTATCTCTCCAGAATCACCAAATGCCGACACAAGTAGAGGCTGTTCTGCCAGATATTCCAGATGCGGAGTTCAAATTATACCAGTAAAAAATTAAATCTCACTTAACTTGGCAGAAGCTTTGCACTGATTATAATCAGCATCACGCATTCTTCCATTAGCATCAGCAGCTTCACAATTAAATGACTGTCCTTGAGTTGGCAACGAAACTTTGCCATTCGCTCTTACTGCTATGTAATAAGCATTTTGCTCAGAAAAATCATCATCTTGCAAATATACTCTTATATAAATAGCATTATCACTATTTGGCGCAGCAGGGTTTAAAACACCTTCTACCCTCGGCGGCAAACAAAACACTTCCCCTGTATTTACTTGCACACAAGGAAAAGTGGTATCTTTAACCAGTCCTGCCGTAAGTCTTTCGTGTACTCCCAATCTCAGTTCATCACCAACTCTATAAAAAGCATCATCAACTTGAGTTGTATAAACAACGCCATATGGAAATTCTCCAGCGACATTTACATTATCGTCTATAACATTTAATTTAGAAATAAAAAACTCAGAAAACTTTGAATCGCCCTCATACACATCTCCGGCAACGTCAGTTCCCCTAGATGTATCTGCAAATCCTCTAAAATCGGGATAAACCCTCGCATCAGATAACATAGAATGAATAACAGAAATAACACCAGAATAAACTTTTTTAAATCTTATTGTATCAGAATCAGGCATAATTCTATTCAAATTAGGAGCAACCAATGCCATAACAATCAACACAACTAATGCAGCCAACAAAATTTCCGCTATCGTAAATGCATTAACCTGTTTTTTTATTTTCATAATTTCTCCTAAATTGATTTATCTGATATTATTTTACCCAATCTACATTGGAGTATTTCTTTGTTTTCTTCTTGAGCACAATCAAAACGAGAATATGGTTTTATATCACCATCTTGACGAATAGCAAAAACAACTGCATTTTTATCAAAATACACTTCACCATCTTCACTACCCTCACAATGAACAACACCATCTTGAGTGAAATCACCTAGCTTACAATTAACATAAACGCTAATCGGTAAATATGGTGTTTCATACCCATTGCTCAATATTTTCACAACGTTTTTTTCTCTAAAATCTGTATTAGGAATACCCCAAACTATCCCATCTTCCGTCATATAACATACTGACTCATCTTCAACATCATACTCCGAAACTAAAATCGGACACAATAAAACTCTATCACCTGTAAATGCCCCATGAAGTTTAATCATACTCTTAAACAGTTCTTTAAATTTACTTTCACCTCTAACAGGTGTATTATCTGCTAATCTAACCTCTTTTAAATCCACAAAAGAACTATCCTGTGCATAATAATTTGCATCATTTAATAGGTTTTGTATAACTTCATTTAACACCATACTCGCTTTTTTTATAGATAAATTTGTACTTCCTATAAATGTATTCCTAACAGTAATGCTCAAAGCAATAATTGTCGCCATAATGCCCAAAGCAATAACAACTTCACTTAATGTAAAACCTTTATTTTTTTTCATTAAAACCCCTCTAATTTCTTTCTCTTTTTATATCAGATGAATGCAAAAATTTTAAAACATTACAACTTATATCTTTAGACTCATCATCACAATCTTCTGATGTTGTAAATATATTAATCTTGCCATCAAACCTAACACCAATCAACATAGTATCACTATCAACATTTTGCTTATTTTCAAAATTAGGATAAACAGTTATTGGAACATATCTATGTTCACGAGCGCCTACTCTTTCACTTGTATATGGAATAGTCCCCACAGTTCTAACATCAGTATCCGGAATTCCATACACGACACCATCCGAAGATTTAAAACAATTATCAACAGAAATTGTATTTGCTTCCCCTACATAAATATCACAAGTTAAATTTTCTTCTACAATACTTAAATAATACATAAAAGCATCACGAAATTTAGTATTTGGATTATTTACTCCAAAATTATCACCTACAGAAGTTGTAATAGCTTCTAAATTTCTTAACATATTATCTCCAGCGTACAAAATTTCATTATTTATCATTGAATTAATAGTTTTTTCAATAGTAACATAAGCTTTTTTTATTCTTACTTTTTCAATATCAGGACTTTGTTTAAGAACACGAGAAGAAACTAATCCCAACAAAATAGACATCAAAGCTAATGCCATCATTATTTCAACTAAAGAATATGCTCTATATTTTTTATCAAGAAACACCATATTTTACCTCATTACCACGCAATCAAAATAGCGCCATTAGCTCCATTTCCACCAGTAGAAACCCTTCTAAAAGTATTTATATTAACAAAAGCATTACCTAAATTAGGGCTACACTCTAATTCATATTCATCACCCTGATCAACGACACCTACAACAACACGTGGTATAACACAAGCATTTCCACTACGCACAACCGCATTACTATATACGCCTAAACGAATTGCGCCTCCGCCACCACCCGCTCCTGGGTACGAAGCATTTCCAGCTAACTCATCAACACTAAGGGCTCCTCGACCTCTTAATAAATCCATTATTTTCAATTGAGCGGGAATAAATCTATCAATTTCCCCATTTTGTCCTGCACGTTCTACACCTGGAATTACTCCTAAATTATTGTCATCATAAAAATCTTCACCAACAAAAGAACCACCCTCTCCTCCACTAGCTCTTAACACAGTCCCCCCTGGAACTGTCAAAGTAGTATCGCCACCTTTTCCATTGTTGACATTATGTCTACCCCCTCTACCAAGATTATTTGAGGCGATAGTCATCACACCATTAACCCCCTCTAAAAATGGAACAATTCTTTCCACTTTTTCACCGACTTTTCCACCTTCTGCGACATTAACTCTCAATCCTGAACATCTATAATACAAATCAAAAACCGAACCAATAGGAACATGTCTATTTAATCTGGTCAAGAAAAATGACGGCGACGCACAAGCAGATGCGACTCTTCGTTCTTGGGTCAAAGCTACGCCAGCAGGACAATAACCGTTAGCCGTTGTACTATTTGAACAATTCATACTATATGCAGGGCTACTTTGAATACTAGCTATATTATTATTAACTTTATATGTTGCACTTTTATTACCAGTATTTACACTAAGCTCATACGCCGAAGGATTATCACCATCTTGAGCAGAATAATCTAACTCCACGCCGATATTATTATTTAGGCAAATATTAGAATTTTTTAATAATCTATCTACTAAACAAAATTTTTCTTTACTATTATCATACGAATAAGAAATAACATTATTTAATACATTAGGCACTAAAGTTGTAGAAGAGGCACACCCACTTCCTTCAGGCGCATCACACTCCTCATCAAAGACTTCAAAATTAGGCGTAGCACCAGCGCCACCGCCCCCCACAAGAACAACTCGAAACGACTCAGACCAAGATGGAATTTCAAATCTACATCCTTCTCCTGGGGCAGGAACTGTGACAACATCTATATCTTTCCCATTAGGATTTACATCTGCTCGAGATTGCATCAAGCGCCCATTATTATCAAAATAACACATAAAAAAGCCATTACGACGACTAAGATTTACGCTCCCATCAAAATTCTTACCCGTTGCAATATTCACCATCCCCTGAACCAAAATAGGCAAAAACATACCCATTAAAATACAGGTCATTGCCATAGTTACAAGTAAGGCAGCCAAAGTCATGGCTTTTTTCTTATCATTCTTTACCATGAAATTATTATAGCACCTCCGCCACCATTTGCACCATTTGAATAATCAAATTCTGGTTCATATAAAGGAGTTGTCAAAACCTCATTTCCTGCTAAATCTAACAATCTAAATTGTTTGATATAATCATAAATTACACGAACAGCGCCAGCACTTCCACCATTTCCATAAGATACTTTTTGTGAGGTTTGTGCATCTTCGCATTCCACATCACAAAAACCACGTTGACTAATATATCTAGATTGTCCCTCTTCACTTAAATTGGGAAATAAATTTTCTTCAACATATCGAGAAACATTAGCTTCATCACCTTCTACATAACACTCAAACTCTGGATGCTCACGATTATTTAAATTAATAGACTCAATTTTAGCCGTTTCAATTCGACAAACGGTTTCAGACTCCACACCACCAGCTCCACCGGCTGCGACAACTTCACCCAAGTTTATCAATGTAAATCTTGTGTCTCCACCTCTTTGTCCAACACCGCTTCGCGCTGCAGCTCCACCATCTCCAATATCATCGGCTTCTATTGTTACAACACCATCAACCGCAATATCAGCAGCTCTGTTATCCAATCTTTCTAAATATTCACCAGCAGAACCTGCTAAACCTCTTTTCAAAGATATATTTCTCACAACAAATCCATCATAACGTCTTTGCAGATAATTAATTCCGCTAGGCTCTATAGAAACCGCACCCCTAATACATGCCGGAGCTAAACTAAAACTATTTCCTGCATAAGTATAACCATTATAAGCAACTTTGCCTTGAGCAGAAATTAAATCATCACCATTAACTCTCAACAAACCTTTTGTTGATGATTTCCAGTTTCCGTCTGCTAAACCTGCGTATATGTCTGTACCGGTTTCTTCGGCGCCATTTATACACAAGACGTCATCCCCAATTTTAAAATCACTTGTAGCCTTACAAGTAGCTCCAACATTTCCATATAAATCACTACCACCAGTAACAGAAACAGTAACATCCTTTAAAAATAATTTTTCATAAACATCGTCATTCATTATATTTGACAATTGATTTTCTACAACACTAACATTTTGTGCCGCCTCTGCCGCTAAAACATTACAGCCAACATCCGTCTTACAATATTCACGCTGAAAAACACTCCTGTCAGTAAAATCGCCAACACAATCAAATGGAGTATTTATACCACCCTCTAAAGAAGTATACTCCACGATGGGTTCCAATAACGAAGGCGCACCGGCGCCGCCACCCCCACCAATCAATGATAGCTTAAACCTATTAATACTCTGGGGCAACTCAAAAACACATCTATCTCCTGTGCCTTCTGTTACTTGAGTTGTATCTTCATATCGAATTTCTACTCTTGAGCGCAAAGAATTATTTGCATCTTTATAACATATATATGTTCCACCAAGGGGCATTCCTATTCTTTGTTGTTCTCGTTTGTTTACAGAAAAAGCAACCGCAATGATAAAAAAAGCGACAATACTCATTGATATTATCATCTCTATCATTGTAAAAGCACTGCGTTTTCTTATCTTCATATTTTAATACCTTTACCAGCTAATAATTATCGCCCCACCATTTGCTACAGGAGAATCACCAGGGATATACTCATAATCCACAATATGTTCTTCATATTTACACATTGACTCATATTCATTACTCTTAGCTTGATATGCAGCAAAATACTTTCCACTAATATTCCCCGAACAAACAAACCCTCTACTTAAAGAAAAATAACAACCATCAAGAATATGATTAAGATATTCATTATAAGCTGTTGTCACTTCAGCTTGTTTATTAATACACTCCGGTGTTGTTAATTCTCTAACTATAGTATTTCTTGGAATTTCATTTTCTACCAAGGTTCCATGATTTCCTGCTTGTCCCATGCCATTTTGCAAAACGGTTCTATCGGTAACACCTTCTTCTATGCGAGTTTGCATATCAGCCAACATACTATTTATAGCTTCGCCATTATCGTGGTTTGCAGTTATTGCTGCTGTTCCATCAAAACCGCCGCCAACACCGCCTGCAGCTACACAATCCCCAAAACCATTCAAACAATCAAGTGGATGTTTATCATAAACAACAAATCTTGAATACCCGCCTTGACCACCATGATTGCCATTTGAGGTATAACTATTATTTAAAATTAAATTTCTTAATGTTTTTGCAACAACAAAAAGCTTCTCTTTTTCAGAAACAGATGTTTTTGCCGCCGGATTTAAATTTAAATACCTTCTAACTCCATCAATTACATTTGTTTTATTTGTAGAATTAGTCAAAATATTAAGCGCATTTAAATCATCCGCATCCAAAACGCCATTGCCTAAACCAACATAACTTACAGTATCTATATTTGTTCTAGCCTCATACAAAACATCATGATAAACCCCTAAAAGCTCAGTATATGTTTGCTCATCTTGCTGCGTACTACCTAAATTCGCCTGCCTGTGCGCGACTCCGCCCATACCAACACAATAATCATGTTCCCTTTCATATGGCATAACTGCATTTTTAAGTCCTGAATTTCTGCAATGTCTCACAGTCAATGCATTATTTTCATCCCAAACTCCAGCCAATGTTGTATTAGGTATCTGAATAGTTTGTCCATCTTCGCCCAACGTAACCCTATTATCAATCAATTTATTTGCAGCACCACCGCCACCAACAACCGTTACATTATAACTATTTATATTTTTTTGCTTATAAAATACGCAACCGCCTACATCTGTAACATCTGCTAATTCAGTAAAATTTTCCGTACCTCTTTGCATTGTTTGAAACAATCTAAATCCACCAAAATCATCGTCATACGCAGAAAAACACATAAAAGTCCCAGGGAATGCCGGCTGGCTTTGCGATTTTTTTGTAATAAATGGCACAGACGCCGAAAAAATCACAACGACTATAACCATACCAAATAATAATTCAATATATGAAAAAGCTTTTTTCTTAAGCATACAAATACACCCAAACAGCTAACTCTACTATACTTATTTTACAATATTACATAAATCTAGTCAATCAAACTATATATTTCAAACTAAAATATGAGATAATATTTTTTTGACTTAACAAAATAATTTTTGTTATAATCAAAATATGAAAAAAATTTTCACAATCCTTTGTCTACTACTATTTCAAAATATCGTGTATGCAGAAAACATTTATAAAGTTGACCTAAAAGAAGCATTAAATATTGCACTGCAAAATAATATCGATTTAAAATCCAGCAAAATAAATATTGATGTAGCAAAAAACCAACTCATACAAGCAAATAGACTTCAAAACCCAACTATAGATTATTATCATTTTATGGGCAAAGCTACAAAATCAGAACCAAAACAATTAGGTATCACTCAAAATATTGAACTAGCAAAAAGAACTCATAGAAAAAATTTAGCTAATTCTCAATTAACCTTAGCCGAAAAACAACTCGATTATACAACTTTTGACTTAAAAATGGATGTTAGAGAAGCATACATAGAACTTGTTGCAGCAAAATCAATTTTAAACACCCTCGAACAACAAAAAGTGCTCCAAGAAGAACTTTTATCCATTGCTCAAAACATGGTAAAAGAAAATAAAGCACCAATCATAGACGTTATCCAAGCAGAAATAGCATTAAATCAAATAATAACGCAAGTTAATACTGCAAAAATGAACGTAAAACAAACACTCGCATACTTTAACAAAATAATAAACACCTCTGACAATATAACATACGACAGTATTGATAAGTTATTCGATGAAGAAAACAACTTTCAAGAAATGCTGACTCCTCCACCTACAAACAAGTTTCCAGATGTTGAAAAAATTGTAGAAGAAGGCCTGAAGAAACGATTTGATATAAACATAGCTAAACTAGAAATTGATATATCCGAAAAAAACCTAAAAGTAGTTTCTAGTCAAAAAATACCTGATTTACAATTAATAGGCGGATACGGCTATTTACAGGGCAAAAATGCACCAAGCGGTCAATTTGAACACGGTGCCTATGCCGGAGCTAGCCTCGTTAACCTCCCATTCTTGTACAATTTTTCACCGGAAATAAAAAATGCTGCGCTTAAAATTCATCAGGCACAACTTAATTTTGACTCAACAAAAAACAAAGCAAGAAAAGACATTATTGCATCCTACGAAAAATTTTTGACAGCGGCAGAAAACTTGAACCACTATGAATCAAAAATCATTACTGGCTCCGCTGCATTAATAAACTTGTCAAAACATAGCTACGAAAAAGGTGAAATAGATATCGTCTCACTAATCGTTATGAAACAATCATACAAATCAATCATCATTGGATACACGCAAGCACTTGCTGAATACTATAACAGTTGGACAAATGTTCTTAGAGAAATTAATGACGAAAATTTTAATTTTAATAAAATAGAATCAATTTAAATATTTCTACCCCAAACGCTTCTCTAAAACAGAAAGAATTCTTTGCGCTCGTTTTTGTATTAAGTCTTCAACCTTACACATATAATTTGTTGAATATTCCACATATAAAGATCTGAATTTTTCATCATTTTTATTATTTACCAAATCTATAAATGTATAATGAGGATAAAATTCATTTAATAACCGTCCCTTCCCATCCACATAATCGTTTAACAAATTAAACACACAAAAATTATAAAGATTTTTATCAATAAAGGACGAATCAAAATAAACCTCATTTTCTTTAACAAAATTTGCTAATGATTTATTTTTATCTTCTGCAGATACAAATACTTTTTCTAATTCATTCAAAAAAACATCACTATATGGAATTTTCCGCAAAACTGTATTCGTTTCTGTCGAGCTTAAAAAATCTATTTTATCTAAATCTGGAAGAATTATAAAGTTTCCAATAGAATTAACTTTTTGATAAAACAAGCTAATTCTATCTATAAAATTCTTATAATTTGATTCTACAAAAATTTTTTTAATCGTTCTCAAAGAATAATCTTCGCTAAAAAGAATATCAAACTGATTTAATAAAAATATCTTGTAAATTGAATTTTTCTCAAACAAATTATTATAAGAAAGCATCAATTTATCAGCAAACAAAAGGAAAATAATAGCTTTTACAATTTTTGTATTTTGAGCTAACGCGCCTTTTTTTCTACCACCGGATTTTCCAACTTGTCCAAATTCTTCATCCTCAATAATCCGTGAAAAATCAAAATTGGATAATTTATTAATATCATTTTGACAATAAAGACGCAAAAAATTTTTAATCAAAACACAACAGTAACCTAAATCACAAAAATAATTATTTTCTTGAAAAGTCCCTTCCACAAAACTCACCACAATATACCTTTAATTTAAAAATAACTTCAAAAATTGTATTACTAAAACAAAGAAAACTCAAGCTCATTTATTAAGCCAAATTAACTTATTGCTAAAAAAATATCTAATAGTATAATAATTTTCAATGAAAGACTTTGATGAAAAAAAAGCTATTATAAAAATTGAGGGTGGAATTTGCTCCCAACTTGCCTATTACATTTTAGGTAAATATCTTGAAGATTTACAATACGATATAAAGTACGATTTTTCATGGTTTAAAACAAACGGCAAGGATATGAACGGCATCTACGCAAGAAATTATGACCTAGAAAAAGCATTTCCGGCGTTCAAACTACCTGAAGCTTCAAATGAAGAAATTAAACTTTTTAGTGAAAAATACAATGTTTCAAAGAATTATGAAAAATTTCTTGATAAAATGTACATCTGTGACTATCCTGAAAGGTTATCCCTTCTTCCACAATATCAGGAATACTTGAAAGAAAATTTTCATCCTATAGACATTAATTCAATTTCCGAAATTCACGAAAAAATACAAAGCCAAACATCTTGCGCAATACATGTACGACGAGGAGATTTATCAACGTATCATAAAAATTACGGATACCCGCAAAAACCTACCTATTTTATTAAAACAATTAATGCCGTACTTGAATGGGCAAACGACACTAAATTCTTCTTCTTTTCAGATGAATGTGATTGGATTTATGAAGAAATTGTCCCAATACTACCTGAAAATATAAAATATGAAATTATGACACAAAACGGCTCAGACAAAGGCTATTTAGATTTATGGCTAATGAGCAAATGTGATTATATAATAGCGTCAAAGGGCTCAATGGCAAGATGTGCAAAATTCTTGAGTGATAACGCAATAGCTTTACTTGCCCCGAAGAACTAATATTAAAAATAAGTTACGATTTTTCTCTTCCTGCTTGACTTTGCGAAATAATACTTTATCATGATAAAAAAGGGATAGAGGTCGTTTTTATGAGGTTAGTCGATAAACTAAAACAATTTGAAAGACAAGTTGTATACTTACGCTGGGGAAATAATGGCGCATACGGCAAGCTCAAATACGTTGGCTATGACTTTGTGGAATTTGAAATTTTAGATACAGATGAGATGGAATACGTCGAAACTGTTTTAATAAACTCACAATTAATTTTAGAAGTTATTTCTAAAAGCACAGATATTGCAAGAATAATCGCAGAATTTTCAAGCAGACTGCCATCACTTTAATCAAAAAATCAAACAAATATTGTATTTAGCGTAAACACAGAATTTGCTATAATTATTATAAGATTATGGAGGATTTTAAAATGAAAAAAATTAAATTATTCGCAATAATGGCAACAATGATAGTTTTTTCTAGCAGCGCAATGGCTGATGGTATGATGTTTGAACCTGTTGACGTTAACTACACTCCAGTTGATAAAGCTGTTTCTTCTGCGAATTCGGCAGTGTCAGATGCAGATGCAGCGCTAATCCAAGGGGCATCAACAGAAAAATTTCAAAATGCTATATTGCAACTTGATTCTGTTCAAGTGGAATTAAGAAACACATATCTTGCATACAAAGAAAAATATCAACAAGTAGATGCGCAATATGAACAGCTTAAAGCTGAAAGAAAAGCTACAAACAAAACCGTTAAAGCATTAGAAAAGAAAATAAAACAAATAGAATCAACTAAATCAAAAATTAGACAAACTATGCAATAAAAAAAATAATTGCAATAATTTTTTGATGTGTTATATTTATTCTACAGTCAGGTTAAGTTTACTGATTAGAAGAGAACAATTGAAAATCGAATAATTTACAAAATGCCTCGGTAGCTCAGCTGCTTGCCAGCTAAAGCACCTAGGGTAAAGCAGAAAGTCGTAAGACTAGAGCTGGCTTATCAGATTCAGCATGCTCTATCCAGCTGAGGCAATTGAAAATCAAATAGGTTACAAAATGCCTCGGTAGCTCAGCTGGATAGAGCAACCGCCTTCTAAGCGGTAGGTCATGCGTTCGAATCGCATCCGGGGTATTTTTAAATAAAAAGAGCCACCTGAGTGGCTCTTTTCTTGTGTTTACAAAGATTTTGCGTGTTCGATTAAAGAGATTTTATAAAATAATACACATGTGCTATAATTAATACATTGAGGTATTTATGACATTAGAAAATAAGTTAAATATAACAAGTTCATCCGAACTTGCACGAATGGAAGAAAAAATCAGTAAGCAAAAAGCGCTTGAAATGTTTCAAACAGGTTTTTTAGATAATTTAGATGCGGGTAAATTTGAGTCATTGTCACAAATTCATAAATATCTTTTTGATGAAATTTATGATTTCGCAGGACAAATTCGTGATGTAAATATTGCAAAAGGAAATTTTAGATTTGCACCTGTTATGTATTTAAAAGCAGCCTTAGAGCATATTGATAATATGCCACAAACTACTTTTGAAGAAATAATAAAAAAATATGTTGAAATGAATGTTGCTCATCCTTATAGAGAGGGTAATGGTAGAGCTACAAGAATTTGGTTAGATGTTATTTTCAAAAAAGAATTAAATATGGTTGTTGATTGGAGCAAAGTTGACAAAGAAGATTATTTACTTGCAATGGAAAGAAGTCCAATCAAAGATGTTGAAATTAGAGAGTTAATTAAAAATGCTTTAACTGCAGATGTTAATAACAAAGAAGTTTATATGAAAGGCATTGATGCAAGTTATAATTACGAAGGTTATTTTACATACAAAATGGATGAGTTTGAATAAAATATTGTTCTCTTACTATCAATGTTATCGTATTTTAATTATATAGAGGGTTTTGACCCTCTTTTTTATTACTTCAAATAGCTCGTTTTTTGCAAAATGTCGGAATTTTGTCGGAGTTGAAAATAAAAAGTAATAAAAAAGAAGCCAACTCTAGACTGGCTTCTGACTTGCTCTTTTGTTCCAGAGGAATGGCTCTAGTCCATTTGTGCCCCATAACTTATGGGTACGTTTTTGTTATGTGCTATAATTGAAAAAAAGTCAAGTATAAAAGATGATATATGGAAAATTATGAAATATTTGAATATGAGTTTAGTAAAACGTTTATTCATTTTAAAACCCATTTATCAATATTAAAACCAAACCTAAGTTGAATTAGTTAGATCTTTTTATATTAAAAATATCCAATATTTTCTTCTTAAACATATACAATTTTTTGTTTTTTGCTCGCCAATATGCTTTATCACACATCATTTCATGCGTTACATTTTTATTCCAAGAAGAAGCAAACCAATGGACAGTATAAGAACAAGGTTTTACACAATCCGGAGTGAATTTTTCTTGATATTTATATGGGTAAAACAAATCACTATTATAAACTACAAAACCGTCATAAATTCCTTTTCTTCTGATTGTTTCAAAAATATCACCTATAACGTACAATTGAGTATTGAAATATTCTTTATTATAAAAATCAACAACATCTTTCAAAAAAGGATACCCTTTAACCGCCCCCATTATCCCAACGGATAAGAGCGGATTTTTTTCCCCCATTGAACCGATAAAAAATTTATTATTCATTAGTGATGCAAAATCTTTTCTAATTGTCATATCTGTATCCATATAAATACCACCATGGTCAAATAAAACTTTACATCTAGCATAATCAGACGCTAGCGCCCACATTTTTGCATCATAAAAAGTTCTAAAAAACTCACAATTATTATATTCATATTCAAAATCAAAATATGGTGACTCTTCATTTACCTCAATAATTTCAAAATCACTCAAAGCTTCCTTCCAGCTAAAAACTGTCATCTCGAGCCAATGCGGACGTTCTTGTCCAAACCAAATATAAAAAATTCGTTTAGGTATCATAATTTATTTAACCTTATTTTTTTACAACAAGGAAATACTAACATAATACTAAATTCAACTAATTCCCCCAAACAACCTAAAAACAAGTAAAACCTTTGACTTTTTATTTTTATAGACCTAAAATAAGGCTATGGCTACAATTAGACAATATTTTAAACATTCTGCAACATATAGAATTTTAAAACTAGTTTCTAAAAGAACTAATGATTTTTTAGAAATCATTGGAGATATGTCATATCATTTATTTAAGACTTTATATTACGCATTCAAATTTGATTTTTCATTAAAAGATTTAATTAATCAATGCGCAAGATTTGCAGTAGACAGCTTACCAATAACGCTAGCAATAGTAATAATGACTGCAATTATTATAACAATGCAAACCGCTGGCGAAATGGTAAAACAAGGCGGAGGCTCTTATGTCGGAATGTTAACCGCGCTTGTAACCATTCGAGAGCTTGGAGCAATTATGTCTGGATTTGCAATTATTTCTATGATAGGTTCTTCATTCGCTTCAGAAATTGCAACCATGAAAGTAACAGAACAAATTGATGCGTTAAAGGTTTTAAAAGTTAGCCCAATAAAATATTTATTCACCCCAAAAGTTTTATCCGGTTTTTTTATGATGCCAATTGTTGTAATATTTGCATCATTTATTGGGATAATAATTTCCGGCGTAACGGCTAAAATAGTTGCTGATATTAGTTGGTTAAACTTTATAAATTCAGTCTGGCAAGGATTAGTCGTTAGAGACATCAACATATGTATACTAAAATCAGCAGTATTTGGAATAACAATATCATTAATTAGTTGTTCTTTTGGATACAATGCGTCTGGAGGAGCAAAGGGTGTAGGTCTTGCAACAACTAAAGCAGTTGTTTGGTCGTTTATTGGAATTGTAATTTGGGATTACATTTTCGCATTAGTATTTTATTTTTAATTTTAAAAGTAGGTAAAAATGAGTATAAAAATTGAAAATCTAACAAAGTCATTTGAAAAGAAAAAAGTTTTAAATAATGTATCATTTAGCGTATCAGACGGAGAAATTCTTGCTGTTGTAGGGTTTAGCGGTTCTGGAAAAAGTACAATATTAAAACTAATATGCGAACTTATAAAACCCGATAGCGGAACAATTACAACCTCACAAGGGGATATTGCTATGTCTTTTCAATATTCAGCATTATTTGATAGTTTAAACATTGAGGACAATATAGCTTTTGCTCTTAGAGAGAGAAAAGACCTAAGAAATAAATTTTCAGAAAAAGAAATTAAAGAAAAAGTCCAAGAAAAACTTAAAATGGTAGGGCTTGAAGGTATAGAAAAAAAATTTCCACATGAATTATCTGGTGGTATGCAAAAACGTGTAAGCTTTGCACGCGCAATTATTACCAACCCAACAACAATTCTATACGACGAACCAACTGCAGGATTAGACCCTGTTTCTTCAACCATTATCGAAGATTATATAGTAACACTTAAAAATGAACTTAAAGCTGCGTCGATTGTTGTTACACACCAAATGTCCACCATTTTGAGGACGGCAGATAAGGTTATTATGTTGTATGATGGTAATATTGTTTTTGAAGGAACAAAAGATGAATTTTTAAAACAAGACAATGAATATACAAAACAGTTTATTACAGCAAGCATAGAAGGACCGATGAAGGTTCAAGCAAAAGAGAATTAAGGACAAAAGAGAGTTAAAAAAATGAAATTTTCTTCAGCATTTAAAGTAGGATTACTTACAATAATATCAATAATTATACTAGTATTTGCAATAATGTGGATTAAAGGACGAGCCCTTTCATCAGGAGAGAGAATTACCGTCAATTTTAAAGATGTAAACGGTTTGCGCGCAGGCTCTGGTGTTCAAATGATGGGATATCGAATCGGTCAAGTTGAAGAAATAACACCTGTTATACAAGCAAACAATAGCTATGTTAAAGTTAAGTTTGTAATAATAGAACCCAATATACAAATCCCACCGGCATCAGAAATTTCTATTCAACAATCAGGACTTATAGGAGAACAATTCCTAGAAATCATGCCTCCTCGTATAAGAGATATTTACATGCCTGTAATAAAAAATGGAAAAGCTCTCAAAATCAACGACAAAGTTGAAATGATTTTAAGCAACGAACTAAAAGAAGTTGGGATAGTAAAAAGTATTGAAATTGTTCCTACCGAAACTTTATCCATTTTATTGAATGAAAACATCAACACTGAATACACATACAAAATTTCTTACATAATAACAATGCCTGGTTTACAACTTCCTCAAAAAATTAATGGAAGCATTGTTTCAAATAAAGAAGAAACAAAATTAACCCTAACTCCAAACTCAAAAATAGCATTACTTTTACCTAAAACTGATACAAAATACACTGTAGTGGAGCCTATGCGTTTAGCTGATTTTATGGATTTACAATACCGCTCAGCTGAATCTTTAACAGAAATGAATAATAAAATTAGTGCAGTTTTATCCGAAGAAGTTATTGCTGATTTACAAAATACTGCAAAAAATCTTGAAGATTTAACAATTCAGGCAAAATCAACATTTGAAAAAGCTGCATTACTTATTGACACTACAAGAGAAGAAATTGAAACAACTATGACTTCAGTCAATAGTTTAACAAATAGAGTGATTGCTATGACAGACAATATTAACGGTATTCTTGGCGACAAAAACTTTAAAGACCAAGTAATGAGCACAACCGCTCATATAGAAAGACTATCAATCAATATTAATAACTTACTCGAAGATGAAAAAACAAAACAAACACTTGATAATATTAATGCTATATCTAAAAATATCAATGACATATCACTATTTGTAAATAATATGTCTCAAGATGAAGCATTAAAATCTAAACTTTTAACAACCGTTGATAATTTTAATAATGCTTTAGTTGAGTTAGATACTACTTTATCAACAGTAAACACAATCACAGAAGATGATAAAAATGTATTGAAAAATACAATTAATGATACATATGAAACATCTAAAAATTTAAGAAAATTCTCTGAAAAACTCAATAAGCACTTCTTGATTTTCAGATTACTTTTCTAAAACAAATTTAAATAAACATGAAAAACTTTTTTACAAAATTACACTACAATACCAAAATGACATTGGCACAAAAAGCTCTTTACACAGGGCTATTGCCAATTTCATTTATATATTCATCAATAGCTCAAATAAGAAACTTTTTATACACAACAAATATCATAAAAAGTTATACACCAGAAATTTTAACAATATCTGTTGGCAATCTAACAACAGGCGGCACGGGCAAAACCCCAATAACCGCAGCTATTGCAAATCATCTCACACAAAAAGGTTATAAAGTTGCAATATTATCTAGAGGATATGGTTCAAAATTAAACTCTAAAGATATAAACATAATATCTGATGGACGGACAATTTTTTACGACGCTAAAATCGGAGGAGATGAGCCCGTATGGCTTGCTCAAAATTGCCCCAATACAATTGTTTTAACTTCTTCAAATCGTATTCAAATAGCAAAATACGCCCAAAAAATAGGCTGTAGCGTACTAATACTTGATGATGGTTTTCAGCATCAAAAACTGGGTAGAAACATAAATATTGCAGTAATAGATATCGACAAAAAATTCGGTAACAAAAAAGTTCTTCCCGTAGGTCCACTTAGAGAACCACACAAAAATATCAAACGAGCTAATAAAATTATTATCGTGAACAAAAACACTGAAAAACCAACGAAACAAAAAATTAACGAAATTTATACATACTTAAAAACACTAAATAAAACAGCTTCAATATCTCTTTGTAATGCAACGGTTGATAAAATCTATAATATTCATTCTGGAGAAATATTAAGCCCAACTCAAAACGAAAGAATTTTAGCATTTAGCGCTATTGGACAACCTGAGCAATTTTATAATTTACTAAAACAAACAGGGGTTAATATTGTACAAACAATAAGTTTTGCTGACCATCATAGTTATTGTGAAAAAGATATTGAAACACTATTTAAACAAGCAAAAAATACTAATGCAAATATACTAATTACAACAGAAAAAGACGCAGTAAAGATAAAAAACCTTACACAAAAAGCAATCTATGCCTTAAAACTAGGCATAGATTGGGATGCAGAAACAATTCTTTAAAACTTTTATTTATTTAACTTATGCAACGATTTTCTTTTCTTGCTCTTTTGCTCTCTTTTTATTAGCATCTTCTGAAACGGCTTTTTTACCAGTCAAATCAGTCATAAATCTGAAGTATTTACCTTTTAACCCTGGAGCATGAGTATTTCTATATTCAAGCTCATTTATCTCATCTCTAGACATTCTACCAACTGGTTTACCGATTGACTTTCTTGTAAACACTTCACAAACTGCAGTACAAGTACCAGTTACGGCTGACATACCAAGAAGCGATGTATGATAAATTTTTCTAAAAGTATTATTAAATAGATCTATAAACAATGTTTGATAGAAAATACCAGTGATACGTTGTTGGAAACGTTCTTTAGCCTTTAATGAAGCACCTGATTCATCTTCACCTAAAGACTTCATCATAACCATATTATAATCATCTGCAATCAAGAACCAAGTTGTTACAGTCGATGCAAATAATTTTGTAAGTTTTCCTAAATCAGCATTACTATAATCAGATTTTGAAACGTTATTAAATGAAGAACACATTGCTGTTTTAATATATTTTTCAAACTCTTGAGGCGTTGCCTTTGCTTTAGATTGCAAATCAACCATACTTTTTGTTAGAGTATCTATCGCTGATATTGTTTTAACTTTTTTATCCTTAACAACCAAGCTAACTAAATTATTAACTATAGTGTATGGAAACTTAACGGTTGCCCACATAAACTTAAATGGCGCGATTACAAAATCAACAGCAGGCTTAAATTTTCTATCAATTTTGCCTAAACGGTAAACATCATTACCCATTTGACTCAACAAATCATACTCTGATTTAACTGTTGATTTTGAAAGAGTCAATGGATTTAAATTATGCTTTTTCAAATATGTAGAATTTTTTGCTACTACAGATTTAAAATCAGAAGAATTCAACATATCTTGAAGCAATTTTGTCAATGTTGTCAAATCTTCATCGTGAATTTGCATAATTTTTTCAAATTGAGTTGCAATTTCATTAAAATTAGACTCTCTTAATTGTTTATTTATTGCCGCAAATTCAGATTTTTTAATAAAGAAATCTTGTTTCACTAATTTGTTGTATGACTCTTTAAAATACCCGAAAAAAGTATTAAATGCTTTATCAACTGTTTTATTTTTTCTAATACCTTTAACCCCAAAACCAATAGCAATAGAAGCAATCATTGCTTTTTTAATCATATCAAAAGTAACTAAGCCTTCTTTTTTGTTTTTACGGTTTTCAATATCACGTTTTTTAGTAATTCTTCCAACAATATCTGCTGTTTGCTTAACAACATTCTCAGGGGCTTTTGCACTAAATGTTTTTCCAAAATTATCCACGCCTTTAAAAGCCATAAATGTTTTTTCTGATTTTGAAGAGAAAGCAACAGGCATTGGATAATATTTATAAATTAAATCTTCTACATTTTGCTCTTTAGTTGTATCTATAGAAATAACACCTTGCTCTTGCGCCATTTCTTTAGCTTTTTCTTTTGAAATAAAAGTAATACTTTTTCCATTAGCAAGCCTTGAAGAAGTTTCTGCAATTAAAACCGGAATAGTTGAAGACAAAGCAGTTCCCATCAAGCTTGAGTTAACAAACTTAGTTAACCCTCCTAAAATTACCAACTGAATATATGCAGTTATTCCAACCCTTGAAAGTTCTTGTTTAAAACGAGTTTTGTGTTCCTTGTCTGCCATTTCAGGATTATCATCACAAAATCTTGATAAATTATAAGCATCATTAGCCAAGAAAAATGCAGGAATCATACCAGACACAATTCTATTTAATGAACGTTCGTGAACTGAATTATATTTCCCAGTTTTAGGGTCAAAATATTTTTGGAATGTACTTAAAACCCAACTATCAACGTCATTTTCGTTTTTTGTCCCATCCATTTTTTTTGAAAGTTGTTCAAACATCCCCATAACAGCGTTAAAATCTTCTTCTTTAGCTAACGCGTTTCTTTTTTTAGTCAACAAACTAGAATTATACATTGACTCAGCAGCATTTTTTAAAAATGGAACTTTCTTCATCATTTTTAAACCAAAATCTGCTAAATCAAACGGCATTTGCACAAATGGATATGCTAAACTTTCACCAACCATTTGAAACATACTTTTTCTAACAAAAGTAACTTCTTTGCCATCTCTTAAAATTCTAGATGAATAAGTTTTAGATAACTCATTAAACTTAGATTCAAAAGTATCACCCAAAATACTTCCAACTTTTTTTAATACTTTTTCTGAATCTTTTACAACTACATTAGATAAAGAAAGACCTTTAAAACTTAATTCTTTCGAATATTGATTTAAAGGTCTTTTACTATAAAAACTATTATTTTGTGAAAATGAAGAGACAGCTAGAGACGAGTCATGAAAGGAATACTTATCCTTCTTGGTCATTCGACCATTCAGATTAGCCTTATTCAACCTTTCCACCTGCCTAATTTGCATTTTTCCTTCTTTTCTAAAATTTAATTGATTTCTCGTTTAAATTTTTTCATTTCTTCTATTAACTCATAATTTTTGAAAATAATCAAGCAAAATAATCTACTTCGTTAATTTTAGTTAATAAAGCTAAAATACTTTACTGACAATAAAATAAGGAACCTAAAGATATTTTTTTGCTATAAAAAATCATTTATTTACATGATTTTACAAAAAAATTCAATCCAACAGATGCTGAAATAAATTCCATTACTATCCATGATAGTTTAAATATAAATTTTACGAATGGAGACAATAGAGGAGATGAAATCTCAGCCATAGCGGCTTTGCCGCTTTAGCTTCTCTTTCATTGTTTCGCCTAGAAATGTCAGATTTAAAAATATAAAGTTGCTTTTGACTTCGTGTGTAGAGCGTTGCAATTATATCAGAGACTTCATTCCCGAACCTCCTTTGTTTTTTCGTGGATTTTATGTCTAGAACGTAGGGTAGATTTTTGATCTGACCCCAATAAAAAGGACATTAATTGTAGGAAATTAAATATTCTCTAATTTCTAATGGTGTCATCATTTTTTGTTCCATTGATATCTGCTTGTATTGTAATAATACACATATTTATTGATTTTGTCTTTTAATTCTTCAAAATTTTTACAATTTTTGTAATCAACTTCGTCTTTAAAATGTCCAAAAAAACTTTCTATTGGTGCATTTTGTGTTGGATTAGTAAATGTAGGGTGCGTCGTTTTGACGCACCACAACAATGTAGGATTGGATATAGTAATGGTAGGGTGCAATTTATTGCACCGCAAAGTTTGATTAATAGTAAAATGTAGGGTGCGTCGTTTGACGCACCACAAGGACAAGTTCAGCATAACGATTTTGCTAGGAAAAATTAACAAGTTTGTAGGTCAGGCACTGCCTGACAACATAAGTTTGTAGCAAATAGAATGAACAGAGGATAAAACATTACAAATTGTAAACGCAATTTTTTTCAAGCCCCGCTTGAAATACACGAATTCCATTCCATTATATTAGGAATAATTATAAAGTGCATTTTATTTTTATACAAATATGTAACAGGTCTTTTACAAAATATTAATTAAGTTATAAGATGTGGCAAATTTAATTTACCACATCTTATAACTTATTTCTGCAATATTATAAAAATCATACTGAACAGTAATCCTCTACAAAAAACAAAATATTTGATATTTAAATAAATTATGATGTATACTATACGTATACAAATTTTAGAATACCAAATGCCGATGTAGCTCAGCTGGTAGAGCATCTCATTCGTAATGAGCAGGTCGCAGGTTCGAATCCCGTCATCGGCTTTGATTTTTAGTAATTAATTAATAAAACGGGATGAGAACCACAAGACGTAGTCTTGTCGAGGTTCGAGCGCGAGTGAGCGAAGTGCGAAGCTGTTTCTTTGAGCAAACCGAGGTGGGGAAAAGAAACACGAAGACACGTTTAACGCGAACGAGCAAGACAATCCCGTCATCTGCTTTTTTGACATCAATTTATTAAAATGATATATTTAGTATGTTCTACATCAGGGATATTATGATTTAAAGGGAAAATTATGCAAGTAAATTCAATTAATAAACAACCTAATTCACAATCTTTTGGAAGACTTATTATTCACGATAAAGAATTACTTATCAAGTGTGGACGTGAATATTTACAAGAAAGCTTTGATAATCCTTTAGTGAATAAATTTGCAAAAAGTAGTGACTATGATTTACATATTGCTTATTCATGCTTAAATTGGAAATGGAAAATAAAATCAGTAGGTCAAGGTTTTAAAGGTTTTATAAACAATATTAAAACTTCTTGGAAACCTGCGTGGGAATTTGATGAATTTAATATAAAAAGATATCTTAAAAATCATCACCCAACATCAGAAGATACAAAAGAACAAAAACTACAGATGAAATTATTAAGAGAACAGGAAAAAGCTAGAATACGCAACCACCGTGCAAAAGAAGATGAGTGGTTTAAAGAAATAGAAGAAATTAAAAAACGCAAAATTCAAGAAACAAATGATTTTTTTAACAACTTAGAACAAAAAAATAATCCACAGTAAAAAATATAAATATTAATCTGCATAAAAAGAAGCCTCGCAATGATATTGGAGGCTTCTTTTGTTTTTTGTTTAATTATTAATTAAAACACGTTTTATGACACATAAGTTCCATACTCAATTTTATCTAAAATATCTATAGCTAATAATGCAATTTCAAATATAATGATTTTGAAATTAGTTTTAATATATAAATTATTGTACATTTTTATCCCTAAAAAGTAAAAGACCCAAGCTGAAAGGGGTAGCTTGAGTCTTTTGGTTTAAATTAGTATCTGGCGGCGGGTTATCTTCCCGGGAGGTCATCCTCCGAGTATTGTCACTGCTATGAGTCTTTACGACCGTGTTCGGGATGGGAACGGGTGGTTTCCTCACGCT
>JAZUBS010000005.1:0-98086 GCA_045638605.1 Candidatus Gastranaerophilaceae bacterium
ATTAAAAAGAGAAGAAAAATAAACTATAAGTGAAATTCCAATTAATAAAGAAATGTCTCCAAAATAGTTTAATAGGAAAATTTTTCTTGCCACCAATTCAGACTGCTCCTCTAAGGAGAAACAAGACATTATTAAATAACAAACTACACTAGTAAATATAATAAAAATTAAGGTTTGAATTAAATTAGTAGACAAAATTAGCCCAACAATTGAAAAATTGGCTAAATTCAAATAAATAAAAAATTTATGAAAATTTTTTGTATCTTTTATTTTAAAATATGAAAAAATTTGTATTAAAAAGAATATAATGCTATATAAAATCAAAAAAACAGAACTTAAATTATCAACCAATGTTCCTAAAACCACCTTAACATCACTATTTAACCAAATAATATTATTTTCAATGTTTATAGATGGATTTTTAATACAAAAAATTAAACAAATTATAGAAAAAAATAAATTTATTAAACTTGTACTTATTGATAAATTAAATGTTAATCTTTTAGAATTTATTAATGGACATAAAGAATTTAAAAGAATTATTAGAATAACCCATAATGGTAAAAATAGTAATACACTTACACTATTTACAATACAAGTAGATATTTCTGTAAAATGCATTTTCTTTACCTCCTATTCTTCTATTTCCATATTTTTTTGTTTATTTTTGTATAAATTTAATAAAAACAAATTAATCCAAATAACTTGTAATAATGTTAAAATAAGCATAAATAATTGAAAAGCAAAACCATTTAAATTATTTAAATCAATATATACAGAAAAAGCAATAAAATTAATTCCTATTGAACTTATTATCATTTGCCAACATAACAAAAGTTTTATTATATTTTTACAAATACAAACCCCCAAAAGCCCTATACTCAACAATATAAGTGCTAAAATAAGATAATGATATAGACCAATATTTGATAATAATTCCATTCTATTCATCTCCTTTACTTTTAGCCTTAAAACTACACAAATTTATAATTATAACTAATAAACAAATACCTATAGCTAGAAAAGATGGCATATAATTAAAAACTAAATTTTCTGCAAAAGTATATATAGATGATAAGGATTTGTTAGGAGTAGCTAAAATTACAATGGTATTACTATTTTGTTCTAAATAATTATTTATTAATGCAATAAAAATCAGCCCCAAAAATAATAAAACAAAAATAAAACTTAAAATTGTTTTTATATTTAAATATGTTTTAATACCTTTT
This sequence comes from Candidatus Gastranaerophilaceae bacterium, assembly GCA_045638605.1. Lineage (GTDB taxonomy): Bacteria > Cyanobacteriota > Vampirovibrionia > Gastranaerophilales > Gastranaerophilaceae > RGIG2134. The sequence continues at coordinate 1,230 of JAZUBS010000005.1, forward strand.
TCTTTATTGTTAAAAAATAAACTTAAATAAAATAAAAAGATTAATAATAAAACAGAAATTAAAAACTGAATAACAGCATTAAATTCCGCATTTAAAACAAAATATAATCCCCCAACTGATAAAAACATTAATAATGCACTTACTAAACAATAATATGTTTTTTTTAAAAATAATATACAAATCGAACTACTAATGAGAGTTATACCTAGCAAATAAAACAATACTATACCTAAAACATCCATTATTTGCCTCCTAATGCAAGAATACCCATACATATAATTACATTTAATATAGCTACTGGAACCAAAACAAACCATGAAAAATTAATCAAAGAGTTTTTTGATACTTTTAATATTTTAATTTTTAATCCCATTATAAAAATAACAACTAATAATGATTTTAACAATAACCAAAAAATTTGTTCCAAATATACCGCCGAAAGATTTAATACATAATGAATATTAAACAATTCACTTACATAAAACCCTAAAGGTGGCAAATATCCCCCCAAGAATAAACATACTCCATAAGCTGCTAATATAAAAAGTAAAGAATAATAACATAGTAATAAAGCTTTTATTTGACAATTGGATATATTATACAAGCAAAAACCAGAAATATTTAAGCTTTTATCTATAAAACTAAAAGAAAAAACTACACCTAAAATATAAACAAAAAATCCCGCCACAGACGGAGTAATCATCCACCCTATTGCGTTTTGAGTTAATGTCTGCGCAAGAGCTATTTCATTTAAATTAAAACTTGACGATAAAAATACTATACTTAATTGCGAAATAAATATAGGTAACATGAAAGAAAAAAGACCACAAATAATTTCAAACCTCAAAAAGGCGTCTTTGTTTTTTCTACTTACTAATAAACTAAATAATAATCCTACTAATGAAACAAAAAATATAAATACACCAACATCTGTATTAATTGGAAAATACTTATTACTATATGGAATTAAGCCCCATAAAAAAATAGAAAAAGTTATCAATATTAACAGAGAAAATCTATTACTTTTTATACATTCTAAATTCATAATTGATAAATTTTCAGTTTCATTCATAATTTTATATAGTTTTTTATCTAAAAAAAACACTAAATTAGCAATGATAAAAAAAGCAACAACAGCAATAACAAATGGAAAAATATACCAAAAAATATTTATTAAAGCTTCATTTAACCCTAATTTTTTTAAAAAATCAAAATAAAATTGATATAATATATCCACTATCTACTTGCCTCATCTGCTTTCCAAAAAGTTTTTTTGTATAAATAAACTAAACTTAATAAAATAAACATTAAAAAAATAACAACTTCTACAAATAAAAAAGCTCTATGCTCATTATAAACAATAGCAATTACAAACAATAAAATTAATTGAATTGCATAAATAGAAAATATTGTTAAAAATTTTATATTTGAAAAATTTGAAAACTGAATTTTTTTTAAAACAATTGGTGCTATCATATTTTTCTCTGTGTCATCAATCTTGCTTATTGCACAAAAACAACAAGAAAAAATAAACGATAAACTGAAAAATACAAATAATCCTACAAATTCACGCATAACACCTGCCATATATAATTTTTATTATTACAAAAGCTATAAAATATTTTATTATACGTTTAATATATCAGGATAGGCTGTATTAAAATTTGTAAATGTAAATTTGAAAACACGCTCTATGCTTGAATAATTATTTTCATTGTAACAATATGTTAATATATATTAAGCAATATTCAAAAAATATATACAAAATAGGCAATTTTTTTATACAAAAATACTTTATATAAGTACGAGAGATAAGTTAAGAAAATCACAAAAAGAGAGAGAAAAAACAAAGTCCGAGCCTTGAGAAAGCACGGCAGGCTGTACCTTGAGAAAGTACGGTTAAGTTAACCACACATTAAGAGAACAGAGAGTAGAAAAGACAACAGAGCAACAGGAGGAACAATGGCAAGAGTATTAATTTCAATGCCCGAGAAATTTTTAAACGAAATTGACAATGTAGCAGACAACGAAAACCGCACACGTTCAGAATTAATTCGAGAAGCACTAAGAACGTATATGCACAGAAACAAAGTTCGTGAAAATACTTTGGCAACTAAAAATGCAGCTATTTTAGAAGCATTATTAGATTAAAATTTTAAAACACGAGGAGAGACTAAACACGGGGAAACTACGAGATAGTCAAGATTTTAAGACCGCATTTGCGGTCTTTATTTTTTTTAATCTTTGCTAAATTCTTTAAACGTACTTAATGCAGCAACAGGTACAAAACCAAAAACTAGTCCTAAACTTGTACTAGCAAAAGCGCCAACAACTGCGCATAAAATTGCAAGCGCATCTTTTGCCAAGCGTTTACACAATATAACACTTGATGCAATAATTAAGGTGTATATTCCTGCAATTAATGGGGCGATAAACATAGCCAAACTCTTAACATCTCCAGTCCAATTTTTCATACTTATTTGAACTATCATTGAAGTAATAACTCCACAAAGAAAAACACCTGCTGAACCATAAACAAAATAAAATAATAACGCTTCCCAAAAATTTCTCTTTGCTGAAAAATCTCCTAATCTATTTAACATAAAATTTTCCCTCTCAAAATTATAAATTTATAATATATTTATTACGCTATTTAAAAAAAATTTATTCACCAAAAAGATAAAACAAAAGACTACAATAAAAAAGGACAAGAGCAAAACTCTTGTCCTTTAAGCTTTTATCTTAATCGATGATTATAGTTTTTCAGCAACCATCAATGTAGTTTCAGCCAATCTTGTAGAATAACCCATTTCGTTATCATACCAAGAAACAACTTTAACCATGTTTTCGCCCATTGTCATAGTCAATGCAGCGTCAACAGTTGAAGATTGAGAAGAACCGATGAAATCAGAAGATACTAGTGGTTCTTCTGAGTAGCAAAGAACGTGTCCATCAGCTGCTTCTTTCAAAGCTGCGTTAACTGCTTCAGCAGTAACTGGTTTTACAGTTTCAACAACAACGTCTACAACAGAAACGTCTGGAGTAGGAACACGCATAGCGAAACCGTTCAATTTACCTTTCAATTGTGGTAATACTAATGCAACAGCTTTAGCAGCACCAGTTGTAGTAGGAACAATGTTCAAAGCACCAGCTCTAGCACGACGTGGATCTTTGTGACCAGCGTCTAAAATTCTTTGGTCGCCAGTGTATGAGTGAACTGTAGTCATCAAACCTTTAACGATACCGAATTTTTCATCCAAAACTTTAGCAACAGGTGCTAAACAGTTAGTTGTACAAGATGCCATAGAAATTACATCATGTTTAGCTGGATCATATTCATTTTCGTTAACGCCCAAAACGATAGTTTTGTCTTCGTTTTTAGCTGGAGCAGAAATAATAACTTTTTTAGCACCAGCGCTGATGTGAGCTTTTGCTTTTTCAGCATCTGTATAGAAACCAGTTGATTCAACAACAACTTCTACACCCAATTCACCCCAAGGAAGGTTAGCTGGATCTTTTTCTGCATAGAATTTAATTTTTTTACCGTTGATAACAAGACCATCTTCAACAACTTCAACAGTACCATCAAATTTACCCATAACTGAGTCATATTTGAATACGTGTGCAGCGTTAGCAGGTGTTAAACCTGGGTCGTTGATAGCAACATAATCGATTTTTTCAAAGATACCTTCTCTGATAGCTGCTCTCAATGTGTTTCTTCCGATTCTTCCGAATCCGTTAATTGCAACTTTCTTAGCCATGTTTATAGCTCCTCTTTTTGTACTACATGTCTTAACACACAATTTATAGCGCAAACAAAAGTTGAAATCAAGAAATAAAATGCATAGAAGCCTTAAAATAAAAACAATATTTAAAAATTAAATTTTTCTATAATCTAATAATGTAACGGGTTTTAGACTATTCTTTTTTGTTAAAATCATCTTTTATTTTTCGTATTGCAGAACAAGTAAAATCCGCATATGTTATTACTAGTGATTTATATTTGCAGAATTAGGTGCTTTAACAATTTGTACGGAGCGCACCTCTGTCAAATCTTGACGTGCCTCTTTAATTTTGTTTCTAACTTCATCATCCAAGCTATGTCCGCCAACTAATCTATCAACAAAACCATTATTTAGTTTAACAGCTTTTTTAAGTACTCCAATATCATCTAAAATATCTTTTATTTGTTCAAAATCATAACCAAACCCATGCTTTGATTGATATGTGAGAGTTTCACCAGTTGTAGCAGTAATTTCTTCGCCACCTTTTTCAAAATAAATTTTAAAAATTGATTTTAAATCTTGTAACTCACATTGCATAGTGCTAATCGCTTGTTGAATACGCAAATAACGCTCAAAAAGATAATCTATGTTATCTATTTGCTTAATTTGCCAATCGTATTTTTTATCATAAAGTTTTTTCAACCGAGGATATGCCAAAGCCAAGCCCATAGTATCACCCATAGCTCTGTGTCTATCAGTGATATCAATTTCAAATTTTTTCATTAAGTTATCCAAACCATGAGAAACAAACTCTGGATAAACTTCCTTAAACATAAATTCTGTATCAATACGGGGATTTGTAATACCTTTTCCAGTTGTTCTTTTAGCCGCTTCATTGATATATGAATAGTCAAAAATAGCATTATGCGCAACTATTGGATAATCTCCAATAAATTCAAGGATTTTTGGCATAACTTCAGCTTCTGTAGGCGCATTTTCCACCATTTCTTGAGTAATGCCATGAATTGCGATACTTGAGCGTCTAATGTGTTGTTCTGGATTGATTAAAGTTTCAAAACTATCCTTAATAACTCCATTTTCTAATCTAACAGCAGCAAACTCTACCATTCTTTCTTTTGTATAATCAAGCCCTGTTGTTTCAGTATCTAGAACTATTTCAATAACTTTTTTACGTGCCATTTCAAATCTCCCTTACTAAAGTTTATCATAAAAGTGCAAAAACAAAAAATTTGTAATAAAATATAAAAGGAATGAAAAGGAAATAAAAATGCAAAGAAAACCTGTAGTTGCGATAGTAGGTCGCCCAAACGTAGGAAAATCAACATTTGTAAACAGATTGGTTGGAACAAGAAAAAGTATAGTAGATGACCAACCAGGTGTTACAAGAGATAGAATATATTTTGATGTAGAATGGCAAAATAAACATTTTACAGTCATTGACACCGGTGGAATTATTCCGGGTGATGAAGATGAAATTATGTTAAATATCTTTACACAAGCGCAAATTGCTTGTGAAGAAGCCGATAAAATCATCTTTGTTGTAGATGGAAAAGATGGTATTAACCCAATAGATTTTGACATAGCAAATGTTTTACGTCGCAGTGATAAAAAAGTTTTTCTTGCAGTAAATAAAATTGACTCCCCTACTCAAATGGGAAATATTGCTGATTTTTATGAGTTAGCAATCGGTGAACCTATTGCAATATCAGCACTCCATGGTGATGGAGGAGTTGGTGATATTTTAGAGGCGGTTAGCAAAGACTTTGAGTATTCTGAAGCTGAAGTTGAAAACGATATAATAAAAATCGCTATTGTTGGAAAACCTAACGCAGGAAAATCAAGTATAGTTAATGCCTTGCTTGGCGAAGATAGAGTTATCGTTTCTGATGTATCAGGAACAACTCGTGATTGTATTGACTCAAAGGTTAAATATGAAGGTCAAGAATTTCTATTAATTGACACGGCTGGTATCAGAAAAAAATCAAAAGTTGACTGGGGTGTTGAAAAATTTGCAGTAGACAGAGCAATTAGAGCTATTCGTGGTTGTGACGTTGCTGTGCTTGTAATTGACGCACTAGAAGGATTAACTGACCAAGACAAAAAAATTGCTCAAACAATTATTGAATCAGGTAGAGCAATGATTTTGGCTGTTAATAAATGGGATTTAGTTGAAAATAAACAAGAAAACTCACCTCAAAAATATGAAAAAATGCTACAACATGAAGCACCATTTTTGGACTACATTCCAAAAATATTTATTTCAGCTGTTACAAAGCAAAGACTTGTTTATATTTATCAACAAGCAATTGAAGTCCATAAAGAATGGACAAAACGTGTTTCTACAAGTACATTGAATAAAGTTATTTCAGAAGCGTTTGCAATGAATCCTCCAAACTCAAAACGAGGAAAACGATTAAAAATTCTTTATACAACTCAAGTTAAAGCAGAACCTCCAACATTTGTTATGTTTGTAAACAATGGAGATTTACTTGTTGATAGTTATAGAAGATATTTAGAAAAGAGATTGAGAGAAGCGTTTGGTTTCTTTGGAACACCAATAAAACTTACGGAAAGAGAAAGAAAGGAAAAAGAATCATGATAAATCAAATTCTTACAATTGCATTACCTATAATTATTACATTCTTTGCAGCATATCTTATTGGCTCAATTCCAACCGGATATATTGTTGTAAAACTATTAAAAGGCGAAGATATTAGACAAATTGGATCTGGTTCAACTGGCGCAACAAATGTAAAAAGAGTTTTAGGTAAAGGTTGGTTTTTTGGCGTTATGCTTATAGACGCATTCAAAGGCGCTTTACCTGTATTAGTTGCAAAATATTTTGATAACGAATTTGGAATATTAGCTGTAATCGCGGCAATTGCAGTCCTTGTAGGTCACTCAAAATCTATATTTTTAGGCTTTACTGGGGGTAAATCAGTGGCTTCTGGTGTTGGGACAATCCTTGCTCTATGTTGGCAAGTTGGACTCATTATTGCTATTGTTTGGAGCATAATCACTTATGTTTCTAAATATGTTTCAATGGGCTCAATTTTTGCCTTAGTTATATCACCAACATTAATGTATATTTTTAATCAACCATATGCATATGTTGTTTACTGTGCTCTTGGTGCAATGTATATTGTATATCTTCATAGAGAAAATATTAAAAGACTTTTTGACGGTACAGAAAACAAAGTTAGATAAACATATTAATTAGGATTATAAAATGACGATTCGTAATTCAAAATTTCAAATAAATACAAGAGGTTTTACCGATATAATTGACATTACCCAAAAAGTTAAAAACGAAGTATATCGTCATAATCTTAAAGATGCACTTGTACATGTATATGTCGCAGGTTCTACTGCCTCTATCACCGCAATTGAATTTGAACCTGGATTATTAAAAGATTTTCCTAATGCTTTGGAAAAAATCGCGCCAATGGCAAAAGAATATCATCACGATGACACATGGCACGATGGAAATGGATATGCACACATTAGAGCGGCACTTATAGGTAATTCCTTTTCCGTGCCGCTCGTAGATGGTGCTTTACAATTAGGAACTTGGCAACAAATTGTTCTTGTTGATTTTGATAACAAGCCAAGAGTCCGCAATGTTACTGTTCAAGTTTTGGATTAAGCTTGGTCTATAATTGCATCGCTGTCTTTTAAAAATTGTAATTTAACTTTTAAATCATTAAGTGGTTCAGTTTCTTTTATATTAGTAGTATATAGACCGCTTTTGCCTTGCAATTGATAAACATCACCTTTTGCTGTTTTGTTGATATTTACGTATCCCCAAGATGTCAGTTCATCACAAAATTTTCTAAATTCTGCTACCGCCTGTGCGCCTTCTGTAGCAATTTTGCCTTTAAAAAACTTATCCGCACCTGAACCCTTAATTGCACAACCACCAAAAGCTGGTTTGTTTGCCATTGTTGAATTGAATGAAATTGTCATTTTATGTTACCCTTTCTTTACTATGATTTTGATATCTTTAACAACTACACTAAAAAAATAAATTGCTTAAATCAAAAAATAATTTTACAAAAATTAACATTCTTTCAGTTAATAGATGGATGAAATTTGCAGTAGGGGATGTTGTTTTGACACACCACAAATTACTGTCCCGAATAAATTTGAACAAAATCATGTAATCGTACAAATGTTGATAGTTTTTAGACCACCTTACTTGGTATATATAATTATCAAAAATTTATTTTATAAGTTTTTTACAATATTGATTTATAGAACAATTTTCGCAAATAGGTTTTTGTGGCTTGCAAATATTTTGTCCATGTGTAACCAAAAGGGTGTTAAAATCCATCCAATATTTTTCTGGCAACTTGTTTCTAAGCACCATTTCTGTTTCATCAGGTTCTTTTGTTTTAACATAACCCCAACGATTACAAATTCTATGAACATGCACATCTACGCATATTGCCGGTTTATTAAAACCCTTTGCAACAACTAAATTAGCGGTTTTTCTGCCTACGCCTTTAAATTTTGTTAATTCGTCGATATCTTCAGGGACTTTTCCATTATATTTTTCAACAAGTTCTTTTGCTATATCGAGAATTTGTTTGGCTTTATTTTTGTAAAAACCCACAGGATAAATGGCTTTTTCTAAATCCGCTTGAGTAACAGTTAAAAAATCATAAGGCGTTTTCCCTAGTTCCAACATTCTTAATGTTGCAGGATAAGTTGTTTTATCATTAGTTCTCAAGCTTAAAATACACCCAATCAAAACTAAAAAAGGGTCGTTAAATTGTTCCATTAGGTTTACAAAATCTGTTCTTGGGGTATTGTCATTTTTTAAATTTTCTATTATCTTATCTATCATTATTCATACAACTTTATTAATGTATTTAAATCTCTTTGAGTAATTTTTTTTACGCCGGTATGATTGATTGCGGACATTAAATCTTGACTGTCTGGACTATGACCTTGAATACCAAGAGCATGCCCGACTTCATGCATTGTCGTTGTCAAAATTAATGCATTATCAAAAATTTTGCCTGTTTTGGGGTTCATTCTTAAAATATCTATATGTGCTTTATAAATAATATTATTTCTTGCTTGAACAGTAGCTAATCCCGCTTCAAAATTTTCTTTGAAAGGTATGGATAATTTATCTACCATTGAAACTGTAATTTTTGCAGCAGCGATATTTCCAACAAAATTAAATGAAACTAAACCATTTGTAGCTTTTTCCCATTGAAGAAATGCGTTTTTAATAATATGTGCATTCTCGCAAGGTGAAACGTAAACATTTATGGGGAAATTCTTCCATTTTACATAATTTCCTTGGAGTTTTATGTGTTCAAAATAATTATCGCCAGTAGATTTAATAATTATCTTATCAGCCGTTTCTACCGTTTTATTTAAATTATACATAGACTGCATTGCTAATTTTTTTATGGACTCAACCGGCGAAAATAAAATAATTTTGCTATATTCTTCTTTTGCTTTAGTAATATTACCCATATATGCATATGTGTGTGCTAAGAAATATCTACAAGGATAATTTTCAGGATTTTGTTGAAGTTCTTTTAAAAACAATTTTTGCGCAATGGTATAATTTTTTTTATAAAATTCGCCTTTACCTTCTTCAAAATAATCTTGAGCAAACGCCGGAAAAATCCATAACACAAGTAATATAACAGTTAATATAATTTTTAATTTATTTAATCTGTGCACTTTTCTCTTTCCTAACATTCACTAACGATTGATTTTTATCTATTTCAATAACATTTCTAATTATAGCATGCGCCATTAAAAGAATATAAGGGTTTAAAACAGAAGCTCCACTCATATGAACTTTTTGATTTTTATCTAAAGTACTTTTATCCACAGTTTCTTGTTCATTAACAGTAGTCTGAGTTTCAAGCTTATATTCTTTTGAGTTTTCATTCAATCTCGCCAACAACAAATCTTTTGGAAAAATTTTGGCGCAATTAATGATAATATTAATTTTATTTGAAGCCTCTAAAACTAATAAAACTTTAACATTACCATAATTTTCAGTCTGGATAAGAATAGTGATTGTATCCTCTGACTCTCCACCTGTAACATCATTTTCTTCACTTGATGAAAAATCTATATCAAAATTATTATTTTCTCCGATGGGCAACCAAGGCAAATAAAGTAAAATAAGATTTTTCATAAACTGAACATTTGTCATAGCAGCATTTGGCATACAAGCATTAATAACAAACTGCAACTCCTGCAATTGTTTTGTATCGACATTTCCATTTTTATTCAACATGCCAGTTAACTGCATTAATTTAGACAAAGCTTCTTTACCATTTGTTTGCATTAATTCCATAAGCTGCGAAATATTTATGTTTTGCATATTTTGCTGAAGATTAACTTGATTTAAATTTTTTGCATTTTGCATTGTTGCTAATAAAGTTTGAAAATCTTTTGGTAAATTTAACAACTCTTTTACTAAAATTGCACGTTCAGTATTTTCCATCTGCGCCAGTTCTAAAGGATGCGAATTAATATTTTGTGTAAGCATCTGCGGCTTTATTTGAGCTTGGGAAGAATTTACGCTATTTTGTGTAATATTTAAAACAGAATTTCCACCCACAACAATATTTGAAGCCGCCTTATTTGCTTGATGCTTCAAAAAAGATGTAATTAAATTTCCTAAAGGTGAAAAATTTTGCATACTTTTTCTCTTATTTACTTCTATTATCTGTCTTTTCAAATATTTTGACAATAATTTAGATAAATTATCTTTGTTTTTTAAAAATCAACCAAAGCTGCCATGTAAAGTTTTGTAACAGTTTTTATATATTTTGAAATTATAATATATATATTGTTTTTATATATATGTAGGCAATGAATAAAGGATAAAAAATGGCAGTTACTCCAAATAACGAATTAGATAAAAAATTAGCTTCTATGTATGCTCAAAAAGTCACTGTGAACTTAGATAGAACATCATCACTTTCACCAGATGATTTTTGGAAATCTATGAATTTCATAGCAGTTACAAATAAAGCTTTAATTAACTTTAAAGCAAACAAGGATTAATAATACGGCGTAAAGGACGTTGGACTAAATATGAAAATTTTTTAAATTTTCATCTATGGAGATAAAGGAGATTTTTCCTAGATTTATTTAAAATTCCCGCATTTTATGCGGGCTTTTATTTTGTGCATTTTATTGTAATTATTTGATTTGGCTCAAATTCTAATATTTCAGTCACATTTTTCAAATTTTTCTCACAAATATCAATTAGATAAATTTTAGAATATTTTTCATGTATTTGAATTTTGGCAACTTGTTTTTTATCTAAAATATTAACCAATCTAAAAATAGGATTTTCCTCTTTATCAAGTTTAATTGCTTGAATAAGTATATTTTTATTATCAAGACTAATAATTTGCTCAATTTTTTTATTTCCCCAAAATGGCACAACACAGCCATAAAAAGCTTCTGCGGTTTTATACAATGTTTGTGGTTTAGAAGAAAAAATCAAAGCAAATTGAGCAGAATTTTTGCCCATACACTGCAAATCTGGACAAAAAATAGGTGGTCCTGCTGGTGTACCACGACAAGGATTTAAAGGCTCGGATATTTTATAAACAGAGCGTAAAATTGTTATATAAAGGCTATTTTTTCTAATCTCATATTCATTTAACCCTTTTGTAACCACACCAAAACCTTGAGCCCAGACAAACCTTTGCATAGAAGCTGTATTTGTTTTAAGTTCAACTCCACGTTGAGCAGGTAAATTTTTATATATATTATAATCAGGGTTAAATTTGCGTTGAACTATTCCAACTGCATCTTCTGAAAATGTTGTATCAATTGGATTTTCTAAATTAAATTTAACTTGCAAAATATGATTTTGAGAGCGATTTTCCCAGTTTATATCAAATTTTAAATAATCTTGTAAATTTGAAAGGGAAATATCAACAAATATTGTATGTTTAGCACAAAAACAACGTTTTTTTGTACTTACATAAGATTGATAAGGAATTTCAATTCCATACGTTAGCCGTAAAGTGCTTGATATATTTCCTTCATTTAATACATTCGAGCAAAGAAGTTTTGCTTTTATTTCTTTGTCACCTTTAAGCGCTCCAAAGTTATAACTATCTCCAATATCTGCACGATTAACAATCTCTATAAAATCTTTATAGATTTTATTATTTTTTTTATCTACCAAATAAACTTTATTTTTAATAATTTTTAAGGCAATATACTTGTTTTCAATTATATTAAAATCTATTTTATGTGATTTTTCTTTGTTTAAGACATTTCTAGAAGAAAAAGGTTTTATCTTTTGAACTTCAACTAAATATTTATTAATAGTCATAATATCTTCTGTAACAGGGATTTGCGAAGAATTAAAAAGTTTTTTATCTGTAAACCCTTTTCTTTTTGAAACAAATTGAGCATTATATTTTTTTGTCAAATCTTTATCTGTTTCAATTTCAACAACCCCACTATAATCATAATTAGAAAGATTAATAAAATTTAAATCTTCACTATTTTCACTCAAATCACGAACAACTCGTTTTTTAATACCATTTATAATTTCTTTTGTTTTCAAAAAACGATGTTCAACTTCTTTGTGAACTTCATCAATAGAACATCCATAAATACTATCGTGGGCGTGATTTTTTATAGTGTTTTTATATGCAAAATCAATTTCATTTTGCCAATTTCTTGAAATTTCATTAATTTTAGCTATAGTAGCTAAAGGTTCACAAATTCTGGATAAATCCCATTGAATTTTTGCATTTTGTTGTTTTTGATAAATTCTTGAAGAATAAACTCCTTTTAGCAAAAAGTTTTTACTTTCGTCTAAAAATTCACCCTTAACCTCTTTGTTATAATTATTTTTTACACTTTCTAAATACTCAAAAGGTGAAGATATAATTATTTCATAATTTCCTAACCTTTTATTAATCTCTTGAATTTGAGTTTGCAAATTATCAGCAACTTTTAAATGATCAGCCCCACAAGGCAGAAGAATATTGCTTGAAGAACGTTGAGCTATTTTATCAATAAATTTTACTAATAATTTAGCCTTGTCATCATAATTTAAATCTAAAGAAAAAATATCCTGAAAATAACCTTGAATTAAGTAAGTAACGGCAATATCTTGCCAAATAAATTCTGATGGTAACTCTCCTAAACCTCGCCAAAGCATGGCTTTATTTATTCCAGCAAATTTTAATATTAATGGAATAGATTTACTATGACCAAAAGTATCTGACAAATATCCTATAAAATCCTTACACCCAAAAGATAAAGAATAATTTATACCCAAAGATAAATTTCTTAGCAAAAATTCACAAGAAACTAAAAAACTATCTGCTGAACAATAAAAAGGACCAATTGCTAATTTTTTTTCAGCTATTAATTTCTTAATTATACTTTCTTTTTCTGGATGAATTTCTAAATAGTCCTCAATTGCTGCAGTTTGACCATCAAAATAAAAATAAGGTATTTCATTTTTTTCTAATTTTTCTATAATATCATCAACAACTTCAATAAGTCGTAATCTAAACTCTTGGAATTCTCTATACCATTCTCTGTCCCAATGGCTATGTACATACAAAAAAACTTTTTTCTTCATTTCAATATTTTAATGTTTATAAATATTATTTCAAATTAGTTACAAAATATTAACAATTCTTTATTTTTCTAGCAAAAAATCATATAATGTTTTTTTAAAGTTATAGATAATTTAAAATATAATTATTTAAGGAGCCATCAATGGTAAAAAATCTTAGAAAAAAAACAACAGAAGAAAAATACCCAAGATTAACAATAAATAACTTTCCTCTATTAAAATCTAATTTTTTAAAACAAAACTCACCTAAAGATGAGCTGATTAAACAATGGCTTAAAAATTATATTGAAGAAGGTCTAAAAAACGGAACAATTAAAGAAAACACTCTATTACCTTTAAAAGCCAAACTGGCATACTATTTTGGAGTAGGAGAAGGCACAGTCCAAAACGCAGTTAGAAAACTTGAAGATGAAGGACTTGTAGCTTCAAAACAAAGAATAGGGACATTAATTGTTGGTAAAAATTCAAATATTATTGAAGTCTCTAATAAATTAACTTCTAAACGAGATAAAGTTGTTGAACAAATAAAAATTTTAATAAAAGATAATTATCCTGTTGGCACAACTCTTCCAAAGATGAAAGAGTTGGAAGAAATTTTAAATTCTAAAAGAAATACTGTTCGAGCCGCATTAGATTTCTTAACTTATCAAGGACTTGTAGAACCAATAACAGGCGCAAGAGATGAAAATAAATTATGGAAAGTTTTATTAGAAATTCCTGATACATTTTGCGCAGACTTTAATACAGACATACAAGCAGAAACTCTTTCGCAAAAAATTGCAACAAAAATTGAAGAATATATCTCAAAAAACTGTAAAGTTGGTAGCAGATTAGAGCCAATTAATATTCTAGCTAATCAATATAACACTAGTGAAAAAACCGTATATGACGCAATTCAAATTCTTTGCCAAAAAGGAATTATTATATCTCGTCGCGGAAAATACGGAACTATAGTTATAAAAATGCCCTCAGATAGATTTCAGCCCGCAAAAGAATGCTCTATATTTATGAACGCAGCAGATGCAGCAATATATAGTTACAAAAGAATAGAAAATTTGTTAAAAAATAAAATTATTAACGAATATAATGTTGGAGAAAAATTACCTTCAATGAAAGAATTGTCACAACAACTAGATGTTTCTACTAATACTATAAGAAAAGCGATTACAGATTTAGCAAAAGAAGGATATATTGCGGTTTCAAGAGGGAAATTTGGCGGAATATATGTGCTTGATATTCCAGAAGACTCTAGTCAATCATTTAGATGGCTAGCTGTTAACCCGCGATACGTCGAATCATACAGATAATAAAATGGTAAGAATAACACCTATCAAAACTTCATATTCATTTAAAAGCAATGTTTATAATAACTTTGCGGTTTCCGTGCAGAAAAAAAATTTATCTGAAATTTTGACAGAAGAAGCTATTATAAAAGATTTCCCATGGATAAAGGATAAAAATATCATTTTAGCGTTAAATGAATTAAAACAAATAAAATTTGATAGAAACGAAGTTGAATATTTAAAAAAAATCGGGGTAAATATTCCTTTTGATTCCGGAGCACAAGCTGTTGAATTCTTGAAAAAATCAAACGCTAGAATTCTTTTTGATGAAATGCCAGAAGATGTTCACGCACAATATGATTTTTCTAAAAACTTTATAAAAATAAATAATCGTTATAAAAATACATTAAATACAGCCGAAATTTTGGCTATTGCAGAATCTATTCTGCACGAAGCCGGACACGCTAAAGATAATGATAATCAAAGTTCAATTCAAGAAGAAATAAATTTTTTAGGGTTAAATGCTTTAGCACATAGAGACCTACAAAGAAGATACCCTCACATGTTTAAAACATCAAATTCTCCAATCGTTCAAGATGGAGTTAGTGTCTATGAAAAATTATTTTTTGATGCTGATATAAATAAACTTGGTTTAGTTCAACGTTTACAAATAAAATATGGGTATCTTCCAGCTGGAGATGCAAAACACGCTCCTTCTAATTTAGCAATTCGAGTAAAAGGATTATAAACACAACAAAAAACCTCAAACAAAATGTTACAAAAATTTACATAAGAATGATCTGTTTTTTGACAAATTTTTATTATTTTCGTTTTTAGACCAGTAGAAAGATCTTAAAAAATATGTTAAAATAATTAAGTGCTTAATATATAATTGTTGATTGTGTTAAATAGGAGGCTTCGTATGGCAAGTTTATCTACAGAAGTAAAAACGACTGAGGTTAAATCAAAATTTACCGATGAATTTGAAAAGTATTTGAAGAAACAATGCTTAAAAACTACATTTAATGGCTTAGAAATGGAAACATTTAGTTGGTATAAAAAAATGTTGGGGATAACCTAAAAAATAACCTAAATATTTATATTAAAAATGCCGCTTTTAAAGCGGCATTTTTAGTTTGAAGTTATTTCTCTATGCAGTTACAGTCGCATTTTTTAGGGCATGGCGGTCTTTTAGGATGATGTTTTTTAAAGTTCTTTTTGCCTTCTTGCTTCATTTTTTCTAATGTTTTCTTTTGTTTATCCGTTAAAATTGACTCAAATTCTTGCATATTTTTGATTCTTAAATCACGAGCTTGTTTTTTTAGATCTTTCATTTCGGCAAATAATTTTCCAAGCTGCGCTTTTTGTTCATCCACAGTTAATGAACCATTTTCTTTAACTGTATCAATTTCCAATTTTTTAGCCTTCATTTTTTCAAAAATAGGCTTCATTTCTTCATGTCCTTTTAGGCGAATTTCTTTAGCTTGCGCTTTTTGTTCTTCTGTAAGATTAAGTTTAGCTTCAAATTCTGCTTGTTTTTTAGCCATTTTTTCTTTATCAAATTTTGGTTGCTGCTGCATTTTTCGCTCAATTGGCGGACGTTTTTTGTCAAACGGAACTTTTGGTGTATCTGTGTTTGCGAATGCGGATGTCATTGTAAATGCTAATAAACTTGCTAATACTAATGTTTTTTTCATAATTGTTCCTTTCCTTATACTAAATCTTTTAATTTTTCGTATAATTCTTTTTTTGCGTTGTAAAGTCTTGATTTTATTGTCCCTACTGGGCAATTTAGTTTGTTTGAAATTTCTTCGTACGATTTTCCTTCAATTTCATACATAATTATTACTTCTTTGAATTTTGGTTTGAGCTCATTGATTGCTTTTGTTATTCTTTTTTGTCTTAGTTTACTGATAAAAACTTGTTCGGGTGTCAATTTTTTATCTTTTATTGAATTAAAAGTTAATTCATCATCCGGAGTTTTGGTTTCATATTTAACTTTTGCTGATTTTAAGTAATCTTTAGATATATTTTTTGCAATTGTGTTTATCCAGCTTTTGAATTTGCCTTGTTCTTGATATTTATGACAATTACGCCAAGCTTTAATATAGACCTCTTGTTCAAGGTCTTCATTATACTCTTTTGTTATCAATCGAATAATATTTTTTACATTATTCTTGTTATTTTCTATTAATTTATTGAAATCCATTAATCTACCATTATAAATCCATAATCATCTGTCGGGAACCCCATATCTTCAAGTGTTATTCCGTCATTATATGATAATGTATTCATTATTTTATAGTTACTGTCCAAAACGCCAAAAGTTACACCTGAAAAAAGTGTAAATAGCGCCACACAAGCTACTTTTAACTTCTTAAATTCTTGCTTCTTTTTCAAGAAATAAGGTTTTGCCTCTTGAATTAATGAAGAAACAGCAAGCATTTTTTCATGCTCTTGTCTACAATCTTCACACTGAGAAATATGTTCAAGTAATTCTTCCTCTGTGCCAAAATTTATTAATTGTTCGTATTTATTACATTTTTCTTTCATTTTTTTATCCTTTATACTTTTATAACGAATTTAAAAGATAAAGGTTCATTTTTTAAGCGAAATATTAAAAAATATTAAGCAAGGTTAAACGGTTTCTGCTTTCAGATTATTTTTTTTGTAAGCCGCAATTGCTTTTTGGGCGTATAGGCTATTTTCTTGATAACGTTTATATGTTTCATCTGCTTTTGAACCTATAGCGTTAAGCCCGATACCTGTAACCGCACCAATTAAAAGACCTTGCATATTTGTCATCATTTTAGCGGCAGCAACAAATGTCGTTGCAACACCACCAACAATAGGGATACCGGCCTTAAGTGTAGCTGAAATTTTTTCATCTTTATCTTCGCCCTTTGAAACAGCATATCCGCCAAGAGCTACGGGTAAGAGCATGCCGACGACATCCGTAGGCGCCGAACCTACGCTGTATTCCGCAAATTTATCATAAAGTTTAAGCTCGCTGTCAAAGGCTTTGTTTGTTACATTTCGTATTTGATTTGTAAGTAATTTTGCATACGCAAAAGCTTTAGGGTTATTAGTTTTTACCCCCAAAGCATTTAATTTTATTAATATTTCTTCAATAGTACCCTTTTTATTATTCTTTTTGTCAACAATCTCTAAGAGTTCAGTAAACTTATCTTTGAACAGGGTTTTAGTTTCATTACTATAATTAGAAGATTTTAAACATGCTTCCAACTCTTTTATTTTAGGTGTCAATTTATCAATTATAAGATTTCTGTCCTCTTTTTCAGTTACTCCACTTGCATTAGCATATTTTTTTATTAATTTTCTTATTTCTCTTAGCATATCTTTTGATGCTTGGTCTTCTGTTTTAATAGCTTGTCCGATTGTATCACAAGCGTCGTTCAATATTTTGGTTTTGTCGTCAATATTAAACGTAAAAGAGCGCCTTGCTTCGTTTAATTCTTTTATAAGTTTTTCTTTGCCAGCGGCGGCATGAACTTCAGTGCGGTATAATCGTAATTTTTCGCCTTTTTGTCTTGGTGCGCGAATTATTTCTAAAAGTTCTTTAGCAACTTTATCACCTACATCTGCCGTGTCTTGCTCTATTGCTTGAAGTCGACCTTGACGATTTGTCGCGGTTGTAATTTGAGAGATCTGTTTTTCCAGCGTATTTAAATAGCCTCGTAATATTTCTTGACTTTCTTTATCTTCTATATCGTCAACGATTTTTCTTAGTTCTGCAATATTTCTATCTGCGACATTTCTTGCATTTTCATAAGCACGTCTGGATGTTGCAACTGTTATTTTTTTAAATTGTGAAGTAACCCAATCCATAACTTTAGTCAATCCGATTTTGCCACATAATGCTTTAAATCCGGCATCTTTTGCCGCCGTAATATTATTTGTCGCACCAATCCATTCAAATACCTTCTTTAACCCCTTATTGAACTTTAACCAGCAATTTTGAATAGCAGTTAAACTTTGACTTTTTTTACTATATTCATATATTTTATCATCAAGTTTCTGAATAAATGAGTTAATTTGTTTATAAAATTTACTAGAAGCGTTTCTTGCAAAAATAAGACCAACAATACCCCCAGTAATTGCAATACCTGCAACAGTTTTTGTTAAGGCACTTCCTTTTTTCTCTTCATCAGATATGTTTCCTAGTTGAGTTGCACCTATTGCTCCGGAACAGCCAGCTGCTTGCGGAATGGCTAAATTAGGATGATTTTTGATATCCATAAAATTTTTATATACATTTATTATGTTTGTATCATTTATCATACTTTAAACCTTCCTACAATAATTAAAACGCAAAATATGAATAAATTGCGTTTTTACTCTATTTTATAGGCAAATTATGTCAAATTGTAACATTTTTACAATTTTTATGTGTCAATAGTATAATGTTATAATAGAAGAATATAGGAGTTTGAAAATGGCAGCAAAAGAAAAAGAGCCGATTAATATATCTCAAGATAGAGAAAAAGCGCTTAAATTAGCTATAGAAAAAATTGAAAAAGATTTTGGTAAAGGTTCTATCATGAAATTGGGCGATAAAACTGCCGTTTCAGTAGAAGCTATTCCGACAGGGGCACTATCATTAGACATCGCGCTTGGAATTGGTGGTGTTCCAAGAGGTAGAATTATAGAAATTTATGGCCCTGAAAGTTCTGGTAAAACAACCTTGGCACAGCATATTGTTGCAGAATGCCAAAAAATGGGCGGAATTGCTGCGTTTGTTGATGCGGAACACGCACTCGACCCTGAGTATGCTCAAGCCTTGGGTGTAAATATTGATGAATTGTTAATTTCGCAGCCTGATACCGGAGAGCAAGCACTTGAAATTACTGAAGAGCTTGTTCGTTCAGGTGCGGTTGATATTGTTGTTGTAGATTCAGTTGCAGCTCTTGTTCCTAAAGCTGAAATTGAAGGCACAATGGAAGATCAACAAATGGGCTTGCAAGCCAGACTTATGAGTAAAGCATTGCGTAAACTTACTGGTGTTGTAGGTAAGACTAATACTACAATCATTTTTATTAACCAACTTCGTCAAAAAATTGGAGTTATGTACGGGAACCCTGAAACAACAACAGGTGGTAACGCTCTTAAATATTATGCAAGCGTGCGTTTAGATATAAGAAAAGGCGAAATTATTAAGGGTGATACTACGGATTTAGGAAACAGAACAAAAGTTAAAGTTGTAAAAAACAAAGTGGCTCCGCCATTTAGAATTGCTGAATTTGATTTACTTTACGGAAAAGGTATTTGCAAATTAGGTTGTATTTTAGATGTTGCAGTTGCGTTTGATATAGTTAAAAAAGCTGGTGCATGGTTTAGTTATAATGATGAAAAACTTGGTCAAGGTAGAGAAAAAGCTAAAGAATATTTACAAGCTAACCCAACTATACTAGCAGAAGTTGAAGCTAAAGTAAGAGAAAAACTAAAACCAACAGAAATCACAGAAGAACAATAATAAAAATGGGATATCTAAAATATCCCATTTTTATTTCATTTTATTTATAATTTATTTGTTTAATGGATTTTCTAAAATAATTGTTTGTTCTCTATTTGGACCAACAGAAATAATCGTAATTTTTACTCCAATTAATTCTTCCAAGCGAGCTAAATATTTTTTAGCATTTTCAGGCAACTCACCATAAGTTCTGCATTTAGAAATATCTTCATTCCACCCTTTATGAGTTTCATAAACCGGTTCTAAATACTTATGCATATGAACATTTGTTGGATAATATTCATAAATTTTACCATCTCTTTTATCCTTATAAGCAACGCAGACTTTTATTTCATCAAATGTATCAAAAATATCAGTTTTTGTAAGTGCAATTGCGCTTAAACCACTAACAAGGGCAGAATATCTAGCAATTACCGCATCAAACCAGCCACAACGTCTAGCACGTCCTGTAGTGACACCAAATTCTGCGCCAATTGTTTGTATTTTTTTACCTGTTTCATCTTCAAGTTCACTGATAAATGGACCTTCACCGACTCTGGTAACGTATGCTTTCATAACTCCGATTGCTTCTTTAATTGCGTTAATTCCGACCCCAGAACCAGTCGCAGCACCACCAGCAATTGGATTTGAACTTGTTACAAATGGATATGTACCCCAATCAATATCAAGCATTACGCCTTGTGCACCTTCAAATAAAATCTTTTTATTTTCTCTAACAGCTTTAGATAAAACCTCTTGCCAATTCCAAAAAACGTAAGGACGGAAAATTTCAGCATATTCTTTACAAAGGGTCAATATTTCTTCTTTTGAATACTCTTTTAGTCCATAAACTTCTTTTAAAATCTTATTTTTCAAAGGAAGAATATTATCTAATTTTGTATTCAATGCTTCCTCATCATACAAATCTTCAACTTTTAAACCGTAGCGAGCAATTTTATCTGCATAAGTTGGACCAATCCCTTTTTTTGTTGTGCCAATCTTTGTTTTAGCAGTTTTATCTTCGCTTATTCCGTCAATATCAATATGATAAGGCATGGTAATTGATGCCAAAGGATGTATTTTTAACCCTTCTAGATTAATCCCATCTTCTACTAAGTCGTCAATTTCTTTTTTCAAAGATGTTGGATAAATAACAGTTCCTGCTGAAATCACACATGTTTTATTTTTATACAAAATACCAGAAGGAATTAGGTGAAATTTATAAGTTTTTCCCTCCACAACAACCGTGTGTCCAGCATTACAACCACCTTGATAGCGAATAATTATATCAGCATCCATTGCCAATAAATCTGTAATTTTAGCTTTTCCTTCGTCGCCCCATTGTGCGCCCACAACTACTGTATTTCCCACATTCAATCCCTTATTAAACTCAAACAACAATTCTATTATAAACTAAACATTATAAATTTCTTTATCATTTATTTAATTGATGAAAATTTGTAAAACATGCTATTTAATTAGAATATAGTTGAGGAAGAGGTTAGATATATGGTTGCAGGAATTTCAGGTGGAATGAGTGCATACATTGATTTGTTGAGCACGTTTCAGACAAATACAGCTAATAAAGCAGATGAACAAAACAATTCTTTTGAAGGCTTAATGAATGATACGCAATATAGTCCAGATATTGTGTCTAATGATGATATTGAAGCGGCTAATGGGAACAAGGATACGCCAGAAAAAAATTCTAGCGATATGGATTTAAATCGCGATGGTACAATTACTATAGATGAAATTATGACTTACATGAAACTACAGATGCAAGAAAGCATGAAAGAAAATCTTGAAACCAGTGAAATGCAAGGAGAAAATAATAGCAATAACAATGGCAATTCATTTTACCAAGGATTTAAAACCCCGATAAGTCAAGTTGTTGCAGCATATTCGGCTTTTCAATAATAATTGGTTTTTATAAAACACAATTATTATAAATTAATCCAAATATTTTATAATTTCATCTCTAAATTCAGTTGTAGTAGCTATTCCTGCTAAATCTGCAGTTAGGACTTTACCTTGGGCTAAAACAGTTCTTAAAGCTTTATCTATTTTGTTTGCAGCCTCATTTTCACCGATGTATTTAAGCATTTCAATTGCAGAAAGCAAAAGCGCAGTAGGATTAGCCTTATTTTGTCCTTTAATATCAGGGGCAGAACCATGAACAGGCTCAAAAACAGCGTAATCTTTACCAATATTTGCACCTTGAGCAACACCTAGTCCACCAATTAATCCCGCAGCTAAGTCTGATACAATATCACCGTACAAGTTAGGCAAAACAAGCACATCGAACTTTTCAGGAGCCTGAACTAATTGCATACAAAGGTTATCAACCAAAATTTCTTTGTATTCAATTTGCGGATAACGTTGAGCAACCTCTTGAGCACAACGCAAAAACAAACCATCTGTCAATTTACAAATATTAGCTTTTGATACTGCAGTAACTGTTTTTCTATTATTTTTTACAGCATAATCAAACGCAAACTCACAAATTCTAATTGACGCATCACGAGTGATAATCTTAATCGACTCAGCCGTATCTTCATCAATTTGACGCTCAATTCCAGCGTACAAATCTTCTGTATTTTCACGAACTATAACCAAATCAACATTGTCAAAACGAGTTTTAATACCGTCAAGATTTTTGCAAGGACGTAAATTTGAATACAAATCTAACGCCTTTCTTAATTGCACATTAACACTTCTAAACCCTTTACCAATTGGAGTAGTAACAGGAGCTTTTAATGCTATTTTGTTTTTCTTTATAGACTCAATTACTCTATCAGGAAGCGGTGTTCCTTCTTTTTCTGCAACATCTGCGCCAGCGCTTTGTATGTCCCAGTTTATTTCAACACCTGCTTTTTCAATGATTTTTACTACTGCATCAGTAATTTCTGGACCTATTCCATCTCCAGGTATAAGCGTTAAATTATGCATAATTTCTCCAATTCTAAACTAAATCAAAATCACCGTGTTTTTTAATATGTTCAATTAAACCACCTTCATTAAGCAATTTAATCATAACATCAGGAAGTGGTGTTATTTCAATTTTAATATCTTTAGTAATATTATGAACAAAACCTTGTTTTATGTCGATTTCAAGTTCATCACCTGCATCAATTTTATCTGTATCACATTCAATCAACAATAAACCAATGTTAATTGCGTTACGATAAAAAATTCTTGCAAAACTTTTAGCTAAAACCGCACCAACACCTGCTATTTTAATGATTTGAGGCGCGTGCTCACGAGATGAACCCAATCCAAAGTTATTTCCCGCAACAACAAAATCACCCTTATTCATCTTAGATGCAAATTCAGGATCTGCGTCTTCTAGCACGTGTTTTGCAAATTCAGGAAGGTCAGAGCGCAAATGGAACAAACGTCCAGGTGCGATATGGTCTGTTGAAATATCATCTCCAAATTTAAATGCTTTTCCGCTTTTCATTATAAAACCTCCCTTGGATCTGCGATATAACCTTTAATTGCACTATAAGCTGCTACTACTGGTGATGCAAGATAGATAAATCCTTTTGTATTACCCATTCTGCCTTGGAAGTTTCTATTTTGCGTAGCCAAACAAACTTCGCCATCACCTAAAATTCCGCCGTGAACGCCAACACAAGGTCCACAACCAGATGTAACCAAAGCTGCACCCGCTTCTACAAATATTTTAATCAAGCCTTCATCTAAAGCCATTGATAAAACATCTTTAGACGCAGGAGAAATCAACAAACGTGTTCCTTTTGCAACTTTTTGACCTTTTAAAATCTCTGCAGCTACTCTTAAATCTTCTATACGTCCGTTTGTACAAGTTCCGATAAATACTTGATTTACTTTTACATCAGCTAATTCATCAACTGTTTTTGTATTATCAACTGTATGAGGACAAGAAACTGTTGGCTTAAGCTCTGATGCATTAATTTTTATAACTCTTTCATATTGAGCATCTGCATCAGGTTCAATTTTTACAAACTTGTCTTCACGTCCACGTTCTTTTAAATATTCTTTTGTTTTATCATCAGTAACAAATAAACCTGCTTTTGCACCTGCTTCAACCGCCATATTTGCGATAGTAAATCTATCTGCCATTGACATATTTTCAATAGTTGAGCCTGAAAACTCTAATGCTCTATATGTAGCGCCATCAGCCCCAATTGTTCCGATTAAATGCAAAATCAGATCTTTTGCACATACCCCTTTTGGAAATTCACCATTTACTTCAACTTTAAATGTTGATGGAACTTTTAACCAAGTTTTGCCCAACGCCATTGCAACTGCAATATCTGTAGAGCCCATACCTGTTGAAAATGCACCCAACGCACCAGATGTACAAGTGTGAGAATCTGCACCAACAAGAATTTCTCCAGGGTTTACATGAGTTTCGATTAATCTTTGATGACAAACACCTTCGCCAACATCTGACAAAACTGCACCATAATCACGAGAAAATTCTCTTAAAACCATATGAGAATTAGACAACTCTTTACGAGGGCTAGGTGCTGCGTGATCAATAAATAAAATTGTACGTTCTGGATTAGCCAATTTTTCTTTGCCTAATTTTTTAAATTCTTGAACCGTCAATGGCCCTGTTCCGTCTTGAACTGCCGCAACATCAACTTTTGCGATAACCAACTCTCCTGCTTTTACGTCTCTTCCGACATGAGCAGAGATTATTTTTTCTGCGATTGTTTGTCCCATAGTCTCTCCTTAAACAATGATATTTGGCATAGTAACTTCACTATTATCAACACGATGTTTTAGAGCACCTGTTGGAATATAGTATGGCGTTACTGTCATAATTTTTGCCGCAATATCTGGATAATAATATATAAATTTCAATTCACTTTGAGTCAAAGGTTTTTGTGTATGAACATTTGCATAACGAGCAAGCTCAAGAATGTTTCTTGCTTCATCTTCATCTCTAAACTCAAGAGCCATTTTTTCATAAACGTCTCTAAATCCTTTAATTCCGCCGTATTCACCAGTTGTAATCATACGACCGGTTTCAACAACTTCAGGCTCACCTCTGCCCAATTCTTCATAATCATACAACTCATAATTTCTTCTATCTTTTAGCGCACCATCTGCATGAATTCCTGATTCATGAGCAAAAGCATTACTACCAACCGCAGGTTGATTAATAGGAATTGGCAAATTAAACGCGTAAGCAGTATATTTAGCCAACTTCCACGCTTTTGATAAATCAATTTGTGGGTCAATTTTATATTTTCCACTAAATCCGCTAGATTTTAAAATCGCCAGCAAACAAGAAATCAAATCAGCATTTCCAGCCCGTTCTCCCATACCATTAACCGCTGTATTGATATAAGCATTAACTCCTGCATCTATTGCGGCTTTAGCGCCTAATACAGAGTTTCCAACTGCCATACCTAGGTCATTATGGAAATGCAATTCAATATCCATTTGAGTTTCTTTTGCGATAGTTAAAATTCTTTGATAAGCGGTTTGTGGATCATCATAGCCCAACGTATCACAATAGCGAAAACGAGTAGCACCACTACTTTTAGCCTCATTAGCAAACTCAATTAGATAATCTAAATCTGTTCTTGATGCATCTTCTGCGTTTACGCCAACAGCCTGAACACCGTAAGTGCAAGCTAAATCAACAGCTTGTTTTGTTGAGTCAATGATGTCTTTTCTTGTCTTTTTACCGCCGTATTTACCATTAATCATTTGATCAGAAGTAGATACAGACAAATTAACATATTTTAAACGAGGAACATTTTGGAATGATGTTGCAACATCTGCTGCAATACCTCTCATCCAGCCTGAAAGTTTTGTTTTATTGATTACACCTCTATCAACTAACTCAAGATTGGCATTTAGGTAATTAATTTCGTGTTTTGTTGTTGGAAACCCAAACTCTGATTGAGTTACACCCAAATCATCCAACATCAAATTTATAATGGTTTTTTGTAATTTTGCAAGACCAAGTCTTGAAGTTTGAACCCCATCACGGTTTGTAACGTCTACAAAATATATTAATTTTTCGCTCATAATAATCCTTTACTCTGTCTGTGATAATTATTCTACTATAAATTGTAAAGATAATAAAGTAGTTATTTTAGAGGATTTTATTCGGATTTTAAATGATTAATAAATTATAATTTAGCAGTATAACGTATTTCAACTTATGCTGGCAACGCCAGTTATGTAGGGTGCGTCGTTTTGACGCACCGATTATTTTTCAAATCTTGTGGTGCGTCTAAAGACAGCACCCTACTGTTTGCTAATTTTTGATTTTATTTACACCGCTAAATTACAATTTATCAAATAAGATATACATTTATTAAGATTTGAGAGAAAAGTCTTTTGGGTTGAATTTGTTTTTGGGCTTTGCTTAAGTTGGGCTATTTCCTTTTGGTTTTATAAATTAATTTTCTTTTTCAATAATCCATTTTTCTAGCAAATCTTCTTCTATATCATCAATAAACCTTGAAGGCTTTGACAATACCATATTTGTTGAATAATCAAACATATCAATAGGATAAGTTATATATAAATCAGTCTTGGCACGAGTCGCGGCAACATACATCAACCTTAATTCCTCATCCATTTCTTCGTCAGAATTGAAAGAAAAAACACTAGGAAATCTACCATCAACTACGCCCACAATAAACACAGAATTCCATTCCAATCCTTTTGCGGAATGAATTGTGGAAATTGTTAAATATTCATCTTTTTTGCTTCCTTCTTCAACTTCCGAAACACTCTTATCCGGTGGTTCTAACGCTAAATCACTTAAAAAGTTTTCTAAATTTGAATATTGATGGGCTAGGTATTCAAAATGTTCTAAGTCTTTTTCTCGTTTTGTATAATCATCATATTTATCTTGCAAAATAGGTTTGTAGTATTTGAGAATTTTTGCAACTAGCTCTGCTGGTGTTAGGGCTTCACTTCTAAATTGAAATATATTTTTTAATAAAGTTCCAACTTCACTAGAGCACTTTGCAGGTAATAATTTTACGTCAACAGAATTTTGCCCTTTTAAAATAGGTAAAAGTTTATTAACTGTTTGTTGTCCGACACCTTTTAGTAATAACAAAATTCTATTTAAACTAATGATGTCATCAGGATTTAAGATAACTCTTAAATATGCGATTACATCTTTAACGTGGGCAGTTTCAATAAATTTTAACCCACCAAATTTTTTATA
Source organism: Candidatus Gastranaerophilaceae bacterium (assembly GCA_045638605.1). Lineage (GTDB taxonomy): Bacteria > Cyanobacteriota > Vampirovibrionia > Gastranaerophilales > Gastranaerophilaceae > RGIG2134. The sequence goes on from JAZUBS010000005.1 coordinate 28,534, forward strand.
AGGAATGCTTCTTTTTGCAAGTTCAATCTCTAAATTATATGTCATTCTTGCACTTCGAGCCAAAACACAAATATCCTCAAGAGAAATTCCTTCGTCCATAAGCTCTAAAATTCTTTGACAAATAAACTCAGCTTCCATTTGCATATCAGAAGCGCAAATCAATGCTGGTTTTACCTCTCTCACAATATCAGAAAACAAAGTTTTTGAATATTTTTCCTTAGCTTTTTCTAATATTTTATTGGTAAAATTCAATATATTTTGTGAGCTTCTATAATTTTGCTCTAATTTGATAATTTCAGTATTGGGAAAAATATTTGGAAAATTTAAAATGTTTTTAAAATTAGCCCCTCTAAAAGAATAAATGCTTTGAGAATCATCACCAACAGCCATAACGTTATTATGTTCAGATGCTAATAATTTAACAATTTCTGCTTGCAAAGTATTTGTATCCTGATATTCATCAATCATTATATATTTATACTGATTTGAAATTTTCTTCCTTATAGCTTCATTCGAGGCAAGTAAAACTTTAAGATACAAAAGTAAATCGTCATAATCTAACAAGGAATTTTGACGCTTATATTGAACGTATGCTTTATGTATTTCGATGATTAAATCCGTACAATGCTCAAATTGTCTAAATTCTCCTTGTATAACTTCTTGAGTTGAAATATTTTTGTTAATGGTTTTTGAATAAATGTCTAAAATAGTGCTTTTTCTTGGAAAACGTTTTTCTTTTTTAGGAACAATTTGTCCTGTTAAATGATTTATAACATCCTCTGCATCGGCTCTATCCATAATAGTAAAATTATTTTTTAATTCTAAAAAACTCGAATATTTTCTTAAAATATAATTTGCAAAAGAGTGAAATGTTCCGCCTGCAACCTTTTCACAACGATTATCTAAAACCGTTGTCGCACGATTGAGCATTTCATCTGCGGCTTTTTTGGTAAATGTTAAAAGTAAGATATTTTCTGGAGCGACGCCATCTTCAATCAATCTTGCAACGCGATAGGTCAAAGTTTTTGTTTTACCTGAACCTGCTCCTGCGATAACAAGAACTGATCCTTCTTTTTTTACGGCAGCGCGAAGCTGGTTTTCATTTAATTGACCTTCATAGTCGACTAAATAAGAAACAACGTTAGAAGTTTGTTTTTTTAAAACGTATTTTTTAGGTGCAATTTTTGTTGATTTATTTTCTACTATTTCGTTCATAGAAGAATTATAACATATAAAGCCTAATAAGTTATAATTTAGCGATGTATTAATTGGTGCATTAAAATGCACCCTACGTACTAATCCTATTTACACAATTCATCCATCATCGCTTCAATTTTTTCTTTAAGAAGTTGTTTTTTTGTTTTTTGAGGTCTTGAACTAATGAATGAATCACAAGATTGCTTACCTATAACTTCTTCAATTCGCCCAGTCTCTTTATTAAAACGAATATTTACATTGCTAATATCAAACACTCGCATAGGTGGATTTATAACTCTCACAAAACAATCTCCTATAATTAACTATAATATTTATGATTCTACAATTTTTATTGTAATAAAACAAGATCTTTTTTTATCAAATTTCTAAATTTCTCATCAATAGAATTTAAATCAACCACATCCACCTCATAAGGCAATGTTGAATCTTGAAATTCGATAAGAATTTTACCCAAAATAGAAGTATCGAGTTTTTTTCCGTTTAAATCTATTGCTATATCAATATCAGAATATTTTTTATTTGTGCCTTTTGCTCGAGACCCAAAGATATAAAATTTGGCATCAACATCAGAAATATTACGTTTAAGAACGCTTAACACAAAATCCAAATGTCTATCATCCAAGCCAAACATTATTTTACTTTTTCTTTCAATCTATTTAATAAATATTGCACTTCTATTGCAAAATCTTCAATAACTAAAGCGACAGCCTTTGCAACATTTTCATCATAAGTGTAAGATGTAAGATTTCTCTTTTGTCTAAAATCATCCCATTTTTCAAGATTTGATTTTAAAAGCTCCATCTTATTAGCTTGTCTTATCATCTCATTAAAAGTCATACCTTCAATATTTTCTAAAACAAAAGCTCCTTGAGAAAAAAACCGTTTTATCATTTTTAGAGCAATAGAATAAGTATATTCAAACCTTTGTATCATAGAATCTCTTATTATAAGATTTGTCTTATCAGAATTATAAACATCAATTACTTCTTTAAGGCGATTTAAAGCTTTTTCAAATGATGTAATATCCAATGTTCCCATAGGTAAAATGTATCATTTTATAACAATTTAGTCAAACAATGCCAAATAAAGCATAATATGCATTAGAGCTGTACTCGTCATTTATCATCACTCAAAATATAAAAAATGAGGATATAAGTATAAATCACACCGCAATAATTATTATATGTAATATTTTATGATAGGATAAATTAAAATTACACAATCATACACATTATAAACTCAATATCTTACTCTGCATCATGGGCTTAATCATCAATCAATGCTTCAATTTATTTGTATTACTAATAAATTATAATTTAGCGATGTATTAATTGGTGCATTAAAATGCACCCTACGTACTGTTAAACTAAATAATGGTTTTGTTGATAGACTTGTTGGCGGACACAGTCTTGATGACGAGGTAAGAAATAAAATAAAAGAAGCACGTCAAGACTTAACAGAGGTGCGTTCTGTGCAAATAGTTAAATCGCCAAACTCTACAAATATTAACCATTAATAATTTAATTTTTTATACACATATAAAGACCGATTGTCATTGGCCTATTTTCTTCATCTGTTGGGACAACTCGAGCAGAGTCAAAGCTAACATTCCAAACCGAATCGTAACCATAATTAAGGCCTACTCCGCCCCCATTAAAACCCGTGTATGTTCTTGAATAATTTTCAAATGCGCCTGACCTATTTGAAGCAGCAGTTCTGCTGTTATCTTTTCCACCATACGCAGAACCAATAATACCATAAATCTTTCTACTAGAATCATTCATTGTTTCACCAGCTTTAATAGTTATTGAGGTTGTTTCATCAGAAAAAGAGCCACCTTTTGGATCGCTAATATATTTAGGAACATTAATTGTTCCTGCAATTCTAGGATAACGACCTTTATATGAATCTGGAACATCTCGCCAACTATTTTCAGGCATAATTTCATTACATGGTATATTAAAAAATGAAACCATACCGGAAGGAATTGCTGTTTCTATTTTTTGTCGTAAAATTCTTCGTTCTGTATCTGCAAAATTGTTTTGTTTAATCTGCTTTGTTATCATTGGTGCTGCCATTCCAAGAGCTATGCTGCCAATTAATAAGGCTATCATTGCTTCTGCAACAGAAAAACCTCTTCTTTTTATTTGTTTACTATTGTTTTTATTAAAAACTTTAAAAAAAGGATGCTTTATGATGTCACTATATGTAAATTTTGTATTAACAATATTTTTAATCATTTAACTTTCTTTTCTTTTGGTTATTTAACCATTCGATTGTAGCAAATTTTATATTTTCAGTCAATAAAATTATTGAAATATTTTTAATGATGAATTATTTGTATTTATTTGATATATTTTCAATAAATTTTTCTTGGAAAATATTTTTTTTTGGATATAATTAATATTACAAAGGAAATGAGTTATGGCTAATAGTATTTGTTATTTATTATTAATTTCATTATGTATTTATATCGGAATATACACTATATATTACGCTTTAAGTGTTTATTTTGCATCAAAAGGTCGTAGATTAATTACTAAACACAAGTTTTTTAATCCGCCTTATGAAAACAATATAATTATGGTTATATATTGTTCAAATGACCAAGGTGATGTTGTTTCATTGCTTGAAATGATGAACAAACAAGATTATCCTAAAACAAACTACCAAACACATATTATTTTAGATAATTGTTCAGATGATGTTTCTAACAAATTAGAGTTTATTGGTGGGGCAAAAATCTGGCGTTTAGGCGATGGTGAAGCTGTCGGAAAAGATGAATCTGTTTCTTGGTTATTAGAAAGATTGGTTTCTTTGCAAAATGTTAATGCATTTGCTTTTTTGAATGCTACAAGAAAAATCTCTTATGATTATTTGTCAAGTATTAACAAAGCATTATTCCAAAATGATGTTGTTGTTGCTCAAACGGAAGTTATTGACTCAAAAGATACATTAACATCAAAAATTAAAACTGTTTACAATAAATATTCAAATAAAATTCATATGTTAGCTAGAACCGCAATGGGTTTGAGTGTAATTATTGACTCTGATGCTTGTGCGATGAAACAAGAGGTTATTGAAAAAATTCGTTGTGTGGATTTTAAAGATATTGAATCAGAACTCAAATATACAACATTATTAATAAAAAGCGGGTTTAACTGTTTATATAATCCATGTGTTTTGACAAAGTTAGATGTTTCGCATCTTATGAATAGAAAACCGATACCATTATATCGTTTTGAAATGTTGAGACATTGTTTGAGATTATTTATAGGTGCACGTTTTAATTTTGTAGAATTTATTTTGCACTCGATAAAGCCAAATATATGGATATTATTACTTTCATACGTGGCAATGATAGCATTTACTAGTATTTACTATTTTATATTTGATATTAAATTAGTAGCTACTTTTGCTGTTATATTAACATTGAGTTTTGTAGCATCTTTGTTTATTGCTGATATAGGAAAAACTAATATTAAGTATTTATTACTTTATCCAATTTATAGAACTTGCAAAAATTTTGAAAAAAGCAAATTTTATGAAAGTATCGTAAGTAAAATAAAGCCGAAACAAAATTATATTAATAGAGATGTTTTAACGGTTGATGCAATTGTTACCGATGGAAAAAATAATTTGCAATGTTATATGGATTTAATTTCAGAAGATGGTTTAGCGTATGCTGTTTTGAGATACAAAAAGAAAAAATACACTTCAGCAAAACAAATTAGAATGTATGATGCTGTTTCTGATATTGTTGAAAAATTGGATGAAATTGGTTTCCGTATAAAAGTATGCCATTCTTGCGGATTATTTACATCCAAAATTGATGGTTCAACCAATATGGTTAAAGGTGATTGTATGAAGTGCAAAATCAAATCATCAGTAAAAGAACCTACAGAAACTTTAATTTGGTCAACTTGTGAGGATTATATGCCTAGAGAATTAGGTAAAGTTATTGACATAAAGAATTACAGAAATAATTAGTTTAAAAAGTTTATAGTAAGTTTGTGTAGTTACAAGATAAGGAGAACACAATGAGAATAGGAACTATTGGACAAACTTTAGCGTGTGATGTCGCAAATAATATTCAGCATATGTATGCTAAACAAGGGGCAGACTCAATAATATCATATGGTAAAGACAAGTTTATAATTAGAGCGACACATGATAATGATAAATATATCAAAACGGTTTTAGAATTAGATGAAAAAGGCGCAGTTGGGAATGCATATTCTACATTAATGCCAAATGCAGCTAAATTTAAAGAAGAATTAATTGCGTTTTTTACAAAATAATTTAATTAGTTAATGGGAATTAAAATGTATTAAAACATTAATTCCCATTATTTTTTATGTTAAAATAATATCAAATAAATGGAAGTTAAAAGGGAGATTTTCTATGAAAACATTATCACCATTACAGGTTGAAAGACTTCAATATCAACCAAAACTACCTAAATCACTTCAAGCAGGTATTAAAAACCTTGATTTGATTGAAGGTTCAGCTACACAATCAGTTAGAGACCAAGAAGAAATCAAATCTTTGTTCCCTAATTGCTACGGTGGTCCAACAGTTACATTTAACGCTTCTGAAGAAGAAGTTATTTCAGAAAAAAGAAATATTGGTGTAATTCTATCTGGTGGACAAGCACCTGGTGGACATAACGTTATCGCTGGGTTGTATGACGCTATTAAACAAGCTAACCCAGAAAATAAATTGTATGGCTTCTTGGGTGGACCTTCTGGTATTATCGAAGGTAAATATGTAGAATTTACTGATGAATTTATTGACGAATACCGCAATACAGGTGGTTTTGATATTATCGGTTCAGGAAGAACTAAATTGGAAACTGAAGAACAATTTATGGCTTCTTGGGAAAATTGCAAAAAGTTAGGTATCAACGGTATTGTTATTATCGGTGGAGACGATTCTAACACTAACGCTTGTATGTTAGCTGAATTCTTTGCGGCTAAAAACGCAGGTATTCAAGTTATCGGTTGTCCAAAAACTATTGATGGCGACTTGAAAAACGAACAAATCGAAATTTCTTTCGGTTTTGATACAGCTTGCAAAACTTATTCAGAATTAGTTGGAAACATTCAACGCGATGCTAACTCAGCTAAAAAATATTGGCACTTTATTAAATTAATGGGTAGAAGTGCTACTCACGTTGGTTTGGAAGTTGCTTTGCAAACTCAACCTAACATCACAATGATTTCAGAAGAAATCGAAGCAAAACAAATGTCATTAAAATCAATCGTTGATTATATGTCAGATATTATCGCAAGACGTGCGGCAAACGGTAAAAACTTTGGTATCGCATTGATTCCTGAAGGTTTAATTGAGTTTGTACCTGAAATGAAAGCAATGATTGCAAACTTGAATGATACTATGGCTGAAATTGAAGCTAAGCTAAATGCAGCTAAAAATGACGAAGAAAAATTTGTTATTATCGAAGCTGCTTTAGAACCATCTAATGCAGCAGTATTTAAGTCATTGCCTGTCTTGATTAAATCACAATTATTGATGGATAGAGACCCTCACGGTAACGTTCAAGTTTCTAAAATCGAAACAGAAAAATTGTTGATTGCTATGATTGAAGAAAAATTAGCAGAAATGAAAAAAGCTGGTCAATATGTTGGTAAATTTGGCGCACAAGCTCACTTCTTTGGTTATGAAGGAAGATGTGCATTCCCATCAAACTTTGACGCAGATTACTGCTATTCATTAGGTTACAACGCATATGCGTTAATGCAATTTGGTTTAACTGGTTATTTATCATCAGTTAGAAATTTAACAGCTCCTGCTTCAGAATGGGTTGCAGGTGGTATTCCTCTTACTATGATGATGAATATGGAAAAACGTCACGGTAAAATGAAACCAGTTATTCAAAAAGCATTGGTTGATTTAAACGGACCTGTGTTTAAAAAATTGCAAGATAACAGAGAAGATTGGGCAATCAATGATTGCTACGTATTCCCTGGCGCAATCCAATACTTTGGACCATCAAGCGTTTGTGATATTACAACTCAAACTTTAAAACTTGAAACAGAAAACAAACTTGTTAAAGCTTAAGTATTGAAAACCACTTAAAAACAAAAACTCCCGATTTTCATTGGGAGTTTTTTATTGTAAAATTAAATTTTATGCAGTTGCATTATTTGCTTTTTCTGCCATTTTATCGGCTTTTCTGCTGGCTCCTATATTTGCGAATTTATCAATAATTGCCCCATTTATAAAGCCTGAAACTGTACCAATTAATGAAGCACCTAATGTCATTAATAACTTAAATTTAAGCTCTTCTTTATTAAATAAAGCTTTTAGTGTGGTTGTAACACCTTCACCACCTACGGATTTTCTTCCGCTAATAAGTGCCAGTATCGGAAGGTATAATGCCCCTGTTACGGCACCTATTGCTGCTCCTGCTTTTTTACCAGTATTTGTTTCATAGTAAATGTTTTGTTTTTTAGTAGGTTCAGCTTTCTTTTCAGTTAGGAAAAGTTCTTCTACTGTTTTATCTTTATTTTTTTCAACAAATTTTTTGTTTGTTTTGTTAATAAAGAAATCAGTTAGAGCTCCAATCGCTGTTGAAAACATACCTATACCTATTGCGGCTTTGTTGTCAAGTTCCAAGAAGTTCAGTTTCATTCTATTACACAAAACTACGCCTATAACAAATACAGAACTTAATATACCTGTAAATAATAAACCGGCATGAGTTTTGGTATGATAAAGTTTGTTAGCAGCTGTTTGTTTTTGTTCCGGTTTTGCATTGTCTGTGTTAGAAGTTTTTGTCGGTTGTAATGGTTGTTTAGGTATGTTGAAGTTGTTAATTGGCAAAATTTGAGTCATGCTGTTTTCCTTTTTAGTTATATTTATATATAACACCTAAATAAAAAAAGTTGCTTTTTGGGGCTGCTTTGTTAAAAAAAAATTAACAAAAATTTATGAAAAATAAAAATATTTGAATTGAATTGTTTTTATTTATAAAAAAATGCCTTAAGTTAAACTTAAGGCATTAAATTTTCCTATTCCCTATTCCGTTTGCATTGCTACAAAAATGCTTTTCGTTTTAAACCATATCTCCAGACGTCATTGTTCCAAATTTAATTTTTTTAGAAGCTTTTTTGTTTTGAGCATCTATGTCATTATCGTTGACGCCCGTTTTGTCTTCAATATCTTTCATTGAAATAAAATTCAAATCTTTAGCCATTTCAAGCAAATTCCCGTCTAATTTAACTAATTCATCGGCAGCCATTCCTTGAATTTTTTCTTTAACTGCAGATTCGGTTGCTTCACAATCTAATTCTTCTGCCAGCTCTTTTATTTCGCTATTGTTGTTGAAGGTGGAACTTCCCGTATAGCCCATAGCTAAGCTGCCAAATCCTGTATTTTTAGATTTTTCTTCTTTGTCATCTTTTTTATCTTCAACGTTATTTGAGCTAGAAAGTGAACCAAAACCTTTAGTTGGGTTAGCTTTAGTTTCAGCTGTTTTATCAGAATTAATATCTAAAGCATTACCTTTTTGCGCCTTTCCGATAGGAGAGGTTGTTTTATCTGTAGTTTTAGTATCAGCTTGTGCTTGTGTATTTTGAGTTCTTCGTTCAAAAAAGTCACCTATTGAGCTTTCTTCAAGACAGTTCATTCCGGCAGCATTAAATATGCTGTTTGGTTTATTATTCTCTGAACCGATTTTTCCTGTAGATTGAGTCTGTGTAGTTCCTTGAGTTTGTTCAATTCTAAACAAATTTAATAACGGGTTGAAATTTGTAGCCATAATTTTATCTCTCTTTTTTAATAATGTTGCGGTAAATAGGTTAATAATTGGTTTTGTGGTATTGTGGTTTATTTTTTAATCTTCTACTACAACAACCATTTTTGTTGTGTAGAATTCTTGATTAATTACGTCATGGTCTCTAAACGCTTGAGCAGATTGAGTAGCGAATGTCCATTCTGTTTCTTGTTCAAATCGCTTATCTCCTTGTAAGTATGAATAATCTTTATTTTTTACAGTACTATCTGATAAAGTATATTTTAATGTTGTGTTTTTAATGTTTTCATTTTCAATAAAGTTTACTGCTTTATTCATTTCACAACCATCGACTATGTAATTTTTACTGTAAACCATTGCATAGTCTTCAAATTTGTCATAACTTGCTGAGGTTTTTACTAATTCATTTAGCTTAAATTGGGTTTTGTACTTTTGATTTCCATAATGGTCTTTTGGATAATAATATGTTTTATTTTTGTAAGTATAAGCGTACTGATAAATTACAGGTAATCCATCATTACCTTCTGTTATGAAATATTTAGGGAAGCCGCCTTGCTTTAGTGTCAAATCGTGCGTTCTTACCCATTCTTGATCTTCCGGACTTAATCCTGCAATAAGTGGATTTTCACAACAACTATAATCATAATAAGTTGTAGAATTTACTTTTTCAGATGAATTGTAGTGGTCTAATCTTGTAATGAAATCATATTCCATATCATCATATTTTCTGCTTTCTTTGAGCGCAAAATCAACTGTTCTAACCGCTGTACCTTTACCTACGGTGATATCAAAATTATCTCCCCAGAATGCTACTGTTGAAGAATCACTAGTTGAATATAATTTCATATTGTCACCAATAATGCCAAATTGATTTGTACCATAACCTGCGGTTACAGAGGCGTTGTCACCATATACGCGGAATTTGTTGTCCCCATCTTCGGTTGTTATTGTTGTGTTATCACCTCTAACATAGAAGTCATTATCGCCATTACCAGTTGTAATGTTGCTAACATCTCCAACAACTCCTATTGAATTGTTGCCATCTTCTGCGGTAATTGTTGTGTTATCACCTTTTATACAAATAGTATTGTTTCCACCTTTTGCATCAATATTAATATCATCTCCAATTAACATAACTACATCGTCATCTGTGTCTGTTAATTCAACCTGTAATCCATCACTGCTCTCTATTGAATTAGTATTAAACCCAACTGCTGCTAAGTTTTGAAGTTCTACAAGTGTTTGATATCTGATTGCTGAAATACTGTTTGTCATAAAATCTCTCATTCATATCTTGTATATATATAAAGTAAAATTAGTATATAAAATTGCTAAAATCGTATATATTATCTTAATATTTTGTTACAATATTTGATTTAGCACATAAACACAACAAAAAACGGAACGATTAAAACTAACCATTCCGTTCTTTATGTAATAAATTAGATTATTAACAAGATTTTGGATTTTCTTTTATAAACAATGTTATAGCAGCAGAAAATAATAACAAAATACCTCCAATTAAGAATGAATATTCCCAATGGTGATTAATTAAGCCATTATCTAGATTAATAACGCATTTATTAATAAACCCTGCCATTAGCGTGCATACCAAAACTTGAGGACCCGCAATAAATATATTAAATATACCCATAACAGCACCTTCTGAGCCTTTTTTGATATGTTCAGACAACATTGCAAATGGTAATGCCAAAATGCTTGCCCAGCCTATACCTGCAATACCCATAAATATCATTACGTTAGTTTTTTCTGTTGTTGATGCTAAGCCAAAGAATGTTAGAGCCATAATAACTAAAGATATTACGTGTATAACTTTATTACCAAACTTTGAAGATAAAATTCCGATTGGAATGGAAACCAAGAAACAAATCAAGTTAAATATTGCAAAACCGACAGAAGCAAAATTTGTAGCGTCGATTGTCGCTTGTGAATACATTTCTTTTGTAATTTCATCAAGGCTAGTTGTATCAGGCACGCCAAATATATTGTGGATTGCAAATTGAGTAAAGAAAATCATCAAACTCATTACACCAAGCCAAGTAAAAAATTGCATAGTACAAATTTTAAATACATCAGGAGAAGATTTAAAAAATTCTTTTAAATTATCTAAAAATGTTGGCTGTTTTTCTTCTGAAATGTTTTCTTTTGGCGATAATTTATTTTCAGTAATAGTAATACATGTCCAAATCATTGCTAATGAAAATGCCAAAGCTGCCATAATAAATTGAGCAGAAATAGACATTTGATAACCAAACGCCCAGTTTAAAAATGGAGCAGTTCCAGCTGCAATTACTGAGCCCAAACCAATTGCAAAACTCAAATAAGAATTTGCTAAAGAATGTTGTTCTGGACAAATATTATCAGGGATTAATGCTCTATAAGGACCTTGAGCAGCGTTAACACAAGCGTCTATAACCCAAATCATAATTGCCGCAAACAACAACCCCGTCCATACAGGCAAATTTATATGCAAAAGATTAGATAAATTTTCTGCGATTGCACCGCTTTGCGGGAATAGCCAAAGCGCCAATGAAGCAAACAAAGCGCCTAGCAATAAATAAGGTCGTCTTCTCCCAAATAGAGTATCAGTTTTATCCGAAATTGCACCAATTATTGGCTGCACAACCATTCCTGAAACCGGACCAGCAAGCCAAATAAGCCCAAACAACAATGGTGATGCGCCCAAACTTTCTGTTACTGGTCCAGACAAAATAATTCTCATCTGCCATGCAAATTGTAAGCCAAAAAAACCTAAACAGAAATTCAATAATTGTGTTGTGCTAAATTTTCTAAGTTTTTGTTCTTCCATATTATATCTCCTAAATTTTCATTCTATATTAGCATAAAGGATAATTGATAATAAATACTATGTTGAAAGGAAAAATATTTTTTATATTTTAATTGTCCAATATAATAATCTTTGCCCAAAAATTATGTTCCATATATAATAATCTTACTAAATAGAGAAAAGCGAGAGAAAATATGAACAAATATTTATTAGAAATTGGAACAGAAGAACTCCCTCATAAGTTTATCCCCTCTGCTCAAGAGCAGTTGAAAAAAAGTTTTGAAAAATTGTTAAATGATAACCAAATTTCATTTGACAAAATTATTACATACGCAACACCTAGAAGATTAACAGTAAAAATCGAAGGTTTAAATGAAAAACAAAAAGATATTGAAAAAATATTAAAAGGTCCTATTGCAACTATCGCCTTTGACGCTAACAATAATATTACTCCTGCAGGTATAGGCTTTGCAAAGAAAAACGGAATTGCCCCTGAAAAATTATATATTCAGGATAATTATGTTTACGCAAAAGTTGAACAAAAAGGAAAAGAAACAAAAGAAGTCTTAAAAGAAAATGTTGAAGCAATTGTGCTAAAACTTCAAGGCTCTCACTTTATGCGTTGGGCAGATTTAGAGGTTAAATTTCAACGTCCAATTAGATGGGTTGTTTCTTTATTTGGTGATGAAGAGTTACCTGTAGAAATTGCTCAAGTTAAATCTTCAAGATATTCTCGTGGTCATAGATTTAAATCTGATAAGGTTGAAATTAAATCACCGGATACATATTTATCAGCATTAAAAGAAAATAATGTTTATGCTTGCCCTATTGAACGTCGTGAAGTTATTGTTCAGTTAGCAAAAGAAGCTGCGGCTAAAATTGGCGCAGATGTAGCATTAGACGAAGATTTAGTTGATGAAGTTTCTAATTTAACAGAATTTCCAATTCCTGCAATTTGTGGGTTTGATGAAAAATATTTAAATATTCCTGAAAAAGTTAACGTTACCGTTATGGCAACACACCAACGTTACTTCCCACTTTACAAAGATGGAAAACTTTTAAATAAATTTATCACAATGACAAACTACATTGGAAATGAATTTGAAAACATTAAAGCAGGAAACGAAAGGGTTGTTGTTGCGAGATTAGAAGATGGTTTGTTCTTCTTTGAGCAAGATACAAAAACTCCATTAATAGATAAGTTAGAAGATTTAAAAGGCGTTACCTTCCAAAAAGGTATGGGAACAATGCTTGATAAAACTGAGCGTATTGAAAAATTATCAAAATATATTGCTAATGAATTAAAAGTTGAAGATGCTGATATTTTAAGAACAGCAAAACTTTGTAAATGTGATTTGGTTACAAAATTAGTATTTGAATTTACCGAATTACAAGGTTTTATCGGTGGTGATTATGCAAGAATTAGTGGAGAAAAAACAAATATAGCAAAAGGTATAACAGAACACTACTTCCCACTTGGAGTTGATGGTGAATTAGCCTCAACTATCGAAGGACAAGTTGTTGGTATTGCTGATAAAATTGATACTGTTTGTGCAGTATTTGTTGATGGAAGAAAACCAACAGGTTCTGCCGACCCACTAGGTGTAAGACGTGCAGTTTTAGGTATTTTAAAAACTATCATTGCTAATAATTTAAAAGTTAATTTATCAGAATTGATTAAATTAAGTGTTTCTTTGTTGCCTAAAAAAGCAGAAAATGAAACAGCTTTACTTGCAGATATAAATGAATTCTTTACTCAAAGATTAGTTATTTTATATTCTGATAAATACAATCATGACGTACTTGATGCTTGCGTTAGCGCAAAAGACGTATTAGCTGATTTAAGTGACTTTGTTGAAAGACTCGAACTAGTAAATGAAATGATAAAAACAGCGAATTATGATAAGTTCCACGAAGCAGCAAATAGAATTATCAGAATAATTAAAGATAGCAAAATCAGCACAGTGGATGAAAAATTACTTAAAGAAAATGCTGAAAAAGCTCTTTACAGCGCATTATTAACAGTTAAATCAACAGATTACACAAACTTGTTTAATGAATTGGTTTCAATTTCTGATAAAATTGAAAAATTCTTTGAAGATGTTTTAGTAATGGATAAAGATGAAGCTGTAAAAAATAACAGAATTAATCTTTTAGGGCAAATTAAAGAAAAATTTGAAAGAATTGCAGATTTTTCTTTAATTGTAAAATAATTTAGAGTAATAAAAATGAAAGTTGATATAATTTCTAAAAATATTATAAATAATTATAATAAATTATCTCAAATGTTTGTTCAATCGCCAAAAGGGAATATTGTTCCAACTTGGGGATTGAGGTATAAAAAAGATAAGGTTGAGGCTTTTATCAGCAATATGGGGATTGTTCAACATAATAAATCAGAAATTCAAATTATTAACGGTAAAATTGAAAAAATTAAAAAGCCGTTATTGGCAACTTGGAAAAAAGTATTTATAAATATTGATAAGATGTTAAAAAATGTAATAGTTAATTTTGATGACCCAAATGTTGTAAAAAAACGTAGAATTAATATTGTTACCATTACCAAAGAACAAATTGCTAATATGTCTCAAAAAATATCAAAATAATTTATTTCAAAGTTACATGGCACTGCCTTAGATCACATGGATTTTTATAATTTTTATGGGAAAGATAAATGCACCTTATTTTTCAAATTGTTAAATAAATAAAGACTTTTAACTAGCAAAAAAATCCTTTTTTAGTTTTTATAAATTCAGAAAGGATTTTTATTATGAAAATTAACAACATTCAAAACAATAATCGTCCATCTTTTGGGGCAAAAATTATTAACTCTTCTTCTTTAAAACAAACTATAAAATACGCAAAAACTAATTTTAACATAGATGAAAAAAATGAACTTTATAATGCATTATCAACCATTTTTAATGATAACGAAATGAAAACATTTAAAATTAAAGTTAATAAAGATTCTCTAACAAAAAAATTATTAGATAAATACAAAATTGAAGTGAATGGTCGTGCTGTTAATTATGCAACTTATGAGATGGATAAATCATTACACCCTGAGCGAAACTGTTTTAATGCATTAAAAAATTTTATCAAAAAATATTACAACAAAGAAGTTTATGAAAATTTATCAAAAGTTAAAATTAAAGCACTTGAAAACTTTAAAAATATAACCGCACCTGATAAAAAAGCAATTAAATCTATTAATAATGAACTAGATATAAAAACAGATATTATAATGATGCAAAGTCGAGCCGGTTATAATTGCGAATAATTTTAATTTAGTATAAAGATTTTATAAAGAATTAATTGTAATATGTACAGTTAATTCTTTTTTTGATAAAATGATAAAAAGTGAGATTTTAATTGAGAAAAGATATGCAAATAAGTTTAAATATAAATTCAATAACGGCAACACCAATCAGACCTTTGTTTAAAGGTAATATATCTAATCAAAATGTTCATCCGTTATTTAAAGCATGCCCAGATTGTAAACCAATTAATAATAAAAATTTAGAAGTTGATAAATTTGAAAAAAGATAAAAAAATGAGGATTTTAAAATCCTCATTTTTTATATTTATTTAACTTCAGAACCTTTAACGCACCACATAGAGGCTTGTTCTATTTTTACATTTATAAAGTCTCCAATTTGTGCAGTTTGGCTATCAAAGTGAACTATTTTATTATTTCCTGCACGAGAAGTTATAACTCTACGTCCATCACGTTCTTTTATATCCTCTACTAATACTTCTAAAGTTTCTCCGATAAAACGCTTGTTAGACTCTATACAAGCCTCTTTATTAACTTCATTTAGTCTATCAAGGCGTTCATATTTAACTTCTTCGGATAAAAACTTATCTACCCATTTTGCGGCAACTGTACGCTCACGCGGAGAATAAGCAGCTGTATTAGAATAATCTAATTGAAATTCTTTAATCGCAGATAAAGTATCCAAAAATTGTTCTTCTGTTTCTCCAGGGAACCCCGCAATAAAATCACTTGTAATAGTTACGTGTTTAAATCTTTTGCGAATTTTTTCAACTATTTTGCCATATTGTTCTCTATCATAACGACGATTCATTTTCTTAAGAACTTCTGAATTTCCTGATTGCATTGGAATATGGAAATACTTGCAAACCTTATCACATTCTTCAACTGCGTCGATTAAATCATCTGTAATATCAGTAGGATATGAAGTTACAAAACGAATTCTAAATTTACCTTCAATTTTATTTAATTCACGCAAAAGATTTGCCAAAGTCGTTTTTCCATCTTTAAAATCTTTTCCGTAACTATCAACATTTTGTCCTAACAAAGTTATTTCTTTAAAGCCTTGTTGAACTGCAATTTGTGTCTCTTTAATGATAGAGTCCATATTTCTGGAACGCTCACGACCTCTAGTATAAGGAACAATACAATAAGTACAGAAATTATTACAGCCCTCAATAATTGGAACCCAAGCATTCAAGTTACCTTTACGAGCGATATTATATTGAGTTTGCTCAACCATGTAAGGTTTTTCGGTGATAGCACAAACTTGTTCACCTGCTTCAACTCTTTTTATAAGCTCAGGTATTTCATAAATATTATGAGTACCAAAAACCAAATCAAGATAAGGAAAACGCTTAATAAGTTTTTCACCATCTTGTTGTGCAACACAACCGCAAAAACCTATTTTAATATTTCTATGGCGTTTCCATTTACCCCAAACACCAATCTGACTATATGCTTTATTCGCAGAAAGCTGACGAATAGAGCAAGTATTAACTATTAATAAATCCGCTTCTCTAGGATTTTCACATTCTTCATAACCAAAATGTGACAACATCCCGATAATCCTTTCGGATTCGGATTTATTCATTTGACATCCCATTGTTTCAATATAAATCTTTTTCATAGTATAAAAATTATACTACAAAAATTTAAACTAAAACTTCTGACTCGATTTCTTCTAAATATTTTATTGCACTAACCGCTGCAATTGCACCATCCGCTGCCGCTGTAATTACTTGTCTAAGCGGAGTTTGACGAACATCACCAATTGCATACACTCCTTTTATTGATGTGTTTAAATATTCATCTGTTTTAATAAAACCCTGTTCATTTTGTTGAATTTGTCCATTTATTAAATCAACATTTGGACTAAACCCAATGTAGGGAAAAACGCCATCTACTTTTAATTCTTTAATTTCATTAGTTTGAACATTTTTTATTAAAAGTTTTTCAACATTACTTGTACCGTTAATTTCCGTTGCAACGCTATCCCAAATGAATTCTATTTTAGGATTTTTAAAAGCACGTTCTTGTACAATTTTATCTGCTCTCAATTTATCTCTACGATGAACAACATAAACCTTATTAGCAAATCGAGTTAAATAAATTGCCTCTTCAACCGCAGCATTTCCACCGCCAATAACCGCCACAATTTTTTCACGATAAAAAGCACCATCGCAAACTGCACAATAACTAACTCCACGCCCAACAAATTCTTTTTCACCGGTAATATTTAATTTTTGTGGTTGTGCGCCTGTTGCAATAATTACCGTTTTTGCATTAAAAACCTTATCATTAGTAATAATTTTTTTGATATCTGAATTTAATTCAATCTTTTGAATTTCTTGCATTGGAAATTTCTCCACGCCAAATTTATCTGCATGCGCTTCAAATTTTTCCATCAAATCGTATCCACCTATCAAGTCAAACCCTGGGTAATTTTCCAATTCAAGATAATTACTAGGTTGTCCTCCCATCATAGAAATATCCACAATTGCGGTTTTTACGTTCCCCCTTGCTGCGTATATTCCAGCCGAAAATCCAGCCGGTCCTCCTCCTAATATAATTACATCATAATTCAATTCTTGCATAATATAAAATCCTCATATAATAAACATTTTTGATAATTTTAAATTTGTAAGTTGTTTTTTGTCTCCTTATCGTAAATTTTATCATATTAACTTAAATTAAGTCACTATTTTATAGGCTTAAGACTTAAGGAGTCATTTAAAATTAAGACGTCATTATTTATGCAAAAGTTCCAATTAATTAAATTTTAAAATCTTCATTATCTTAATTTTTGTAAATTTTTTCGCAAAAACTGTTATTTTTTTAAAAAAATGGGAATAGTACTTCATGTAAAATGAGGTAGATATTTAATAATGGATTTTAATATAAGCGCCGCTTCGGCAATTAATATAGCACAAATAGCCTTGTCAAAAACTCAAGATGAGTTTTTAAAAATTGTGCAAGATATGTCTTCTGGCGAATTATCTAGCATGGATCCATCGGATATTTATGTATCAGACAACATTGATAAAGATACATCTTCTCGTTACCAAGCGGTAGAAAACGCTCAACAGGGTATAAATGTAACACAGGTGGCAGATGGCACATTAAGTGATGTTTCTGGCATGCTTAATCGTATTATGGAGTTATCAATGCAAGCCTCTAGCGATATATACTCTGATGCACAAAGACAGGCAATGCAAGCTGAAGTTGACCAATTAACAGAACAAATTACTAAATCATTAGGAAATACATCCTACAATGGAAAAAATTTAATAAATGTCGTTGGCACAGATGGAAAAGAAGCTGCGAATATAGATTTTCAGGTTGGCTCAAATAGCTTGCCAAATTCCATTGTATCATATAATCCCAATATCAAGCTAGATGAAATCAAATTTGATTTATCTTCTGCTCAAGCAGCAAGAGACTCTATGAAATCAGCAGAAGGCATGCTAGAAGCAGTTAGTACAAAGCGTTCGGAAATAGCCGCAGTACAAACTAGCCTAATAAATTCAGTTGAATCCAATATGACAGCAATTATTAATAACGAAGCGTCCTCTTCAACAATCAAAGACACCGATTACGCCTCTTCGATGCTAGGATTGCTTCAAAATCAAATAAAACAAGAAAGTTTGGTTGCAGTTTTAAGTTCTACCTTTAAGTCTCAGGGATCTATCCTGAACTTGATTTCTGGTATATCCGCTTAAAATAGACGCAACAAAAAAGAGCCTTAAACGGCTCTTTTCTTTTGTTTAAATGGTACTCCCAAGGGGATTTGAACCCCTGTCGCATCCGTGAAAGGGATGTGTCCTAGGCCTCTAGACGATGGGAGCTCGGACTGTGTAATTATATTACCCAAAGCATAATCCATTGTCAACAATATTTTTTAAAAATTTTTAATTTTTTTTAAAATTTACTTAATAAATAATTATTTTGTATATTCTGAATATTCTTCTGACTCTTTTTCCCACGCTTCTCGTTCAATTTTTAAAGCATGATTCCAAAATTTTTCTAACGCATAAGTTTCTCTTTCGTCTCTATGAAGAACATGTACTATTACATCTCCATAGTCTAATAAATTCCAACGATTTTTATTGTCGTTTTCATCTCTTAGTGGAATTCTTTCAAAAAGTTGTTTAATTTTATCTCTAACAGTAGAACTTAATGCTTTTACTTGTGGAGTGCTATCTCCTGTTACTATTACAAAGTAATCAGCTAAAACAGAGACATTACTGATATTCAAAATAGTTATATCTTTACCTAATTTATCGTCTAAAATTCTGGCAATGATGCTTGCTAACTTGTTTGATGTTAAATCTTCCATATTTTCCTCATTCATTCTTTTTTCTCTATTATAACAAAATTATTTATTTATAGCGAAATAAATTTCTTTTAATCGCTTTTTACTTACATGAGTATAAAGTTGAGTCGTAGATACATCGCTATGACCCAACAGTTCTTGAACAACTCTCAAATCCGCACCATTTTCCAACAAATGAGTAGCAAAACTATGTCTTAACATATGTGGAGTAATTTTTTTATTCACTAATTGTCCTAAATTTTTTATAATATCATATACTTCAATTCTTGTAATCCCAACAGCATTTTCTCTTATAAACAATGGTGCCTTAGTTTTATTGTTTTTTTTCAGTATATAATCTCGTTCTTTTAAATATTCTTGAATAGCTTTTATAGCTTTATTTCCAATTGGAACAATTCTTTCTTTTGAACCTTTTCCTACGCAACGAACAAATTTTGAATTCAAATCAATATTTTGAATTTCTATTGAGCATAATTCTGAAACTCTTAAACCTGCTGCGTACATAAGTTCAATTATCGCTCTATTGCGTTTTGATAATTTACTTTTTAAAATTATCTCAACTTCCTCCATTGATAATACTTTGGGTAATCTTTGAGAAAGTTTTGGCTGTTCAAGACTTAGTGTTGGGTTAAAATTTAATATTTGTATAGCATTAAGCCATGTAAAAAAGCCTTTTATTGATGCAATTTTTCTTGATATGCTTGTAGGCGCAAGCTTGTTTTCTCTTAAATTCTTAAAAAATAAATTAATATGTGAGCGCTTTATCTGAGAAAAATCACTTATATTTTCTTTGGAAATATAATTAAAGAATTGAAAAAGATCCCGTCTATAAGCTTCAAGCGTATTATTAGCAAGCCCTCGCTCTATTTCTAAAAACTCTATATAATCTGATATTTTTTGCATAAACATACTTTCATTCTACCACATTTACATTTCTTTACAAAGTTGTTACAAAAAAGCAATTTTTTTATTAAAAAATACTTTATATAAGTAAGGGAATTCAAAGGGAATAATTTTTAAATAGGGAGAATTTAGGGAATGGCGATTGGAGCTAGAGACATGATCGACCGTTTATTGGTCGAAAAATACGCAGAAGAAAAAGTTGATAACCATGATTACACACCATCAATGGTAGATCCAGAAAAAATGATGAGCGCAATGAGAGATTACGCAGCTATGCAAGCAAATATGTTTGCTTTAAGCCAAAGATTACAATCAGCATGTTCTATGATTAACGCAAGAACAGCAAGATATAAATCTACTCACATCTCAGATATTATGCAAGCTGAATAAGGGAGAACTACGCCTAAATTCACTTGAAAAAAGATTTTTGCTATAATAATTTTATGAAAAAGATTATTTTAGCTTCCAAATCACCTCGCAGACAAGAGTTAATAAAGACTCTTAATCTCACCTATGAAATTATCCCATCTCAATACGACGAAAATTTGAAAGGAAAAAGATTTACTTATGAGCTGATAGAAGAAGTTTCAAAAAACAAAGCACTTGATGTTGCAAATAAAGTTCAAGAAAATGCGATTGTTATCGGTGCTGATACAGTGGTTGTTTTAGATGATGAAATACTTCTAAAGCCACAAGATGAACACGACGCAATAAAAATACTTCACAAACTAAGCGGAAAAACACACAAAGTAGTAACAGCAATAACTGTAATAGACGTAAAAACTAAACAATTTGTAACAAATTCAACAACAAGCGAAGTAACTTTTAATCAACTCACAGATGAACAAATTTTAAATTATGTAAAAACTAAAAAACCGCTAGACAAGGCTGGCGCGTATGGAATACAAGAATTAGATAATAAATTTATAAACTCTCTCAATGGTTCCAAAAATAACGTAATCGGTTTGTCTCCGACATCGTTAAAAAAAGCTCTGACAAAATTAGACAAAACTCTTTCTCTCTATTAAACTGATGTTATGAAGAAATTTATAACATCATTTTTATTATGTTTATTTTTGTGTGAAACAATGTTGTTTCAACAAGTTTGCGCACAAACAATTTGGGCTGATGATAGTTTAAATGATGTTATTATAAAGCAATACGACGCAAATGCTCTAAGAGATGAATATTTGCCCGTTTTACCTGATAGTTTAAAGAAAGAACAAGTACAAAACCCAAAAACAAATGAACCGACACTCAAAGAACAAGAAAATAAAATTATTGAACAAAAGCAAACTTCACAACAATCTAATATACAAAAAACACAACCAACATATGAGGATACGACTTTAAATAAGACTAACGATTATGTTGTATTAAAAAAAGGTACAAAGTTCAAATTAAGAATTGAGCAACCTATTGATGATTCTGCGCCCGTTGGTACAGATATTCAATTTACAAGCATTTATCCAGAAAGCAGTAAATATATAACTATTCCTGCAGGTACAAGATTTATTGGTTCTGTCCAAGATTCTCATTTTCCACAAATTTCTGCAAATGGGGGGCTTTTGGTTATAAGTATTGACTCATTAGTCTATAATAATCGCCGATATCCGTTAAATGCAAAAGTAACAATGGTTGGAAATAAACATATTTTTCAAAATAATATAAAAGGTAAACATACTTATTGGAAGGGTATTTCAAAAGTTGCTAAACCTAGTATAAAATTTTATAAAAAAGCTTGGAACACAACAAAAAAATTTGCTAAAGATGGATTAGAAGTTATACTAACACCAATTACCTTTATTGGTGGCGCAACTGTTTTAGCGGTTGGAACAATCTCGTCTCCTTTTATTGCTTTGTTTACCAAAGGTGAGAGATTATTTATCAATAAAGGAACACATTTTCAAATCAAACTTTTAGAAGATACACAGATTAAATTAAAATAATTAAAACCTTAATCTGTAACTACAACCTCTTGTTCGTTTTTATATGTAACATACCCTGCATGGGTATTTGGTGGGCGCTTTAAAAATTTTCTTTTAGTATAAATAACTGGAGCTTTTAAAGAACTTGATTGTTTAGAATATTTTTTCGCAATCTGAGCAACTTTTAACAACGTATCATCATCAAGTTCTTTTTTATCGTCTATTTTAACTAATATATGAGCCCCTGGAGAATTTTGCGCATGAAACCAAATATCCTCAGGAGATGAAATTTTTGAATAAATATAATCATTTTGCTTATTATTTTTGCCTATAAAAACTCTAAAACCATTTATCTCAATTTCCTCAACAATAGGTAATATAGGTTTCTTTTTATTAATTTTTGGTGCAATTTCTTCTTCAATTTCTAACAAATCCTTATACGTTGAAGCCGAGTCAATTTGAAACGCTAAATTTTCATAATATTCAATTTTTTCTTCTGTTTTAATCATCATCTCTGTTGCAATTTCATTAGCAGTTTTTGCTTTTGAATACAACTTATAATAACGATTTGCGTTTTCTACCGGTGATAAATCCGAATCCAAATCAATTTGAATTTTTTCACCTGTTTCATAATCATCTAACATTACTTTTGACAAGCCTATTTTAAGTTGATACAAATTTGCCATTAAAATATCGGCTTTTTTCTTTTGCACCAAAGCTTTTTCAAATCTTTCCAGTTGTGTTTTTTGCTTTTCATAGGTTGATAAATTTTTCTTAAGTTCTTTATTAACAATAGCAATCAATGATTGTTTTAAAGAAACTATGTTTGATTTGTCCACATAAAAAGAAAAATAATCATCAAGCATTGAATTAATATTTGATTTAAATAATCTTTCTTCTTTAACAAATGAAAACACCGAAAAATCAGAATAATCTTTAGCAATAGAGGGATTAATATCTTGCATTTTAGAAACAACTGCTAAATTATTTTTAATCTCACCACTTTTAATAATTTCATTCATCATTGCTTTTGAAACATATTTAAAATACGAAGAAAAAGACTCTGCAAGATTTTCTTTATCAATCTGTAACCTTGCATCAACAAAAACTTCAGGCGTATTCAAATAATCTTCTCTTTTATTTTTAGGAGGATAAACATAATTTAATCCACCAGCCATTTCTCTTTCTCTGCTTTTTTCTGCCCCAATATTATGCATACAGCCTAGAATTATATTTGTATCATAATTATAAAGAATAACATTACTATGTTTACCCATAAGCTCTACAGCTAGGCAAAGAGGGATAATCTCGCCAATTTCAGAAAAAGTTTCAAAGTAAATCTCAAAAATTCGCTCATCTTCAGGAACATTTACCCGCACAATTCTCGAACCTACCATATATTTCCTAAGCAACATACAAAACATTGGCGGTTGTTGAGGAACAATAATATTTCTTTTTTCAATTGTTTCAGATGATAAAAAACAAATATGATAAACAGATGGATTAATATTTATATATAATTTACGAGTTTCGCCTCCTTGGTGAAGTTGGATTATTAAATCACGACGAGTCGGTTGCTGAATTTTTTGAATTCTTGCATCTTCAAAATATTGAGCATTTTCTTTCGCAAAAAGTTTTAGCGTTAGGCTATCAATGTTTATCATTCTTTCATTATAAACAAAAGAACTAATTAAACAAAGCAGATTTTATTCTATCTACGCAAGCATTTTGGCTGTAATGCCATTCTCGATATGTTATACGAACAATTTTCAACCCGCAACGCTCTAATATTGCATGTTTTTTCATGTTTGTATTGTATGTGCGAATATTATCTTCAACACCATCAACTTCTACAAGAATACTATGTCCTTCGCTATCTTCAACCGTCAAATCCGTTGAAAAACCTGCTGTTTCAACCCCTGCATAAACTTCTAAACCTTCGGCGCGCAAAGTTTTTGCAATTTCTTTTTCTAGAGAATTTTTATAAACATTTTCATCAAATTTATCAGTTGGATTACTCTTATTAATATAAGCTTGAATATATTCAATATAATCTCTTAATAAACCTTCTGGCAAAGATTTTGGGTCTTTTGACAAGAAGCAAATTAATTTTTTTCTAGCCCTTGTAATAGCTACGTTAAAAAGATTTGGTTTTTGCAAGAAAGTCAAACTTTGCGCAAAACTATTATCCGCTACACACCAAGATAAAATCATAATATCTTTTTCATCACCTTGGAATGTGTGAGCAGTACCTACTTCAACTTTGTGTTTTTTAATTATACTTTCAGAAAACACTTGCATAATAGCTTTTTTGATTAATTCAACTTGTCCTCTAAATGGAGAAACAATACCAATTGAAACAGGCTCACCATCATTTTTTTCATCCTCTAAAATTAACTCATGCATTCTTTTAATAATAGCTTCTGTTTCTGGCATATTTCTGGTTGTTTCATAATCAACTTTTCCATCTGCTACGTGGTGGAATTCCAATACGTCATTTTTATTAGAGTTTTTCTTCATTATGCGAATTCTTCCACCATAAAATTCTCTATTGGAAAAATCAATAATTGGCGGCAAGCTTCTAAAATGTTCATCAAGCATAATTGGACTTGTTGAGTAGTAGTTTGCCAAATCAAACATAGAGTTTGTTCTAAATCTCCACATTAATTGATATTTATCAGGAATACTATATTGAGACAAGAAAGATTGTTCTTTTGCTTTTTCAAGGAATGATAAGTGAGGAAGCTGTTTGTCATCTCCAACAATAACAACTTTTTTAGCCCTAAACATAATAGGGAAACAACTAGCGATATCACATTGAGATGCCTCGTCAATAATTGCAACGTCAAATAATCCGGGTTTCATTGGTAGTGAACCCGAAACGGCGTATGTTGTAACACACCAACAAGGAAAAGCTTCTAACAACGGCTTAAAATCTTCTGTTTCAAGCAATCTTGTTTGTTGTTGACGTTTTCTTGCAACTAATGATTTTGAATGAACAAACAATCTTTGACGTTTTGTTTGGTCACGGAGCAACCCTTTTAAGGATTCTCTTCTTTTTCCTCTCAAGATTTCAACTGCAAGTTTTGCTTGCT
The DNA here is from genome assembly GCA_045638605.1 of Candidatus Gastranaerophilaceae bacterium. GTDB lineage: Bacteria > Cyanobacteriota > Vampirovibrionia > Gastranaerophilales > Gastranaerophilaceae > RGIG2134. The sequence continues at coordinate 53,874 of JAZUBS010000005.1, forward strand.
TACGTTTTAGATTGCGAATATTTTCTAACAACTGATGCAAGTTTCCAATTTTATGGATTTTTGCCTCAATTAATCGAGCATTACAAGCAAGTTGTTCATTAGAAAGTTCTTGTTTTAGTCGTTCTAAATCTTCAAAACAAACATCAAATTCAGAAATTTTTAATGTTTTTTTGAGTTTTGAAGCTCTAAACTTGTTAAATAAATTAGCAAAGAAATTGGATTTTTCCATATCTTTTTCTAATTTTTTAACTAAATTATTAACGTTATCTAATTCATCTTTTTTTAATTTCTTGCTTACAAATTGTTTTTTTCCTAGTTCTTTTTCACTTTGTTCTTTTTCTTCAATTAATGTGCGCCAATCATTTTCAAGGTCAATAATTTCTTCGCACTTTTTCTCGTTTTCTCTAATTGAAGAAACCAAATCATGCATATCGTCAACATCAACTAGAATTGCATTATCATAACCTTTATCTAGTTCAACTTTATTATTTAATAAATCTTGAAGTTGAAAGTTAAGTTGTTTTTGGTAGTTTTGACGCCCCGCACGAAGCGCTAAATATGGCGCTCCTAAAGAATTTAAACGCTCTGCGACAACATCAGTTGCTTTATCCATTCTTGATGCAACAAGCACTGTTTTTCCGTTTGCAATTAAATGCGCAACCAAATTAACAATGGTTTGAGATTTGCCAGTTCCCGGAGGTCCAGCAACTGATACAATCGTATTTTCTTCAATGCTTTTTATGACACTTTCTTGGCTATCACTTAATGAAAGTGGTGTTGTTGCAACAAAATCATCCAATGACTTTTTAGGTTTTGTCATTTTATCAAGAATTTTACCAGAAGTACGCATGTATTCTTCATTTATCGTTGCTAAAGAAGTTTCTCTAAAAATTCCTGATGGTTTTTCGGAGATTTGAGTTAATTCGTGCAATACTCCTGCAGTCACCTGAGGACGTTTTGTTAGAATAATTGCACTTTGATTTGTTACACAAACTTTTTCTATTTTAACCTTTTTGCATTTAGGGGTCTCATCTTCTTCGATAACTTCATGAAGATTATCAAAATTTATTTCTTCATTTTTATCTTCTGACTCTTCTTTAGATACATTGTTTTCAACAGCATCTTCTTCATGGTCTAGTTTTAGTTCAATATCAGGAACAATAGAACGAAGGGTTGTTAAAAAGACTTCTAATTTATCTTCTGTAAGTGGCAAATCAGGAACAACTTCAAGCAAACCATCTAACAAATGCTCCATTTCATCTTCATCATCACTTTTGTTCATCAAAGCAGTCAGAGCACCAGTGTTTAAAGATAAAACCTCATCTTGAAGCGTACATTCAATGTTTTTTCCAACTCTATCTAATTTTGCAGGCATATATAATAATGGAGTCAAAAATTCGTTAGAACGCTTATTTCTTCCACCTTTACCGACTAAAAACAAATACCCGTAAATAAGGTATTTATCTTTTTGACTCATTTCAGATTGAATCATTAATTCTGTTAAAAGAGAATCAGAACCATCTAATTTTAAAGAAGTTCCAAAATTTGTAAATAACTCTTCTTCTCCTTGAAGAAAAATCCATTTATTATCTTTATCTTGCTTAAGGTTTCTAAAAGTAGAACTTTGAACTTCTTCTCTCACGCAATCGTGTAAATATAAAGATAATCTTTTAATAAAACTATCATGAAATGCTGATGTAATAATTTTGCCTGCTTCTTGTAACATAAAACTAATTCTCCTATATATTTATTATACATCAGAGTTGAATATAGAAATAATCCATTTATTTGATATTAAAAAATTTTTTAATCGTAAACTTTAATTAAAAACTAAGCTATATGCATTATTTTTTAAAAAAGACTTGTCAAAAATTCTTTTTACATATAAAATACAATTGAGGTTGATTACCTATTAGAATTGTTATTTTAGTTATTAGCAAGGACGTAGTTTTAGAAAGAGATTAAAAATTGTTGTTTTTCGCATAAGAAAGATAAGTCTTTGCAAGGATTTAAGAGGGTCAAAAGAAAAAATGTATATCAATAAATGTACCAAGTGTGGAGCCGAGTTCGAAACTAAAAACCCAAAACGTATTATTTGTCCAAATTGTTTATATCCAGATAGAAAACCTATCTTAGACACTAATACAACAGGTGAAAACCAATCAGATTTACAACAAAATCAACAAGAAAAACCACAAATGAGATCTTCCTATAGTTATGAAGGAAATTCAGAAGAACAACCAAGACCATACCCCCCAAGAAATAACTATCAACGTTCTTATTCAAATTATAACAGCGGATATAATAGACAAGATAACAATTATCAAGAAGGCAATAGACCAAATTATCAAAGAAACAATTACAATAGGCCACAAGGCGGATACAATAACCGCCAACAAGGTGGATACAATCGCCCCCAAAGACCAAATAATAATTATAATAGACCACAAGGTGGAAATAGACCCCATGGCGGGTTCAACCGTCCACAGCAAGGCGGATTTAGAAAACCAATGCAAAATCGCAGACCTTCTGCTCCTAGACAACATAAAGAATTACTAGTAACTAAAGAACAACTTGCAATGATTGAAGTTCTATACAAAAGAACATTGCCACTTCCAAACCCAGATATCCATGAAGCAATTGGCGTGGAAATTGGGTTGGAACCAAGAAAAGTATTTTTCGGGATTAATTTAGTAAGACAAAAATTATTCTTACCTAAATTACCTTATCCAAAAAGAAAATTTGCAGTTACCCCTGATCAACTTACTGCAATCAAAAATCTTTATGAACCATTACTACCATTACCTCCAATAGGTTGTCATAAAATTATTGCAAGCCAACTCAAAATGGATGAATGGCGTGTTCACGTTGGTATTGGTTTGGTTAGAAAGCAAATGGGCTTAGATAGATGGAATGAAGGCCGTCAAGACGCTCCAGAACAAATTATCCGTCCTCGCAAAGGTTTAACTCCAGAAGATAAAGTGCTGGAAGATGACGTTAGATTAGGTGGAAATGTGAAGCCACAAACCATTGTCGACGAAGCACAAGTAACTGCTCCGGAACCTGTTGAAACAGAAGCAGAAAAACCTAAACGGGGCAGAAAGAAAAAAACTGAAACTGAAACTGAAACCGAAGTCCAAGAGTAAAGAATACAAATGAGTGGATTAATTTCAATCGGAAAAATTCTTAATTTTCATGGGATAAAAGGTGAAGTTAAATTAGGCTACACTAAGGGTAAGGAAGAACAGCTTAAAAGCTTATCTACCGTCTATGCACAGAAAGATAATGAAAACATAAAATTAACAATTTCTTCAATTCGTTTTCATAAGGGATGTGCAATTGTAAAATTTGAAGAAATGAATTCTATTAACGAGGTTATGGAGTTAAAGGGTTCAGTGTTATATATTGGCAAAGATATTGTTTCTAATGAGTTGCAAGAAGATGAATTTTTAACTTCTGACTTGAAAGGACTGGAAGTCTTTGATACAGAAGGAATAAAACTTGGTGTTGTAACTGGTGTTTCTGAAAATGGTGCAACTGATTTGTTATCAGTAAAAATTCGAGATAATTCAACGCATCTTGTTCCGTTTGTAAAAGAGTTAGTTCCATCTGTTGATATAGAAAATAAAAAAATTATTGTAAAAAATATTGATGGTTTGATTCCAAAATTGTCATAGAGGTATAAATGAAATTTGATATTTTAACTCTTTTTCCTGAAATGATAGAAAATGCATGTCAACATAGTATAATTTCACGGGCAATCGATGAAGGTAAAATTAGCGTAAATGCAGTTAACCCAAGAGATTATACTCATTCAAAACATAAAAAAGTTGACGATACCCCTTATGGCGGGGGGGCTGGGATGGTTTTAATGTGCCAGCCTTTTTTAGATGCACTAAAATCTGTTGAAAAAGAAGAAAATTCACAAACGATTATCTTAACCCCACAAGGCGAACCTTTTAATAATAAAATGGCAAAAGAATTTGCCCAAAAAAACCAACTCATAATGATTTGTGGACATTATGAAGGCTTTGATGAAAGAATACGAACATTAAGTGGCGCAAGAGAAATTTCAATCGGTGATTTTGTCTTAACAGGAGGAGAACTTCCTGCTCTTTGTATACTAGATAGCACTGTCAGATTTATAGACGGAGTGCTTGGAAAAATTGATTCTGCGGATTATGATAGCTTTGAAGATGGATTGTTAGAATACCCTCAATACACAAAACCAAGAGAATATGAGGGTTTAAGTGTTCCGGAAGTTTTACTTAACGGAAACCATGCAGAAATTGCAAAATGGCGCAAAGAACAGCAAATTATAAAAACACAAAAAATGCGCCCAGATTTATGGGAAAAATATTCTAATAATTAGAATTAATCAAAATCTAAAAAGTTTGAAGATTTGGGTTGTAATTCTGAAACAAAATTAAATTCATTTTGTTTAAATACTTCATCTTTTTTAACCTGTTCTGTTGTTTCCGTAATTTGATTTAATTTTTTTAATTCTTTTTGATTGCTCTTTAATTGTGGTTTTTTCGCCCTAGATATTTCATGTAAAGTACTTATTTCAATATCTACAAGTTTTCGTTTTCCTTTTTGTCCTTCGACTATTAAATCAATACCGATTTCGTTTCCATCTGAGTTGAAAACGCGCTTGGAGGACTTATTTAAAATTTCTTCTTTCATCATTGAAGCATAACTTCTTCTATTATCAAGCGCACCTATTAAATCTGTCCCCAAATCACGCGCTTTTCTAGCATCAGCACCTGTTAATAAAAACCTTTTAAAACTTGAGCGAACGCCGATTAATGTTGAGTGGATAATAGGATTTTTAATATTAAAATCTGGAATAATTTCGGCTAATTTTCTTAAATAATCTTGTTTTTTAGCACTGTTTACACGTCTGGATAAACTTTGATAAACACCAACAATTCCTTTTTCATTATTCATCAAAGGTGTATAATAAACATCACCATTTTTTTCAACTGTTCTTAAAACAACCCTAGATAATATTACTGAGCCAAAAGAAGGCTTATACATTTTGCCGTGGGGATAATTTACATTAGAATTTACAGAAATCATTTTTAATCCTTTTTTTATTTATTTTAAAACAAAACAAAAATATTTTTGCTAATTTTTCATAAATTAATCTTTTAATTTTTAAAAATATAATCAATTGGTTTTCAACATACTGATAAAAAAATCCTAAATTTTGCTTAAAATAATTTCGGCTAGTTAAGAAAGGAGCTAAAATGAGTAAATGTATTTGTAGACAAATTGCCGATATGGTAGAAAAAAAAGATTGTGAAAAAATTCATGTTTGTACAGGTCATGCCGGAATATGTGGCTATGTTGATGTAGAGGCAACAAAAGATGCAGACGGTATTTTAGTAATTAGAAATGCTAAAATGAAACCATACGGTTGCGAAAGCGAAACCATAAAAACTGCAGATTGTATCGGCATTAGCGGGCTTCATATTGTAGCATTCCATTGCGAAGATTTTGAAGATTTTGAAAATTAATTTAAATTATTAATTTTTATATAATATCAACCCAAAGATTAAGAAAAAATAAATCCTTGGGTTGATATTTTTTTAAAAAATATTATTTAAAATGTAAATATGCGGTTAAGTAACCACCATTAGGGAGAGGATTTTTAAGGGAGAAATTTGTGGCTTTCTGGATTGTTGGGAACAAAGAAGAAAAAATTGAAGAGGTTTTAATAAAAAAACAGTCTGACCCACAGACAAAGAGAGCCTATAAATTTTTAGTTAAAGCTGACGCACTTAGACTTAATAGCATGTTTCAAGAAAGTGTAAAACACTACTTAAGTGCCCTTATGATAGAAAGAAACAATATTCAAATTTACATTGGTTTAGCCCAATCTTATTTACATTTAGGAAACACAGATAAAGCCATAGAAACCTTAGAAAAAGCTAGAAACATTGAACCAAATAACGCAGATATTCCATTTGAGATTGGAAAATGCTTCTTAAGAATGGGGTTACCTTGTGTTGCAGTTGTAAACTTAAAAGAATCTATACTTTTAGATAAAGACAATATGGAAGCCCAATTACAACTTGGGGTTGCGCATGAATTAATGGAAGAATATGAACTTGCATTAATGATTTATCAACGCATTATAGAAAAACACCCTTCGTTCTTAAAAGCCTACCAGCATCAAGCCGCTTTATTAGTTGAATTGAAACAATATCAAGATGCAGCTAGTGTGTTTGTTCAATTAATTAAGATTAACCCACAGTATTATAAAGCTGTTTTGGGCATAGGCATTTGCTTTGATAAAATGGGCAAAAGAAGCAGTGCGATTAGATATTATAAGAGATTTTTAGCATTGAAACCAAATTCTAAAAATGCACCTGATGTAATAGAAAGATTAAAACAAATTCAAAAAATACATAGTGTTTCAAAAGAAAATTTCTTAAAATTTGCCTAACTTTTTGATGCTTTTTTGAATATATAATTATCTAACACAGCAAACAATGGTAAAGATAAATAAGTGCAAAAGGCGACAACATAGTGTTTTTTTGCAACTTTTAAAATATTTTGGGATTTAGCGATTGATTGTGCATTTTTACCCGCATTTATTTTTAAATTTTTTATATGTTGTTTAATATAATCAATACCAATCTTAGACGCCGCAAACTCTGTTATTAATTCTGGAGAAAAGGCAATCAATGGAATAAGAATGTTGTATTTATACAACGTATTTTGAATTTTGCCCCAAAGGGATGTTTTATTTTGCGCATCTTGAGATTTTTCTCTACCTAAACCATATAAAATTAATGCTAAAGCCGCATATCTGCCACGATAACGTTGAAGTTTTTTAAGTAATTTAGTCGAATGTTCTTCAACTGCATGACCAATTTCATGAGGCAAAGAAATTAATGTATCTTTTGTTACCTTTATATGGTTATCCACATGCGTAAAATAAGCATCTTGACCTTTTTTATTAATAATAACGTTTGTTAGCTTACTGTTATCTGTACTTGCCTCCCATATTTCTGAAATTTCATCAATAACTTCTCCATTGATAACCACTTTATTAAAAACCTGCATTTTTTCCATTAAGTTTTTATCTTTTATCATATTTTTTGCAATTTTTTTCATCTCTTCTTCATCAATATTTTGATTTTTAGAAAAATATTTTGCAAAAAATCCATCACTTAATTTTTTAAGAAACCCTCTAATAGTCATCCCTGCGGCTAAAATAACACCTGCACTTGTAGCTTTTTTCCCATTTTCTGTTTCAAAAAAATCAGGATTAGTATCTATCAAAGACGGAATATTATTAGTCATCCCCATATTTTGAGCAGAAACTGGTTGATTTATATTAAATTGTGAATAAAATTCTATACCCAAAATACACCTTTATCTAAAATTTCACAATTTTATTAAAACAAAACTATAATATTTTTTGCTATTTTTCAAGTATTTTTTACAATTTTAAACCTTTTTTCTAAATCACAATATGTATATTTATAAAGTTCGTATTTTTTTTGCCGATATACAAAAAAAGAAAGAGAGGTTAAAATGGCAAAAATTATTGAAAAAGAACCTAATTCAAGGCGTCAGATACTATTATCATCATATGATGTTATAACTATCGTCAGAAACTATCAATACTTAACAAAAAACATCAAAAATTATGAAAAAATTTTAGAAAAACTTAATGAAAATTACTTTTATTTACCAGAAGATTTCTAAAATTATTTATTAAAAATTTTATCATCCTCAGTTATACTGCGTATAACTTTGCAAGGATTTCCTACCGCGACTACATTATCAGGAATATCCTTTGTAACAACACTACCTGCTCCAATAACAACATTAGAACCGATTTTTACATTTGGAAGAACGGTGACATTCCCGCCAAACCATACATTATTTCCTACAATTATTTGTTTCGCATATTCTTTGTAACTATTTCTTTCAATTGCATCTATTGGATGAATTGGGGTATAAAAAGAACAACTTGGACCAATAAATATATTATCTCCAAATAAAACTTTAGCCGGATCTAAAATTACTAATCCATGATTAGCATAAAAATTTTCTCCAACTTCAATATTATAACCATAATCACAATAAAATGGTTGTTCAACCCAAATAGCTTTTCCGGTTTTTCCTAGCAATTTTTTAATAAGAGTTTCTCTTTCTTTTATTAAACTAGGACGAAGATTATTATATTCATAACAAAGATCTTTACACATAAAACGTTCTTTTTTAAGCTGTTCTTCTTCAGGATTATATATTTCCCCATTTAACATTTTTTCTTTTTCACACATAAAATCTCCTCCTCGTCGAACAATTATATCATATTTTAAAAAATTATACTTTTTACTAATAATAAGATTTACCTCTTCTTGGCAATGTCTTTTTTTAAAAAAATGAAAAAATAAAAATGGAAGTAAAAGAAATTTACCGTAAAAATACAGGAGAAAAAATATGAAAAAGATTTTAGCACTATCTGCCATGTCATTAATTTTTGCAACAACAAGCGCATTTGCTTCATGTCATTGTCAAGTTAAAAAAATAGAGTGCGATCCTTGCGTAAAACCTAAAGTAACTTGCTGTCAACCAGCCTGCCCAGACACTTCTTATCGAGCACAATGTTGTAACAAAAAGAACATTTTTCAACGAATATGGGGAGGCACAAAAACAGCCTATGACAATTCATTTGGGGCAATATATGACACAGTAGCACAACCCTTCAGATACTAATTAACAACAAAATCGCGCCTTGAAATATATCAAGGCGTAATTTTTTAAAATTACTCCTACAACAACTCCCCTGATTTGATTTTCAAAATATCAACTTTTTCTAAATACGTTTCTTTAAATTGTAATGTATCAACGCACGTGATGATTGTCTGAGTTTGAGAACCTATTGCATCTAACAAATACCCTTGTCTAATATCATCCAATTCTGCAAGCACATCGTCTAATAATAATAAAGGTTTTTCATTTATTTTTGTTTCAATTAACAATAACTCTGATAATTTTAAAGATAATACAATTGTGCGTTGTTGACCTTGAGAGGCAAATTTCTTAGCCTCAATATTGTTGATAAAAAATGAAATATCATCCCTATGAGGACCAACAAGCGCTTGTGCACGAATAATTTCTTCCATTTTACGCAATTCTAATCGTTGTTCAAAAATCTTTGAAATTTCTTCTACATCAGGTATTTTATTATTCATAATATCAAAATCACCAAGAACTTTTGAATTATAAATCATTGTTAAAACTTCATTTTGAGCAATTTCCGAATGTTTAACCTGAGCCAATCCTAAAAGTTCTTTTAAAAATTTTAAACGTAAAAATAAAATATTACTTCCAGAAATTGCCAATTGAAGATTTAAAACATCTAGAAGTTCTGTGGGGGCTTGTAAATTTCCTTTAATTTCTTTTAGAAAATTATTTTTTTGGATTTTGATTTTATTATATTTTTGCAATCTATCAAAATAAGCAGGGTAAATCTGTGAAATTGCTAAATCTAACCAATCTCGCCTATCATCAGGCGCACCACGCAATAGAAGCAAATCATTTACACTAAAGCTAACAACACTTAAAAAACTAATAAATTCAGAAGATTTTCCTTTATTAACCCCATTAACTTTTAAAGTTTTTCTTTTAGGAGGACTAATAACAACATTAAGCTCAAACTCAGAGGTTGATTTTTCCAAAACTCCGCAAATTGATGCAAAATTTTCATTCCATAAAATCAATTCATTATCTGTCTTTGTACGAATTGAATTCAACGACGCTAAATACTGTATGGCTTCTAATAAATTTGTTTTTCCTTGGGCGTTTTTTCCTGTAATCAAGGTTATATTTGACTTAAAATCAACTTTTAAGTTTTTATAATTTCTAAAATTTTTTAATTCTATCTGTTTTAAAAACACATTACCCTCCATCTATAAGTATACCAGAAGAATAAAAAAATTATTTTCCTATAAAATTTCTCCAAATTCTTCTAACATCAACCAAGAAGTTAGGGGGTCTTTTTTTAGGTTTTTTGCATACTGATTTTAATAATGGTATTGAATGCCTATACCTCCAACCACAACACAATGTAATTAAACCCAATGTATAAGTTACAACCCCCATAATGTTACTTTTCAAATTAGGATGTTTTTCTGCAATAAGCGCCAATCTGCTCTTATTCATCGTTTTAAGCATCTGCCTGTATTCATTTTCACCCAAACGAAGTTCCTCTGCCAAAGAGTAACTATAAACAGCTGGAGGTTGCACAACTCCCTTTGGCGGTGCAGTGAATTTCATATGAGGATTAATTTGTGGTTGATTATTATTTATCACAGGCACATTTACTACTCCTTCTCCTTAATTAAAACAAAAATTTAAAAAAATTGCCTTATTTTTGCAATAAGACAAATTTTTTACACAATTTGTTACATTTTCTATCTTCTAATTAAAAATGAATTAAATCTTTTGATGAAATATGATTTAAAATGTAATCATAATAAGCGTTTTTACCTTTATAAGGAGATATGTTTTTCTTCAACTGTTCTGCAGAAATAAAACCTTGTTCAAACGCAATTTCTTCAAGACATGAAATTTGTTCACCTTTGTTTTGCTGGAATGTTTGAACAAAATTACTAGCTTGCAACAATGAATCAAAAGTTCCAGTATCAAGCCACGCAAAACCACGACCTAAAACTTCCACATTTAATTCATTACGTTTCAAATAAACTTTGTTCAAATCTGTAATTTCTAACTCTCCTCTAGCAGAAGGTTTCAAGGATTTAGCATATTCGCAGACATTTCTATCATAAAAATACAATCCAGTAGCCGCATAATTTGATTTTGGACGCTTTGGTTTTTCTTCTAATGAAATTACTTTTTTGTTTTTATCAAACTCTATTACTCCAAATCTCTCTGGATCGCTAACGTGATAACCAAATATTGTAGCTCCTTTTTTAGTTTTCTGCACAACATTTTGTAACAAAGAGCAGAAATTATGCCCATGGAAAATATTATCACCCAATATCAGAGCAACTTCATCTCCATCAATAAATTTTTCACCAATAATGAAAGCATCAGCAATACCTCTTTGAACTTTTTGAATTTTGTATTGAAAGTTAACCCCAAATTGAGATCCATCACCAAGCAGCTTAATAAAATTATCATAATCATCTTGATTTGTAATAATCAATATATCCTTTATTCCAGCAAGCATCAAAATAGAAATAGGGTAATAAATCATAGGTTTATCATATATTGGCAACAAAATTTTTGAAATTGGCAAAGATGCTGGATATAACCTAGTACCCGCTCCACCTGCTAGAACAATTCCTTTCATTATTTCTCCCTTCTAATCTTCTTTCTTGTTTATTATAACATAAGCTATCGCTTTAGTTTTATCATGAGATAGGCTTACTTTAACATCATATCTATCTTTTAATTCTGATATAAAACGCGCTTTTGGCACTTTGTTTTCATGATAAATTTCTATTGATTTAAATTCAATCCCTTTTTCTTTAAAAGCACTTAATGCTTTAAATATCGCTTCTTTTGCACAATATCTAGCAGCAAAATGCTGATGTGGTGTTATTTTAGATTTACAATATTCAATCTCTAGGGGCGTAAAAATACGATTAATAAACATTTCATCTTTATTGATAAAACGCTCAACATCTTCAATATCAACACCTATAGAAAACTTATCAAAATTCATAAAAAAATTATACCACGGTTCTTATCCTAAACCAAAATTTTATTTGCTAAAATAACTAAATAAAATATTTCCACTAAAAAAATGGTGCAATAATTTTTTGATTGTAATACGATTTTTATATGAAAAGAATTATAAATTTTATTAAAACAAATATAAATAACTGGGTTTTTATTACAATAGGAGCTGCTATTGCCGCAGTTGCTTTAGAGTGTTTTTTAGTTCCTAATTCAATTATCGATGGCGGAATTATTGGTATATCAATTATGGTAAACCATATTTTAAAAGCAAAAGCACTAGGTTTAGTTATATTTTGTTTAAATATGCCTTTTATATTTTTAGCATTACAAAAATTTGGTAAAAATTTTGTATTTAATACCTTTTGGGGCATTTCAATGTTATCTGTTTTTGTATCTCTATGCCATGGACATTTGGTTACAAGTGATTTGATTTTAGCCGCCGTTTTTGGTGGTGTTATTTTAGGTATTGGTGTTGGCTTAATACTTAGAAATAATGGCTCATTAGATGGTACAGAAATTATAGCAATTAGACTTGCACCCAAAATAGGTTTTTCTATTGGCGAAATTATAATGGCGTTTAATGTATTTATTTTCTTTTCTGCGGGCTTTTTATTTGGATTTGATAGAGCAATGTATTCAATGTTAACATATTTCATTGCATATAAAGTCATAGACGTAGTTTTAGAAGGTTTGAATGAAAGTAAATCCGTTTGGGTTGTTACTGATTACTCAAAAGAAATGGGAGACAAAATAATTAAACAAATGGGTATTAGTGTTACATATATTGATGCCGTTGGTGGATATTCAGGACAACCTAAAAGGATTGTATACTGCGTTATTTCCCGTCTTGAAGTTACAAAATTAAAACAATTAGTTAAAGAAGTAGATCCTTCTGCATTTATTTCCATAGAAAATGTTCATGAAGTTGAAGGTGTAAGAGTTAAAAAAAGATAAAATAAAGAGGACATATAAATGACACGACCAATGACTATTACAGAAAAGATTTTTGCATCACATGCCGGACTTGATGAAGTCAAAGCAGGCGATTTAATCACTGCAAAAGTTGATATAACTTTAGCAAATGACATCACTGGACCTGTTGCAATAAATGAATTTCATAAAATTGGTGTTAATAAAGTATTTGATAATACAAGAGTAGTTTTTGTTCCTGATCATTTTGTTCCAAACAAAGATATTAAATCAGCTGAACAAGTAAAAATGGTTCGTGAATTTTCTAAAGAACAAAAACTTCAACATTTTTTTGAAGTAGGCAGAATGGGCATTGAGCACGCACTATTACCAGATAAAGGTATTGTAACAGCTGGAGATTTAATTATTGGAGCTGATTCTCATACTTGTACTTATGGTGCACTCGGCGCATTTTCAACCGGTGTTGGGTCTACCGATTTAGCCTGTGCTATGGCAAGTGGTGAAACTTGGTTTAAAGTCCCATCTACCATTAAAGTTGAATTTAATGGAAAACTTAATAAATGGGTAAGCGCAAAAGATTTAATTTTACATTTAATCGGAGACATTGGCGTTGATGGTGCTTTATATAAAACACTAGAAATTGGCGGAAATGTTATTGAAGAAATGGAAATGGATGGTCGTTTTACTATTTGTAATATGGCAATCGAAGCTGGGGCTAAAAATGGCATAATTGCTCCTGATGAAAAAACTCGTAAATTTTTAGAAAATAGAAGTATTAGAGAACCCAAATTCTTTTATAGTGATACTGATGCACAATATGAAAGAGTTATTAAATATGATGTTTCTCAAATTGAGCCAACAGTGGCGTTTCCACATTTACCGGAAAACACACATCCAATTTCTAAAGTCGGAGATATAAAAATTGACCAAGCCGTTATTGGTAGTTGTACAAATGGACGATTAAGCGATTTAGAAGTTGCAGCAAAGATTTTAAAAGGGAAAAAAGTTCATGACGATGTTAGATTAATTGTATTCCCCGGAACTCAAGAAATATATTTAAAAGCAATAGAATTAGGCTATGTACAAGATATTATTGAAGCGGGAGGCGCAGTATCTACTCCAACTTGTGGACCATGTTTGGGCGGACATTGTGGAATTTTAGCCGCTGGAGAAAGAGCAATCTCTACAACAAATAGAAATTTTGTAGGAAGAATGGGACATGTTGAAAGTGAAGTTTATTTAGCTAGTCCCGCAGTTGCTGCTGCAAGTGCAATTAAAGGCAAAATAGCTTCTCCAGAAGATGTTATTTAAATCCTTGAATGTGTCTGCATTTTTTATGCGCACAATGAGAATGTTCTTGATTTCTATAGCCCATTCCTGCACGGTATCCAGAGAACAAATAAAATGCTGGCAATACTGGTTCAATCCATTTTAAACCTGATAAAACACCAGCTGTTGCTAAATCATCAATATGCATAGCCATATCTATGCCTTCTGGTGTGCGCTCATCATATATTTTTTCTAGAGTTAAGTTTTCTTCTCTTTTATTTAATAACATAGGGTCGATAATTTTTTTGCTCATATAATTAGCAATAAAACTTCCACCAATTACTCCTGTTGCCATTATCCCCCCAATCATTGCCAAAAATTTTTGAGTTGGGGTAATATTTTTTATTATATTTGCTTTTTTAAGAGACTCTAACCCAAATAACGCAGCCCCCGCGCCAACATTACATAAAAAGATATTTGCAAAGTACTGATAAAATCCTTCTTTTATTCTGTCAGAATTATTATGCGCTTTTTTAGGTCCATTTTCCATCGCAATTCCTGCTGTCACACCACTTGCTACAGGGATTAAACCAAGCAAAGACAACTTGCCAATTTCTGAAAAAATTTCTTTAGATGATAAATCTTTTTTGGCACCAAATAATTTTTCTAACAAATTATTTGCCCTCTCGTCCTTTCCTAATTTTTCCAGTAAATAACTTGTATCTTTTAAACTTAATGCTTTTTCTTTAGAATTGTTTAAAATGTTTATAAGCTTTTCATCTTCTAACTTAAATTTTGATACAAAATCATTAATTGCTTGCGTTTGTTCTTTTATAATTTCAGTCGCTTTAGGGGTTTCAATAAGACCATTAAATATTTTCTTTCCACCTAGACTCAACCCTCTAGCGCTTAAAAAAGACGCCCCAGCAACAGTTCCTAAAATCATTGTGTTTTTTAAAATTCTATTTTTTTGAGATTGGTTATCATTATGTTTTTTTATAAATACATCATGCAAGCCAAGACCTGCTGCACACCCTAAAAGTACAAGCGGTGCTGCTTGTGAGATTTTGTTTGTTATTAATGGTTGATCTATATATTTGGCAATATGTGTAATTTTCATTTGAGTCTCAATTGTATTTTATTAATTAAATCCTAAACAAAATTTTTTTTGCCACTTTAATGTTAGGTCAACCTAACATTACTTTAAAAAAAACTTATTGTCAATAATTTAAAATGTTTTATGTAAATTTTTTAAAAATTCTTTGTAGTTTTTTTCTTTTAAAATAGCATTATGTAATGCTCCAAAACGAGAAGCCAAGTTATCAGAAATAACATGCTCAATTTTACATGCCGTATCAGAAGCTTCATCTTCAGACATATTTAAAATTTCTTTAAAAAAGTTTTTAACAATATTATGTTTTCTAAATATATTTTCAGCCGCATTTTTACCTTGTTCTGTCAATGTAATTGGGCTATAAGGTCTATAGTTTATAAGTCCTTCTTTGGCTAAGTTTTGAATAGCTTCTGTTACAGATGATTTTTTTACATTTAAATAAGTTGCAATCTGTCCAGAACGGACCTCGCTACCTTTTTCAGAAAACAAATAAATAGCCTCTAAATAATCTTCTAAACTTGAACTAATATCTTTTCTCAATTCCATAAATCCAATTATTGCATTTTTTATTTTTTTTTACAAGTCTGAGAATTTATATTAAGTTGAGTATTAAATTTTAATTTACGCAAATAAAACATTTTTATAAAGAAAGGAATATTAATTAAAAAAATTCTTGCTTTTTTCTATTAAATATAATCTAATATACATATGAATATAATAAGCGAAAAAACTTTAACTGGGTTAAACGGAGAAATAACAATTCCGTCAGACAAATCAATTAGTCATCGAGCAGTTATGTTTTCTGCATTAGCAAAAGGCGAAACTATTATTTCTAATTTTTCTAAAGGTGCAGATTGTCATTCAACTTTGAATATTATCAAGCAATTAGGATGTGAAGTTTCATTTTTAGGTGAAAAAAATATAAAAATCAATTCTGATGGACTATTAAAACCGCCAGTAAAAGAATTAGATTGCGGCAATTCAGGCACAACTATGAGATTAATGTCCGGCGTTTTAGCTGGGCAAGCTTTCAACACGACTTTAATTGGCGATGCAAGTTTACAAAAACGCCCAATGAAAAGAGTCATTGAGCCATTGAGCTTAATGGGTGCCAAAATTGAACATAATGAATTTAAAGCACCGCTTAAAATTTATGGATCAAATTTAAATGCGATTGAATATCAAAGTAAATTATCTTCTGCTCAAGTCAAATCTTGTATATTATTAGCTGGTTTAAATACAGAAGGTACAACGATTTTTACGGAACCTTATAAATCAAGAAATCATACAGAGTTGATGTTGGATTATCTGGGTGCAGATATAAAAGTTGAGGGAAATGTTGTATCAATAAAAAAATCAAATTTAGTTGCAAAAAATATTGATATTGCTGGAGATATCTCATCTGCCGCGTTTTTTATGGTTGCGGCGTTAATTGTCCCAAACTCGAATATTATTATAAAAAATGTTGGGCTAAACGAAACTCGCACTGGAATTATTGATGTTTTAATCAAAATGGGCGCAGATATAAAAATCCTTGATAAAAAAAATATTGCTGGTGAAGATGTTGGTGATATTCAAATTAAATATTCCCAACTCAAAGGAATAGAAATTTATGGTGAAATTATTCCTAGACTAATTGATGAATTACCTGTTATTGCAGTGCTAGCAACTCAAGCAAGTGGAAAAACTATTGTAAAAGACGCACAAGATTTAAGAAACAAAGAAGCAGATAGAATTAGTTGTTTAATTAAAGAACTCAGAAAAATTGGTATAGAAATCGAAGAAACACAAGATGGTTTTATAATCGAGGGAAAGCAAAAAATCAAAGGTGACGCACAATGTGAGTGTTACCATGACCATAGACTTGCAATGAGTTTATATATAGCAGGGCTGATTGCCGAAAAACCTATTCAAATTAATGAATTTCAATGGGTAGACATTTCTTTTCCTGAATTTTTGGGCTTGATGGAAAAATTAAAAAATTAATTTTTTACACAACATAATTATGGAACCTCACAAGCTTTCAATACATTATCTATTTGCTCAAAAACACCCATCCCATCCTCCCTGTCCAAATCGTCATACCAAACTCGTTTAGGGAGCACATGGAGTAGTGTAGGGTGCGTCGTTTTGACGCACCGCAAGATTAATCGAACCCTGTAGGGTGCAATTTATTGCACCGCGAAAAACAAAGAACGTAGAACGTAGGGTAAACTTCAGTCTACCTTTACCTTTATATAATTTTTGAGGAACTATTTTTGCGGTAGATTAAAATCTACCCTACATTACTATATTAAGTTGATTTTCAGTAATGTAGGGTGAATTTATTGCACCAACACCACCAAAAAATCATTGCCAATTTACCCAAAATTTGATAATATTTAAACGATAGAAAACACAAAAAGGAGAGAATAAAATATGTCTAAAATGCAATCAGATGTAGGGTGGGGGGCAATTGATAGCTCAATAAATTCTCCTTTATGTCAAAAATTTTCCCTCAAATTAAAAAACAAGCACAAAAATAGCAAAAAAGCCTTTTCAGTAGCAGAAGCAATGATAGCCTTGTTGATTGGTAGTTTGGCGCTAGGTATGGCGGCTCCAATGATTACAAAACAAATCAAGGCTCAAAACATGACAGATACGCAGTTTAGAGTTATAAACAGACAAGCTGATGAGTTGAGAGACTTGGTGAATGATTTAATGGAAGAAATTGAAGATTTAAGAAATAATAATAATGATAATAATGGAGTAGAAGATGGAGCAGTAATGTTCTATGCTACAACGTCCTGTCCCGAAAATTGGGCAAAAATTACTGGTTTTGGAGGTTATTATTTAAGAATACAAAAGGCTGGAGAAACAATAGGCTCAATTAAAGAGCAAATGGTGCATAGGCATAAGCATGTATCGCCTTTTTTATCACACAATAGTAATGCAATGTCGAATACTCATCGTTATGGTCCCTACGCCCCTAACAATGCAGATGTAGGGGCACTTGGAGATGGAAGCTATACTGCCGCACCTTCATCTACGCATATTCTTTCCGGTGGAGATTATTCAGCTGCTGTATATAATAAGTGGTTTTTATATACCAGCGATGGAATGAACAGATCCGAAACGCTGTCCAGAACTCGGTCTAAATTGTATTCAGTGTTAACTTGTCCAAATCGTGATGAGGGAGACAGTATTTGTAAAAAAAGTGGAAATCAATATAATATCCCGTATTTATCAAATATGCCTCTGGTAGGTAATGAAAACAGACCCAATTCTTTGGTTTTAACAGCTTGTGTTAAAGGTTATAAAACTTGTTCTATGGTGAATAACAAATTAAATTGTACTAAATAATTATTTCTATCAACTTTTTCTTTTTGTTTTTGCTAGACCAGTAGGGTGCGTCGTTTTGACGCACCACAAGGAAGAATAACAACTTCGGCATGACGATTTGGGTGGGGATTCATTAAGGGTGCTGAAACAAGTTCCATAGTTGTCCTGAATAAATTTGAACAAAATTATTTTTAGGAAGAAATTATTATTTTTAATTTGCAAATCAACTATTATAACTAACCTTTTATTTTTATTTCTGTTAAAATTATAGCAGGCAAAATTTTTAAAGGGTGGGCAAAATGAGTGCAATGGAAAATAAAGCAAAAGCGGTTATTCTTGCAGCAGGCAAAGGCACAAGAATGAAAAGTGAAAAATCTAAGGTGCTCCATGAAATTTTTAATAAAGCGCTTTTAGGTTATGTTATTGATGCGGCTCAAAACTCAGGAATAATTGATTTTTCTTACGTGATAGTAGGACATCAAGCTGAATCAGTCAGTGAGTTTTGTCAAAAAAATTATCCGAATACAACCACAACCAGGCTGCAAATGCCACAACTTGGAACAGGACACGCAATTTCTTTTGTATGTGATGACCTAAAAGATTTTGATGGCGAAATTGTTATCCTTTGCGGTGATACCCCACTTATAAAAGCTGAAACTATTAAAAAACTTGTAAATGCTCATAGAGAAAACAATTCAGCACTAACTGTTATGTCCGCAATTTTTGAAAACCCAACAAACTACGGAAGAATTGTTAGAAACGATAAAGGCTTACATGCAATTGTCGAAGAAAAAGACGCAACAGCTGAACAAAAAGCTATAAAAGAAATTAATGCAGGTATTTATTGTGTTGATTGGCAAAAAATTTCTCCTGCGTTTAAAGAATTAAAAAATAACAATGCCCAAGGTGAATATTATATTACCGATATGGTTAAATGGGCTGTAGAAAAGGGGTTAAAAACTTCGTCATTTATTCTGGAAAATAATTGGGAAATTTTTGGTATCAACTCTAAAACACATCTTGCACAAGCAACAAGAATTTTAAACGAGGAAACAGTACAAAAACATTTAGACAACGGCGTTGAAATTATTGACCCACAAACAACATGGATTTCTCCGGAAACACAAATCGGCGCAGATACAGTGATTTTACCTAATGTTTATATTACAGGTAAAAACAAAATAGGGAAAAACTGTAAAATCGGACCTTTTGCTCATATAAGAGGTGATGTTGAAGTTGCTGATTTTGTAAAAATCGGAAATTTTGTAGAACTTAAAAAATCCAAAATCAATTCACATACAAACGTTTGTCATTTAAGTTATGTCGGAGACAGTGAAATCGGCTCGGGTTGTAACATTGGAGCCGGAACAATTACCGCAAATTATAATCCGATAACTAAAATAAAAAGCAAAACCATTATAAAAGATGGCGCGAATACAGGCTCCAATTCAGTACTTGTAGCGCCGGTTGTAATGGAAGAAAACTCAAACCTTGCAGCAGGCAGCGTTTTAACCAAAAATTTAGATAAAAATGCGCTCGGACTTACAAGAGCCGCGCTTAAAGTATTACAAAACTGGGTGAAAAAATAAAAAGGAAGGGAAGATTATTATGCAACTTGAAATGCCTAGAATACAACCTGAAAAAATAATTAATCCGACTCATGATATTAAACTTTTTTCAGGACGTTCAAATCCTAAATTAGCACAAGAAATTGCTGATTATTTAGGAACAACCGTTGGCCCGATGATTATTAAAAACTTTGCCGACGGAGAAATATATGTTCAAATTCAAGAAAGCGTAAGAGGCGATGATGTATTTATAGTTCAACCGGTTTGTAATCCGGTCAATGAAAACTTAATGGAACTTTTAATTATCATAGATGCATTTAAGCGCGCAAGTGCTAAAACTATTACTGCAGTTATTCCTTATTATGGCTATGCCAGACAAGACAGAAAAACATCCGGTCGTGAAGCAATTACAGCAAAATTAGTTGCAGACTTATTAACCACGGCAGGCGCTGATAGAGTTTTAGCTATGGATTTACACACAGGTCAAATCCAAGGATTCTTTAATATCTTAGTTGACCACATTTTTGCAACTCCTGTGTTAGTGGATTATATTAAAAAACTAAACATTCCTTCTGATGAAATTGTTGCAGTAAGCCCAGATACAGGCGGGGTTCCAAGAATTCGTTACTTTGCAAAAGAATTATCTTGCCCTATGGCTATTATTGATAAGAGAAGAGACAGACACAATGAAGCTATAGCAAATCATGTTATAGGAGACGTGAAAGATAAACATGTTGTTATGTTTGACGACTTGATTGACACAGCAGGAACAATTACAGAAGCAGCGAAACTTCTAAAAAAAGAAGGCGCAAAAGATATTTATGTTTGTGCAGCCCATGCTGTATTCTCCGGTCCAGCGTTACAAAGATTAGAAGAAGCCCCAATTAAAGCTGTTGTTGTTTCAAACTCAATTCCGCTAAACCAAAAAACATTGCCGGAAAAGATTGTTCAATTAAGTATTGCGCCTTTACTAGGTGAAGCTATTTCAAGAATTCATGACGATGAATCAATAAGCTCATTATTCGGTTTTGAAAAAGAATATAAAAACTAAAAAATAAAATAGATAAACCAAAATAAAGCCGGTCTTTTAATCTAGACCGGCATTTTCATTTAGCACTACATTCCTAAATAATAAGCTGCTTTTAAACTGTTAAGTTTCCTTTGTCACCTTCTTTTTTCTCTCTAACTTTATTAGAAATATGGTTTGCAATCGGTGTTGCAATAACAGGGCTTACAAATCTGTAAAGAAGTTGGAATACCATCAATCCTTTTGCAATTCTAAAACCATTTTTTATATTATCTGCGTTTTTAGGATAATGTTTTTCTATAAAATCATCAAAAGGTTTAAGTTTTTTATTGATTGCACCATCAACTAAATACCCGCCCGCAGTTGAGAACAACGTTCCAATAAACATGTTCAACATCAAAGGACCTTTTTGTTCTTCTTCTATTTTTTTAGAACGAGAAACATTATACATATAAAATCCGTTTAAAATATTTGCACAAGCTGCTGCTAAGTGAGCGGTTGTATTCACATTTTTTTCAACACAATATCTTGTTGTTTTTTGAACCCATTCCGCTTGAGCAAACTTTCCTACACCCTTAGCTATAACTTCTATAAAGCTATCATACCCTTTTTTAATAAAGTTAGGAACCAAAGATGGAGCTGTTTGTCCACACATATTTGCCGTTGTTGGGTTATTCAAAACTACAGAAGAAGCCTTTCTTGGCAATGTTTTTGGAATATTAGTATTTACTAATTTAGAAGTTACTGCTACTACCATTATTTCAACCCTCCTTTAAAGTTTTGAAACACAGCATTTTGCTCGGGAGTACTTCTAAATGTCACATACTTAAAGTGATCATATGTTGTAAATACTGGTTTATCATTTGGTTTTGGTTTATTTTTAAGTATATATTTATCAATAATATATTTATCAATATAAGGCATTGTTCCAACAGTAAATGCAGCCAATATTGATGCTGTTAAAACTTTTGGTCCATATGTTACAAACTGATTAAAGATTTTATAATTTTTAGTATCATCACTACTTTTCGTTAACAATTCCTTACCTTCATTTAAAAAAGCTTGCGCTTTTTCTTGAAGATATTTTTTACCACCATTATCTTTTAAATCCGCTTTTATTTTTTTCATCGCTGCTGAAAATGGCTCATAAGCAATTTTAGCAAAAACCAAACCGGTAATACCTGAAGCAATAGAATGAGATGCAGCTTTTCTATTTTTATCAACATCTTTTTGAGGCATTGCCATAATTGCAGCTGGCCTCATAAAGCACGTAATAAATAAAGCACCAACCGCCTCTGTTACTGCCGAATTTTCATCCGCCATTTTACAAAATTTTTCAAACCAAGGGTGTTTTACAAATTTTTCGGCAAATGTTTCCACCGTTTTTGTTGGGGCTCCAGAAAAAGAAACACGACCTGCAGTATCAAATCCATCAGTCGTGTTTATATTATCTTTTTTAAATACATCATGCTCATAGCTATGCATGAAATCATCTTTTTTACCCATGAAACTTGTAAGTGAAGGCTTTATTTCTGACCTTAGACGATGGGCTTTTGATATATTAGAATTTAATTCTAGTTGTACGCTCATTTTTGTAACTTTCATTTCTGTGTTACTTAGGTAAAAACCAAACATTTTTACATTTGCTAGTATAATATAAAAAATTTTTCATAACAATACATAATTTACTCAATAAAACAATAAGCAACTAGGCTAATACTCTTTATTTATAAGCCTTTAAAAAACATGTAAATATTATATTTTTTAGTACACATAATTTAACAATACAATATTTTTAAATTATAAATCTTCAAATTTTTCTTCTCGTTGTGTTTTCAAAAAAGTTTTTACACCTTCAGATAAAATCAAATTAGGGTTCATTATATGAAATTCATCAAGTTTAATTATTCCTGCTTCAAAATCTCCTTTTTCAAGGTATAAAAGACCAACCATCACCGCATCAAGGGGATTTGTGCTTTTTAAATAATAATCTAATTTCGCATTTAAAACATCTTTCCCCATTCTTCTATAAGCATTTGCTAAATGTTGGCGATAACTTAAATTCATGGGATTTAATTTTATAGCGTTTAAAAAACAATCTTCGGAAAGCTCTGGATAACCTATTGTTAGATATGTTCTTCCAAGATTATCAAAATAATTTGCACTGGCTTGAGTATTTGAATTTAAAGAAATTGCAATTTTAAATTCTTGAATAGCACCATAATAATAACCTTCATTAAAATAATTCATGCCCAAATTATTATGCAATATTGAATTTTTAACAGCGTCAATCACATAAATCTCACTATAACAAGGTTTATGACTTATAAAAATCAAAAACAATACAAGAAAAAACTTACATAATTTCAACTTCAAGCCCCTCTTTTGCAACAAAGCAATTAGGCTCTTTTAACTGATATTCCATTTCTAAAGCTTTAACTTTTTCATCAGAATAAGATGGTTCAAGATGGAAAAATGCCAAAGATTTAGCATGAGATTGTTTTTGCACATCAATCGCCATATCAAAAGTTGAATGCCCAAAACCTTGTTTTGGCGAAATTGTTGAAGAATAATCTTCTTGCGTATATTGCGCATCATGTATTAATAAATTACAATTTCTTGCAAATCTTGATAATTTCTTGTCCCCACCGATATAACCTTCTCTATCCGTAGAGTAAACAACGGACTTATCTTTATAAGCTATTTTATATGCCATTACACCATTTTGTGGATGCGCATAGGATTTATAACAACTAATTATTACTTCCTCTCCATTTGGAATAAAATCTTCTTTAGTAGAAACCTTTTTAATAACAGGTTGAACATAATCTGGAGATAAAACTATCACTTCATCATTTCCAGAAATATTTGTAATACTTAAATTTGCCGCAATATCGCCCAAATCAAGTGGAAAAGATTTACTAAAAAGCAAATCCGATAATATTTCATCTAACCCCTCATCAAAATCAGAATAAGCAAAAACATTTAAAGTTGTGGAAGGAATATGTGCTGGCTTAAAAAATGGAAAACCTTGAATATGGTCTTGGTGAATATGGCTTAATAACAAAGTCGCATTAATCGGTGTTCTTTCAAAAGAATTTTCACTGGAAGAAATATGCTCTAATAATAAATCTTCACCCAAGGAAATAATTCCTGTACCTGCATCAAGAATAATTAAATGATTATTTACATTTATCTCAACGCATGCTGTATTCCCACCAATTTCAATATTTTCTCTAGTCGGTGTGGGAAAACTTCCCCTTACTCCTCTAAATTTTACAAAAAACTTTCCTTCTGATTTTTTCATATTTTCAAACCTTTGTCTATTCTTATTAATATCCTACTTTATTTTAGTCTATTTGTCTATAATTATCGATGTTTTTTGGTCTTTTTCAGTACCTGCGCAAATTGTTGAAATGAGATTTTTCATTTTCATTTTTTGTTGTACATCTTTTAAATTAGTGGTTTTAAAATAAAAGTCAAATATAGTTTGATTTCTATAATTTGTAATAGAAATTAAACGAAAAGCATTCGGATAGGTAACTAATGCTGGTGTTGAAACATGAACAATATTCCTTTCTTTAGTTATCTTGGTTGCATGATAATGACCTGTAAAAATACCTATTGGGTTTTTATATTTATCAATAACCGCGTAAAATTCATCTGTATTTAAAATTTTATGATGAGAGGATGGGTAAGGCTCAATAATTGGATGATGCAAAAATATCAAGACTGTATCTTTTTTAGCAGATTTCATTTCTTTATCTAACCACTCTAATTGTTCTTTTGGAAAAATACCATTTCCTGTTATTTTAGAATTATCAACAGCATCTAAAACTATAACCTTAAACCCTCTTTTGGGTTTAAAAGAATAATATGTATTATCAAAATTAAAATATTTATTATGTGAATTTAAAAGTTTTACATAGTAATCTTTTGTAAGTTTTCCACTATTTGGAAAAGAAAAATCATGGTTACCAAAAGCAACATACCAAGGATATCGCAAAGAATTCATCATGCTCATATACAACATAACATCTGCTTCATTTGCTCTATCAATTGTATCGCCTGTTTGTAAAACAAAATCAATATTTCTTTCTGCATTAATCTGACTTATTGCATCTAACAATAACGGTTTTGATTGACTTAATGCTTTAAAAGACGTGTCTTCTCTAGTTAAAGTAATATGAGAATCAGATAAATGAACAAAACTCAAAGTATTATTAAAAGCATGAGCATTAATATTGCCCATAAACAAGATAGCAAAAATGATTAATAAAATTTTTTGTAAAATATTTCTCATAATATAATCCTTTTGTTTATAATAATTTTAATATTTATTTTAATACATTTTAAACATATTTTCTAGCACATAATATTTGTTAATCAGGTATAAATTATAATTTAACGGCAGAAATAAACATTAATAATTAACACGTCAGAAAACACATAGTTGCCAATATCGTAGGCAAAAACGGCAAAAAGGTTGTGTTTTAATTAAAAACTAAAAAATCGTGTGCCCACCAAATTTGTATAAAAAATAATATTATATTGATAAAACCTATTATAAAAGCAGGATTTTGATAAATCCTGCTTTTATAATATTTTATTAAATTATGGCTTAATTCTATCCATAAGCCTTGGGAATGGGATAGTTTCACGAACATGATGAAGCCCACAAATCCAAGAAACGGTTCTTTCTATTCCCAAGCCAAAACCAGCGTGTTCGCATGAACCATATTTTCTTAAATCCATATACCAATCAAATACGCTTTCTTCTAAGCCTTGCTCAATCATTTTTTCGCGCAATTTAGAAATATCTTCTTCACGTTGTCCGCCACCAATAATTTCACCATATCCTTCTGGCGCAATCATATCCACACAAAGAGCTAATTTTGGATTTTCAGGGTCTTGTTTCATATAAAAAGCTTTTACATCTCTTGGGTATCTATGAATCATAACAGGTCTGTCAAATTCTTCTGAAATAAGAGTTTCTTCATCTCCTCCAAAATCTTCACCCCAAGGAGTGTCATTTCCTTTTTTATGAAGAATTTCAATTGCTTCATCATAAGAAATTCTAGGGAATGGTCGTTTAATATTTTCCAATTTAGCAATATCTCTTTCCAAGAATTCAAGTTCATTTCTGCAATTTTTAACAACCTCTTGAACGATATATTCAACCATTTCTTCTGCTAAATCCATATCATCTTGAAGATTAAAGAATGCAACTTCAGGCTCTACCATCCAAAATTCTGTTAAGTGTCTACGGGTCTTAGATTTTTCTGCTCTAAATGTTGGACCAAAACAATAAACCTTACCCAAAGCCATTGCAGCTGCTTCCATATAAAGCTGTCCACTTTGAGTTAAATAAGCTTTTTCATCAAAATATGTTGTTTCAAATAAGTTTGTAGTGCCTTCACATGCATTAGGTGTAAAAATAGGAGCATCTACAAGGTGGAATTTTTTGTTATCAAAGAAATCACGAATTGATTTAATAATTCTATGACGAACAGTTAAAATAGCTTTTTGTCTCAAAGATCTCAACCACAAATGTCTATGCTCCATTAAGAAATGGTTTCCATGTTCTTTTGGAGTAATGGGATAATCTACACTATCAAAAATCACCTTAACGTCTTTTACGTCAATTTCATAACCAATTTTTGAACGCTCATGCTTCTTAACAGTCCCAACAACTTCAATTGTTGATTCTTGAGAAATTTTGTCCGCTAATGCAAAAACTTCATCAGAAACATTCCCCTTAAAAACAACTGCTTGAATTTCAGCTGTTCCATCTCTTAATTGCAAGAAATGCAATTTTCCACTTGAGCGTTTATTATAAAGCCACGCTTTTAAAGTGATTTCTTGTCCTTCATAATCTTTGATATCTTCAATCCAAATTTTCATAAAAAACTCCTCTTAAAAAATATGTTTTGTAGAATTATTTTACATCTTTTTTCTGTCTTTAACAAGAATTAAAAAAACAGGCATGTTTTTGTTACATGCCTGCTAAATACATATACAAAATTACTGAATTAATTCATTAATTTCTGCAACCATCTGTTCTGGATCAACACCATGAACTTTTGCACCTGCTTCAAGATTTTCAAATCTTGCAGCAGCACAACCAATACAACCTAAACCATATTTTGCAAAAACAGGCAAAGCTTCAGGATATTTTTGTACGATTTCAATAATACTCATTTCTTTTGTAACTTTTTCTGACATAATATCATCCTTTCCTATGTTGATTTTTTGAAAATTATCATTAAGATGTTAATATAATTATATAATAAAATTTAACCCATGCCAAATAATTTGGTCAAGAGGTTAGTGGAAGGCAAAAATGTTTAAAAAATTTTTACACGACGAAACAAAAACTATTATAGGTCTAAAATCATTAGGTTTATCTAAACCTAAAACTCAAGAACCAACCTTAAAAAAACAAGAGACAACAACAATTAAAAAAATACAAACCCTACCAAACAATGATAATTTAAAAGTTAACACCACTTCGACTATCGAAAGTTCTATTCATCTAAACTTCTCAAGACAGCCAAAAACCCTAGAAGGACTTTTTGGAAGAGAAGTTAAACTAAATCTAAATAAATAATTTAGTGATTAAATTTATCGTTGTCTTTAAGTATTCTTTCAAAGTCAGAAGGTTTTATACTTTGAATAAAGTTTTTAAATTCTTCTGCTTCTTCTTGATCTTTTTGTAAATCGCTTGAAATAGCACCTTCGGCAAGAACAGAAGGAGAAACATATATAGGCGCATCTACTCGAATAGCAACAGCTATAGCATCAGATGGGCGAGAATCAATTTCTTTTTCTTCACCTTTATCATTTTTTAAATAAATAGTTGCAAAATAAGTCTCATCGTCGACATCACTTATTTCAATTCTATCTATCTCATAACCCGTTTTTTCAACAACATCAATGATTAAATCATGAGTCATGGGTCGTTGAACTTTTAAGTTTTCAATCTTTCTAATAATTGCACTAGCTTCAGCTGAACCTATCCAAATTGGTAATGCTTTTCTATTGTCCAAATCATGAAGAACTACAATAGGAGAGCCGGTTCTTGTATCAAGTGCTATACCCATAACTTTCATTTCTATCATTGTTAATTTCCTTTATGTTAATTCTTATTAATATTATTACATAAATATTTTAATTGCCAAAAAGAAAACCGCCTTTGTTACTTCAAAGACGGTTTTCAAAATTTAGTTTAAAAACTATTTATCATCAGCATGACCAGCTGTACCTAAAACGTTAATCATTTTATGTTTAACCATTTCTTTTACAGCAGTTCTTCCTGGTCCCATGTA
This sequence comes from Candidatus Gastranaerophilaceae bacterium, assembly GCA_045638605.1. Taxonomy (GTDB): domain Bacteria; phylum Cyanobacteriota; class Vampirovibrionia; order Gastranaerophilales; family Gastranaerophilaceae; genus RGIG2134. The sequence continues at coordinate 82,167 of JAZUBS010000005.1, forward strand.
TTCACGTGGGTCAAATTTGTCAGGATTTTCTACAAAGAATTCTCTGATTGTAGAAGTCATAGCCAATCTCAAGTCTGTATCGATGTTGATTTTAGCTACACCGTTTTTAGAAGCGTAGTTAAGCATATCTTCTGGAACACCTTGAGCGTTTGGAAGTTTTCCACCGTATTTGTTGCATTTTTCAACTAAATCTTGTGGAACAGAAGAAGAACCGTGAAGAACGATTGGGAAATCGCCGAATCCTGCTTCTTTCAACGCATCTTTAATTTCTTTTAATCTGTCGAAGTCTAATTTAGCTTCACCAGCAAATTTGTATGCACCATGAGATGTACCAATAGCAATAGCCAAAGAGTCACAACCTGTTTGTTTTACAAACTCAACAGCTTCTTTAACGTTAGTATATTTAGCATCTTTAGCATCAACTTTAACATCATCTTCAACACCAGCTAATTTACCCAACTCAGCTTCAACTGAAACGCCTCTTTGGTGAGCATATTCAACAACTTTTTTAGTTACTGCTACGTTTTCTTCAAATGAAAATCTTGAACCGTCAATCATAACTGATGAGAAACCACCATCGATACAAGCTTTACAAATTTCAAAATCAGCACCGTGATCTAAGTGCAAAGCAATAGGTACAGTAGTTGTAGCCAAAGCAGCTTCAACTAATTTTACTAAGTAAGTTTGGTTAGCATATTTTCTAGCACCAGCTGAAACTTGCAAAATGATTGGTGAGCGAGTTTCTTCTGCTGCTTCTGCAATAGCTTGCAAAATTTCCATATTGTTTACGTTGTAAGCACCGATAGCATATCCGCCTGCTAATGCTTTTTGGAACATTTCGTTAGTTCCTACTAATTTTCTTTCAGTCATGAATTTTCTCCTTTAAAAGTGACTAATTCCTTTAATATACCCCTAATTTACTGCAAAAAAACATAAAAAACAAGAAAGAATTTTGTTATTTCTCCAAATATTTATATAAATAAAAAAAATGTTTGCTGATTTTAATCCAACAAACATTAAATAAACACGAGGATATTAAGAGAGAGAGTATAAACCTTTTTTCTTAATGCATTTTTCAGAAATCTAGCATTAAATCTTCCTTCTTAATTTGTATCCCTTTCCTCTTATATAAAGTATTTTTTTCTACAAAAATTGCCTAAATTTTATAAAATGTTGCAAAATTTAATATTGTATATAAAGTTTAAATTTTATAAATATAATTCTTGTTCAGTCTTGTGTCCAGATGACAAATATATTTTTTTAATTAATAAAAAAGTATGAAAAAAATTTTATTGATTTTAATTTTAATTTTCTCATCACAATCAGTTTTTGCGGAGATGGTCTTGTTTGGTGAAGCACAATACAATGTCGAAAAAGCAAGAAACGAAGTTCAAGAAAACATACAACCCAAAATCAATTTTCTATTAATAAAACCGCATTTAATAGATTTTAACAGAGAAGAAAACTTAAAAGCTTTATTATGCGGTCAAGTTGAGCTTAAAGATAGAGATTTGGCATTATTTTCTATTGGCACATATGGTGTTGTTTATAAACACGACAAATTGCATGCTTATTATTATTCAAGTTCAGGCATATTAGAATACATAGATATAAGAAGCTCAGAAAATTACCCCTATAAATCATATCAATATGATGTCAACGGAAATTTAGTTAATATGGGTTTAAGAGTTTCTAAAAAAGAAGCGTATATTTATTCTCCAAAAGGAAATCTTATTGCGCATTGGATAGGTTCAAATGGATACGATGAAAAAGGAAGAATAATTATGACTCGTAGATTTATTGAATAATCGTACTACTCTTTTTGCACTTTTTTAAGCTCATTTTTCACCGCTTTTATTGGAAAACTTAGCGTTTCTTCATTTTCAATTGCTTGTTGCAGCCGTTCAATATACTCTTCAATATCATTATTTTTTTGCGCAAGTTTTGCTAGATAATAATATAAATCTCCACAATATGGATTATAGTTAAGCGCTTTTAGTATAATTTCTTCTGCTTTTATAGTTTCACCAAGTATATTTAAAACTTGCGCGTAGATTTTATAAGCATCTATATCTTTAGGGTTTAACTCTAAAGTTTTTTCAAGATATTCAATAGTTTTTTCATAATTTTTTTCTTTATAAGCCATAGAAGCAAGATTAAAATACGCCCAACTATAATCAGGACAATTTTTTATAACTTCAGCATATTGAATTTGGGCTTTTTGTTCTTCTCCAATTTTTTGGTACTCACAAGCAAGATAAAAGCTTGCTAAAATATCTTTTTCATTTAATTCCAATGCTTTTAAAAAGAAATCTATCGCCTTTACAGAGTCCTTTATATTTCGATAACAAACCCCAAGATTGAAAAAACAATTACCATCTAAGCTATCTTTTTCAATTACTTTCATAAAATAATGAATTGCTTTTTCATTTTCCTCCATTTCTAAATAAAGATAACCCAAATTATAAAGAAAATCAGGTTCATCCGGCTCATAAGAAAGCGCGGTTTCATAGGCTTTTTGAGCTTGCTTAAAATTATGAAGCTTATCCCAAGCTATACCCAGATTATAATGCAATCTAGCATCTTCTGGAAAAATTGTTATCAAATAAGAAAGTTGCTTAATTGCTTCCTCATTAAAACCTTTATCCATTAACGCTATAGTTAACTCACGTCTAGCTTGAAAATTTGTTGGATCTTCTTTGATTAGATTTGTAAGATTTTCAATTTCTTTTAAATAACTCATAATTGTTTAATATCTTGCTAAATATTTATCAATCTCCCACTTAGAAACAAAAGTTCTAAAAGAATCCCATTCTTGACGTTTTGCATGTAAAAATTCATTGAAAATATGTTCGCCCAAAGCTGCTTTAACAACCATACTTTTTTCCATATAATCCAAAGCTTCTGCTAATGAACCAGGAAGAGACTCGATTTTTTGTTTTTTCTTTTCTCTTTCAGACAACTGATAAATATTAGCATCAACTGCTTCAGGTGGTTCAATCTGATTTCTTAATCCAACTAAACAAGCTTCTAAAATAGTTGCAAAAGCTAAATATGGGTTGCAAGAAGGATCAGGGGAACGCAATTCTACCCTTGTTGCATTTCCTCGTTTTGCAGGAACTCTAAGCAGGGCACTTCTATTTGCCAATGACCACGCTAAATATACAGGTGCTTCATACCCTGGAACTAAACGTTTATAACTATTAACTGTTGGGTTGCAAACCGCTGTAATTTCTTTTACATGTTTAAGCAAACCACCTATTGAATAAATAGCTTCTTTTGATAATTGGGTATCTGTTTTTTTATCATAAAAGGCATTTTTACCTTTTTTAGATAACGATAGGTTACAGTGCATGCCTGAACCGTTTATTCCATAAATCGGTTTTGGCATAAATGTAGCATGAAGCCCGTATTTCGCTGCTATGGCTTTAACTACAACTCTAAATGTTGCAACATTATCAGCTGTTGTCAAAATATCAGCATATTTAAAACCAATTTCATTTTGCCCATCTGCTCCTTCATGGTGAGATGCTTCAATATCAAAACCCATTTTTTGTAGGGTAAGAACTATTTCTCCACGAATATCTTCTGCAAAATCATCTGGACCAACATCATAGTAGCCCGCTTTATCATGTGTTGTTGTTGTAATATTCCCTTCTGCATCTTTTTCAAACAAAAAGAATTCACATTCTGGACCAACATTCATCTCATAACCATATTTTTGAGCTTCTTGCATTATTCTTTTTAAATTACAACGTGGACAACCCTCAAAAGGCGTTCCATCAGGATTATATATATCACAAATAAGTCTTGCTATTTTATGACCTGAATTTTCTTTCCAAGGAAGAATTACAAAAGTGTTTTTGTCCGGATATAAAAACATATCAGAAGTTTCAATACTTCTAAAGCCCTTAATTGATGAGCCATCTAGCATAATTTCATTATCTAAAATTTTATCAATATGACAAGATGGAATTGCTACATTTTTAACTTGTCCATTTATATCTACAAACTGAAGTTTTATAAACGCTATATTTTCATCTTGTATTGCTTTTTTAATATCTTCTGTGGTTATTTCTTTGCCTGATAATGTTTTATGACAAAAAGTGTTCATTTTTCCTCCTTTTTGATGTTAGTTTAAATTATATTATATAAATTTTTTAATTATTTGAGAAAAACTTTATAAATCTTTAATATTATGAAAACTTAAAGACCACCTGTGTTTTATAAACTTTTTCAAATAAATCTTTTTTCTTTATCGCAGAAGAAATATCTGGAGTTCTCTGTGAAATATTTGAAGTAAGAAGAATAGTAAAAATATTATTTTCTTCATCATATTGAGTTTTAATTTCTTTTATTAACTGCATATGCGCTCTATCTAGTCCATCACAAATTCTTAATATAGACGACAATCTTTTCACCAGTTTTCTTTCTTTTTTCTTTAACTCTGCGTATACTTTATGTTTTGTTTTATTTGGCAAACTTGCTCTATGATATCTTGCAACAAGGGCTATAATCGTTACTTCTTCTTCATCAAAATTTTTTATACCTTCTTTTTTTATTATGTCAAAAGAGTGCTTATTATGGTTTTTAGCATCAATATTGTATCCTATATCATGGAGCAGCGCAGCTACTTCTAAAAACTTTCTTGTTTTTGCTGGTATTTTTTTTAAATTTTCATTTATCCCATCAAACAACATCAAAGACAACTTTTTAACTTCATATGCGTGAGATGTCTCTCTATAATATTTTTCAATATATTGTTCAACAGAAGGACTAAACATTACTATTTCTCTTTCTTTTTTTAATTAAATATTGAACTGAACGTAAGAAATATTCTTGATTAAAATCATGCTTACTTATAAACATATCAGTTCCGCATTGTTTAGCTTTATTTTTGTATTCATCTGAATTTAAAGAAGAAATAAGGATAACAGGAATAATAGAAGTCATATCATAACTTTTTATTTTTTCAGCAAATTCAAAACCTGTCATATGAGGCATTTCAATATCAGAAATAATTATGTCATAATTTTTGTGATTAATTCTCTCAAGCCCTTCAACCGCATCATTTGCAATATCTACATTATATCCTTTAGCAGATAATATATTTTTTATCATTATTCTTGTTGTCATAAAATCATCAACAACCAACACATTACATAATGTTGCATCAAAATAATCTTTAACTACAGAGGATGTATTTTTAGTCGATGAAATCAACTTATAATCGTTTGCTATTATTGTTTTTAAAACTTCTGAAATGTTTATTATCAAACAAATTTCACCATTAACAAGCGTTGTAATTCCTGAAATATTTTTTAATTTAAATAAAGGCGGAGCAAGTTCTTTATTTAATATTTCTTGATCTCCAATTAATTCTTCTACTTCTAAGCCAATAATATTATTTTCTGCTTCTATGAGTAAAATTGTTTTTTTATCTTTACTTTCATTTTTCGCTTCAAAACCCAAAATCTTACTTAGATTAAATATTGGAACAGATGTTTTTTGATAAAGAATATTATTCTTACCATCTTTTAAGTAGATGTCTTCATTAGAAATTTTAATAACGGCTTTAATTGTAGAAACAGGAACCGCAAAATGTTGAGAATTTATTTTCACAATAAAAGATTTTATTGTTGCCATAGTAACAGGCAATTCAATAATTAGTTTTGTTCCTCTTCCTATAATAGAATGTATTTTTACTATTCCATTTAATTGAGTAATTTTTGTTTGAACAATATCAAGCCCAACTCCACGCCCAGAAATATCCGTGACAGCTTCTTCTGTAGAAAACCCTGGCCAAAAGATAAGATTCATTATTTGCTCATCTGTCATAGAATTCATTTCTTCAAAAGTTAAAAGTCCTTTAGCAATTGCCTTTTGTCGAATTTTTTCAAGATTTACACCACGTCCATCATCTTGAATTTCTATTATAATTTTATTTTCGTTGTGTTTAGCGTTAATATGAATTTTTCCAACAGGGTCTTTTCCCGCAGCTATTCTTTCATTTGGAAGTTCTATTCCATGGTCTATAGCGTTTCTAATTATATGGATTAATGGGGTTTTAATTTCTTCAATAATTTTTTTGTCTGCGTTTGTTTCACTACCAGAAATCGATAAATTTATTTCTTTTCCTTTTTCTTTGGCTATATCTCTCACCATGCGCGGTATCATATGAAATATTGTTGCCAAAGGTAAAAGCCTAATGTCTTTTACCATTTGTTCCAACTTATTAACAACCAAGGTAAGTTTTGCGTCATCTTCTTGCATATGCTTATGAAGAGCAAACACTGATTTTATCTCGGACATTAATCTATTTTGATTTTCATTCCAATATGACAAAAACTGTTTATTGAAATTCATAAATAGATTATAGTCTCCATCTTTTTCAACTTGAGCGATTTTTCTATCATAATATTTCATATATTTTTGTGATTTTGATGCAAATTCATATAACTCAATAAGCCTATCACCTATTTCTTCTAGTTCTAATATATGTTTTTTTGTTTTAATTTTAGAAATAATAACTTCGCCAATTTGATTTACTAATTTATCTAATTTGTGCGTATCAACTCGAAGAGTTTTGATGGCAGTAGATTCAAAAACTTTAAAAACTTCTGGATTTTCTATCTTTATAGATTTAATATCATTTTCTGCTTGAAGTGAAATTGTTTGTATTGTTGGATTATTAACTATATATTCCTCTTTTTTTAGAACAATCATTTGTTCTGTAATATCTAAACTTTGTAAAAGAAGTCCAATATCTTCTTTATCCGACAACAAATCTTCATTTATAAGTTTTTCCACTAAATGAATACTTTGTTTAAAAATATTTAAAGTTTCACCATCCGGACGAATATTTTGCAATTTAATTTGATTTAAAATCTGTACAATTTTTTCAAAAATACTTATTATAGGAGTGTCTTTGTATACATTTATTAGTTTTTTTATTTCATCAATTATTACATCTGCTAAATCAGGAGAAGTTTCTAAATTTGAAATTTGTTCAATTAAATCATTGCCAAAAAATGTAGGATAAGATTCTTTTTCTTTTTTAACTGTTTTTTGAACTTCTACATTTTCAAGAATTTTATCATGAGCTATTTTTTTATAATCTAATCTTTCAAAATTAACCCTCTTAAACAATCCTGAAATAATGGACAAAACCATTTCAAATTTTTCATCTATTTCTTTTAATTCTAATTCTGTAAGAATACCTGTATTTTTAGAAACAAATTCTAATTTCATAAAAATATCTAATAAAAGATTTTTGAGGTTTTCAAAGTTTGAATTTTTAAAAAAAGAAAAAACTGAATCAATTGAAAAAATAAGAGCTTGAATTGAGTTCATATCTGAATTATCTTTTATTTTTTCTAACAAATAAAGCGTTTCCGTTATATTTGCATTAATTGTACTTACGTCTTTCTCTATTTTTTTTAAATTTTCAAAAGAATTTTCATCCAAATCACTCAAAACAAAATTTAAATCTTCTTTTTCTTTTAAAACTTCATCTTCCTCTTGAAAAGCAACATCATCAACTATAATATCAGATTGCAAATCAACAATTTTTTCTTGCTCATTATCTGTTTCTGCTTCAATAATTTTAACAAGAGCCTTTAAATGTTTAGAATAATCATTTAGTTTTATTTCTTTTTTTGCCTTCACAGACAGACTAATACTCATATTTATAAAGTCTATAGCTTTATAAATTATATCCGTAATTTCTGCATTTATAGAGAGTTTTTCATCTCGTGCTTGCCCAAGAATATCTTCTATTTTATGAGCTATAGATTGAATATCATTAAATCCAATCATTCTAGCTGCGCCTTTAAGGCTGTGTGCATCTCTAAAAAGCTCAATAATTATATCTTTATTAGTTGGATTTTTTTCTAAAGCAAGAATATTATTATTCAATTTATGAATAATTTCATCACTTTCTTGACTAAAAATATTTAGAATTTCATCAAATTCTTCTTGTGAAAATTCCATAAAATTCCTTTCTAGTCTATAATTCTGGATTTAACAGAATCCGATAATGAAGAAAGCAAATACATTAATTCAATATTATCCTCAGACTTGGCGATTGAATTTTTAATAGACTCTATTAATGTACTCAAAAGCTCCTCTGAATTTAAAGTATATCCTGCTTGAGTATTTATCGAATTAATAAGATTTTCTTGCGTCAAAGAAATTTCATTTATTACATTAATTAAAGAATTAATATTTTTATCAATATGATGAGCTAACTTAACACCAGATTCAATCTCTTTTGTTCCCTCCTCTGTTGCCATAACAGTAGAGTTAGTTGATTGATGAATATTATTAATAAGCACTGAAATTTTTGCCGTAGCTTGTTTAGATTCGTCCGCAAGTTTTCTAATTTCACCAGCAACAACAGCAAAACCTTTTCCATGCTCCCCTGCACGAGCGGCTTCTACTGCAGCGTTTAGCGCCAACATGTTTGTTTGTTCTGCAATATCTTCAACTACACCAATTGTTGAACCTATTTGTTGAATTTGCTCAGACAATTCCAAAATTAATTCTGCAATAATTTGAATTTTTTGCTTCAACATCAACATTTTTTCAATGTTTTTCTGCGCAGCCTCTTGTTCTTTATTTGAATATTCTAAAGATTCTCTTGTCTTATCAAAAACAGACTGTGTCTCATTTTTATTTAATTCTGAAACATATTTTAATTTATCAATAAGAACTCTAAGTTGGCTTGTTATATCATTTTGCTTTTCTAGCACGACTTTTTGATTTTTTGTTTCATCAATAACTGACTTTATCGAGTCCTTAACCCCAGTAATATCATTTTTTATATTATGTTTTAAGGAATTTAAAATCCAATTTTCGGACAACACAGAACACGTAAGAAATATAAAAATCATAAGAATAAACAACGCTGCACCTGCATCAGACACTATTTTAAAATGTGGACTTACGTACATAAAAATATAAAACATTACAAAAAGACAAATTTGTAATACATTTTTAATTCTAATTTTTTGATCTAAATTTAAATTCATTTTATTATTCTTCATTTTCCACCTTTTGTCCTACAAATATATTATATTTATTCTTTTAATCATATTTTTTTACAAATATATTGTATAATTCTATTATAGCGTATTCTATTGAAATACAATAATAATAATTAAAAAAATACTCTTTATGGACGAAAGAAAAACATTATATAAAACCCCAAAAAAGGATAGACAAAAATGAATGATTTAATTATTAAAAATCAAGATAATTTAAAAGAAAATTATTGTCTTATTTTTTCCTTGGATGAAAAACCATATGCTCTTAATGTTTCCAATGTAATAGAAATTATTAAAATTCCTAAAATAAGCGTTCCTCAAAAAATGCCTAAACATGTACTAGGAATAATGACCTACAATAATATTTCTATGCGAGTTGTAGACCTATGTAGTATTCTAACTCACAAACCTCATTCATACACTATTGAGTCTCATGTAATTATAGTCCGCACAGAAGAATCTTTTTTTGGAATTATTACAGATAACGTTGTAGATGTTAGTGTAGTTAAAACCGAAAATATAAAACATTTACCTTATCAAAGTGAAAATAATCTTATACAATATATGTACAAATTTAATGATTTATTTGTATCTGTAATTGATTTAGATTCTGTTCAAAACGTAATACAAAAAACTCAATTTGAAACAAATGATATTGATGTAACAACACTATTACCACTAACTTCGACAACTGAAATAGTTTTAGAACATCGACAAAATGAATTAACAAAAAAATTTAATACAAATATCAGTAAAGTATACTTTGATCAAGAACAATATATTATTTTTGATTTAAATCAAAATTTATATTCCCTGCCAATTAAACAAATAAAAGAAATTGTTAAATATAAAACAATTTCAGCAGTTAGTCTTCCTGCAAAATATGATTATATCGAAGGAATATTTAACTTAAGAGGTGATTTCATTTCTATTGTTAACTTTAAAAAGTTTTTAGGAATTGACTCGTCTAAAACTATTAAAGAAGGAAGCATGTTAATCGTATTGGATTTAAAAGAATTCAAATTAGCATTATTGGTAGACAAAATCATTGATATAGTAACCGTTACCTCAAGCCAAGTTGTAAACAAACTTGATAGCAAATTTGAAACAAAATATGTTATGAGTGAACTATACATTGACAATAATGTAATTAGCGTTCTTAATTTAGATAAACTCTTAGCCGACGAAAGACTTTATATCAAAGATTAATATGGATAAAACATAAAGAAACAAAGTGATAAAGCTGTGAATATTGCTATTGGCACATTTATATCTGAAAGTTTTCCTGTACAAAGTTTTAAAGCCGTGTAAACTATAAAAGCAGTACAAATCCCAACCGCGAGGTTTACTGTAAAACAAGTAAGAACAACCATTAAAAATGCAGGAACAAACTCTGTAAATTCTTCAACACTAAAGCCTTTATTATCTATTTCACTTGTTAACAAAATCCCAATATAAACCAACACCGATGCGCAAATATAATTAGGGATAACAGATAAAAATGGTATTAAAAACACAGATAATAAAAACAATATACCTAAAGTTACTGGTACAAATCTTGTCTTTGCCCCACTTTCTAACGCAAGAACGCTTTCCGGATAAACACCAGAAGAAACACAACCCAAAACAGGTGCAACGCAAGAAGATATTGCTGTTGCTAGCATTGTTCCTTGATAATCTGTTGCATCTTTTTCACTAGTTTTACTTAGAGCAGATACAGCAGTGCCCGTCATATCATTTAATAAAAATACAAAAAAAGTTATTATTAATGTCAAATGACTTAGATTAAAAGTTCCTTTCATATCTAAATCTAAGAAAATATTAGAAAATTGAGGCATAGAAAAAACAGGCATGGAAATTAACCCATTAAAAGCAGCTATTAACAAAGTTATAGCAATTCCAAACAAAACATTCATTCTTACATTTAATGCCCTCAATATTATTATAATAAGTAAACATAATCCGCCCATCATAACAGGCAAAGAATTTAGCGTTCCAAGTTTTAACATTAAACTTCTTGAAGATATTTCAACAATTCCCATTTCCAATAAACCCAGAATTGTTAAAAATAGTCCTATTGATATCGGTAATGCTGCTCTAATACAATTAGGAATATTATCAATTAAATATTTTTTAATGTCAGATAATGCAAGAATAAGAATAGCCACAGCCGCCCAAAACGCGCAGCCTAATGCCTCTTTGTAGGAATATCCCATAATCATAACAGCAGAAAAAGCAAGAAATGAATTCTCACCAATATATGGCGCAAAAACAAAAGGTTTTTTAGCAAAAGCCGCGCACATAAAACACCCAAAAGCACTAGCTAAACAAACAGCAAGAAATGCTGCGTTGTATGGAATGCCAACACCTGACAAAACATTTGGTATTATTATAAGTACATACGACATTGCAAAATATACACTTACTACTGCACTTAATTCTCCAAAAACCGATATATTTTTATTTCTCTTTCTCATTCTTCTATAATACCTTAAATTTCTTAATATTCAACTTGCATGATGTATTATTTTGTGATTTCATAGAATAACGATGTATGAAAATAATAAATTAAGGAGATAAAAATGCAAGTTATTCTTAAAAAAGATGTTCAAAATTTGGGTGAAGCAGGCGATGTTGTAAACGTTAAAGACGGTTATGCTAGAAACCTTCTTATTCCTCAAAATTTAGCTGAAGTTGCTACAAAAGGCGCTTTAGAAAACCGCGAAAAAAATATTGAAAGAATTAAAGCAAAACAAGAAAAAATGCACCAAGAAGCAGTTGCATTAACTGAAAAAATCCAAGCTTTAGTTAAATTAGAATTAGCAGCTAGAGCTGGTGAAAGCGGAAAATTATTCGGTACAATTACTACTAAAAAATTAGCTGAAGAACTTACAGCTAAATTAGGTATGGAAGTTGACAAAAAAGCGTTAACTTTAGACAAACCAATCAACAAAGTTGGTGAATATAATATGACAGTTAAATTGACTTCAAAAGTTAAAACTGAATTACCTATCGTAGTTGTAGCTTCTGAAGTTTTAAAAGAAGAAATCACAGAAACAGTTGACTCAACTGAAGAAGTTGCTGAATAATTCTTAAAAATTAAATTATAAAAAAGAGGACATATCTTGAATTTGTCCTCTTTTTATATTTATATATAAAGTATAATTTCTGTATCGAGTTATAAATCTCAGGTAATTATGAAAATCGAGGTTGTAGGTCTTTCAAATAAAAACTTAGGCAAACGTAGTCCTTCATTTGGTCGAGCTTTAACTCAGGACGAAATGAATGAATATAAAAAAACACTAGAACACGCCAAGAAAAAAGTAGGAAATGATGGGCGCTCAATTTTTATCGTTCATGATGCTTGTTTACCTCAAGATGCGGATAAAAATACAGGGGTCGCTAATCTTTCTTCTAAAAAATCTTTACAATTTTTTGATTTTATGAAAGATTATCTTGGAATTAAAGAAATAGAAGTTTTGCCACTTGGAGAGGTTTCTCCTTATCAGGATGGAAAATTTTTCTGTGCATATAATTCTTCCGCCTTTTCTTTAAGCCCACATCAAATTAACCTAGAGCTTCTAACTACTCCTCAATATTCTTCATTATTAACAAAGTCAGATATTGATAATGTTGTTACTTCAAACACTAAACCAAACAAGGAAACTATTGTTAATTTCCAAAATGTTGTTAATAAAGATAGTTCTTTTGATAATGCACTAAAAAAAGCTTTTTTTAAATTCAAAAAAGGAGAAGATATAGGCAATTTAAGAACAAAATTTGCCCAATATATAAACGAAAATAGAGATTGGCTAGAACCCAAAGGATTGCACTTAGCTTTAACTGAAGAATATAAGGGAAAAAACTGGAGAGAATGGGCAAAAACTGATAAAGATATACTTATTGACAAAAAAGGAAGCACACTAGATAGAATAAACTTTTTAACAGCAAAATATAAAGACCAAATACATTTTTATTATTTTAAGCAGTTTTTAGCTGATAGCCATTTAGCTTATGCTAGAGAAAAACTAAATGAGCGCGGATTAAAATTAATCGGGGATTGTTTAATAAGTTTTTCTGATGATGAAAGATGGGCATACCAGTCAGCATTTAATTTTGATTATTCTGTTGGCTGGGGCTTACCGGCTCTTGATTATGAAACAATAGATAAGACTGGGGGAGCTGCTGAAAATTTACTAAAAAGAAAAGTTCAACTTTTTGCAAAACGATATGACTCTATACGTTTTGATGTTTCTTGGGCATACGTAAACCCAAAATTACACCCAGAAGAACATATAAAAGGTATTCCTTATTCAAAAAATACTAACTTTAATTCTAGAATTTTAGAAAGAATAGAAAAATATGTAAAAGAAATAAAGGGTGAAAATTTTGATGTAAAAAACCTTATTCACGAATTTGATGCAGATGCAAATACTTTTCAAATGGTTGAAGACACTCCAAATGGACAAAGATGGCGCGCACCTTTAATGGATAGAACAAAAGCTCTTGGCACAACTTATATGAGCCATTTTTGGGGACATAATCAACATTATTTATACTTAAACGACAATAAACCAAACTTCATCTTAGGGGCTGGAAACCATGACCCTCAACCCTTAAGACAAATTGCATATTCAATCCCTGATATTACAAATGGTGAAATATATAAACCAGCACAAGTTGATTATCTTTCTTCCCTATTTAAAACAGATAAATCTATTTTAGAAAATCCAATCGAATTTATTAAAGCAAAATTTGCAGAAATTGTTAGCGCAAAAAATAATCAATATTTTTATATTGATGTTTTTGGAGAAGAAAGACGTTTTGATTCGCAAATTAAAAACACACCTGAAAATTATGCATTAAAAATCCCAGCAAACTTTGAAAAGCACTATTTTGATGCAGTTGAAACAGGTCATGGTTTTAATTATATGGACGCGCTAGAGCGAGTCTTTAGACTTCAAGACCTTAATAAATCTGAACCGGAAATATATTCTAAAATTATTAAATTTAGAAATATTTTATTAGAAAAAACTCAAAATATTACTAAAATCACAGAAGAAAAAACAGCCCCCCTTAATAAAATACTAAAAAATACTACAAAACAACCTAAAACAATACCATCAACAGGTATAATATTAGGTATAATTGCTACTGGTGTTGGTACATTGGGATATTATTTAAAAGAAAAAAAGAAGAAAAAAGATTAATTATTATCATGTTTTCTTTCTTTAATTTTTTCTTTAATTTTTTCTTCTGAATTTTTATCCATTAAAACAAACAAAACGTCAGATGCCTCAATTTTTGTTTGCCCTGATGGAATAAGATAATCTTCTCCCCTGTATATCATTGCGACTAAACATTTTGCAGGAAACCCAATTTCTAAAAGTTTTTGTCCAACTATATTTGAGTTATCCGGTACAATAATTTCAACCATTTTATTATTCGTATCAGCTGAATCATACTCAAGCAAAGAATTATATTTCATATCAGCTGGAGCATCTGCACCTAAGAGTTTTGCAGCAGCGGGAATGGTCGTACCTTGAATAACTACAGACACAATTACAACAAAAAACACAATATTAAATATTTCATGAGAATGTGCAATTCCACTACTTAATGGGAAAGTTGCTAACACAATTGGAGCAGCCCCTCTTAAACCAACCCAAGAAATAAGCAATTTTTCTCTTATGTTCACATCCTTAAATGGTGCCATTCCTATAAATACCGCTAATGGACGAGCAATAAATATTAAAATCAACGCAACTATTAACCCAGAAACAGTCACGGCTGCGACCTCTTTAACAAAGACCAATAGCCCCAATACAAGGAACATAACAATTTGCATAATCCAAGCTATTCCATCGTGGAACTTAATTAATGTATTTTTATGAATAAAATTACAAGTTGCCATCGTTAGACCACAAACATAAATACACATAAAACCATTTCCACCAATCAAAGAAGTTAAAGAATAACCTAAAAGCACGGTAGATAAGGTTATTACAATGTATAAACCGTCGTATTCTAGTTGGATTTTGTTTATTACAAAAACCGTAAATTTAGCCATCAAGTAACCACAAATCACTCCCAAAAGCATTTGTTGAAAAAACATTCCAAAAAGTGAAAATACCGAATTTAATTCTCCTGTAATAAGAGCAATTGTCCCAATTGTTAAGAAAACAGCCATCGGATCGTTGCTACCGCTTTCAAACTCTAACAGAGGTTTTAAATTGTTTTTTAAACTAATATTTTTTGAACGTAATACGCTAAAAACAGCAGCAGCATCAGTAGAGGAAATAATTCCACCCAAAAGCATGCATTCTAAAATTGAAAAATTTAAAAAATAATAGCTTAAAAGCCCTGTAATCACTGCAGTTATAAATACGCCAGCAGTTGAAAGTGATAAGCCTTTTGCAAAAACTGGCTTTATTTGACTTGGTTTTACACTTAAGCCACCCATAAAAAGGATGAAGGCTAAAGCTATAATTCCAACAAATTGTGCTATCTTAAAATCATCAAAATATATTCCACCTAACCCATCAGAACCAGCTAAAATTCCAACTAAAATAAAAAGCAATAAAGACGGAATTCCAAACTTACCACCAAGTTTACTGAATAAAAGCGCTATTAATAATAAAACAGCAGTAATTAAAAGTATGTAATCAATAATTTTAGTTGCCTCTTTCTTTATTTAAATATCTATCCGGATGGTTTGAATTGGAGAGAATTATCTCATAATATTCATTTTTATCAATATTAATTCCCATGTTTTTTATGCCTAAATTAGACATTTTTCTCTTTTTATTTTTCTTTTTTGAATTTTCATTATTTATCATAGTTTTTTAATTTTAATAGACTTTTTAAAAAATT
>JAZUBS010000006.1:0-3668 GCA_045638605.1 Candidatus Gastranaerophilaceae bacterium
ATATGAGTCATAAACGAATCTTGGATTGTTAGTTTTCTTGATTAAACCAGGGATAGTTTTTGAACAAAGACCGATGTTCAAAACTGTATCCATCATACCTGGCATTGATTGACGAGCACCTGAACGGCATGATACTAATAAAGGATTTTCAGCATCACCATATTTCATGCCCATTATGTTTTCCATATTTTTAATACCTTCAGCGACTTCTTCCATAAGTCCTTCTGGTAATTGGCAGTTGTTAGCATAATAAGCTGTACAACATTCTGTTGTAATTGTTATACCAGCTGGAACAGGTAAACCTAAGTGACACATTTCTGCTAAGTTAGCACCCTTTCCACCTAATAAGTTTTTCATTGTAGAGTTTCCTTCAGCTGTACGATTGCCAAAAGAATAAACATACTTTGTCTTTCCCATTGTGTTAAAATTTATAATGTTTTTAATTGTATTCGAATACAAAACTATGTATGATAAGAGTCTGCAAAGTTAAGTATTTATTTTTTCTAATGAAAGTTTTTATATTAAAAAATATCTACTTTTTTTCTTTTTCTTTGGAACATTTTTTGTGAGAAATTGTTTAATTAAAATTGTTAAAAAAAATAGCGAAATGTCATACTTGATACCTATAATTGCGATAATTTTTATCTTTTATTTCTTATTTAGAAATCTTAATAAAACACAAAAAACATCAACATTAAATAATACGTCTAATAATGAACCACCTCGCCGAAAAAGAAATTATGGCAAATGGATTGGCGGTGGTATAGGTTGGGCTTTTGGAGGTCCTCTTGGTGCTATTATTGGATTCGCTATAGGTTCAGTTTTTGGAAATTCTTCAAATACAGATGATTACATAGGAGGAACAACTAAACAACGTGATTTTAATGTTAGCTTATTGGTACTTTCTGCTGCCGTCATGAAAGCTGATGGTTATGTTAAAAAATCAGAACTTGATTATGTGAAACGTTTCTTCCTTACTAATTTTGGTCAAGAACGCGCTGAAAAGTATATATTGATGCTTCGCGAGATTTTGAAACAAGATATTCAGATATATGAAGTCAGTCAGCAAATTGGACATTTCATGGATTATTCTTCAAAATTACAACTATTACATTATTTATTTGGAATAGCTTCCGCTGATGGTCATACACATGAAAAAGAAATAGATATCATCTCTGTTATCGCAAAATATATGGGAATTTCTAGCGCTGATTTCCAATCAATCAAAGCAATGTTTGTCCAAGATGTAGATAGTGCATATAAAATTTTAGGAATAGAGATAAATGCTACTGATGATGAAGTTAAAAAAGCTTATCGGGAAATGGCAAAGAAATATCACCCTGACAAAGTGTCTTATCTTGGAGAAGATGTCAGAAAATCGGCAGAACAAAAATTACAAGAAGTTAATGAGGCTTACGATAAAATTAGAAAGCAAAGAGGTTTTTAAACCTCTTTTTTATTTGTAGAGTCTCCAATTTACACCTAGACAAAACCTGCTGTCTCTCATTGGATAATGTGGTGTGGTAAAGTATTCGTTATATTTAGTTAAAGAATACATATTGGTGTATTGAACAAATATATTGGCTCGCTTAATCTTAAAAGTCAAACATAAATCAATATAAGGGTAATTACCCACTTTGACTTCATCTTGTAAATAGAAAATCCTTAATGCAGGCATATATGCATCTGCGTAATATTTTGTAAAATAGTTAATTGCAATGCTTGGTTGCATTAAGGATATATTTTTGACTAATGTAATATTATAAGCTAATTTTATTTTGCCTTGGAATGTTGGTAGATGTATTATGTCTGTATTATTAGTCGTTTGTAATGAAACAAATCCAATAAATTCAAATTTGTTTAACTTGACATTAAATGTTGAATATAAAGAACTTATGTTTATTATATCGGAATATTGTTCTGGTTTTACATCTGTACTGAAATAAATATAATTGTTAATGGAAGTATGTTTTACGCCTATTTTTAAATATGGTAATTCATAAGATCCGTGGAGTAGGAGAGAGACTGCTGGATTAAAATTATTGTCCCACCTAAAATTGTTCGAATAATAATATTCCTCAAACCAATCTGCTGATTTACGGTTAAGATTGATATCAAATTTTAAAGCACCAAAATTCTTGTTATAGTTTCCTAAAAATTGCTTCCATTGACCTTTTATATAGAAATCTCCTGCTTGATACCCATTTGTTATTACTTGGGCTTCACCGCTGATTTTCGTTGATTTAAATAGATTTATTATGAAACCTGCGTTTAGTCGTAAGTTGGAATAATTAAGTTCTTTAAATCTTTCTTTTGTATATAAATCAGTATATCCGAAATGATGTGTAAAATTATGTTCTAAACCTATTGTAAGATAAAATGGTATGTTATCATTATATTTTTTATAACCTAATGTATTCCAATATAATACGTTTTTAATATTGTAGAAATGTATGCTGTCAAAAGTGTTTGTCGAATCGATAATAGGATCATAATTTTGGTAAAACGAAGACAAAGGTCTGCCATCTTCATATACATATTTATTGCTTTGATATCCAAAATGGTAATTGATACGACCAATATCTATCTTTCTCTTTTTTGAAATACTATCATTTACTTTCTTATTTGGACCTAATATATTGAAATACTGATCCACAGCAAATCCTGATATTTTTATAAGATTTGTGGCATCAGAGAGGTTTACACTAATAATAGATCTGTCAGTTTCCTTATTGTTTATAAAAATAGAGTCGTAAACTAACCCTCCATTTTCTTGAATGTCTATTTTATCATGAAAATAATAACCGCTAATACCATATCTATCATTTTTGGTATTGTATCTCAAATTAGCATTGAAATATGAATTTTGTGATTTGCTACGCTTATAAAAGCCAGGAGAAAAGTCTATATTATAATTTAATGCTATAAAGAATCTAGGAAGAAATTCTCTACAAAATAGAACATCTAGATGTTGTTCTTTTTTATCTCCCATCATGTATTGTATTTCGGTGAAAGGTTGGGAAACATTAGGAAATTTTATATTGTTTTCATTGTGAAGATATTCACAAAATGCAGATGATTCAGAATTGAAGTCTAATGTAATAGGGTAGGTGAATTCCAAATTTTTATGAGCTAATCCGGAATTGCTTAAAGTTTGATATATTGAATATGGTTTGGATAATTTTTCATAATAGGAAGTAAGTAGAGTAGTTGTATCTAAAGAATAAGTGTGGCCTAATGTTAAGTTGTTGAAATTTTTAACAAAATATTCAACATAAGTAGAGTCTATTTGAATGCTATCATTTTTATCAATCAATGTTTTTGAAGATATTACAAAATGACAACAGACTATTGCAAATGATATTAAAACTCTAATTATTTTCATTTCGCAAAAATAATAATTTTTGTTTTAATAAATTTCTCAGTTTATAATATTAATTTGGAGTAGGATAGAGGAGATAAATTTTAAATCCTCGGGATTATCTGTGCAGAGCGTTATTTGACTTTTGAACTTCTTTGCTGACAGAGAAAAGGATCCGCGCAGATCCGCGTGATACGCGGAGGCAGGGAAAGGCGTGTGTATAAAAACAGAAAAGCCCCAGCGCATTGCTGAGGCTTCCGTTATGGGGTGGCGACGACCTACTTTCCCACAACTTAATGCAGTATCA
>JAZUBS010000007.1:0-27722 GCA_045638605.1 Candidatus Gastranaerophilaceae bacterium
AAGTCGCAAGGGCTTTAGCCCGCGAAAAATTGTTTTTAAATTAAATTTCAATGTTCATTTTCTTCTTTTTTGTTGCGACGCAAAAAAGAAGAAAACGGAACCAAAAGAAGAAAAAACACGCTATTCGTTAGAGAGAGTAACGATTTTGCTGGAAATTTCTTAAGCTTTTTTACAAAAAGCGGAAGAAATTTCTGGCGCAAAATAGAACTCTCTCTACGCTAAAGTTAGGTCAGAGGGGCTAAAACCGCCCCTCCGAACCTCCTTGTTATATCTGGGGACGCTGCGCTCCCCTGAAACCCCTTGCTATAGCGACGCTAGGCGCTGCCGTGCTGCTCGCCACTTTAGTAATGTAGAGTAGACTTTAGTCTACCCTACATTCTAAATTATAATTTATTTATACGACAAATTAAAACTACATCTACATTTAAATATACACTTACAATCCATTACAAAAAAATCAAAAATAAACTTTTAGATTTGGACAATATTTCTTTATTTAACAAATATTTCCTCCAGATTATGGGTAATTCCACCTAACGGAGTTGGAAAAACATTGCCAAACTTTTTTCTTATGGCTATTATCTGAAGTGGAGAATACAAATAAATTATAGCTTTTTGTTCATAAATAATTTCTTGATATTTATCATATAATTTTTTTCTTTTATCAAAAGATAGCTCAAGTGCGCCTTTTTCATAGATGTCATCTATTTCTCTTTCCCAATCTAAAATATCTGTTTCATTATTTAATCTGCGATTAAAAAGATGCAATGGACCATTGCTATTCCAAACATTTTTACCTACATGAGGTTCTAACGGTGAACCTGTTAAGCCCATTATTGCGGCTTCCCAATCTAGCGTATTTGTGAGTTTATTGACAAGTGAATTAAACTCAATAGGTTTAAAATTAACTTTAATCCCCAAATCTGCTAAATCCTGTTTAATCATCACCCCAACAGCTTCACGTTCAGTTTGCCCAGCATTTGTATATAATGTAAATTCGACCTTGTTATTGTCTTTATCATATAACTGACCATTTTTATCCCAATAAAAACCTGAAAGCTTTAAATAATTTTTAGCTAAGACTATATCTCTTTTATGTCCTTGCGCGATTGTTTCATTAAGATAAATAGAAGGCAGTGCTTCTGCTGTAAAAAGCGGCTTGGCAACTCCGTTTGTGATATTAAAAATCATGCTTTCTCTATCTATAGCATAATCTATAGCGCTTCTAAAGTTTTTGTCATTAAACCATTTTTGTTTTTTTTCTTCTACGTAAAACTTCCCTTTATTATCTTTTCTTTGATTTAAGTTTATTGTAAAAAACATAGTGCTTGTCGTTGGTCCAAGATTATAGATTTTATAGTCGGATTTGCCTTCTTGTTTTTTAAAAGATGGAACATTCGCCCCTCTTAGACTTAAAATATCAATTTCTCCCGCTTTGAATTTTAAAAGTTCATTATTTAAATCACCAACAATTAAAACAACATATTCATCAAGATATGGAAGTTTTTTATTATCGGTATTTATCACATAATAGTTGGGATTGCGTTTAAAAATGACCCTTTGAGCAGGAACATATTCTACTAACTTAAAAGGTCCACTTGTAACAAAATCTGAAGGTTTTGTATTTGAGCTCCAAAAACTATCAAAATAACTTTTACCTTTTTGACAAACTGACTCAAATACATGCTTTGGCGCAATAGGAACAGAAAGAAGTCTCAAAAAAGGAGCAAAAGGCTCTTTAGTAATAAATTTAATTGTGTAATTGTCTATTAATTCAACTTTAGGATATTCACCTTCGACTAATAATGAATCTCTTGTGCTTGTATTTCCAAACCCTTCTCTAATAATTGTATTATAAGTAAAATAAACATCTTTGGCATTTAAATCTCTACCGTCAGACCATTTAAGCCCTTTTCTTATTTTAAAAATATATTCTTTACCATCTGGAGAAATTGAAAATTCTTTTGCTAATTTAGGTTCAACTTTTCCTGTGTAGACATTTGTTGTCACAAGCCCATCAAACATAATATCCGCCATTGATGAAGATGTTGCGTCTTTAGAATTCCAAGAATTAAAAGTTTTAGGCCCTTCTCCAATAGTTGAAGAAATTAATTTTCCACCGAATTTGCCAAGTGGTACTTGTGTTTGTAAATAATCAACTCCATTAATAGTAATATTTTTAGGCGCAGAAAAATTATAATCATAATTTTGTGATAAAGCTGCAATTTTTTCTTTTTCAATATCATTTTCTTCAGGAATATCCGCCCTTAAACAAGATTTAAGAAAAATACCAACTGACAATATTATCAAAAATAAAAGAAAAAATTTTTTAATCATAAAAATAATTTATCACAAATTAAATATAAAAAAATTACCAAAAATAAATATTATTGGGTAATAGTATTCGCTTGAGGGGCATTAACTTTCACACCTAATTGTGTTAATTCTTTAAGTGCTTTAGGTGCAAGCGCTGTATCTGCAAAGTTTTCTAGAATTGTTTGATAACAATCAATTGCTTCATTTTTATATTCACGAGATTTATATAAATTCCCAGCTTTATAATAAAGTGGTGCTAATGTAGCATCTGGGGATACAAGCATTTGATTATCTAATTGAATTTTAATTTTAATTAATTTTGCATTATCTTCTGGAGAAAATAAACTTCCTGAATAAATTTTTGTCGTTAAATAATCAACATCCTCTGACATTTCTTTCATTTGAGCTGCGCTAATTCCTCCTGATTTCTTGCTGCTTTTTTTAGCCGCATATGAAGTATTAGTTGTTGCATTACAAGCTAAAAATGCTATCAATATAAAAAATAGAAAAATAATTCTTTTCATAAAATTTAATTTTAATCCCCAAAAGTTCTAAAACTTACTATCCTAATTTACTACAAATCATTGATTTTTTGTATCAATTAAATGTATGATAATATTATGAATTTAAAAAATAAACTATATCAAATGTTTATGATTGCACCACAAACCACTGAATTAATTTCAGGAGGAAATCTTGAACTGGCCTTAAAATCAGGTTTGGGTGGTGTTATATTTTTCACTAAAAATATTATATCTATTGAACAAGTTCAAACGTTTACATCAAAAATAAAAAAATGTGCAATTATTCCGCCATTTCTAGGTATTGACCAAGAAGGTGGAAGAGTTGAGAGAACTGAAAATATTTTTAATGGTAAAAAATTTTTATCAGCACAATATCAAGCACAATGTGGTATTGAGTGTGTAATTGACCAAACAAAACAAATTGCAAAATTAATTAAATCTATGGGATTTAATATGAATTTTGCACCTGTTTTAGATGTAAACACCAACCCTAAAAACCCTATTATTGGGGAAAGAGCTTATGGAAACAATGCAAATGATGTTCAAAAATACGCACTTTGTGCAATGGAAACATATCTTGATAATAAAATAATTCCTGTTGGAAAACATTTTCCCGGACATGGCGATGCCAATATAGACTCTCATTTAACTTTGCCAACACTAAATTTGAATTTTGAAGAACTTGAAAATATACACATTAAGCCTTTTAAATCCGCCATAGAAAAAAACATTCCCGCAATTATGGTTGCGCATTTATATTGCCCCTGTTTTTCTCAAGATAAAATTCCTTCATCCCTTTGTCCAGTTGTATTAAATTATTTAAGAAATAAATTAATGTTTAAAGGAATAATCATTTCTGATGATATGCAGATGGGTGCGCTAAACGATATAGAAAAAGTGGATGCCGTTATTCAAGGAATTAAAGCTGGAATTAATTTATTTTTATATAGAGACTCAACGGATGAAATAATCGATATAATTGACTCTGTATATTCTAAAATACAACAAGATGAAAAATTAAAAACACTTGTTGATAATTCATTCCAATTAACTCAAGAAATAAAATTACGCTATAACTTGATTTTGTGATTGTACTCGTGCGTTTATAATTTTCCTTAATAAAACAACAAGCTTTTTATCAAATTCACCACTTTGCGCCTTTTCAAATAAAACCTTAAAGGTGTCTTCCTCATTCATTGACGTTTTATAAGAACGATTTTCCTTAAGCGCAGAATAAATATCGGCTATTTTTAGGATTTGAGTCAAAATACTATTATCATTTATTCCATCACATTTATGATGTGAATCTATCAGGGTCAAAACTTTAGGATTTAATTGTGTATTTTTTAATAATTCAACACCTAATATATCATGAAGCCCAATTATTTCTCTTTCTTTTTGAGTTAAATTTTCTTTTTTATTTAAAATTTCTGCCGGGATAAAGATTTTTCCTATATCATGCAACAATGAAGCTTGCTCCATTATTGTATAATCTTCAGGTGAAAAATTTATGCCACTTTCTTTCATTATAAGTTTTGCGTAAGTATATGTTGGAATTAAATGACTATTTATAATTTCCAATACATTGTGTAAATTTGCATTAACCGTTAGCCCCTTGGCATTCAATATTTCTTGTATTTTGGGGTTGTTTTGAATTTGTTTATTTATAAACCCACTATTTAAATATTTTGCAATAAAACTATTTGGCAAACATTTTGCAAGTATATCATCTTTTAAATATAAAGAATTGGGTTTTGTTGTATTAATTGTATTATCAAAAAAGTTTGAAGTCTGAATTTTATTTGTAAATATATTAGTCTTTTGTTCGTTATTATTTATAACGGGCAAAGAGACATATTGATATGCAAATGGGTTGATATTCGCCGACTTGATACTCAAAGTTTTCCTACCTTAAAGTTCACACTTCCTTATAGTATTAAAAAAACTTTTTTGAGCTAATAATTGTTTTATTTTAAAAAAATTGTAAACAAAATTAATAATTAATTTTGTTTATCATAAAAGTTTTTATATCCATCGTTATATGCGTTTATGATACCTTTTACAAATCTTTTTGGTGTTGACCAATATGCCATATGCGCTGTAATAAACGTTCTAGGAACGTATATATCAGACTTATTATAAATAAATCCATTACCACTTTTATAATATTTTGCCAATATTGAATTTGAATTTTTTAATTTTTTCATTGTTATATTTTCACTATTTGGAAAACCTAATGGATCATTTCTGTAGTTTACGGTAATAAAGAATAAATCGTTTTCTACAATATTTTTTACCATAAGCTGTGATAAAAAATTTATACTTGTAGAAGCATCAGAAATATTTGAATAAAAAAGAATTAAAGGTGAAGCAAAATTTATTACTCCTTTAACTTCATGATTTTTAAAACACGCTAAATTCGTTTTTTCATCCAACTGCGTATATTTTTCCTTAAAATTCTCAATATCAGAATTTGGTTTAAATTTTCCTGTTACATCAAGGTTTACAAGATTTAAATCTAACAATGCATCAAGACAAGTAGATTGCATAGGCGTTGAATTGATAACATCTATTACTTCTTGATTTTTTCCTTTTGAAACTAATTCACTTGGAACAATTGATGTAAATTTATGTAGAAAATATTGATATGTAATAAAAGAACCTGCACTATAGCCTAGTAAAACAACCTTATTTCCTTTATCAGTTTCAGTTTTTACGACTTTTTGTAATTCATCTATAATTGGATCCATATTTTGGTATTTTTGAACCCATATTGCATCATGGAGACAATGAGCAAAAATACTACGAACTTTTTGTGCAATTCGAGGGGTATATTTCTTAGCTGAATTTAATCCACTATCAATATGTTTTATTTCATTTAAGGTTTTATCCCCCCAATAAAAAACTATAGGTTCTGGATTAATTTTAAATTTCCCGTTTTGTAATAATAATTTTTGAGAAAGTTCATCATTTTCAAATCCTTCAATCATTTTAGGATGAAGCTTTTCAACATCTTTCTTGAAAAGCTCTTTGAATTCAAGTCTATTTTCGTAAGATAAATCATTAGAACCATTTAGGTATATAAATGTTATTAATATTGGATTTTCAGGTTTTTCATTATTTTCATAAGCCAACCCTTTATTACCTATACTTATTAATAAAAAAGTAAGCAATAAAACAACAAATTTTCTCATTCTTATTCCAATCTAATCTAATTTGAAACTCCATTATAGCAAAAACAAGTGAAGCGTAAAATCAATTTATAAACAATACATTTGCCTAATGCACTTCAACTGTTAAATTCATAAGCTCTATATCATCATAATCCACATAACTATTTTGGAACAAGTTTTGTCCTGTCTTAATCATTATCTCGTTTTGTTGGTTTTTTTTAATTAAATTCTGTGGAAGTTTGATTTCTTGATGATCACCATTAATTTTTAAATCAGCAATTTTGTTGTTATTTAAAAAGATTTCAGGAGGAGAAGAATAAGTTGTTTGCACTTTTGATTGTCCTAAATCTATTGCCATTTTAGTATCTATTCCAATTACTGAACCTATTATCAAATAAGCATTTTGTGCATATTTAATTTGAGGAATGCTAAATCTATTTTTATATATAGGACCTTGTGTTGCTGCTCTAAATTCTGATGCATTTGCAGATGTTTCAGAAAAATTATTATCTCCTAAATGCAATAAATTTTGTTCTATAACTATATCCGCAGGTGTAGATTTTTCTATTCCGATAATTATAGGCTTAGACGTTGCATATTTATCCATTGTTAACGAAAAAGGTTTATAACCTTCTTTTTCTATGCTCATTATAGTTGGTGCATTAATATCTGCTTGAAGATGAAAACTACCATCATCCTTAGTTGTTGTCGTATAATTTTTACTTGGAATATTAATTTTTGCAGCAGAAACCGGCATACCATTAGTTGAATCAACAACTCTGTTTGCCTTCATAGTTAGTCCTTGTTTTTCTGCATAACCATTTATTTTTGTGGCAAAAACTGGATTAATATTTAATAAAAGAAGAATTAAAAGGAGTGTTTTTTTCATATTTTATTCCTTTTGAGTAATTTATAATTATTCATTTTTATTTTATATTTTTCTTTCTTAAAAATATTTACCAAAAAGGTTAAAAATTTGTATATTTAAAAATTTTTTTAAATTTTATTTATAAATTCAAATTCTATTGTAAATATTTATGAATTAATTAAGGTTATTAATTGTCGCAAATAACATAAAAGCATATAATATTTATTGTGTTACGCAAGTCGAAACTAAATTTTGAATGTTAAATTTTGTTAAATACACTTAAAAAACAAGCAACTTTTAATATTCAGCTGAATTTATATAAATATATTAGTTAGTTTGTGTCGTCATGAGAATAGATAACAGTACAATAAAATATAACAACAATTTACCATTAGTCGAAAAACAACAAGAAGTATTATCAAAAGGGGAGCATACTCCAAGTTTTGGGGCTGGAGGTATAGGTAATTGCATAGTTAGCACTATGGACGCTATTGACAGAGGCGGTCTTTTTGCATCATTTGTTATTCAAGACTTTTTTGGCATGAATATTCCAAGAACAATGACTGGATTATACAGAAATAGTGATATTACCGGTGAATTGAACTATCAAGAAGCAGCAGAAGTCGCTATTCGTGAGTTTTTATCAGGTCCTGTTATGTTTGCAGTTCCTATGCTTATGATTTGGGCAATAAAACGATCTTTTGGCAAAGCAAATGATGTCCCTGTTGATGTTATTCGCGCAATGGGGGATAAATTTGTAGAATATTCAGCTGGTAAAAATGCCGCCGCTCTTTCTAATGTAGGCGATGTTAAAAAAGATTTTTATACAGTATTATTCAAAGATGCATTGTCTGGTATTTATCCAAAAGGAACATCTGCTGAAGACATATCAAAAACAGCATCTCAATTTGCAGATGATATTTTAGAATATGAAAAACTTTTAAAAGAAAAGAAAACAACTAAATTCCTTGATAAATTAAGAGGAATTGAAAAAGAAGGAACTGCTGATGCAAAACTTTCTTCTATTATGTCTAAATATGCTGAAATAGTTAAATCAAATTCTGATAATCCATCTAAAAATTTCTTAAATATAAAACTTTCTACAAAAGGTAACGATGTTAACAAATCAATAAATAGTTTTATTGTAGATATGAAAAACTTTACAGAAGATGCAGTTGAAACTATTACAAAAAAAGCACAAGCCGGCAAACTAGAAGGTCAAGATATACAACAATTTTTCAAAAAATTTACGGATTTTAGAGCCGGTTCAAGAGTATTAACTAATATGTCTATGTTAATTGGAACAATTGCTTTTTGTTCAATTATTCCAAAACTTTATCAATTAAGTGACACAAATCCTGGTTTGAAAGGAATTGAAGGAAATACACAAAATAATAATAACACTGAAAAATCTGATGATAAACCAATTACTAATACAGATAACTCTTCCACGCCTAAACCAGTAGCTTTTAGTGGTGCTATTGATTCATTAGGTCGCGCGGTTAGCAAAAAAGATGGCAAATTGTCTAAATTTTTCAACGAATTTGAATTTGATAATTACAACCTATCATTTATGGGATTTTTAACAGCATGTGGTGTTGGGGTCTTGTTACCACGACTAAAACACGCCCGAGAAGAAAATGAATATAAAGAAATTTTATTTAGAGATACAACAACAATTCTTGCTATTGCATGTTTAGCAAAATGCGTTCATCAGATGGTTGCTAGAGCATGCACAAAAGCTACAGGCTTTGCGTTATCGTTAAAACCACAATTTGCAACGCCATCTAAATTTAAAGAATATTTAGCGTATTTTAGACCTATTAAAGGACACAAAGTATTGAATAGCTCTCAATTGCAATCAAAATACACTAATATTCATCAATATAAAGGAGGTATCGCTGGCTTCTCTAAATTTATAGATGAACAAGGTGGCGATATTCGTAAAATGTTTAAGGTTGATAATAATGCATTAGAGCAATTAAAAACCGCATATAACGCTTCTACTACGGCACAAAAAGTAGCTTTTGAGCAAGCTGGCAACAAAGAAATTATTGAAGCTATGAAAGATGTTGTTGAAAATGGGAAAGCAAAAGAAGCGCTTGATAAATTAAAAGATATTTTCAGTAAAAATGATAATGCATTTTTAAGAAAAGCTAAAATTATGAATTCATCATTCAATTTTGCAATATTATTCGCTGTTGCACCTGTTGTATTTGGATGGTTTATTCCTTGGTTGAATGAATCACTTACCAAAAAACGTCAATTAGAAAAACAAGATAATGCAAATAATAAAACTGATGACAAAATAGATCAAGAACAGCAAAGTAAATTACAGCAAATAAAAACATTAGCAATAAATAATGCTAAAAAGCCTATAGCATTCAAAGAATTTATTGCGTCATAATATGCTTAAAAATAAAATATGAAGAAAAGAAATTATTAATTACTTCTGTTTGACAAATTTGTTTCGAATTGTTTAAGAGCTTCATTTCCAACTATTTGTTCCAGCGCAGAGCGTTTTGATAGAAATTCTGCTCGTTTTTTAGCTTCATAATTAAGCGCTTCTCTATAATAAGCATCTGCAATCATAACTTCACTTTTAGTACGATTAGTCATGCTATTTGCTCGTTCTTCACGACGCTTTGTTATGTCAGATGCCATATTCAAAACCTTTCGAGCCGCCATATAGTCACAATATTTATCTGTTAAAATTCTTTGTAAATCATCAATTTTACGGACAAGGATAACCATATCAGCGTCTGTCACTTTAGTGTATTTATAATTAAGAGTTTTATTATCTGTCGAAATTGCTTTCATAAGATTTCCGCTTATCATCGCGGATGTCGCTAAAATTGGATCTCCCACGCCAATTCCCGCCATAGAAGTAAGATTAGCTACAGGTTTTAAAACTTTTTTAACAACACTATCATTGGGTTTTTCAGCGTCTGGATTTGCCAACTTATACATCGCAAAACTTATTGTTTCGCTTCTCGTTGCAGCACCGACCCAAAGAGTTCTAACATCTTCTAATATATCATTCATATCCATAGTTAGGTCTTGGGATAATTCATTAGCTAATTTTTTAAGACTTAAATCCGCATAAGTATAATTTAAATCATCAGCTTTATCTTCTATTAATTTAGCAATATTTTTTTCTACGACAGAGTCTTTTTTTATTATTTCAAATTTATGTTCAGGCTCAAAATCTATCCCTAGTCTATTTAATGTAGGTTTAGGCTGACGAATTTCTTCCGTTGTAATGGCTACAGAAGGAATAGATATAATGCTAAGTGTTAATGTTGATAATAAGATTTTTTTCATCATTTATTACCTCCAGAATTAGCATTTATTAACATTTGATTAACTATTTCGTTGTTAATATTGTATTGATATAAATTTAATTTTTTTACAGCTTTTTCTCCTGATAGTCGAACTAATGCAAGTTCATATTTTTTAACTTTTTCTTTTAATTCAAATTCTTCTAGTTGAACATTGTCATATAAATTTGAAGAAATTAAAATTTCTAATTCATCACCAGTTTGTAAAGCTTTTGAAAAATTTTGGTTATATAAAACCAACATGGAGCGTGCTTCTTTTAATTGATTTAATGCCATTTTATAATCATAATAAGCACTAATAATATTATCCTGTAAGGTTTCTATAACACCAGCTAACTCTATTATTTCAGTATCAGTTAACGGAGTTTCTTTTGGAGTAGTTTTTTTATTAATCAACGTATTTGCTAATCGAGCAGAAGCAAACGAAGCTGATTGCATCATTGTACTTTGCCCCATAAAAGAAGGAAGATAACATGCCCCACTAACTATAGCAGAAAGCGTTTTTGTCATTAACGATGAATGAACTCTTCTTTGTTCTTCTGGGATTGCAAGTTTTTTTAATGCAAATTTTATAACATTGTTATTGCTTACAGCTGTTTCCCACAACAATTCAATATCTTCTATATCTTTTTTTTGCTGTTGAGTTAACAACTCTTTTATAATTTCTTCATTATTAATTGTTAATGATTTTGTCTCCTTTTCAATAGGTTTTGTAAGTTGAATTTTGGGCTTATTCGTTCTTTCAAGCCCAATCTCATCAGCAAAACATTTCCCCGAAAAGAATAATATTACTACACTCAACAACAAATTAATCTTTTTCATAATACATATATAACATGAAATAAAGACAAAGAAAAATGTTTTAATTAATACAAAATTTAAAAATTACTTTTTTTAGACTATTCAAGAATAACCAGTTTATAATGTATAATCAAAGAATGAATACTAATCAAAAAATTCAAAGATATCAATTTAGCCAAGTTGCTACAACACCCAACAGTGATAAATGGCAAAATGCAATTTCTCGAGTCTTACCAATGTACAAAAGACACGATGATATAAGAACGGAATTCGAAAGAGATTATGATAGAATTCTTCATTCTAATGCTTATCGCAGGCTAAAAAGAAAAACACAGGTGTTTTTTGCAACAAGTAATGATCATATTTGTACAAGAATTGAACATGTTCAATTAGTAGCGTCTATAAGTAGCACTATTGCAAAATCACTAGGTTTAAATGCTGATTTAGTTGCGGCAATTGCAATAGGACATGATATCGGTCATTCTCCATTTGGACACCACGGAGAAACGGTTATCGATGGGATTATCAAAAGTTACGATATAAATAAAAAATTCTGGCATGAAGGAAATAGCTTACATTTTGCAGATAATATTGAAACCTTGATTGATTACGAAGGTTATGAACAAAACATGAACCTCACCTACGCTGTAAGAGACGGTATGATTTGTCATTGTGGTGAAGTTGATGACAATTGGGTTTACCCCAGAGAAGAATTCGTTGATTTAACGACATTAAATAATGCAAGCGAAATTAATCCATACACCTTTGAAGGTTGTGTTATAAAAATTGCGGATAAAATCTCTTATCTAGGCAGAGATATAGAAGATGCAATTACTTATAACATTTTAGACACACAACAACAAAAAGAACTTGAAAGAATGATTCAGCGTATGTTTAAGGATGCTCATTTATCAAGATTAAACCATACAGCGCTTGCTCATAAGTTTACAGTTGATTTATGTAAAAATTCTTCTCCCCAAAGAGGTATTGGTTTTTCTCAAGAATATTTTGAAATTATGAATGAGATTAAAAGTTTTAATTTCTGGAATATTTGCTCTCATAAACGGTTATATTATTTTAAACGTTATGCAAAACTTGTAATTGAAACAATTTTTGAAGTATTGCTTGGTTATTATGATGGAAAAAATACAATAAATAAAATTCAAAAAGACGCATTATATTATCCAATTTTAACAAGTCATTACAAAGAATGGTTAGAAAAATATTCAAATTTAGAACCTAGAAATCCGCATTATAAAAATAAAATTTTATATGATTTGGAGTCTATAGATGATTATAGAGCATCTTGCGTAGATTTTATTTCTGGTGCAACCGATAACTTTGCAATAAAAATATTCAACGAAATTACTGGATTTTAATAATAAAAAATGACTCGATTTAAAATCGAGTCATTTTTATAAAATCTATTTTTATTCAAAATCATCATACATTACAGGTTGTTCTTGCATTCTTTGATTTGTAATACCCTGATATGTTTCTTCTTTCATTTTTTCAATATAAGCTTGACCATTTCTTACAATTTGTTGAAGTTGAGTCAAATCAGTATCAATATTATTTAAAACTTGTTCAGCATAGTTTTCAGCACCCTGTTTTATTTTTAATGCCTCATCCGCCGCTTGAACACGAACATTATCAGCTTCAGCCATAGCTTTACGTTTAATATTTTCACAATCCTGAATAACTTGCTCTCTAATTTTTTGTCCTTCAAGATGAACAGCACGCATAATTTCATTTTCAGATAAAATTCTAGATGCTTCATTTTGAGCATCTGCGATTATTCTATCTGCCCTATTTTGAGCTTCTATAATAATCTCATCACGGCGCTTAAGAATCATTGCTGCTTCATTACAATCTTCAGGCAAAGTTGATTCAATTCTATCTAATAATTCCATCATTGGTTTTTCTTTAATCATGACATGCCCAGGCATGAAGTGAAATCCACCATCTAACAAGTCATTTACTCTTTCCAATAATTCATAAATACGAAGCTTACTCATAAATATTATTCCTATCTGTTATCTTCTTTTATATTATCACAAAAATATTTTACCACACATTCTGGCACAAATTTTGAAACATCTCCATTCGCAAAAGCAATTTCTTTTATTGTGCTAGAAGAAATAAAGCTATATTTTGGTCTTGTAATTAGAAATACAGTTGTAATTTCTGGAGCAAGAGCATTATTCATCTGAGACATTTGCATCTCATATTCAAAATCACTAACTGCTCTAAGTCCTCTAATTAGTATATTGGCACCTTTTTGACGAGCATATTCTATAGTTAACCCATCAAAACTATCTACTTCAACATTCTTTAAATCTTTTGCCGCTTCTTTTATTAATTGAACTCTATCTTCCGTAGGCAAAAAACCTTTTTTTGCATTATTCTTAAGAACTGCAATTATAACCTTATCAAACATTTCAGACGCCTTTATCAACACATCTAAATGTCCTTTTGTAATCGGGTCAAAACTTCCTGGATAAATTGCTATTTTCACGTTTAATAATCTCTATATTTTTTATCATTCTCGACTTAAAACATGATAGTACAAAATTCTTTACAAATCATAAAGATTTTTAATTAATGTTAAAAATCTTTACGTATTTTATACCAAGTCATTATCTACATTATTTATCACCACTGCATTAATAGGTAATCTAAATCCAAATTTAGAACCTTCATTCACTTTTGATGTAACAAAAACCTTACCTTGGTGATGTTTTTCTACAGTAATTTGAACCAAATGCAAACCTAAACCAGTTCCCTTTATTGTATGAGTATCATTTTCTACACGATAAAATCTATCAAAAATTTTTGCTAAATGTTCTTGTGGTATACCGATACCATTATCCTCAACAGAGAACTCAACATAATTTGAATCTGCCGCCAATTCCGCCCTTACTTTTATTCTTGAGCCTTCTGGAGAATATTTAATTGAATTTGAAATTAAATTATTTAAAGCCCTTAAAATGCTGTCTCTATTTAACATTACAAGAGGCAAATCAGGTTCTTTAATAACAGATACAGTTATATTTTTTTCATCGGCTAAAATTTTAATAGATTCAACGCATTCATCAACCAAATAACAAACATCGCACTCTTCTTTTTCAAAGTTATTTTCTTGAGCCTCTAATCTTGAAAAATCTAATACATCATTTACCATTTTTTGCAAACGAATTGTCTCATTGTTAATAACTGTTATAAACTCTTTTTGTGTTTCAGCATCAAAATCATCCGGATGAGAATATAATGTATCAACATATGTTCTTAAAACAGTAACTGGAGTCCTTAATTCGTGGCTTACATTTGATATAAATTGACTTTTTAGTTTATCTACTTCCACTTCTCTTGTTACATCAATTAAAACAATAATATAGCCAACGTAATCTTGATTTTTAGAAAACATAGGAGAAATTATAGATTTAATAACTCTTTTTCCAATATTAATATTAAATTCTAATGGTTTTGTTTCAATTATATCCAATGGAGTATCTTTAAATTGTTCAATCTTATCTTTGAAACAAAGTTCGCCATCAGTATCACAATATGATTGAATTTTGGTATTCAATATATCCACTTCTTCCACGCAAAGAATTTTTTTTGCTGAATTATTAATCAAAACAACATTATCATAATTATCACAAACAACGACTCCATTGATAATTGACATCAAAACAGTTTCAAACTTGTTTCTTTCTAATGTTAATTGATCAATATTTTTTTCTTCATAAACATGGAGTCGTTTAGACATATCATTAAAAGCGGATATTAATTCTTTTATATCACCACTCGCATCTTTATCTTCAAGCATATAACCAAACTGCCCACCTGATATTTTTCTAACCCCATGATGAAGGCTATGTAATTCTCTTGTTAATAACCAAGTGTTAATTACAGAAACCGCACTAAGCATCAACCACGCAAGCGCAAAAACAAAGAACATAGAGTTCTTCGTTGCAAGAATTACTGACTTAATCATTTTGCCAGAAAAACCAACTGTAACAGAGCCAATATTTTTCACACCATTAACAAAATGAACGCTCATCGGCGCAGAAACGCTAGATTTTGTTTCTTTTGCTCTTTCACTATATTCTTCCTTACTTGAATATATTACTTGACCTTTTTCGTCTTTAAATTCAATAAAAGAAATACTATCATTAGTATCTAAAATTAATTTTGTATGATAATTAAGAGTCTCATATTGTTTTGTTTTTTCTATATCTTTTGTTAACTCAACACTTTCTATAGCAATTGTCTTTGTTAACAATTGTGCTAATTCGTTATAACTTTGGGACAACTTTTCTTGAACCTTATTTGTTAAAAACAAGGCTATGCCCAAAATCAAAACAGTACTAACTACCATTCCCAGCAAAATCATTCTATTTTGCGTATTTAAATTAAATTTAAAATCCATCATTTTTAAATATTACACCAATTCCAATAAATCATGCAAGTAACTTTATTTTATTCTCGAACATCAACAATTGAACCATTTATATTTCTCAATTGCTCATATTTTTTAACAATTCTTGTATTTGCAAGATTTTGTTTCGTTTTTTTACCTATTTCATCTTTTTGCGCACTTAGCAAAGATATATTTTCATTTTCTTGCAATCTAATCTTTTCTATCAATGTTTTAAATTGAGACAAATCATTTATA
This sequence comes from Candidatus Gastranaerophilaceae bacterium, assembly GCA_045638605.1. Lineage (GTDB taxonomy): Bacteria > Cyanobacteriota > Vampirovibrionia > Gastranaerophilales > Gastranaerophilaceae > RGIG2134. Next base: position 15,705 of record JAZUBS010000007.1, read on the forward strand.
AACTTTATATTGTCATCTATAAGCTGAAGTTTTTCATCTTTTGCTTCAATTAATTTGTCAATCTCAGTTGTTTGTCCATTTTTTATAGCATCATTTATAGCCAAAGAACAATCAAATAATTGATTTAATAAAAGTTCAAATTGTTTTAATTCCATCTATACCTCTTCGGTATCAAAAGATTGAGCCTTTTCTTTGTTTGCAATTTCAATAGCCTGAAGCCAAGTATCACGGAGCTTTGTCAAATGATCTAAAACTTCTACTAGATTTTCTGGTTTATTTCGCATATTAGCTTCAACCAATTTATTATATAAATAGCTATAAAGCGAATATAGATTTTTAGCCATCTCGCCACCTAAATCCATATCCAAAGTTTGCATAAACTCAACAATAATTCGCTCTGCAGACATAATGTTATTATGCGCCTCTGTTTTATTTCCTTTATCAAAAGCGATTTGAGCTTTCTTTAAGAAATTTATGGCACCGTTATATAACATAATTAAAATTTTCTCAGGTGGAGCTGTATCTAATTGTGATTTTTGATATTGTTTTATATACGGATTTGGGTTCATAACTTTAATTCCTAACCTCTAAACATAATTTTATTATACCTCTACTATATAATTTTTCAAACTTTTTATAAAAACTTGTAGAAAAAACAGATATAAGCTAAAATAAATAAAAAGAAAAGGAAAAAAATATGAACGAAGATGAAGGAAAAGTTGTTAGCCTTTCTGGAGCTAAAAACAAATCAAAAGAAAAAAATACAGAAAAAAATGAAACAAAAACTTTTGAACCAGTCTATTGTAGTTTCTGCGGTAGACCAAATACACAAGTTGTAAAAATGGTACAAGGTCCTGGCGTCAACATTTGTTCAGAATGCACAATGATTGCTGTTCAATATTTAATTTTAGACGACAGAATGCCTTCTGGTGAAGCTCAAAAAATACTAGATTTGTTTTGGAGTAAAATTTAAAATATGACCAAAAACTTAAATAAACTTCAAATAAGGGTTGAATTATTAAATGCAATAAAATTACTTGAATCGGGGCATAAACACACAACATCATTTCTAAATGAAATAATTTCCCCACTAAAAGAAATCGCCGATATTAATTCAATTTTAGATATCTTAATAAAAGAGTTTTTAACAAACAAAGACGATAATAGATTTTATATTTTATCTTTTTTGCTTGAACAACTAACCCCTAAAGAAAAATTAGAAGAAGAGTTATGGAGACTTTTGGCTCAAACAAATATTAATGACAACATTAAAAGTAAAATAATTAATATACTTAAAGATTTAGGCAACCAAATAAATTATGAAAAATATTCTGAATACTTTGATAATCCCAATGCAGTTATAGATGCAGATACAGAAAAATTACTTAAAAATGCCCTATATAATCCTGAAATTTTAATTGATTTTCTAGATTTTATCGAAGCCTTGCCTGATAAAGATAAAAATATCTTAATAGATTCTATCAGTGAAGATTATAAAGGTGATGAACTAGCTAATTTATTTGCACCAGTTGTTTATTCAAACCCAAACTCTGATTTATGCAAATATGCAATAAAACGATTAGGAGAGTCCAAATCCGTTTTAGCCATAAGCCCATTAATATACGCGTTAGAATATTCTACTGATATTGAAATACAAAATATCGCTAAAAAAAGTTTAACTTCTTTAAAATTGGCTGGTATTAAAGAAGATAAAGAAAAAGAATTTTTTGAAGAAGCATATAAAAACTCAGAAATCGATGATGTTTTTATAAGCATGCCTGACGGCAAAGGAAATGTGGGTATAATCGTTGGACGAAAAAGACTTGATAAAAATTCTATCTGCATGTTTGCAGTTGTCTTAAATAATAATATTGGGATTGTTGATTGTTTTGGCTTTAACGATATTACAGAAACTGAATACCTAAGAATTGTCAATAAATTCTACGTAAATCAAGAAAAAATTTGTATTCCAGCTTATATTGCTAAAATGTTATTAACTGAAGCGGAAGATTTATCAAGAAAAACTTTAGGTAAAATTTGTTATGAATATATTTGCTGGAAAAGACTTTTAGTAGATGTTCCTGTTTTATCATATAATTTAAAAACAGCACTAGAAAAAAGACTTTCAAAAATTAGTATTACAATAAACGATTTAAGAAAAATTTACGCTACAACTATATTAGACAAATGGTTTTTCTTCAATTCTGAAAACAAAGAATTTGACGAGTTATTAGAAAAAATATTAAATCTTCTACAAGATAAAAGTCTTGATAATGATAATCAAGTTAATAAAATATGTAAACTAATAACAACAGAAAAAGAAAAAATATGGACTCAAAAAACGACAGAACAACTTGATTTAAGATTACTTTTAAGTGCATATTTACTAAGTACAAATGGTTTTCAATCATACGCAGACATCTTAAACTCAATAAGATTTGATAGCGAAATTAAAAGTGAATTACAAACAAACATTATAAGAATTAGTATCTATGAATTTTTACTAAGAGAAAGAGAAAAATATTTAAACGCAAATATATCAACAAATATATTCTCACGTAGAAATGAAGCTAATAAATGTCTAGTTGATAAAAAAATATTAGACGCAACAATTCTTGCATTAGAAACAGAATGGAGTTTTTAATGGAAAGATTATTAGGGCTAGATGTGGGAACTAAAAGAATAGGCGTCGCAATTGGAGATGATATGGGAATTGTCATTTCTGGAAAAGAAGCCATTAAACGTATACCTGAGCAAGCTGCAATAAAAAGAATTGAACAAATTTGTTTAGAATATGGTATAACTAAAATTATAATAGGGTTGCCCCTTCACGCGAATGGTGATTTAGGGAAACAAGCAAAAGACTGTCAAAATTTTGCAAAATTAATTCCACCAAAATATCAAATATGTTTTGAAGATGAAAGATGCTCTAGTTTTGAAGCAGAAGAAAATCTTAAAAATCGAGGAATAAATTTTAGAGACAAAAAAGAATTAGTAGATATAGAAAGTGCGTGTATAATTTTAAAACAATATATAAATAGAAAGTGAGTAAATTATGAGCGAAATGAATGAAATGAACGAACTTGAAGAATTCAAAGCACAAATCATTGAAACAGTAGACGAAGAAGGAAAAACAGTTGAATTAGAACTTCTTGATATCGTTGATGTTGAAGGTGTTGAATACGCTATTCTTAGAGAAGTAGAAGAAGGCGACGAAGAAGATGATGAATTAGAAACAGAAGCTGTTTTAATGCGATTAATTAGAAATGGTGAAGAATTCACTTTTGAAGCTATTGAAGATGATGAAGAATTCAATATCGTAGCTGATTATATTGCATCTTTAGATGCTGAAGAATAGGTTATTATGAGTGAAACAATTGACTATATAAAAAGCATAATTAAAGATTTTGAGCCTGAAATAGGATTAGTTTTAGGCTCAGGATTAGGCGAACTTGCAGATGAAGTTGGGGGAATTCGTATACCTTATTGTGAAATTCCATCTTTTGAAAACTCTACCGTTCAAGGACATAAAGGTAGTTTAATTTTTGCTGAAGTTAATGGTAAGAAATGTGTATTTATGCAAGGTCGTTATCATTTTTATGAAGGTCATACAATGCAAAAAATAACTTACCCAATTAGGGTAATGAAACAATTAGGAATAAAAACACTTATTCTCACAAACGCAGCCGGAGGTATCAATCCGAACTTTAAAAGTGGTGATTTAATGTTAATTACTGACCATATTAATATGATGGGGGCAAATCCTCTTATTGGAATGAATAATGATGCTTTTGGTGTTAGATTTCCAGATATGAGTGAAGTTTATAAAACTAGACTGCGTAATATTGCAAAACAACAATCATTAAAACTAGGAATAAATCTTAAAGAAGGGGTTTATGTTGCCTCTTCTGGTCCAAATTATGAAACACCTGCAGAAGTTAGAATGCTTAAAATCTTAGGTGCTGATGCATGTGGTATGTCTACTGTTCCTGAGGCTATTATTGCAAATCATGCCGGAATTGAAGTACTTGGGATTAGTTGTATAACAAATATGGCTGCGGGCATTTCAAACACGGCTTTAAACCATCAAGAAGTTGTAGAGCAAGCTAATAAAATTAAAATTAATTTTAAAAACTTGATTTTAAGTATTATTCAAAACATATAAGTTTACCAATATAAGAATAAATTTATGAAAAAATTTAAATACATATTTGGATACACGATTTTAATAACTTGTGCTATATCGATGTTTTTGCCTTTTTTGTGGATGATATCAACATCATTTATGACAAATACAGAAATTTTTTCTACACCGCCCAAATTTATACCTGAAAAATTAAATTTTGCAAATTATATCAATATATTCTCCCATATGCCGATTGCTAAATATTTCTTTAATAGCTTATTTGTTTCTACAATAACAACAATTGGGCAAGTTTTAATCGCATCAATGGCGGGATATGCTTTTGCAAGATTTAATTTCAAATATAAAGAACAATTGTTTATTATAATATTAATAACAATGATGATTCCTCCACAAGTAAATATTATTCCCCTCTTTTGCGTTATGAGCAAATTAAATTTAATTGATACATACTCAGCATTAATACTTCCTGGCTTTTTTGGAGGTTTTGGAATATTTTTAATGCGTCAATGGTTTATAAAACTACCTAAAAGCATAGAAGAAGCAGCCAAGATTGATGGATTAAATAATTTTCAAATATTTTTTAAAATAGCATTGCCATTAGCCTTTCCTGCTGTTGCGACTTTGGCAATTTTTACATTCGTTTCGTCATGGAATAGCTTTATGTGGCCATTAATAGCAATAAACACCGACGCAATGAAAACACTACCTGTTGCACTTGCTGCATTTAAAGGCAGTTACAGAGAAACCATTGTCTGGGGTGAAATTATGGCGTGTTCCGTTATAGCAATTATCCCTGTAATTTTAGTTTTTATCACAGGGAAAAAATACTTTATTAATGACCTTTTAGCGGGTAGTTTAAAAGATTAAGCTAATTGTTACTCAAAACAAGCTTAAATGTAGCTAAACTTTTTATTGAAAACATTCGATGTTTGATTTTTTGATCTTTATACATTTTAAAAATTCGCACTATTCGTCGAATTTCTTCTTCATCTTTTCTATTTTCAATACGATAAACATTTTTAATCGGGTCTGAAATAACACCCATTACAACATTTAAATCTTTTTCTTTCATGTATTCCTCTATGAATAAACTCCTCTGTATTAATAAACAAAAATGAGATAAAAAAATTGCTTTTTTTATCTCATTTTTAAAGTTTTGTAAAATTATTTTATTTATTTAGCATCAAAATTACCGTCAAACCATTTAAATCCTTTTTTTATCAGTTTAGATAAATTATTTCCAAGATCTAATCTCGGTGCAAATTTTTCAAAGTCTGTTTCATTTAGTATTCGAACTTTAAATTCTTTTTCATCAGAAACCGCATTTAATTGACCTCTTTTTTTCAACAATCGAAGAGCCCATTTATTTATACCCATAGTTTCATTTGTTTGTCCATTAGTTTGACTTAATAAACGTACTCTAAATTTAACTTTTTCTGAATTTAAGCCTATCATTCCCCAAAAACCTTTTTTAGGCATTTTAGTTTCACCATATTTTGTTTCAATTGTTTTAATAGTTGAACCTTTAGGTCTTTTGGTAATAATTTTTGTATAGACATCACCATTTTGAACATAAGTTGTTTGATAAGTTGCAATTTTCTTTCCAATTTTGCTTACGTGTTTAGATATAAATTTTCCAGCCTTATCAAATATAAAGACCCCTGGTTTTTGATTTTTTCTGTCTACTAAAATTGTTATGGTATCATTATTTTCGCTTTTTTTAGCTCTAATACCAAATTGTTTCATTACAAAATCAGGAGTTAAACTTCGAATATCTTTTCTCTTTATAAATTCAGACTTAGTCAATATGGGAGAAACCAGTTCTTGTAATCTTGGATTTATCATAATTTTTCCTTTTATTAATGTTTCTACTAATATAAAGTTCACACAAAAAAATTTTTGCTAGTAAAAAAAAGTTCTGATTTTAGAAACCAGAACTTTTATAATTATTTATTAATTCCAAGTATTAACGGCAAATTGCTAACAATACACCAGCCGCAACACCAGAACCAATTACACCCGCTACATTTGGACCCATTGCGTGCATTAACAAGTAGTTGTTAGGATTATATTCTAAACCAACTTTGTTAGCAACACGAGCCGCCATTGGAACAGCAGAAACACCTGCAGCACCAATAAGTGGGTTTAATTTTGTTTTTAAGAATAAGTTCATAATTTTTGCCATTATTACACCAGCTGCTGTTGCAAATGAGAATGCAATAATACCCAAAATTAAGATGAACAATGTTTGTAATGTCAAGAATTGATCTGCTGATAATTTTGAACCAACTGACAACCCTAAGAAAATTGTAACAATGTTAATCAACGCATTTTGCATAGTATCAGAAAGTCTATCAACTACACCACATTCTTTACATAAGTTACCAAATGCCAACGCACCAATAAGTGGGCAAGCATCAGGCAAGAAGATTACACAAAGTGAAAGCACAACTAATGGGAAAACAATTTTTTCACGTTTAGTTACTGCTCTCAACTGCGTCATTTCGATAACACGTTCTTCTTTAGTTGTTAACAATTTCATAATAGGTGGTTGAATTACAGGCACCAACGCCATATATGAATATGCTGCAACCGCAATAGCACCCAATAATTCAGGAGCTAATTTAGAAGTAACATAAATTGATGTAGGACCATCAGCACCACCAATGATACCAATAGCACCTGCTTGAGGCAAGGTAAAACCAAATAAGCATAATGCTAAAAGTAATGCACCAAAGATACCAAATTGTGCTGCACCACCTAATAATGCTGTTTTTGGGTTAGCAATCAACGGACCAAAATCTGTCATCGCACCAACACCCATAAAGATTATAAGTGGAAATAAACCTTGGTGAATACCTGCTTCATAGATGATACCTAAAAAGCCATGAGGTCCAGCAATATCAGCAACCGGAATATTTGATAAGAAACCACCAAATGCAATTGGTACTAACAGAAGTGGTTCATATTGTTTTTTAATACCTAACCACAGTAAGAACAAACATACAATCAACATAATTGGTGCGCCAAATTGGTGCAAAACTTGTTCAAATGCGTTTGTAATTGTTGGGTCTTCTGGTTTTACAAAGTTAGCAATACCTGTTGATTGCCACAAAGTCATTAAACCGTCTTGAATATTCATTGTTTAACTCCTTCCTAGCCTATAACTACAAGTACTTGACCTGATTGAACTTGATCGCCTACAGAAACTTCAATAGTTTTAACTGTACCAGCAACTGGAGAAGTAATAGGTGTTTCCATTTTCATAGCTTCAACCACCATCAATTCATCACCTTCAGATACTACATCACCTTCAGAAACTTCAATTTTCAATACGTTTCCAGGAAGTTTTGCTGTGATTTCTTGACCTTCAGTTGGGGCACTAGTTGCTGCTTCAATACCAGCTTTAGCTTCAAAATCATAGATTTTACCGTTAACAGTAGCTTTTCCACCGTCAAGAGAAACAGCGAATTTTTTACCGTTAACTGTAACTGTATAACCATTTGAAGAACCTGTAGCAACAGGAGCAGCAGCTGGTTTGTTAGCTGATTTGTTTACAGAAACAACGCCTTTTCCTAACAAGAAGTCGATACCTTTATCTACGTTACCGTCTTTGCAAGCAGCAGCGATAAATAGGTTTTCATCAGTTACAGGCAACCCTGCAGCTTTCAATCTTTCTTCTGCAGCTTTCAAGCCTTTTTCTGGGTCTTTTTCGTTCAAATCAACAACTTTTTCAGTAGTTGGAGCCATATTCAATTTTTCTTCAGCCCATTTTACTAATTCAGGATCTGGTTCACAAGGAGTTTTTCCAAAATAACCAAGAAGCATTTTTGCATATCCTGGGTTAGCCATTTTCCAATCACCTTGAGTAGCATTCAAGAAAGCTTGTTGAGCATAGAATTGAGATACAGGAGTTACAGAAGTTGCAAAACCGCCTCTTTCTACACATTCTTTCATACTAGCAACAAGTGCTGGGAATTTATCTAATTGTCCCATATCTTTTAATTGGTTAATAGTTGTAGCAGTAGCACCGCCTGGAAGTGGAGCTTGGATAAGAATTGGGTTTACTGCCAAAGAAACAGGATCTAGTGGATAATCTTTCATACATTCTTTGAAGATTTCTTCTGTTTCCATAATTTTTTGGATATCTAATCCCAAATCAAATTCAGTACCTTTTAATGCGTGCCACATAGAAATAATATCAGGCTGACCAGTACCACCAGAAACTGGTTTCATAGCCAAGTCGATACCATCAGCACCACCTTCTAAAGCAGCTAAGTATGCAGCTAAACCTGTACCTGCTGTTTCGTGAGAGTGGAATCTAATATGTGCATCTGCACCCAAAATTTCACGAGCCATTTTAACTGTTTCGTAAACTTTTCTAGGGTTAGATGTACCAGAAGCATCTTTAAATGCTAATGAATCAAATGGAATACCAGCATCTAAGATGTTTCTTAAAACTTTTTCATAGAAAGCAACATCATGAGCACCTTCACAACCATATGGAAGTTCCATCATTGTGATAGTTACTTCGTGTTGAAGTCCGTGTTTTTTGATTGAATTAGCAGAATCAATCAAGTTATTTACATCGTTTAAAGCATCAAAGTTACGAATAACGTTAACACCGTGTTTTGCAAACATTTTAGCGTGCAAATCAATAACGTCTCTAGGTTGAGAGTTCAAACCAACAACGTTAACACCACGTGCTAAAGATTGTAATTTAACATCTGGACCAACTGCTGCTCTGATTTTGTCCATAGTTTCAAATGCGTTTTCGTTACAGAAGAAAATAGGAGCTTGGAATCTAGCACCACCAGCTGTTTCAAAGTGTTTTAATCCAGCGTCTACTGCTGCTTGAAGAGCAGGAATGAAATCATCTACAAGAACTTTTGCCCCATAGATTGATTGGAAACCATCTCTGAAAGATGTATCCATAACTTTAATAAGTTTTTTTGACATAGTTTATTCCTCTTATTCTTATAACTAATAATTCTAATTAAGCTCGAGACAATGCAACTGCGATTGCAAGTGCAATTTGCTCGTCTTCTTTTCCTGCAGAAGCTGATTTTTTAGCTTTTGATTTAGCAGGAGCCGGAACAACTTCCGGAAAAATTTTGTTTAAGTAACCTACCACTCCTGACATTACGCTCATTGAGCCAATAAGCATAACCAAGAATGCTAAAACAACGCCCATCCCAAGAGCCATTGCTGTAAGTCCTTGTACTAATACTTCGTTCATTGTATTTCCCCCATAGTAATAACTATATCTTTATTGTCTTTATTATCACACAAAATTAAAGCCCCGTCTTGAGTTAACGATTTTACTACTCCACAAAGGCTTTGCGTCATTGTATTAACTTTTATTTCTTTATTTATAAAACATGCTTTCTTTAAATAATCATGCTCTATAAAAGAAAAACCTTGCTTCGAAAACTCATCGTAATTTTTTTCAAAAACAAGAGCTAGTTTATTTAAAAATTCATCTCTATCAATATCTTTACCAACTTCTAAATTTAATGAAGTTGCCGGCTTATCAATATTTCCCATTTCTTCTTTTGAAGAATTAAGATTGATACCAATACCTAAAGCAACACCTTTAATTTTACTCCCAATAGTACTTGTTTGAGCCAAAATTCCTGCAATTTTTTTACCATTAATTAAAATATCATTTGGCCATTTTATTTGAGGCTCAACTCCATATTCTTCCAAAATTTTACACGTTATCACACACAAATATTGAGTCAAATTAATATATGGAAATTTTTCATTTTCTGGTTTTAAAACAATTGTTAAATATAAATTATTTTCATTATTAGAAACCCAAGTTCTCTCTAATCTTCCTTTGCCATTAGTTTGGGTATTGCAATAAACAAAAGACATATCAGCCAGCTCGTCCATACGCTCTTTGGCATATAAATTGGTTGAATTCAATTGTTCCTTAAAAATTAACTCCATTGCCCACCAAAATTTGACATATATATTTATTCTACAACGAACAAAAAAATTAATTAATAATATAAAAATAAAGTTAATAAATTGGAACAAATTAAAATTCTATAGTAGAATGAAATTATGAGTGGAGGAAGTACTAAAAAATTAATTACTACTGCATTATTAACTTGTTTTTTAACAAGTTATTCTCCGATTGTTTTTGCGCAAGAATTGCATGGAAGTGTTCAAAAAGAAGATAAACAAATCGAACAAGAAAATATTTTTACCGGAGAAATTCACACAGTTGAAGAAAAAGAAACTATTAATATGACGGTTTCACAAGTTCTTAGTGGTGCGTATAACCAAGAAGGTGATGAGTTTTTTGCTGAAATTACTCAAGAAGTAAGAGGCAAAAAAGGTGTGGTTCTACCTGTAGGAACGATTGCGCATGGTACAATTCGACAAATTGAAGATGCAAAAAGAATGGGACGAGACGCTTGGGTTGAAATGGATTTTGATTACTTAATCACACCCGACGGGCGAGAAATACCAATTCAAGCCAAAATGTCATCTAAAGAAAATCCAATTGTCGGCGGGACAAAAACAGTTGCCAAAAGCGCAGGCTACACAGTTGCCGGTAGTGCAATCGGCGGATATGCAGCACTTCAATTATTTGGGGTTGAAGGTGCTTTAGTGTCTCACGGTTATACCCTTTTAGGTGGCGCGGCTTTGGGGGGCGCGGTTGCTCTTGGTATTGCATTATTTAGAAAAGGAAAAGATGTTCTTCTTTCTCCAGGGGATGAAATAAAAGTAAAAATCACATCAGACTTGGCTTTGCCCGTCATTTCAGAAGAAGCTTTACGCCAAGAAGAAATAAAGCTTGAAGGTTTAGATGTTCGTATATCCAATATAATGATAGAAGAAGACCCATTTGGTGAAAAAAATACTTTTGGAATAACAATGTCTATCGTAAATTTAACAAATCATTTCTTTTCATCTTTTGACATAGCATTAATGGATGAAATGAATACTATTTATTATGCATCAATTTTCGGTGATAATTCAATGGCAATAGTCAATTTAAAACCCGGTGATAGAATTGCCGGTAAAATGAGCTTTGGTGTAACCGATATTAAACGTAAACATTGGCTTGTTTTCTTTGATAAACGCACACGTAAACCTATTGCTAAAATTTCATTAGATAATGCAAATCGAGACATTAAACAAGCTAAAAAAGATAAAAAGAAAAAGAAGCGTCGCAAGAAAAAAGATTAATCTTTAGTTTTTACACAGTATAAAAATGCCATATTTTAGGGCGAACTTCCGCTACACCATCTTTATAAACAGTATTACTTTTTGAGGCATTAAAACCTACACCGTACCATACATCCTTACCTCCAACCGTTGTACCGGTTGCACCTGTTCCAGTATTATAAAGTGCCCCGGAAAAACTACCCGTATTATAAGATGTAATCGTAAATGGAATCGTCCCTTTTATATTCGGAGCCGCTGCATCTTGAACACTCCCTACCGCGGCCGCATTTCCGCCGATATTTCTAATAAACGCCCCATAAGCTCCTTTATACAGTTTAGTTAATTCTGTCCATCCTGTAGGACAATTAGCAAGTGCAAATGGAGCAATCATTCCCTCATCTATTTGAATATTTTGCGCTTCAAGTGTCTCAATCCTTTGAATTAAAGCATTGATTGTATTATCATTAGACTCACGCAATCTTTCAAATTGACTATTCATAACCCTAAACTGAGTATCTGTCATATTTTGAGCCTTAATTTGTTTAGTAATCATAGGAGCAGCCATACCTAAAGCTACGCTGCCAATTAACAAAGCTATCATTGCTTCTGCCACTGAAAAGGCTTTTTTGCTATTTTTATGATTATTTTTTAATTTGAGGGAAATTTTCTGACCTAAAGGAGAATTT
>JAZUBS010000008.1:0-54385 GCA_045638605.1 Candidatus Gastranaerophilaceae bacterium
AAACTCAAGCAGGCATTAAAAAAGAGCCTACTAAAGAGGCTCTAAATTTAAATGGCGGGACTGACGAGGCTCGAACTCGCGACCTCCTGCGTGACAGGCAGGCACTCTAACCAACTGAGCTACAATCCCAACTGCTGTTCACAAGATTATTATATATTGCTGATTTTTTTTTTGCAAGATTTATTTTTGAAAAATTTGTAAATAAATTTTAAAGAGTAAAAATGCTTGATATTGGTGTTTTTATGGTGTTTTTGTGGTGTTTTTGTGCTTTTTTAATATTATTAAGTAATAATATTTATGTGAAAATTTGTAATTTTAGAGAAATTATTAAAATAAAAATTAGCATGTATTTTTTATTGTGTGTCTAAAACTATCAAAGTAAAAAAAGGAAGTTTTTGTGTTTAGTGCTGTTTGTTAATAAGGTTTTTCTTTTTAATTTTAGATAAAACATCTTCAAATTTGTCAATTGGAATAAATCTATAACCGCAGTCGTCTTTTAGTGTTCCCCCTAAAAGAAAAATTTCTTCTTGTGGGTATCGGCGACAAATTCCCGGTCGTTTTTTATGGATTTTGCATTTTTTTGTTTCTATATCTAGGTTAGTACATTCAAAAAATAAACCTGTTTCATCTTCTCCAATAATTTTTAAGTATGTATAAAAAGGGTGAAGTAGTTTTAATTTGTTGAATTCTTCTTCTGTTTTGACAACCCCTTTCATATGTTTTACATAAATATGTGTGCAGCATGCGCCGCAGCCATTGCAAGAACCTTCTCTGTAATATTTTTTTTTTAATAAATACTTTAAGAAAAATTTTTTAATTTTAAGTAACACTATTTTTTTCCTTCTTGTTTTTTAAACATAGTGTATTTTATTTCTTGTTTCTTCTTATTCGCCCACATAAATTCTTGTGAATGCAGTACTGCTAGTTTAGCAACTCTATCGCAAAGCGGTATTGCTTGTTCGTATTCTTCAATATTACAGAGGTCTTCAATTCTACTAATTAATGTTTTGACAATAATTTTTTCAGGGCAAATCATTAAATTAAGTTTTTTTATACTTTCAGAGACTCTTTCTTCGTTATCTTTTGATAGTATTTTATAATTTTCAAATTCTTCAAGTGCTTCACGATATTCAAGATTATTTTCGTATTCAATAGCTTTTATAAAATGTTGATGCGTATCGTAGTTTTCATCTCTTTTGCTTTTAGCGTATGAGGCAATTTTTTCTACAGATGCAAAGGCTGGAGAATTTCTGTTGCAGCCATTTAAAAATCTTATAAAATAACAATAAGCTAAGTCATATTGTTTTAAGGCAATATATGCATTAGCTATATCTACTAGACAAATTTTGAGTTTGTCATCAATTTTGTACGCCATTTTATAATATTCAATTGCTTTTGGGAAATTTCTATCGCAAGCAAAAATTTTAGCAATATTTTGAACGACCTTGGGAATCATTGGGTAATTTGTGATTGCTTTTATAAAAAATTGCACGGCTAGATTGACTTTATCGTCTTTAATTGCTTTAGATCCAGAACGAATAAGCTCCATTGCTTTATTCCTCAGAGTAATTATTAGCTTACTTACGTATGCATAATCTTTTGTAGTGTTTTTGTCGGAATATTTAATGAATTTTTCATAATAGTAGATAGCATTAAATCTATCGTCTTTTCTTGAATAAGCCGTTGCTAAGTTATAATTTATTTGTGCATTTTCTGGGAGAATACTGTGTGCTATATGCCAATATATTAACGCTTGTTTGATATGATTTTGAGTATAAGCAACATTTCCCAGACCAAGAAACGCTCTGTAACAGGTCGGGTTTTTTGAAATAGCTTTTTGCCAGTATTGAGTGGCTTCATTTAGTGCCCCAAGTTTTTGATAACAGTTACCAATTAATGAAGCATAAATCCCAGTTTTATCTGTCTCTACTTCACTCATAAGAGTGTTTAGTGCTTGGCTATAACTTTTATTTTGGTACTGAGATATTGCGCTAAACAGGGTACTATCTGTACCTACATCTAATACTTCGCTGTCTATATCTAATGCTTCAATATCTTCACTCATTTATTTAACCGTTGATATCATCCCAAAGTTTTTGGTTATTTAATAAAGCATCAAGGTTTTCATCAGTAAATGGAGATATTGTTCCATCAGAAAACGCTATATCAATAAGATTGAAATGAGATGTGTCATTTTCATCAGAAAGTGCAAGTTGTGCGAATTTTTTGATGTCTTGTTCTTTTTGATATAGATTTAATGCTTCGTTTGATATTTGCATTTCATCAACGAAATGAGAGTTTTTAAATGGGGAAGTTGCATATTTTTTTTGAGCATCAGAAACTTGAGCTATATTGTTTTCACGACTAATATAGTTGTTTGATATGTTATCATTATTGTAAACGCCGTTTAACATTTATATTCTCCTCCTCATTATTATTATCGCTCATTTTTTTCAATCTCATACAACCATTTGGTCTATTTGTATAGACCATGTGGTCTATATTTTAATCTTTTGATACAATAATTATATGAGAGTTGTATTACTTGGTTCATCTGATATGTTGTATAACATGATAGAAGGTGTTTTAGCTTCTGGTTCTCAAATTGTAGGTGTTATGAATTGGAAGCAAATTAAAAAGCATTCTATTAAAGATTATTTTACCTCAGATTATACACAGAATTATATTAAGAAATTAAAATTACATCAAATTAAAGCAAAGAGCGCTAATTCTGAAGAGTTTAAGCAAGAATTGTTGCAATTAGATGTAGATGTTCTTTTGGTTGGAACTTGGGGGGAAAAAATTAAAAAAGAAATTTTTGATATTCCTAAAATAGCATCAATAAATATACATCCAGCATTATTACCCCAATATAGAGGTCCAAATCCTTATTCTAGAGCTATTATGTTTGGTGAAAAAAAGACTGGGATTACTTTTCATTTAATTAATGAAAACTTTGATTCAGGGGCTATATTATTACAAAAGGAATTTGATATATATAAAACCGATAATTCTTTAACTTTAAAAAAAAGGTTGTGTAAACAAGTAGCGCCTTTAAGCGCTGAGCTGATGAGAAAGTTGAATTCTGAAATTATCCCAACTATAAAACAAGATGAAACCCAAGCTTCGTATTATTCACATGTTAACCAAACTGAAATTGTTGTTGAACCACATTTAATGTCATTTGAAGAAATTGATAATCGAGTGAGAGGTTTGGCACCATTTCAAAGCACTTATCTACTATATAAGGGTGAATATTTTAAAATATATGGTTATAAATTAGTTTCGGATTATATTTTGCCTTCTGGGTGTAATCTTTGTATAAAAACTAAGGATAATAAATTTATATACTTTGAAAAATTAAGAGTGTTGGGAAAAATAAGGAAATATTTTACTGCAATAATTCTTAATTTGTTGCAATAATTAATACTTATCAAGTACAATGAGTTTATTATGAAGAATTTAAAACTAGTAACATTTATTATATTTGTATTTACGGTTATATCTTTAGTTGTCTTTTCTTTTACGGAACGTTTTTTGGAACCTAAAATTATAGACATGTATACCAAGCTTTTTTCTGTCAAAAAAGCCAGTGATGACGTCGTAATCGTTATGATTGACCAAAAGTCAATTAATGAAAAAAGATGGCCGTGGAAACGTGAATTATATGCTGATATGTCAAAATTCGTTCGTAAATACGGTCAGGCTAAAGTTATTGTGTTTGATATGTTATTGCAATCACCTGATGAAAAGAATTCTGATGAAAAATTTTATTTAGAAATGTCACAGTGTGATAACTGTGTAGGTGCGTTTGCAACAGAAAGAGATTTGCCAAATGAGAGTAAAATGTCACCTACGGAACTTAAAGTATTGTTTGAAAAATCTAAGATTAACCTGAGGCGGGTAAATTCTAGGCACGAATCGAATTATTCTGATGTTCTTAAAATTACTTCTGGGTATTTAAATAATGTTAAAATTTTTGGATATGTTAATACGCCAGTTGATGCAGATGGGGTTGTTAGAAATGCTCATCCTATATTAAAAATAAAGGATGGTTATCATCCTATGTTAGCGTTAGCGGCATATTCAAAATATAAAGATATTAACTCGTTTGTTATGGATGATAATTATTTGTGTTCTGATGATGATTGTTCAACATTGAAAGTTAGGATATATAATACTATGTTAAGCCCGGATGCTTATATGCGTTTGAAATGGTATAAGCAGTTGGATGAAATGACTACTCATAAAACGTATTCCGCTATAGATGTAGTAAAATCACTGGAATTGATTGAGCAAGGTAAAGAGCCGATTATAAATCCAGAATTATTTAAGGACAGGATTGTTATTATAGGCGCAGCAGCTAAGGTTAAAAGTCTAGAAGATATAAAAACGACTCCGCTTATTAATAATATGCATGCTGGTGCTGATATTCAGGCAACTGTGATAAGTAATTTGTTGGAAAATGAGTCAATGAATTATTTAACCTATAAATACAGGTTAGCAATTGCGTTTTTAGTTGTTTTAATTGCTGTGTGGATTATGTCGTTAGGTGTTGGCATGTCCTTAAGTCTTTTAAGTGTTTTTATGCTTGGATATTTTATATTTGCTACAGTAATGTTTATAAATGGTGTTATTATGCAAATATTAACACCTGTTCTTTTAGTGTTGCTTGTTATGTCTGTTGGTTTTATTTTTAAATTTTTGAAGGAAGGACAACGAAAAGAGCAAATTCAAAATGCTATGGGTTTGTATTTGTCTAAAGATATAATGAAAAGTGTTGTGAAGAATATTGATAATATTCAGCGTGGTGGAAAACGTGCAAATATTACTGTTTTATTCGCTGATATACGTGGTTTTACATCTATTTCGGAAAAATTATCGGCAGATGAAGTTACTGAAATTTTAAATGAGTATTTTTCAGCGGTAGAGCCGATTATTAGAAAATATAATGGAGTATTGAATAAGTTCATTGGTGATGCGGTTTTGGCTATTTTTGGTGAACCCATTCAAGATAAAAACCATGCATATAATGCAGTTCTTTGCGCACAGGAAATTCATAAGGAAATGACTAAGCTTCAACGTAAATGGGATGAAGAAGGACGTTCGCATATTGAGATAGGTATAGCGATTAACACAGGAGAAGCTTTCGTAGGGAATATAGGCTCTCCAGAAAGAATAGAATATACTGTTATTGGTGACACAGTTAATACAGCTAGTCGTATTGAGTCTTATAATCGAGTTTATAAAACGAGATTTTTGATTAGCGAGTCTACATATGAAAAAGTAAGTCGAATATGCGATGTTATAAAAATTAGAGAAGTTCCTATTCGAGGTAAATCAAAAAAAATAAATCTGTATGAAGTTCTTAGAGTAATAGAAAAAAATGATAATTGATAATGATACGTTAAAATTAATACAGCAGTCTATTGATATTGAAGCAAACAATAGTTATGTTAATATTCGTGGAAAGTATCATAAATTTGCAGATTTTATAAAAAAACAGCTTTATACAATTTATAAAAACAGTGGAAAAGATGTAAAATGGCTCTCTATAATTGATTGCTTTGAAAAATATGAATTTGATAATGTTTCGGCGCGTAAAAAGAGTATAAATATTCTTATAAAAGCATTGCGAGCGGAAAATCAAGAAATTAAGGAAAAAACGGAAAAAAA
Source organism: Candidatus Gastranaerophilaceae bacterium (assembly GCA_045638605.1). Classification (GTDB taxonomy): domain Bacteria; phylum Cyanobacteriota; class Vampirovibrionia; order Gastranaerophilales; family Gastranaerophilaceae; genus RGIG2134. The sequence goes on from JAZUBS010000008.1 coordinate 5,677, forward strand.
ATCTAATTTGCCAAGAACTCTTAAAAATACTGATGTTATGTATATAAAAGGAGTTGGTCCTAAAATATCTGGCATGTTTAATAAGCTTGGTATTTTTACTGCATATGACTTGTTAACTTATTACCCTAAAAAACATATAAATTATTCATCCAGAACTTTAATAAAAAATGTTAAAGAAGGTGTAGCGCTAACCGTGTATGGTGTTATAAAGTCTGTTACAGCTTATTCATCAAACAAAGGACTTGGTATATTAAAAGTGCGTATTCAGGATGAAAGCGGATATCTTGAGTTGAGCTATTTTTATGGAAAAGCTTCTATGTTTCTACTTGAAAGATATAAATCTCAGTTCCCCAAAGGACATAGCATCATGGTTTCTGGAATTGCAAAGAAAGATAAATATAGTGGAATGATGACTATAGATAGACCAGAGTATCAAATTATTTCTGCAGATTTTGAAGAAAATAAAAATCTTAATATGGGACGGATTGTTCCTATATACGGTTTGACAGAAAATCTAAATATAAAAATCTTGCGAAAGGCTATATTTAATGCTATTGAGGAATTTAAAGATGAGTTAGTTGAATTTTTACCTGAGTATTTGCTTGAAAAATACAAATTTATGAGCAAAAATGAGTCAATTTCTCAAATCCATTTTCCTTCTTCAATGGAAAATATTGAAGCTGCAAGAAAACGGTTGGTGTATGAAGAGTTATTTTTGTTTCAGTTGAAATGTGCGTTAATTAGAAAAAATACAGAAATTAATTCTCCAGCAATAAAATTAAAATCTAAGGAAAATGGACTTGTACATAGATTTATAAAAGATTTACCTTTTGAATTAACTAATGCGCAGAAAAAAGCCGTTCGTGAGATATTTATTGATTTGAATTCAGAAAAGCCAATGCAAAGACTTTTGCAAGGGGATGTTGGTAGCGGAAAGACGGTTGTTGCCTGCATTATGCTTTTAGCAGCGGTTGAAAATGGATTTCAAGGCGCATTGATGGCACCGACTGAGATTTTGGCACAACAACATTATGAGAATTTTGTAAAATGGTTGGCTCCATATAATATTAATGTTGGGTTGTTTATTGGCTCAAATAAAACTAAGCTAAGAAAGCAAATTCAACAAGATTTGATTAATGGTCAAATTCATATTGCTATTGGTACACATGCGCTTGTTCAAGATGGTATTGCGTTTAACAATCTTGGCGCTATAGTTATTGATGAGCAACATAGATTTGGTGTTAAACAGCGTTCAATGCTCGCGACAAAAGGTTCTATGCCGCAAATATTAACAATGACGGCAACTCCTATTCCAAGAACATTGTCATTAACAATGCATGGGGATTTGGATTTGTCTATTATTGATGAACTGCCACAAGGAAGAAAACCTATTAAAACACATCTTTTATCTGCTTCAGGTAGAAATCAAGCGTATTCTTTAATAAAAAAAGAATTGGATGAAGGACATCAAGCATATATTGTATATCCATTAATAGAAGAAAGTGAAACTCTAAGTGCAAAAGCCGCAACAATCGAAGCTGAAAAACTTCAAAATGGTGTTTTTGCTAACTATAAAATAGGCTTACTCCACGGAAAATTAAGTAGTATAGAAAAAGATATTGTTATGAATGCATTTAAAGATGGAAAATATGATATTTTAGTCAGTACTACGGTAGTTGAAGTTGGGGTTGATGTGAAAAACGCAACTGTTATGATGATTGAAAATGCAGAAAGATTTGGGCTTTCTCAGCTTCATCAGCTCAGAGGGCGTGTAGGTCGTTCGAGTTTGCAGTCTTATTGTCTGCTTGTAAGTACATCAAAAAATGAAGAGACACGCCAAAGACTTGGTATTATGGAAGAAACAAATAATGGGTTTGTTATTGCAGAAAAGGATTTACAAATTCGTGGTCCAGGGGAGTTTTTAGGCGTAAGACAAAGTGGTCTGCCTGATTTTTCAATTGCAGATATTACTAAAGATGTAAAAATATTGGAAATGGCGCGTAAAGATGCATTTGAAATAGTTAGTACTTCAAAAATAAAAGAGTACGCCAATTTGCAATCAGCGTTGGATGAAAAGTTGCTCGTTAATCTTTATCTTGTTAATTCGGCTTAGTTAATAATTATTTTTGTTGGATTTTGTAAATGTGTCTTTGTTAAGCATACTGTCAATTGAGTATTGGCTTTCCATAGACATTAATCTTCGTTTTGAACGTGCAAAATCCGTCATCGAGCTTATTTTTAGCTGATTGTTTTTTTGACTTAATAGATGTGAGATGTAGCTTATGTTGTTTACTTTCATTTTTGACATCCTTACCTATTGTGGGGTGGGCCTTTTATTCTTACATAAATAAAAAATAAAAGCAAATAAAAAAAATATTTACTTTTTTTAATAACATTATTACAAAAAATTTACAAAACTTTTTTGTAATGTTAATATTAAAAAAACAATAGCTGAGGGTGTTTTAATGAATAATAAAATTATAATTTTGTCTGGTAAACAATTTTGTGGTAAAGATACGGTTGCAAAAATCTTGTTACAAAAATTTACAAATTTCACCCGTATTGGCTTGGGTGATGCTATAAAACTCGAATATGGCGAAAAAGTAGGACTTTCATTAGAAGAAGTTGAAAAAAATAAATCTCAATATAGAGCTGATTTGCAAGCTTTGGGAAACAAGCGCAGGAGCGAAGATGCTGATTATTGGATAAAAAAAGTTATTTCTTTGCCTTGTGATATAATTGTCCCAGATGTCAGAGTACAAAGAGAGTACGATTATTTTAAACAGGCAGGAGCATTTAAAATACGTGTAGAGGCTTCTGCTCAGATACGCTCTAAAAGAGGGATTTTAAGCGCTGAGCATGATATAACAGAAACTGCTTTGGATAATATTGTTGATTGGGATTATATTATAAAAAATGAAGGCTCTTATGATGAGCTTGTTGCTTCTACATCGGATTTGATTGATGAAATTGAAAGATATATTGGGCTTTAAATTATCACTTATATGCGTTAACACCAAAATAAATTACAATATTCTTTAATAATTAAATAAGGAAAGTTATTGCTAATTTGATTGAAATTTGATAGTATTAACAAATGAAAAATATAAAAAAGGAGTTAATGAATATGTCTAAAATGCAATCAACTGTAGGGGGGCGATTGGTAGCTCGATAAGTTCTCCTTTATGTCACAAATTTTTCCTCAAATCAAAAAATAATCATAAACAAAATAAAAAAGCCTTCTCTGTCGCCGAAGCAACCGTTGCACTATTAATAGGCAGTATTGCTCTTGGTATGGCAGCTCCTATGATTACAAAACAAATCAAGGCTCAAAACATGACAGATACTCAGTTTAGGGTTATTCAGCAACGATTGGAAAACACTATGTCCATTCCATCCGGGGCAATCATGTTTTTTGAAGAGCGTTGTCCAAATAATTGGACGGATTTGTCCGCAGATTATGCAGGACGATATATTAGAATTGATGGACGTTATGATATATGTGATAAACAAGGTGAAGATGAAAATGGTGAATGTGTTCGTGTGAAATCTACTAATACATTGCAAGCGGGAGACATTCAAGGTGAAGCTAATAGACGTATCCTTGGTACATTCCCCGGTACTGATGCGGATTTATCTATAGGTGGTGATGATTATGTTGACTCTTATAAAACAATGGGACTTCTTTCTGGGGCTTTTGATTATGTGACCAGTGAACAAGTGAATCGGAATGAGCCATTTGTATTTTCAGCCGATAGAGCAACCCACAAGTGGTATTCATCGTGGGCTAGAACTTTTAATACATCTAATAACTATGCAACATTCGTAGATAGAGTTTTATTAACTGTTACAAATAATAATTCTGCTCCTAGATGGTTTATAAATAGTATCGATACAAATAGAGTATTACCTACCGATTTGGCAGCTGATGAGACAAGACCTAAAACAGTCGTGCTTAAAGCATGTCGAGCACCGGGGAATTAGACAGTACTTCAGTGGGGCAGTTTTGCCCAGCCTATTTGCTAAATTATAATTTAGCGCTGCTGTATAAATAAAAATTAAAAATTAGCAAACAGTATGGTGCTGTCTTTAGACGCACTACAAGATTTAAAAAATAATCAGTGCGAAAAACGACGTATCTTAAATTACTTCATCCACTCTATAGACTACTTGTTAATAAATTTTAATATTTATTAAATAAATGGCAATTTTTTTATAAAAAATTTTTTTATATATTTGAGGATTTATTAATAGGAAGGATTTTATTACATGTCAGGAGGAGTAAGTTATCCATTATTCGTGCATGATTTACCTAAATCAAATGATGATTATTTTAATAATCACCGTTATGCTCCTTATAAACGAAGTGTAACACTTCAGCGATATTCTGGTTCTGTGTTTAATAATCTAATTGGTTATAATCCTCAGCCAATACCAATACAAAATTTTGAGCAAAGACCAATTAAAAAAACAAAGAAGAGTAAATCTGTAACTAAAAAAAGAAAATTACGCAAAAATATAAAAAGACGGCAAAATAATCTTAGTAATAATGTTGCGCAACCAGTAAATGTTAGACCGACATTCTGGCAACGGGCAGGAAGGTGGTTTGTTCGACAATATGAAGGATTGAATAATTTTATAGAGCAGCCGTATACTACGACAATGAATTTGTTTAGGGATAATCCTGAACCACCTAAAAAAATAACTTTTAGTCAAGCCGCTACTCAAAGTGCAGGAAACATTGCTTTAAAGATTGTGGCGATGCCAATACTGGCTCCGCTGGCAATTGCTGGTTTGATGTATACAAGTATAAAACCGATGATTCAGTATTGGAAGCAGCAATAAAAATTAAAAATGGATAGAAAAAGGAGATAAGAATGGGATTTTTTGATGGATTACTAATTGGCTTGTCTGGTCAAAACCAAGGTTGGGGTGGAGGCGTCAGTCAAAATCAAGATATGCCTTTTAAATCAGAGGTACTTTGGACTGAGAGCTCTGGTGTAAGTTTATTTGATTCTGATCCTAAAAAGGCTGCAAATCAAAGAATAGGTATGAAAAATTTGCGTAAAGCAGGTTTTAAACCATATATAAGAACTGAGCACGATGACTCAAAACGTATTCTTTTTGCAACAGAGTCGCAGCATCAACTCAATATTAAGTTTAATAATAGCTTAAGGAAGGACTTAAATACTTTCCCTCCTGTAAAAGAAAAAACAGGGTTTGCTCGATACTGGGAGCCAACATCTAAAGCTATGGACTGGTATTTTTCACCATTTTCAAAACTCGCGGATACCTGTGGATACAAAGGTAGTTTTGCCAAAACAACCGCAACTGTGTTGGATGGATTAGCTAACGCTGCAACTTGGCTTATTTGTCCAATTCTTCCTTTTGTAAATACCGGCTTGGCAATGTTAAAAGGTGGAATGGACTACTATTATGCCTAATAATATTAAGAAGTATTAATTAAAATGTAAAGGAATATTAACTTTATTGATTTATTACGTTGATTTTAATTAAAAAATTAATATTAATTTTTCATGTATATTTATTAGTGCTAAAAAGTAGATATATTTGCTTTTTAGCTGTTTGTGATTATGTTAACTTTTGTAAATATTAAGTAAAAAATCTAGATTTTTTGTAATAAAAGTTAATATTAGTATTGAAATTGTATATATCATATGATATATTTAGAATATCAATAAGGTTGTTAATAAAAAGTAAAGTTGTTTATTCCGGTGTGTGTTAAAATTTAATAGGAGATTGTGTTTATGTCCGAAACTATTATGTTGAGCAATAATGCTCTTACTAACCCTGCAAAAAATCAAAATGTTCCTCCATTTGTTGATGATGCTTTTTCACTTTATGTAAAAGAAATTTCAAAAATTCCTGCATTGTCAGCAACAGAAGAAAGACAGATTGCAAAACTAGCACAAGAAGGTGATTTGTGTGCTAAACAAAAATTAGTTCGTTCTCATTTAAAATTAGTTTTAACAATTGCCAAAAAGGTTATCCATCATGCGAAATTACCAATGATTGATTTAATTCAAGAGGGTAATTTAGGGTTAATGATAGCAGCTGAAAAATTTAATTATAAATTAGGTTATAAATTTTCAACTTATGCTTCTTGGTGGATAAAACAGTCGATGTTTAAGGCGATTTCAGAGCAAGCATATTGTATGAAAATTCCTGTTTATGTTCAAGAAACATTATCAAAGTTTTCAAAATTAAAAACACAAATGGAGCAAAAATATAATTGCTCTGTGAAGAACGAAGACGTAGCGAAAGAAATGAATATAGAACCAAGTAAAATTGATATGTTTTTAGGTGCTTATAACAAATCCTTGTCTATTGAGGGTGAATTTGAGTTGAATTCTGGTAAGGAAGTTACGATGGCTGATATTTTAGTTGATGAAAAAGCTGTTATTTCTAAAGAATTAGAAGCAAATTCATTAAAGAATGATATTATTTTGATTGTTAGCAAACTAAAAGAAAGAGAAGCTGAAGTTGTTAAAATGAGATTTGGGTTGGATGATTTAAGACGATATACTTTAGAAGAAATTGGCAATATTTATGGAGTAACCAAAGAATGCATACGCCAAACAGAAAAAAGAGCATTAAACAAAATAAGAATGTTGGTAGAGCGTGAAGGCTTACTCGCTGGGTATTCAGTGTAAAGGACATTGAGTTATAAATGGAAGGGGACTAAGAGTTAATTTAGTCTAAAATTAAATTGAATTTGTCTACAATTGGAGTGCTAATTTGCGCTCCTTTTTATTCTGTTATAAGGATATATTTTTATAATGTTGAATTTCAGGTTCGGCATTTTTGTCTATTGCAATAATATCAATTCTATAATTTTTGTATTTTAGTTGTGTTTGTTCCAAGTATGCAAGTGCTGATTGATAGATTTTTGTTAGTTTTTGGGGTGTTATTGCTTCAATAGCAGAACCGTAAGTGTTTGTGCGTCGATACTTGACTTCAACAAAAACAATTGTGTCTTTATCTTTTGCAATGAGATCTATTTCTCCAATTCTTGAATATTTCCAGTTTTTTTCTATAATTTTATAGCCTAATTTTTTCAAGTAATTTTCTGCTTGAATTTCACCATTGTCACCGATTTTTTTAGTTGTAAAAATAATTTAGCTCCCTTTTAATTTAAAAAAAGACAGCCATTAATGAGGCTGTCTTTTCTGCTGTTTTAAAATTTATATGTTATTTTCTGCTTTTTTTTGGTCAATCATATCTTGGATTTTCCCCATGATTTCATCCCCTTTAGCTTGAACATCAGAGACGATGCCATCCGCTTTTGTTTGGATTTCTTTTACTGTGTTTTGGGCTTTGTTATATAAGTCTTTAGTTGTATTTACAATTTGTTCTCTAGTTTCTTCCCCAGATTGAGGTGCAAGTAAGATACCAATGACACTACCAACGATGCCCCCTACAACAAATCCTGCTAAAAATTTTCCTGCTGACATAATCTAACTCCTTTTTATTGTTTTTTACTAAATATTTTTACTGCGGTAATCAAGCCTTTGAAAAAGCCTCCCGAAATTGATTTTAAGCCGTTTGCCGCAGCGCCGGCTATGTTAAAAACTTTACCTACTGCATTTTTAACGTTTGTAACTTGCGCATCTGCGCTATCAGCTATTTTATTTACATTTGTTAAAACCTGTTTTAATTCGTTGATTGTTGGTTCTAGTTCATTGTTTAAAATATCTGTTGTTTTGTTTAGGTTTTCAGCTAATTTAGATGTATTGATAAGAACTTTAACTGCATAAACTGCAAGTACAATCAACACAACTATTGTGGTAAAAACCAATATAATCAAACCTTGTTCTAATGTTGGTGACATATTTATCTCCTAATTTAATTCATTTGAGCCGTGTTCTTTTTCTTTGGCTTTTTGAAGGTTTTTAGCTTTTATAGCATCATTAATCCTGTTATATTGTTTTTCTATTTTATACTTAACAAGGTCTATTGATTCTAGGGCTTGCTTTTTTGCGTATTCAATATGTGGTGCGTGTGTTTCTGCCAAAGTTTTAGCACATTCTTTTAATTCTTCTCTTGTTTCTTTGCCTGATTTTGGTGCAAAAAGAATACCAGCGACAACACCGCCAATAATTCCGCCTAATATACCCATTGCAAAACCAAATGATTTGTCTTTTTTGCTCATATTGCCTCCATTACTGTTTTTCAGTAGTATAGCATTTTTTTTAAAAAAATTAAAGCCTCTATTTGTATTATTTGTTTGAATTAGTAAAGAATATTAGACATAATTTTCAAATTAAGCAAAAAGCGCATTTATTAATGCGCTTTTAAATATAATTATTTTAATAGTTATGTATTAAAAATTAGGTAAATCGCCTTTAACTTCTGCAACTTCATCACATCCTAGTTTGAATGCATCGTGTAAAAGTTTTACTGCATCTTTAGCCGCAGCTTTTTCAACTAAGCAGCTAATTTTAATTTCACTTGTTGAAATCATTTTAATGTTAATACCTGCATTAGCTAAAGCGCTAAACATTTCTGCTGCAATACCAGGTCTATCAACCATGCCGGCACCAACAATAGAAACTTTGGCAATATCATCATTAACATGAATATTTGAAGCCTTTAATTCTTTTGCTATTGGTTCAAGCATTTCTAGAGCTTTTTCTTTGTCGTCTAAGCTTACCGTGAAAGCAATATCATTTGTGTTGTTAGACTGTCTTGCGTAAGATTGGATAATCATATCAACGCTAATATTTTTTTCAGCTAATGCGCCAAAGATTTTTGCAGATACCCCAGGTTTATCTGGTACATCGCAAATTACAATTCTTGTTTGTGATGAATCTGCAGCAACACCTGTGACTGGTTTGTAAATTTCCATATTTTTAACTCCTAAAATTAATGTTCCCATATTATCTAATTTAAATGTACTACGAACTCTTAGTGGTACATTAAATTGTTTTGCGGTTTCAACTGAGCGAGGATGAAGAACATTTGCACCTAAGTATGCAAGTTCTAGCATTTCATCATATGCGATTTGTTCTAATCTTGATGCGTTCGGAACAATTCTTGGGTCAGTTGTATAAACGCCTTCTACATCAGTATAAATATCGCATCTATCAGCTTTTAGTGCGGCGGCAATAGCAACAGCGGAAGTATCAGAACCTCCACGACCTAATGTTGTAATCTCTCCTTCTGGTGTTACTCCTTGAAATCCAGCAACAACAATAATTTTGCCGTCGTTAATGTGCTTCATAAGTTTATCTGTTTTAACGTCTAAAATTCTAGCTTTTGAATGAACATTTTCTGTTATGATGCCAACTTGCATAGCATTCATGCTAATAGCGTCGTGTCCTGCTGCTTGTATTGCCATTGTTAACAAAGCAATAGAAACTTGTTCCCCTGTCGCTAAGAGCATATCCATTTCTCTGTTTGATGGGGAAGAAGAGACGTCATTTGCCAGCTTTACCAAATAATCTGTTGTGTGTCCCATTGCTGAAACTACTACTACAACATTGTTTCCATTTTTCTTCTCTCTAATTACAGACTGTGCTACGCTTTTAATTTTTTGGGGGTCTGCAACAGATGTCCCGCCGTATTTTTGAACTATAATTCCCATAGTTACCTCTACTGTTCTTGTTTCGACATTTCGCGAAGTTGAATTCTTTTATCAATTAAATCCATATCATCTCCGCAGAGTTCTTCGACTCTTTGACACCATATTAGTGCCTGTTCAATATTGTATGCTGAATTTTCATTTTGCGCAAGTTTATAATAAATTTCAAAGCTTAATTTTGTATATGTAATTGAACCATCAAATTCATTTTTAAGGTTTTCTAGCTCGTTTATAGCTTCTTTTAGTCTATTTAGATGCATTAATGACTCAACAACACCCAGTTTTGCTTCTTTTATATCGCCTTTCTCAACAACAACCTTAAATTTATTTAATGCTTCTTCGTATTTTTCGTCATACATTAAAGCTGCGGCGTAAGTAAAGATTACAAATGAATTTTCTTTATCTAAAGAGTATGCTTTTCTAATTTTACGCAAGGCATTTTTAATATCATTTATTTCGCACATGGTTCTTGCGCAATTAACGTAGGCTGGTACCATATCTGGCGCATATTCTATGGTTTTTTCGTAATATTTGATAGCATTTGTTTTGTCGCCTAATTCGTTGTATGAATTAGCTATATCACAGTACAAAGTATAAAATTTGTTAGACGCTGCTGCAACATTTTTATATATTTCTATTGCTCTTTTGTGTTCATTTAATTTTGCATAAATTTTGCCTTGCAAAACCTGTGCGTTTAGATTATCAGGATAAAATTCCAGCATTTTTTCAATTGCTTTTATTGCTTCATCATATTTATTTAAATAGAAAAAACAATAAGATAAATTGTATAGACCTTCTTGGCTCAAAGGATTTAATTGTAATATCATAAAACATTTTTCAATGGCTTCTTCAAATTTTTTGAAATTGATTAGCATTAAAACCCAAGAAATATAGAGTTGAATGGTGTCAACGCCTTTTTCAACTGCTGTGTCATAATATTTTAATACATCATCTCCTTCATTAAGGTTATATCCGATTTCTGCCGCTAAAATATACCCTTCTGCCCAATTGTTTTTTATTAATAGTGATTTTTCGCTAAAAATTTTTGCTTGTTCGTAATTTCTTAGTTGAGTATGGCAATAAGCCATATAGTGATATACATCTTTGTGGTTAGGTGCGTATGCTAACACAATGTTGAATTTTTGTAATGCTTCATTATACTTGCCATCCTCTGTTAATAAAACACCCCAAAAGAAAAATGCATTGTAGCTTAATGGATTATAGAAACAAGCTCTTTTAAGCTTTTCATATGCTTCGTTGCGTTTTTTTAACCTAGCCAAAGCAACTCCCCAATTAAAAAATATGTCCGAATCCCTTGGGCTTAGCTTGTTAGCTTCAGCATAAAATTTTTCTGCTAACTCAATTTCGTTTGTTTCAACTAATGCGGATGCCCATAATGAATATGCTCTTGCGTTGTATCGGTCAATTTTTATTGCTTGGCGAAAATAGTACATTGCATCTTCAAATTGCGCATTTCTAGCATAATAAATACCCATATTTATATATGCTTCAGGAGATGGATTTGCTACAGAAATAGCTCGCTCAAACTCTTCTTTTGCTTTTTCGTATTGTCCTTTATTGGCTAAAAATAAACCTCTGTTAACAAAAGCCTCAGATGGTAATGCCGGTGTTTTGCTTGATTTTTCATACAAACGAGTATTTCTGTCTATTTTTTTTATTAAAATTAATATCTTCTTCCAAAACTTCTTCATAAGAATATTTTAGTATAAAGTTATAAAAACACCAATCAAAGATTGTTTTAAATAAAAAACGCATTAATAAAATGCGTTTTAAAATTATTTTAGAATTTTTATGATTTAATCTCCAAATAAAATTAATGGAATATTTCTTTCTATTGCATAGTTTCTTAAGAATGAAGATCTACCACTTACATTATCAGGCGAAGTCTCACTATGTAAAAATTCAACAGGATTTCCAACTTTTTTATTAGTTTCTAGAGGATATACAAAGACACCACTTACTCTATTAGGGTTTGAGATATACATTTCATTGTATTCTCTATTTCCCCTTCTTGTATTTGAATTTATTGAAGCAAATATTTTGATTATTTTTTCTCTTAGTTCTTGCGGTTGTATTTCAGAGAATGATTTATTTTCATATTGCTTTTGAAAAGCTATATATGCCTCATCATCCATTCCGGTTGCTTCTTTTATTAGATTTGAAATATACAACCTATCGGCTTCTCGTTCCCCACCAAAAATATAATTGGTTTTAAATTCATCTATATTTTTACCACATCCTGAGCCAGAATCAGTATTTCCACCGCCATGAATATACTTTGTATCGACATCTAAAATTACACCTTGTGATCTGAAAAATCTAAATTTAGTTTCTGGTCTTTCTGTATAGCTTACAGATAATAAAGCATCAGAATCTACTAAAGAAAATGCATCAAATTTAGCTAGTTGATTTTCATAATCCAAACCATGTACTATAAATTTAATATTTCCGGTATCAACTTCTTTTCCGTCAAAGAGAGTTGTTTTTATACCTCTTGATGTTGAGCCGGGTGCAAATCCAATTACTTCCCAATCTTCAACTTCATTAAATTTGATTATAATAAGACCATCTTTATCTTTATAAACGCCTTTAATATTAGTGCTTCCATCAGGATTTACATGTGTAATAGCGCTATTAATTCTAGATGCTTCCGGGATTTTTGTAGTTGGAAGAATTGGTTGTGATTTTTTCAATTCTGCAATATTTTTCCTTATTTGAGCAGCATAAACTTCTGCCGAGTCTCCAAAGCTTCTTTGTGTTCCATCTATTGTTGTTCTAGCTGCACCTATATTTGTATCGTGGAAAGAATCATTATTTTTAACAGCTTTTAAATCTGCATGAGTAAACATTAACGCCATTTCAAATAAATTATCATTTCTTAAATCGTAAGCAACAAAATTTAAGCGTTTATTTAGTTCATCTTCCGACTTAGCAGTGTTTACATATTCAAGCCACTCATGATGTGCAACTAACGTATGAAGCTTAATTTCTTCTTCTTTTGTTAATCCAAACTTTTTAGCAATAAAGAATGCATCAAAAGCGCCTTCTTTTGCATGTGTTTTATCAGGCACACCTTCAGCTTTGGTAATATCATGTAAAAGTGCTGCCAACATTATTAATTTTTTATCTGATTCATTTAGTTTTTCGAAATTAGGGTCTTGTGATAATTTTTGCATTACTTTTAATGAATGAGTAAACACATCATAAGAATGAACTTTATGCTGAGTCTTACCAATTTGAGTTCTTAATTCAGGTAAAACTAAAACTATTTCATTTAATAAGACTTCAACGTTTTTATTATTACAACGAATTGGATTATGCTCTGTAAATCTAACAACTTCAGGACGTAATTGTTCTATAACTATTTTGGTTTTTTCATCTGTTATTTCTGCTAATTTTTTACCGTTGTTCAAATTTACGGGATATCCGTAAATAGAACCATCTTCTGTTATTTCAAACCCAAAATAGTCATATACTTTTTGTCTTTCTCTTGGTTCTAAATCTTTTGTTAATTCTAAAGTCTTGGATATAAAATCATTTTTTGAATATATTTGAGTTATGTTTAAGTTCGAAAAATCTTCATCAGAAATTTTCTTTAATGCAGAAGATAAAGATTCAATATTAGTATTAAATGTTTTTACTGTTTGTGCTGCGAGTGGTTCTGTGTCCACACCCAAAGAACGAACCAATGCAGGTAATAAGCGACAATATTCTTCTTTGCTTGTTGGTATTATCGGAAACATTTTCTTAAATCCTTCACCAACTGAAAAGAGTTCAATATTTGCTGATATAAGACTTCTTAGAAAATCTTTTTTCATTGCAATTGGTATTTCATTTATATTTTTTATGTCTTTTATGTTGTGAAATATTATTGCATTAATTACATCATTTTCATTATCTAAAACTGCACAGAAATATTTAATAGTTTCTATACTAGGAATAGATTTGTCTGTAGAACCAGACAATATTTTAGCAATAGTCTCTAAAGAAAACATTTCTTTACCATCTTTGTTTGTTCTTTCTGCAAGTCTTTCTAACAAAGGCAAATCTTTTTCTGCAATTTGAGACCAATAACTTCTAATTTCCCACACGGAAAATCTAGGACTAACGTTATCTTTACCTCTTAAAGTTAGCAATTTTTCAATTATTGAATAATTTTCATTTGTTATTATTTTAGCAATAGCAAAACGTTCATCCTGATTTAAACGGATTGGTCCCTCTTTAGTTACTAAGTCCCCCAGTTTTTTAAATAATGGAAGTTTATCATCTAATTTTTCTTTTAAAATCGATTCAATTCTATACCCATCAAATAGTTGTTTTCCGTCTTTTGTTTTTAAATGCGCTAGTTTGCTTATATGGGTAATATTCTTACATAAATCCTGTTGAACAAGCCTAATAATATTATTATACTCCAAGATTGTTCTATTTTCGTCCTTAATATTTATTAGTTTTTTTATAATATTTTCATTTTCTTTTGTTGTAAATTTTACAAGTTCAACAATACCATACGAAGGAAATGCTGCATTACCATCTAAACCTATACATTCAGCATACCTTTTTATATATGGCATATTTTCTTCTGTAGCTATTTCTAAAACTTGATATAGATCATATCCACTAAATCTAAATTCGCCATTAGGTAACGTCAACTCACTAAGTTCTTTTACAAGTGAAATATTATCTTTGTTAACACGTTCAATAAAATTAATAATATCGAAATGATAGAACCTATTTTCACCTTTTTTTGTAGTAATATTAGCCAACTCTTTTATAAATGATATATTTTCAGATGTAGCAACTTTTAAAAGTTCGCAAATCTCGTTAGTATCGAATAAAGGCTTTCCGTTTTGTTTAGTTAGTTTAGCAATTTCTATTGCTAATTCTAGGTTTTCCGGTGTTGTTTTTTCAAGAAGATCATTAATATGATAGCCTGAAAATCTTCGAGCACCAGATTTTGTCTTTAAAGTTGCCAATTTATTTACAATCGGTAAATTCTCAATAGTAGTTCTTTCTACAAGGTAGAATATTTCAATACCGCAAAAGATATATTCACCGTTTTTATCTTGCATATTTGCAAGCTCTAAAACTATTGGCATATTTTTATCCTTAACTACCTTTGCAAGTTTTTCTACATCAGAAGAAGCAAACCTCGGCTCTCCTTCTTTTGTCTTTATATCAATTAAGCTTTCAATTAGAGGTTTATTGTTACTATCAACTACTTCAATTATTTTTTTAATATTTCCTAGTATATTCAAAGCATATTCTGTATTGCTTGAATTTGCAATAAGTTTTTTTACTAATATTTCATTTTCCGGTGTCATAATGCTTAAGATTTCAGCCATATTGCCAAAATTAAACACAGGTTCATCATGTTTATTTTTTAAACCAGCTAATTCTTCAATATACGGCAAATCTTCTTTTGTTGCTATTTTAGCAAGCTTATCGATATTAGAACCAATACCTTCGTTTTTAGTAGCAATATGAACAAGCTCCATCAAAACTGGTAAATTTTCTTCTGTTGCTGATGCCATAATTTTTTCAATATTAGAATTTCCATAATTTAATTTTCTTAATTCAACTTCTAGTTCATTTACCTTTATTTCCGGTGTTTTGATATTTAAAACACCATTTGTAACTTTTTTAACAACTTTACCGGTTCCTTTAATTCCGCCGCCGATAGCTGGTGCTAAAACTAAACCTCCAAAAAATCCGTTTACTCCTGCTTCACTTATATCTTCTCCATTCAATGCTGCTCTAAACATATTATCAACAGAACCACCAACAGCACCATCTGCAGCACATTCCGCACCAAACGCAGTTGCACGTTTCAGCATTGAACCACCTGCATATTTATATCCGGTAGGGTTAAGCAAAACATTTTTTACACCTGCTTTAAATCCACCTCCTACTACATTTTTTCCTGTTTCACTAATTGCAAGCACACACATTTTGCCGGCAATGGATTTTCCAACTGCTCCGCCCATACCTCCGGTAACAGGTGCTAATACACCGGAAAAAGCACCGGTTGCTAAATCATATCCGACAGAATCATATTCTTTACCTTTAGCTGATGCATCTGCATATTTAATTCCTGTTTTTATCGCTGCACCTGCTGCTGTTGCTGCAGCAGCGCCTATTGCTATTGAAGTGCCGCCACTAAATGGTGAAGCCGCAACCGCAACAGTATAAATACCCACTGCTGCAATACCTGAAACTATATCTGAAGTAACGTCTACAACTTCTTCTTGTCCGGTTTGATATTCTTTTAATGCCTGTTCTGCTTCTTTTTCAGATATTAGACCTTTTTCAAAAGCCTTTATTTGATTTTCTACATGCTCAGAACCTGTATCTTTTCCAAAGAAATTTTTAATTCCATCCCAGCAATTACCAATAAACGCCTGTTCTTTTTTGGTTTTTTCAAAACGGGCTCTTAATTCTTTAGCTATTTTAGCTCTTTGGGCTTTATCTAAGCATTTTCCTTGTGTTTTAGTGTTGTCATATGTTTTATTATCATAGCTATTCGTACTGCAATAAATGCTAACTGGGGGGCTAACTGGGGGTGTTGTGTTCTCATTTGCATTTTGTCTTTTTTGTTGGGGTTCAACAGACACTAAGTTTTTGCCATCAATTCTATCTATGGACATAATATTCCTCATGCTCTCTCTCTATATATAAAACATATGATAAAGAATTAATTGCTATATTTTCTTAATTTGTAAAGCTTTATTAATAATAAAAAATTAGGTTTCTGTTTTCAGAAACCTAATTAAGCTAATTTAAGACTGTTTTTGTTGAATTTTGGATATATTGTTTAATCATTGTGAGCATCAATTCATTTGCCCGTTTTAACTGAACATCATTTTTGTCTTCAATGTCTTTATCTGATAATTTTATTTCTATATCTGGTTCAATACCTTTTTTGTTGATATCAGTTCCGTTTGGAGTTAGATATTTTTGGATAGTTACATTCATGCCAGAACCGTTTGGAAGTTTATTAACCTCTTGCACGAGACCTTTACCAAATGATGTTTCTCCAACTATTAGTGCTCTTTGATTATCTTTTAGTGCACCAGAAAAAATTTCACTGGCTGAAGCTGAACCTTTATTAATCAACACAATAAGTGGTTTATCCGTTATATATCTACTTGATGCGCGTGTTGTGTCTTTATATCCGTCTCTATCAACAGTAGAAACAATGACTCCTCCATCAATGAACATATCAGAAATTATTATTGCGTTACTTAAAAGTCCTCCTGGGTTTGAGCGAAGGTCTATAATATAACCTTGTTTATCTGATAAATCGTTTAAAGCATTCAAAAATTCATTTTTAGCATTTTTACTAATAAAAGAGCTTAATCTAATGTATCCAACATTATCGTCTAATTTAACTTCATTGGGAACTTTTGTAGATACGGCTTTAATTACTATTTCAGCTCTTGTTATCACGTATTTTTTTAGGGGGTGATTTTTTCTTTTTATTGTCAACTCTACTGTAGTTCCTTCTTCTCCTCTGATTTTATCGGCAGCTTTATCAACAGTGATGCCTTTTGTGCTTTCACCGTTAATTTCCACAATTTCATCTTCTGCAATTAAGCCGGCTTTTTCTGCAGGTGTATCTTCCATAGGTGCAATAACCAACAATTTACCATCTTTAACACCTATTTGAACACCTATACCTTTTAGTGAGCCTTTAATAGAGCTTGTTTCTTCCGCAAATTCTTTTGGATTAAGAAATTTGGTATAAGGATCGTTTAAACTTGCTAGCATTGTATCTATTGCTACGTATGCATCTTCGTCTGTTTTTATTTGTGCATCATATTTATGTCGCCAGCGTTTCCAATCTTGCTGGTTGTTTGTTTGATCTACATATTTTGTATTAACGATTTTCCAAACATTGTCATATAATTGCTGTGGTGTAATAGCAAAACCTACATTTGAATATGTAACTGTAAAAATAAAGGTTATAGCTATTGCCCATATGTGTCCAAACTTAATAAAATGTGATTTCACTTTTTTCATACCTCATCTTCTGACAACTTAATTCTAACATAACTTTTTTCATAGACGAAAGTATTAAGAAAAAAGTTCCAATATTATTTTTTTATTTATGGTAAGGCTCTTTTGCTAGTATTTTCATTGCTCTATAGATTTGTTCTACTAACATAACTCTTGCTAATTGATGTGGAAATGTCATTTTAGAAAAACTTAATTTAAAATTAGACTTTGCTCTAAGTGATTGCGCTATACCATTTGCACCACCTATAATAAAACAAATTTCATTAATACCGTCTTTTGTTATTTCATCAATTTTTCTTGCAAAATCTATAGAGGAAAGATTTTTTCCCTCAATTTCCATTGTAATTACATATGAATTAGGCTTTATTATGGCTAATATTTTTTGTGCTTCTTCTTCCATATATTTTTCAGCTAGTGCATCATCTTTAATTAATTGCGCAGGTATTTCAACAATATTAAACGAACAATATGCACCAAGCCTTTTTGTAAATTCTTCAATTGCAAGTTTAAAGCCTTGTTCTCTGATTTTTCCTACTGCTATGATTTTTATATTCATTAGATAGTCGCCAAAATTTCTAATGCGTAGTCAGTTGAAATTTCTTCTTCGCAAACAACTCTTAGGTTTGGAATGAGTTGTAACATAACCATAGCTATCATATGCCTTACTTCAAGTGGAGTTAACAAAACTATTTTGTCTCGAGTTAAGTCTAAATCAGAAGAAACATTGATGAGCTCGTCTATAATTTCTTTTAATTTGTTTCCATCAACCCGAACTATTGTTTGCTCATTATTATCCATTAAGTTTAAAATACTATCTATTGTTTCAGATGAAAGCTGAATAACAGAAATTAGATTGCTGTCATCAGCTAGACTAGAAGAAATTTGTTTTGATAAAGAAACTCTTATTTTGTCAAGCAAATCATCTTTGACTTCTTCATCTGAAAAATCATTGATTTTTTCGAAAATATAGCTTATATCTTTGATTGAAACCTGTTCTTTTAAAAGATTTACTAATAAATATTTTAATTCCGCTAAAGATATAAAATCGGGAACGCAATTTTCGATTAAGTATGGATTTTTTTCAACAACGATATCTACATATCTATTTAAATCATTGTAATCAAATAGCTCGTCTATGTTTTTAACACAAACAAATTCTAACGCTTTAGCAATATATTCTTCTGGTTTTAAACCTTTAGTCCAAAAATCTTTTGTATGGTCAATATTAATCCAAACAATTTCACGTCCGGTGATTTGCTCATTATCTCTAATAGAATTGTTTGGTAGTCTGTCTAATGATAATTCATCTGCATAAAACATCAAATAGCCAGTATAAACAAATCCGCTAAATGCTTTAACTCCTCTTACATTTATGCAGAATTCATTTGCTTGCAAACGATCATCATCCAAAAATTTAACATTAGGTATAATATAACCAGTTTGTTCTACTACTTTTTGTCTGGAATTTACAGTTTCAGATACTAAAACTGCATTTAAATCGGGATTAACTAAATCAATGATTTCTTCTGATAAAGAAATAGAGAGTTTTTCTTCACCAATAGAAGATGCAACGTAATCAGGTGAAATTACCTGCCTTAATTGTTTTTTAAGGTCATTTAATTCTGATATCAATGAAGATATTTTCTCATTTAGTTCTTCTCTTTCGTTTAATGGAGTTGCCTCTAATTTTGATTTGATATCTTCAATTTTTTCTCTTTTATCTTTGATTTTTTTCTGTATATCAACGCATTTTTGGTATGGGTTGTTGTCTAAAGATAACATTTTTTCCATTCGGGTTTTAAATACTGCAATTTCATCAGGCTCTAACGAATTTTCTTCTTCTTGAGCATCAGTTACAAATATACAGTTATAACAAAATCCATTATCGCTCTCGATTTCATGCATAGTGTACAAGTCCCAGCCAGCTTTAGACATACTGTTTAATAATTTTTCTAATTGTTCAGCATCATCTGATGGACAAGTTATAATTTTATATTTTGCTCTACCCATATACACCTCCAAATCTTACTCTATTTTAACATACGATTAAGTTTCGGGCAATAGTTTTACTTTATAAGCAGAAAATGGAGCCTGGTTGTTGGCTCCATTTTTATTATTTAGGTTATTGCTTAGGTTATTTTTATGCCATTACCTTGCCCATTCGTTGATGAGACTCCTGGGCGGTTTTGTCCGCTAATTTTTCTTGGTTTTCCAGTATTTTTAATTCTTGTTGTAATTCGGTCATTTTCATTTGAATGTTTAATTCTGCATCTGCAGCCAGAGTTTTTACGTGGTCTGCCGCATATTCTCTCATTGCTTCTTTTAAACATTGAGTATACGTAGCTCCCATAGTCTGAGTTATTTGTTCCATTGCGTAACCAGTTGCGGCTCTAAAATTGTAGACTCTACCTGTCTTTTCATTGGCAATCATTATGCCGTGATTAAATGTTGCTTCCGCGATGCCAAACACAGAGGACATATATTTCATTTTGACTTGTGGTATTTCGCGAGCGCTTATATAACCATCATCTGTTAGAACCCCATAAGATGTTTTTATATCGTTCATTTCCCGCGATAATCGCATTAATTCGAGATCAATTTGTTGCTTGCGCGCTAAAATTGATATGCCCCAAAGATAACCTATGCTCATACAAACCTACCTTTTTTACCTAACCTAATTAATAATCTAAATTCTACCTACACTTATATAAAAACATTTAGTAACGTAAAATTGCTTAAGCTTTCATTTGTAGTATTAATTCACATGATGTTGGCAAAAGTTAATGTTTGTAATCGTTTTGCCTTTTTGAAGTTTTTTTGTTATATCTTTTTTAAAGATAAAATAAACACAAAAAAAATAACAATTAGATAAAAAGTAATGAAACAAATCTATCTAATTGTTAAGTTTTGTTAAAAATATTGTTAATTATTTGTGTTGACACCCAATACTTTGTCTATTAAGCCATATTCCATAGCTTTTTGAGCTGTTAAATAGTTATCTCTTTCCGTGTCACGTTTAATTACATCGAGTGGTTGACCAGTGTGTTCTGAAAGAAGTTGATTAAGCATGCTTTTCATTCTTAAAATCTCTTTAGCTTCAATTTCAATATCAGTAGCTTGTCCTCTGGCACCACCTAATGGTTGGTGAATCATAATAGTTGAATTAGGTAAAGCCATACGTTTACCTTTTGTTCCCCCTGAAAGTAAAAACGCCCCCATGCTAGCAGCCATACCGATACATATTGTTGATACATCACAACGAACATGCTTCATTGTGTCATATATTGCCATACCTGCAGTAATTACACCGCCTGGGCTGTTTATATACATCATAATATCTTTTTCCGGATTTTCACTATCTAAAAGTAAAAGTTGCGCAATAATTGAATTTGACATTTCATCATCAATTTCTTCGCCCACAAAGATAATTCTTTCTCTTAATAATCTTGAAAAAATATCAAATGAGCGTTCGCCTCTAGAAGAAGCTTCTATAACCGTTGGTACATAACTTAAAATTTTTGTATTCTCCATAAAATATTCCTTTATTTGTTTTAGAATTATTATAATAAAGATTTAAAATTATAACAAGTGAAAATAAATGAATACCAAACAAAGATTAATCAATAAACTATCCTCTATAATGCCATTTAGTGAAGCAATCAGTGAAATTGACTTCATTTTAAAAGAACAATTTAGTATTGAAAAAACTAAATTAATTTTATATCCCAGTTTAATTGATGAATACGCAGATAAAATAGAAAATATTATAAATGAAAGAATAGAGACAAGAAAACCATTGCAGTATATTTTAAACAAGGCTGTTTTCTTAAATGATGTGTATTTTGTAGATAAAAATGTTTTAATTCCCAGACCTGAAACTGAATTGTTAGTTTTAGAAGCAGCAAAATATTTAAATAATGAAGCTAAAATACTTGAAATTGGAACAGGAAGCGGGTGTATAGCTGTTTCGTTAGCAAAAATACTTAAAAATAATAATATAACATCATGTGATATTTCTCAAAAAGCCCTTCAAGTAGCACAAATTAATGCAAAAACTATCGCACCTGAATACGCAATAAAATTTGTTAACTCGGATTTGTTTTCCAATATTAATGAAAAATTTGATGCAATTATATCTAACCCCCCTTATATTTCAGAAGAATTTAAAAAAGAAATGCAACCAGAAGTTTTAAATTATGAACCCCATTCAGCACTTTTTGCAGAAAATAAAGGCATGTATATATATGAAAAAATTATTGAGCAAGCACCAAAATTTCTTAATATAGGTGGATTGATTGCTTTTGAAGCAGGCATTAATCAAGCAAATCAAATAAAAAACTTATTAGAAAAGAATGGATTTAAAAAAGTAATAATTATTACTGATTTATCCTCTATTGACAGAATGGTATTAGCTTGGTATAATTAGTTTCGTAAAGGAAGTACACAAAAAGGAGATAGAATTATGTCAAAATTTGTATGTAGCGTATGCGGATATACTCACGAGGGAGAAAATGCTCCTGAAAGATGCCCACAATGTGGCGTTTCTAGTGATAAATTTAATAAAGTAGAGTCTAATGCAACATTAGCTTGGGCTGATGAACATAAAATTGGTGTTGCAAAAGGACTAGATGCTGAAGTAGTACAAGGTTGTAAAGACCATTTTATTGGCGAATGTACAGAAGTTGGGATGTACTTAGCAATGTCCAGACAAGCTGATAGAGAAGGATATCCAGAAGTTGCTGAGGCTTATAAAAGAATAGCTTGGGAAGAAGCTGAACACGCAGCTAAATTTGCTGAATTGTTAGGCGAAGTTGTTATGCCTGATACAAAAACA
The DNA here is from genome assembly GCA_045638605.1 of Candidatus Gastranaerophilaceae bacterium. Classification (GTDB taxonomy): domain Bacteria; phylum Cyanobacteriota; class Vampirovibrionia; order Gastranaerophilales; family Gastranaerophilaceae; genus RGIG2134. The sequence continues at coordinate 28,152 of JAZUBS010000008.1, forward strand.
AATTTAAAAATGAGAGCAGAAGCGGAACATGGTGCGTGTGCTGCTAAAAAAGCTATTGCTACAAGGGCAAAAGAACTTGGCTATGATGCAATTCATGATACAGTTCATGAAATGTGCAAAGATGAAGCTCGTCATGGATGCGCATTTGCTGGATTATTAAAAAGATATTTTGAATAAATTTAAAAATATTTAAGTAAAAAACTCTACAATTTATTTGTAGAGTTTTTTTATTGAATTGAATTTTGTGTTTGTTCTTGCTGGTTTTGTGAAGGTGATGTGAAAAATTTTATGATTGTGTCTATAAAGTTGCCACTAGATTCCGTCTCCGGGGCTTTTTCAGAGTTAATGTAGTTGTCCATCATATCAGGCATAATACTTGTCAAATTAATGTTGTCAAAACAAGTTGGGTTTGACGTGTCTAGGATTTGCATATTAAAATTGTCTGAAATGTATCTTCCGCCACCTACAAAAAAATTTATAGGAGCTCCTTGTATTGGGTCCATGATTGTCTCCATATATGTACATTTTTTATATCGGTAATTTATAATCAAAACTTTAGCTTTTTGGGTATTAATTTAACATTTGTTAATATATAATATTTGCTTAACAATCTTTACTTTTTTGACATAGAAAAAAACATGTAGTTTAATCTAGATTGAATATATGTCTAGACAATGGAAAACACTACCACATGCACATTAAAGAGATAGAGATTGACAATTTTAAGTCGTTTGCTAACAAGATAGAAATACCTTTTTTGCCTGGTTTTACAACTATATCAGGTCCAAATGGTTCAGGGAAAAGTAATATCATAGACAGCGTACTATTTGCGCTGGGTCTTTCTACATCTCGTTCTTTGCGTGCTGAAAAATTATTTCATCTTATAAGTACTCATACAAAGAAAAATGAGGCTTATGTAAGAGTTTCTTTTGCGCCGGAAGATGGTTCAGATGAAACAATTGACGTGGCAAGACGTATTAGAAAATCTTCACAAGGTTTTAACAGTATTTATTATTTAAACGGAAAAATAACTACTCTTTCTGATATTCACACGGTTTTAGAAAGATATAATATTACACCGAACAGCTATAACGTAATGATGCAAGGTGACGTTATGGCAATAACAAATTGTAGTGCTGGAGAAAGAAGAAAAATTATTGATGAAATTGCAGGTGTTGCTGATTTTGACAGACGTATAGAACAAGCTCAGGGTGAGTTAGATACTGTAGAATCAAGAGTTGAACGCTCTAAAATTATCTTAAATGAAATTGATGGAAGAATTGAACAGTTAGCGCAAGAAAGAGAACAAGCATTAAAATATCAAAAACTTCAAGAAGAAAAGAAAAATTACGAAAGTCAATTAACATCCGCTAAATATTTTGATATTAAAAAAGCTATTGAAATAGCGCACGAAAGCATATTAGACTTTAATAAAAAGAAAAAAGAAGAAGAATTCAAACTAAAAGGTATTCAAGAAAAACTTCAAGAAACAAAAATTAAATATAATGAAATTGCAGAAGAAGTTAAAGCAAAAGGCGAAGCTGAACAGATTGAAATAAAAAAACGTTCCGAAGAATTAAAAGGGCAAATTAATAATAAAAGTTCTGCTATCAATTTTGCAGACAAACAAATACACGATAATTTAAGAACTGTTGAGAATGCTAAAAACGGTATTGAAGTTTCTAATCAAAAAAATGATAATGCACGTAAAAATATTGATGTAAAAAAAGTTGAAATTGAAGAAATTGAGAAACAAATTGTTCTTAAAAAAGAAGAATTAAATACAATTATTCAAGAACAAACCGGATTAAATCAAACAGCAGACCAGCACATCCAAAAAAGAAATGAATTAAGAAAAGAATTAGATACAATTCAAGCGGAAGAAAATTCTTTAATTAAAGAACAAGCCCCCATGGAGGCGGAAGTTAATTCTTTAAGAAAAGAGTTAGATGTTGCTAAAAATGCCTTAACAGAATTGGAAAACTTTAAGAGTAATTTTGCAGGAAATAAAGATTCTTTAGAATTACAAGTACAAGAGTTAGCAAAAGAATTAGAAGATTTTAAAACCATGCAACAAAACACATTGCATGACTTAGACGTTACAAAAAATGAAATTGCTGATTTAAGTTACAACATAAACACTTCATATCGAAAAATACAAACACTTGAAGCACAAAAAAGCATGTATGAGCAAATGGACTTGGGCCGTTCAGTTGATACAATTATGAATGCAAAAATTGAAGGGGTTCATGCTCCATTAGTGCAACTTGGTCAGGTTGACGAAAAATATTCATTAGCACTTGAAATTGCAATGGGTAGCAGAATGCGCTCTATTGTAGTAGAAGATGAAGATGTTGCAAAAATTTGCGTTGAAATTTTAAAGTCCTCAAAAGCAGGCCGCGCGACTTTCTTGCCATTAAATAAAATCAAACCAGCACCTAGTTCTTTAAAATTGCCAAAAGAACGTGGAGTTATTGATTATGCAATCAATTTAATAGATTTTGATGATGATTATGTTGATGCATTCTGGCATGCTTTGGGCGATACATTGGTCGTGGAAGATTTTGAAAGTGCTAGAAGATTAATAGGTAAATATAGAGTCGTAACTCTTCAAGGTGAAATTTTTGAAAAGTCCGGTTCTATTACTGGTGGTTCTGCCGCAAAAACAGGCTTAAAATTCTCTCAAGCGCAAAATACTGAGCTTGATACATTTAAAGCTAGATTAAGCGAAATGGAGAAAAAGCTTGCATCACTTGAACTTAAAAAGATGGAACTTGAACGAAAACTAGATACTGGAAGAACTAATTATTCAAATGCTTTAAATGAGTTTAATAAATCAAAAATTGAATTATCAAACCTTATTCGTTCTCAAGAAGATACCGATAAAAATATTGAAGACAGAAAAAAACAAATTTCGGAAATTGAGCCTAAAATTATTGATTTAGACAAAAAACTTGAAAAAATTGAAGAAAAAATGCTAACAATTAATGAAAAATCATTGACTGTTCAAGCAGAAATTCAAAAAATTGAAAGTTTAATGCCTGAAGAAGAGCTTCAAAAATTAAGAGAATTAACTGAAGCTAAAGAGGGTGAAATTAAAGTTTTAGAAAATCAAATTGCGCATGCTAACAACGATATTAACGATTTCAACAGAGAAATTGCTTTTAATGATGAAGTTATTAAAACAAAACACGAACAAATCGAAAAATTATTAAAAGACAACGAAACTCTAGAAGAAGATAAAAAACGTTATGACTTGGAAATCAAAGACCTTGACGTAAGAGTTCAGGAATTAGAAGAACAGATAAGAGTTTTGGGTGAAAAGTTAATTGAGTTGCAGGCAAAACGTGACGAGATTAACAACGAACTTTTAGAACTTGAAAAAACAAGAAACTTGATTGAAAGTAATATAGAAAGACTATCTGAGCAAGTGGAAAGCTTTAAAGCGCGCAGACGTGAGTTAGAACCTCAGTTAGAAGAGGTTACAACTGAGCTTAAAGACGCTGGCGTAGATGTTAATAAGCTTGAACCATTGGAAATTTCAGTTGAGGAAATCAATACAAAAGTAAACAGATTACAGCGCAAAATGGACGAACTTGGACTTGTGAACATGCGCGCTTTAACTGCGTATGATGAGGTTTTAACAAGACAGCAAGAACTAAAAACTAAAATTGAAACCCTAACAAAAGAAAAAGAACAAATTTTAGAAAGAATGCATGGTTTTGAAAGTTTGAAAAAAGAAACATTCTTAAAAGCTTATAATGCTATTAATGAAAACTTTAAGGACATCTTTAATAAACTTTCAGAAGGTGAAGGAACGCTTGTACTTGAGAATGAAGAATCACCATTTGCTGGTGGCATGACCATTGAAGCTCAGCCGAGAGACAAGAAAAAACAAAGACTTGAAGCAATGTCTGGTGGAGAAAAATCATTAACTGCGTTAGCATTTGTATTTGCAATTCAACGATACATGCCGGCTCCATTTTATGCACTAGATGAAGTTGATGCCAACTTAGATGGTATAAATGTTGAAAAACTCGCCCATATAGTGCAGAAACAATCAGAAAATACGCAATTTATAGTTGTATCTCACCGCAAACCCATGATAGAATCAGCTAATAGAACTATCGGTGTAACTCAAAAAGAAAAAGGTATCACTAGAGTTACAGGTATAAGTAGAGACTAAAATAGCCATCACAGAGGAACATGACAGAAGCACCACAATTTACATCTGAATATTTTAACGAGCATGCCATTTCAAGTGGTGGTGTTGAGTTGGCTTTTGAAAATTCAAAGGCAACATTAAATACTGAAACTGATGGTATCGAAATTCTTGTAAATATGGCGAAACAAGGAAAAGTTGATCCTTGGAATATTGATATTGTTGATATTACTGATAAATATTTAGCTCAATTATTCCAGATGAAAGCTCAAAATTTAAGATTAACAGGGCGAACAATTTTGTTTGCAGCTGTTTTATTGAAGCTAAAATCAAATATCCTTGAAGGCATTGATGTAAATGATTTTGACGCTCAAGAAGACGACCTTGACTATTCAGATGATTATTATGATGAATTTGGACAAAGTGAGCAAGAATATATTAATACAAATAATGTAATTTCTTTAGAAGAAGTTTTAGAGCGCAGAACCAGCGTAAAACTTAATCGTAGTAGGGTTGTAACATTGAAAGATTTAATTAGACAATTGCAATTCTACGAAGAAATGGAAAGAAAGCGCAGTTTAAAAAATGCACACGAACGTGCAAAACGCAGAGTTCGCTCTTACGCTAGATTAAGCGCAGAAGATATCGTAAATCTTGCGCATGATGAATATATTGAAAATGGTGTTTTGATACTTAAAGATAATCTTTCCAGAATGTTTGAACATGAAGAAAGAATTGATCTTAAAACTTTAACTTTGCTTGGCATGGATAAAACAAGTGCTTATATTTCACTTTTATTCTTAACTGCAGAATCTGATTATGATTTAGTTCAGGATGAATTTTATGGCGATTTGTATGTAGTTAAAAACACAATTCCATCAAAAGCTGCACTTGAAGCTCAAGACGGAAATTCAATTGAGGAGGTTTCTGCATAATGACTTTAAAATCTAGAGTAGAAGCCGTATTGTTTATAACAGGAAGAGCTGTTCAAGTTAGTGAAATTGCAGAGATTTTAGGAGAAAGTGAAGAAATTATTGAAGAAGCTTTGCTTGAATTAATGTTTGATTATTCAGCAAGGGAAGGTGCCTTAGAAGTTGATGATACAGATGGTTATATTATACAAGTGAAGCTTGAGCACATGGATATAGTTGAAAAACTTTGTCCTGTTGAACTTAAAGCACCAGTTCTTAAAACTTTATCGGTTATTGCGCTAAAAGAACCAATTAGACAAACTGATTTAAAAGAATTAAGAGGTTCAACTGCCTACGAACACATTGGTGAGTTGCTAGAAAAAGGGCTTATTTCTAGAACAAAGGATAAAAATGGTCGTTCGTATAATTTAAAAACAACGCCTAAGTTTGCGGAGTATTTTAAATTAAAAGGTGATGCAAAAGCATTGTCTAAAATATTAGACATTGAAAAAATGGCAAAAGATGAGAAATAATAAAAAAGATAGCAAAACTTTATTATTAATATTATTATTTATTTTATTAGCGGGGGGGATTGTTGTTAAGAATGTTTCTCCTATTACCTATGCAATAGCAAAAAAATACTTTAATGAGCAAAAATATGCACAATCATTAGTTTTTTTTGAATATGCAATAAAATTAAACCCTCAAGATTTGGATGCATACTATTATTATGCAAAAGCGCTTGATGAATTGCCAATGTCATATTCAGTGCAGCGAAAATTATACAAATTAGCAAACCAAAGTAAATCAGGTGCGGCTGCAAATATTGCCAAAACTGAAATTACAAATTATAAGCAATTTATCCTTTCTCATGTCGGCGCAAATTATATTCAACAAGTGCCGTATCAGAATAAAATTTTAAGATGGGATACAAAAAAGTTTCCATTAAAAGTTTACATTGAAGAAAATTCAAATTTACCAAACTATTATATATCTAATGTAAAAAAAGCGTTTCAAACTTGGCAAAAAGCAACGGATGAATTGATATCTTTTGAATTTGTGCAATCTTGCGCAAATGCAGATATTAATTTTAAATTTATAGATAAAGACAATACTAATTGTAATGGTAAAGATTGTCAGTATGTTTTAGCTTATGCCGTGCCAAATGTTTCGGGCAATAAGCTTAAAAATTTTGATATTAGATTTTCTTCGTCTAATAATTTAAACCAAGCCTTTTTGCCAATAGATATTTATCTTGGTAGTTTACATGAAATTGGGCATGCAATTGGAATTATCGGACATAGTTTTTATGAGGAAAATTTGATGTTTCCATCAAATATAGAACAAGACCCCCGATACTCAAAGTTTCGCGCAAGAGGAATTAGCGCAGAAGATATCAATACAGTAAGGCTTTTGTACGCCTTTATGCCCGATATTTCAAATGGAACATTTAGTTTGCAAGAACAACAAAAATTAATATACCCACCAGTGATTTTGGGTAGTGAATTAGAAATAACAAATAAAAAAATAGAACAAGCAAAAAACTATATTAAAAATGCTCCTTATATCCCAAATGGTTATATTGATTTGGCTATTGGGTATTATGAGATTGGTAATTATCAAGATGCGATAAAAAGCCTTGAAAAAGCATTAGAGTTAACAACTTTGGAGTCAAATAAGTTTCCTATTTTATATAATTTGACGTTGGCTTATTTTGAAAATCGTGATTATGATAATGCACTTATTTACGGACAAATGGGATTGAATATAAATAATAATCCTGAATTAAGTGCGTTAGTTTCATATATAAAATTCAACCTTGGCAATGAGGAATTTGCTATTGAAGAATTAAATACTTTATTTAGAGCGTACCCTGAAAATATTGATGTTGCGCATTATCTTATAAGTGCTTATATTGAGAAAAAACAGTATTTAAAAGCAGGAAATGTTTTAAAATCCATAAAAAATAATAATTCTGATGCGTTGATTGACCCCAGAATATTACAATTTGGTTTGTTAAATAAAATATTTAATTAAATTGCTCTTCTTGAATAATATTTTCATTGTTATTGTTAACAGTTACATTTTCGTTATTCCGAACTTGTTTCGGGATCTGGTGGAAGAGTTAGGAAAGGAACTATTATTTTCAGAACAAGAAAGCCTTAAGCCTTTCATCGTAAGTCTTTCCGACAGATGCTGAAATGAATTCAGCATGACGATTTTAGTGGGGTTTTGTTAGGGATGCCGAAATAAATTCGACATGACGAGAGCTTTATGTAATGTTTCGAAGATAATTAGCATACAGTTAAATTACAATTTATCTTGCAAATTAACTTTTTTAAACTAAAATCAAGTTATGAACAAAATATTAGTAATTGATGACGATATAACAATAAACGAGCTTGTAAAAATCAACCTGGAACTCAATGGATACAAGGTTTTTTCAGCTATAAATGGTGATGATGGGTTTGCTCTAGCAAAACAAGAACTACCAGATTTAATTATTCTTGATGTTATGATGCCTAATGTTGATGGGTTTACCGTTGCAAAACGAATTCGTGAAAACACGCTGATAGAAGATACCCCTATATTAATGCTTACAGCATTATCTCAACTATCAGATAAAGTTAAAGGGTTTGATATCGGTGTTGATGATTATTTGGTAAAACCTTTTGAAATTGAAGAATTGTTGGTTAGAGTTAGGGCGCTGTTGAAGAGAACAAATTCAATACCTAAGTCATTAACGATTAAGGAAATTCTTACAATAGGAGATTTTACATTAATTCCTGAAGAATATAAGGTTAAGATTAAGGATAATGTTACTGTTTTAACAAGTATTGAATTTGAAATATTTAATTTACTGGTTCAAAATTATGGAACAATGGTCTCGCCTAAAAAAATTCTTACGGATGTTTGGGGATATGATGAAGACGATGATATTGTTGAAACAATTCGAGTTCATATAAAACATATAAGAAGTAAAATAGATAAAATTGCGGAAGGTAAAAAGTATATAAAAACAACTTATAGAGGCGGTTATACTCTATATCCAGATGGCATTGCCTAAAAAATATTTTTTATTGAGGATATAATGATATTTAAGCTCATAACTTGTAATTTGTTATTATGTTGCTATAATAACATTAAGAGTGAGAAATTTTATGAACGAAAATTTAAATGAAGAGAAGCCAATAGGTTATTATGTTTCTAAAACCGCGCAATATTTAAAGTTTGGTGCTATAAATGCAATAAAACAGTTAGATATAAATGACCCCTTAACTCTTGATCAGTATGAGGTTTTGTGGGTTTTGTTGCAGCATGATGGCTTGTATCAGCGCCAATTAGGACAAGTTTTACTTAAAGATAGACCTAACACAACTCGACTCGTTAATATTCTTTGCGAAAAAAAATTAATTGAAAGAAGAGCAGATTCTGAAAATAAAAGAAAGCATATGGTTTTTATTACAGAAGAAGGCAAAGCAAGAGTTAATGATTTAAAGCCGCTTAAAGAAGGTCTTGGTAGTAAAATTTTAAAAGGTATATCAGAAGAAGAATTAAATATTACTTTAGCTACATTAAAAAAAATTAGAGTTAATTTAGAAGATGAATTTACAATGCAAATTTAGTATTTATTTGCACATAGGGGATTTTTTTAACAATGCCAAAAAATTGGGTAGTAAAACATAATATCGAACCTGATGAGGATTTAATAAAAGTAGCAGGCTCAAAATTATTGGCGCAGTTATTAATTCAGCGTGGTATTAATACGGTACAAAAAATTAAATCATTTTTAAATCCATCTGAATTTACTCCAATTTCTCCATATTCATTTAATGATATGGAAAAGGCTGTGAAACGCATAATAAAAGCAATCAGTGAAAAACAACATATTGTTGTCTGTGGGGATTTTGATGCAGATGGGGTAACCTCTACTGCTGTAATGTATAAAACGCTTAAACTATTAGGGGCAGATATTTCATATTATATTCCTGATAGGCAAACAGAAAACCATGGCTTGAATAAAAGTGTAATAATAAAAAGAATTGCAAAAAAACAAGCAAAGCTTTTTATTACTGTTGACTGTGCAATAAGTGACTTTGAAGAAGTTAATTTAATTAATTCTTTAGGTGCAGATATTATCATAACTGATCACCACGAAGCAAAAGAGAATTTACCAAATGCCTATGCGATTATTGATGCAAAGGCGCAAGGGGCGTTGAAAGATGATTTAACTTTTGATGATATTGAATCATTAACGTCTATGGCAGGTGTTGGGGTAGCTTTTAAGTTGGCTTGTGCTTTATTGGATGAGTATGGGCAAATTGATTTTATTCAAGAATTATTACCTTTGGTTGCGCTCGGCACAATTGCTGATATAATGCCGCTTTTGTATGAAAACAGATTGATTGTTGTGCTTGGTATGAAGTTAATGCAAGAAGGCAAGAATTTGGGTATAAAAACATTATTAGAAGCTGCAAATGTATCTTCTGATGTGGAACTAAGTGCGGATAAAGTTGCATTTGTTCTTGCGCCGAGGATAAATGCAGCAGGTCGCTTGGATAGCGCTGAAACTGCGTTTAAATTGCTTGTGTGTGACAATCCCTCAGAAGCCACATTATTGTGTGCGTCTTTGAATAATTTTAATAAATTAAGACAAGAACTCGGTGATAAAATTTATTTTGAAGCGTTAGAATATATAGAGCAAAATAAGATTGAAAATGACGCAGCTATTGTTGCTTATAATAAAGAGTGGCATATAGGTATAATAGGTATTGTCGCATCAAGGTTAGTTGAACGCTTTAATAAACCTGTTTTTATGTTTACTGATTCACCAGATGGGTTGTTTTATCGGTCATCAGCTAGAAGTGTTGAGGGCGTTAATATATTTAATGTTTTAGAGATTAATGCTGATATTATTAAGTCGTATGGTGGTCATTCTATGGCGGGTGGCTTAGCGTTGGATAAAAATGAAACAAGTATAGAACGCTTTAGAGAAGCTGTTAATAATACAATTTTAGAAATGACTGATGGTGTTATTTCTAAGCCTACATTGTCAGTTGATGTTTTGTTAAATCTTGATGAAATTAATTCTGATATAATAAATAATATAAACAATTTGGAGCCTTGTGGAGAAGGAAATTCTTATCCAGTTTTTGCTATTAAAGATTTAATTTTAGAGTCAGAAAGAACTGTAGGGCAGGATAATAAACATTTAAAATTTGTCTGTGTTGATAAAAAGAATAATACTGCAGATTGCGTTTTTTGGAATTGTTCTTCTTTAAATATTCCATTGGGAAAACCGATTGATATAGCATTTAACCTTAAATTAAACGAATTTAATGGAGTTAAATCTATTCAGTTTGAAATAAAAGATTATAATTCCGAGTTTATTGAAGAGAATAATCAAAATAAAATTAAAATAATTGATCATAGAAAAAAAATAGGAATTTATGAACAAGTTGCAGAATATATAAAAACTTCTTCTAAATCGTTTAAAATTTTTGTTGAAGATAAAAATATTGTTGCTTCGCTTAAAGCTTATGAAGAAATAATGGATAATATTGTAACTCGACTTACAGTAGAAAAAGCTGACCAGTTGATGTTTTTTGATTATCCTGCGGATGAGAAATTGTTGCAGTTTTTACTTAAAGCGACATCTGCAAAAGTTATTCATTTTATGAATTACACAGTACCTGAGCCAAATATTGATTTATTGATATCAAAAGTGTCCGGCATGCTTAAATATGCGGCTAAAAACTATAACGGAATTGTTTATTTACCTGAAATTTCGTCTGCTTTATCAATAACAGATGAGTTAACTACATTAGTAGTTAAATTATTGAATAGAACAAATGTTGTTAAAGTAAACGATTTTAGAGATGGGAAAATTTATTTTGAGTTTTTAGAGGCTGTAAGTTCTGAAAAAATTAAATCTCACGAAGTTTATGAAAAATGTAGAATGGAATTGTTTAAATCAAAAAATTATAGGGAAACTATACTTGGAACGCAAAATTTAAGTAATATTATAAAATAGTATTTTTTATGCCTTATAAAGTACTCAAAATCTGCTTTTAATGAATTTAAGGAAATAAACTAGTATGAAATTATATGTTTTAGTTGATAACAATGCTACAATAGATAGATATTATAAAGGGGAGCCAGCTTTATCTTTTTACATTGAAACACAAAATTGTAAAGTACTTTTTGATACCGGATATAGTGATTTATTTTTGGAAAATGCACAAAAAATGAATTTGCCTATTCAGGATATTGATTATATTGTTTTATCCCATGGACACAATGATCATACTTTGGGGTTAAATCATTTGCTGAATTTTAAATTTAACAAAAAAGTTAAAATAGTCGCTCATCCTTTAGTTTTTAATAAAAAAATAGATGTTGATGGCTCTGATATAGGCTCGCCTTTAGATATTAATAATTTAAAGGAAAAATTTGAATTGATATTAAGTAGTGAACCTATATCAATAACGAAAGAACTTATGTTTTTGGGTGAAATACCTAGACTTTTAGATAAAGAAGTTAATGCTATAGGTGAAATTGTAATTGAAGGAAAAGCTTATCCTGACTATTTATTGGATGATAGCGCATTAGTTTTTGAAAAAGAGTCAAAGATAACAATAATAACAGGTTGTTCTCATAGCGGGTTAAGCAATATTGTTGATTATGCTCAAAAAATTACGGATTGTAATGAAATTAATTCTATTATTGGTGGTTTTCATTTGTTAGATAATGAGTCGAATGATAATGAAAAAATTGTACAATATTTAAAATCACAGAATATAAATACACTTTATCCTTGCCATTGCACAGGATTAAAAGCTAAATGTACTTTAATGCAGCATTTCAACGTATATGATGTCGGTGTTGGATTGGTTTTTGAGTGTTAAATTGTATAATACAAACGTTATAGAGAAATCATACTTAAAATACAAAATTTAAGTAATATCATAAAATAGGTATTTAATACTTTTTATTAAATTTTGTTTTAACTGCACTAATTATCATGTTTCTTTACTTGTTCTAGTGTTTATAATAATATGAAACATATAGCGAGGTTGTATGCCTATTAATATCGATAAAATAAATAATGTTAAAACAAATAATTCATTAAATTGCAATCCTAAAAAAGTATCTTTTGCAAAATCAAAAGATATGCCAAATGATAGTTTTGAATTTTCTAGACCAGTTACTAGAGCATTTACTGGTTGTGGAGACAAAGTTAATAAGCTTTTACAAGAGTTTATGAATTCAAAAAACACTCAAGCGCTGCAAGATAAAGTATTTGATGTTGAAATTGTTGACCACGTTCCGGCAAAAATGAGGTTAGTATCGCCCAATAAAAACGTAGCTCAACAATCAGTTAATATTCCATCAGACACTGTTCAACGAAGCTATATGGAAGTTGATGGTAATAACGTAACTATTAATGTATCAAAATATCAAGAAGAATTTGATAAATTTATGAAAAATTTATAAAACAATAGGTTTAAGATAAAATCAAGTTATGAAAGATAAGATTTTTATATGTGATTTTGATGGAACAATTACCAAGCGAGATAGCTTGGATATGTTTCTTGACCAATATGCAAAAGAAGACTGGCGAAAGTACGAAAAAGAATGGTTCGCAGGCAAAATGGGTTCTCGTGAGTGCATAAGAAAACAATTTGATTTGCTAGTCGATATGGATAACAAAGAATTAGACAGGTTTCTTAAGTCAGTAGAGATTGATGATTACTTTTTAGAATTCTACACTATAGCAAAGGCGCAAAACATAAAAGTTGTAATAGTAAGCGACGGTTTTGACTTGTTTATAGATACAATTCTAAAAAATAACGGAATTACAGATTTAGAAGTTCATACAAATCATCTTGAATTTGTAGATGGAAAATTCAAAATGGAATTTCCTAATATTTCAAATGATTGTAAAAAAAATTCCGGTACATGCAAGTGTAAAAAAGTAGAAGCATTTAAGAATGAGTACAAAACAACGTTTTACGTAGGTGATGGTATCTCTGACTTTTGTGTTTGCGACAAAACTGATTATTTATTTGCAAAACGACGATTGGCAACGTATTGCGAACAAAACAATATCAGTTTTATACCGTTCAACACATTTAAAGAGGTATTAAACTATGATAAACTTGGACTCAATCTCAGATAGCGAAATTAGGGAACTGGACACAGAATATTGTTCATTTGGTGACACTGTTCATTACTCTGATAATCCCAAAATTTTTCGCGGTTGCGAAGGTTCTTTTATGTATGATTCAAAAGATATTCCATATCTTGATTTGCAGATGTGGTATGCTTCTTGTAATTTTGGCTATAAAAATAAAAGGATTTCAGATGCTGTAATTAATCAAATAATGACAATGCCCCAGATAGCTCCCAAATTTTTGTATGATTATAAGCCAATGCTTGCAAAAAAAATTGCTGATGCAAATTTTAAACGTTTTGGAGAAAAAGGCAGAGTCCATTTTAATATTGGAGGTGCTCAAGCAACTGAAGATGCAATAAAATTGGTTAGAAATTATACTCATAGAAATGGTATGTTTGCTTTTATGGGTGGTTATCATGGCAGAACTATCGGTGCAAGTTCCGTTACCTCTAGTTTTAGATATCGTGAAAGATACGGTCATTTTGGTGATAGAGCTCACTTTGTACCATTTCCATATTGTTTTAGATGTCATTACGGTAAAAAATGCGAAAATTGTAATTTTTATTGCGTAAAACAATTTGCTAAAAATTTTGAAAGTGAATATAACTCTTTTTACGATAAAACGACAGGTGAATGTGAGTATAAGGCATTTATTGCAGAGCCATGCTTGGGAACAGGGGGGTATATAAATCCACCGCAAGGGTACTTTAAGGAACTAAAAAAAGTTCTGGATGAATTCGGGATAATGCTGGTTATTGACGAAATTCAAATGGGGATGTTTAGAACAGGTAAACTTTGGGCGATAGAACATTATGGAATAACGCCAGATGTTATAACTTTTGCCAAATCTTTAACGAATGGAATGAACCCGCTTTCTGGCTTTTGGGCAAAAGAAAAATTTATTTCACCTGATGTATTTACTCCCGGAAGTGCTCATTCAACTTACGCATCAAATCCTATTGGAATGAGAGCTGGTTATGAGGTTTTCTCTATAATTGAAGAGGAAGAACAGAGCCTTGAAAAAGAAATTGCCAGAAAAAGTAATAAATTTCTTGCTGGTTTGAATTATCTAAAATCCAAGCACGAAAATATAGGTGATGTCGGGGGAATTGGTTTTGCTCTTCGTATTGAAATAACAGAAAAGGATAGATTTACACCTAATAAAAAGATATGCGAGTTCTTGCAAGAAGAAGGTTTAAAGGGTGATTTAACCTATAATAATAAAAAGTACGGACTTGTTCTTAATAATGGTGGTTTTTATAAAAATATAATAACATTAGTACCATCATTGTACATAACAGATGATGAAATTGATATGGCGATAGCATTATTAGATGAGTTGTTTAGAAGGGTTGAGTAATTGACTTTGAATTTTGAATTAAAACATAGTACACCTCAAAAGGAGGCAGTGTTGCTATTCCATGGGATGACAGGCAGTCCTTTTGAAATGAAAAAATATGGGCAATATTTGCATTCATTAGGGTTTGATGTTTATGCGTATTGCCTTCCAGGACATGGAATTTATGCTCAAGATATTTTAAAGGTAACATATTTAGATTGGCAAAATAGTGCTTATAGGCAATTTGAACTTTTGTCTTCGAAGTATGACAAGGTTTTTGTCGCAGGACTTTGTTTGGGCGCAGTTTTATGTCTTGCAATAGCTATTAAATACCAAGAAAAAGTAGCCGGTATTATATCTTTATCTACAACTTTGTTCTTGGATGGATGGAGAATGCCTTGGTATCGTTTTTTATTGCCTTTTGGGCTAAGTACTATAATTAGATTTTATTATTTATATCCAGAATGTGAACCATATGGGATAAAAAATAAAAAAAATCGTGAGGTTGTAAAAAGATTGTTTCACAAAAGTGAGATAGCTCTTGATTATTTCCCTATGGTTTGTATTTATGAATTACTAAAATTATCAAATATTGTTAGAAAAAATTTAAAACATATTATTACTCCTATTTTATTAATTCATTCAAATGAAGATGATTTGACGAGCAAAAAAAGTGCATATTTTGTTTATAATAAAATTTCATCCGACATAAAAAATATAATTATATTAAACGATAGCTATCATATGCTCTTATATGACAATGAAAAAGATTATGTCTATAAAGTCTCGTCTTTGTTTTTAAATTCGTTTAAAAACGATGCTAGCGATTTTAAATTTAATGTTTTGAATGAAGATATCGGAGTTAATGTTTTATGAAACTATTTTTTGAAATTTTAGCATTATTTTTATTTAATTTGTTTTTTATAGGAAAATTATTTATTTTTAATAAGAAGAAACCTAGAATTGTTAGTTATTATGTAGCTTTTACAACATTTGTGTTAGTTTTATACTGTGTTTTTGCCTTTTTATTAATAATAAAATGTGATTTTATTAATAAATTATTTTTTCTGTTTTTTGCAGTATCCCCATTTATTATAGGGCGTCTAATAACATTTAAAACTTTGAATTTTTATACAAATTTACAGATGTTTTGTATATTACTAAGTGGTTTTTATTCAATTTATTTTTTAAAATATTGATTTTTAAAATTACAATTTAGTGGTATAAATAAAAATTAATAATTAATGAATAGTCTGTTGTCAGGCAGTGCCTGACTTACAAACTTTCTCCAGCAAAATTGACATGGCTGATTTGTCCTTGTGGTGCGTCAAAACGACGCACCCTACATTTACTTTTTGCAAAATAATTTTAAAACGGAATTCCGGACTTTGTCCGTCCGGAATTCCGCGAAACCACGCTTTCGCGCAGCGTCTGTATTTCAAGACAGGTATGCAGCCAGCTGTTTTTTTAGCGTAAGCGTTAAAAACTGCGTGCTAGTTTGACGCATTACAAGAATAAATTGCACTTTACAGTCTCTCTCAAAATTTATATCTTTGAAATTATATAAAAGCAAAGGTAGACTTTAGTCTACCTTACATTCTTAATATGTAGTTATAATAAGTATTTTTAGGAATTTAAAATCTGGTTTACATTTTGTAATAGAATTTAATTTCAATTCCTATAATTTATTTTTGATATTTTTGTTATTTTTGATATAACCGCCAAATATTAATATTTGTTAATCTTTGATAAAAAAATGGCAAAAGTTAAACTTGAGTGGTTTAATATAATCAAGCAAAGGAAAAAGTATGATAAATATTTCGCCATATCGTTCAACATCATTTAAAGGAGTTTCAAATCCACAAACACCATCTACTATGACATCAATTTTTTATATTAACGATGTTCATGGGCAAACAGGAAAAATGGAAAGTATAGCAACGGCTGCACAATCTTTTGACACATTTGTAAAAAAGAACCCTAAAATTGATTCATTAAAACTAGCCGCAGGTGATATTTTAATAGGGGAAGACCCACAAATTAATAAAGCAGCAGCAGCTTTCTTAAATTTTATTGGATTAAATGCGACAACACTAGGTAATCATGAGTTTGATATTTTCGCTACAAAACTAAGTGATGTTATTAAAGACGTTAAATACAAAGTTTTGGGTACTAATATTAATTTTCATAAAGAGTTACCTTTAGAACAAAAAATGCTACGTTCTTATATTCAAGAGGTTAATGGACAAAAATACGGTATTATTGGGCTTCAACCACTTGATTTGATAGAGGCAATGAGACTTCCTGACTGTGTTGATGGTATTTCAGTTGATACAGAGAAAAAGACTCTTGCAGAAGTCCAAGATGAAGTAAATAAATTGATAAACCAAGGTGTGAATAAAGTAATTGTTTTGTCACATACAGGTCATGAATTTGATAAAACCCTTGCGCAAAGGGTTAGTGGTATTGATGTTATTTTAGGCGGGCATACTCATGAATTATTAGATGGCGTTGAGTCTGGAAAAAATTTATTTTATTCTCCAGCAGGTGAACCCGTTGTTTTGACAATGGCTGGAAAAGATGGTAATTATTTTGGTGTATTAAATCTCGAATTTGATAATAACGGTAAAATAGTTCGAGTTCAGAATAATATTGGAAAAACAAAAGATTATTCTAGAAATTTAACTCTACATACTATAAACAATACGATATTAGGTGCAAGTGAGGTCGTAGGTGAGCTAAAATACGCACCAGATCCACCAGAAAATTTAGCTTGCGAAAATCCTTA
Source organism: Candidatus Gastranaerophilaceae bacterium (assembly GCA_045638605.1). GTDB lineage: Bacteria > Cyanobacteriota > Vampirovibrionia > Gastranaerophilales > Gastranaerophilaceae > RGIG2134. The sequence goes on from JAZUBS010000008.1 coordinate 45,531, forward strand.
CGCGGATTTTACAACCGATGCAATGCGTGCGGAATTAGGCACTGATATTGCCTTGCTTCAAGGTGGAAATATGCGCGGGGGATTAAGAAAAGGTAAGATTACGGAAAGAGATATTCAAAGTATTACTCCTTTTAGAAATAGAATGGTAAAATATATTTTAACAGAAGATAAATTAGTAGAAGCCCTAAAATGGGGTGCTGAATCTCTAAAACACAATGAGGGAAAACCCGGTTATTTACAAGTTTCGGGGCTTAGATACACAGTTAATACTGATGGGCAGCTATTAAACGCAATATTTATTGATAAAAAAGGCAAATACAAGAAAATTAATGTAAATAATCCTGATAGAACAAAGACTTATACAGTTGCTTTAGATGATATGTGTGCAACAAACGTATTGTACCCATCATTACGTCAACCTAAAGAAAATTTTGTTGAATACTATGATTTTGACAAAGATAAGCTTGTTGCGGACTACGTTAGAAAGCTCAATGGAAAACCTTTTGAAATTAAAACTGATGGAAGAATTAAAATAGTCAAGTCTTAATTACTTTTTCAAGTTTCTTTTTCGCTGCTCAAGAGTGGCTATGGCTGATTCAATCCTATGAGGAAGGTTTTTTAGCAATTCTGGAGGCAAATTCCACCATTGAATTTCAAGTAATCTATCTATTATTTCTTGTGAAAATCTATATTTAATAATTCTAGCAGGAGAACCCGCAACAATTGCATATGGTGGAACATCGTGTGTTACTGTTGAATTTGCAGCAATAATGGCACCGTCACCAATTGTAATTCCATCTAGAATGACAGCATTAACAGCTATCCATACATCATTACCAATGTTGCATCCTATAAATTCTTCAAATACAAATGGATCGTCTGGCTGATTAGAGGGCATAATTCCATTTTGAGTATGCATTTTATAAAAAGTTGGACTTGTTGATAAGTATTTAGTTGGATGAGCATATGGAGAGATGTATACATGCGGCGCAATGGAACAGTATTTTCCAATAACTGTATTTCTTCCAATGTATCCACTATGTCCTACTTGTGTGTATTGCCCTACTTTGTTTTCAGGAAAAGACACTGTTTGTGGAAATGGAATTGATTGTGGAATTCCTCCATATTGTCCTTTTGGTTGCATATTATGATGTGAATTTAGCATACAAGTCTCCCATTTGTAATGAGAATATCATAGTTTTTATAATTAAAAATCATATAAATTGGTTATCTTTTACCAATTAAATATGCCAAAGCTTTTTGTACGGGATTTTTACTTTCTTGTTGTTTTTCTTCGATTTTTAGTAATTCTTCGTGTGTTTTTCTTGTTAAAGGTACACCGACTACCGCACGTGCCATAGAATCACTTGCAACTGATGTCATAAAGCATGTGCCAAATGCGCCCAGTAGAGTTCCATTATAAATTTTTGACATTAAACTATGAGTAAATGCCATAATATACGCAGAAGATGCAATTCTTGAGGCTTCTTGTACGGCACGATTTTTTGCTGTTTTTAGTGCTTCTTTTGTATCATCATCAGAATATTGCATTGTTAAGTTATAAGAGTCTGTGACAAGGAAGATTGTTGAGATTGCTCGAGCTAGGTTAATATTTAACTGAGAAACTTTGTTTGCATCATATTCAGCGTGGTTGGCACCATCAGCTTTTGTCATAATACTTTTTAATATTTTTTTAGCTTTTTTAAGTGATTCGTAATTTGCTGACTCCGGTTCAATGCCAGCTTGTTTAAATCTTTTTTCTAAAGTTAGAATTAAGTTTTTGACACCATTAATTTCAAATTGTTTGTTTTTCATTCTAGTCAAAAATTCTTTATAAATTGTGATTTTTTTGTCGTTTTCTGATAATGGAGATTGTTTCCAAACTTCTAATTGAAGTCGTTGTTCAAGGTATTCAACAAATGTTTTCTCTTCTAATTGACTTGTTGTAATTTGCTCAGTTTTTCCAGCAATTTTTTTAATTTGGTTAAATGAAGATTTTAGTGTTTTTTGTATGAAAAAGATAGGAGAGAAAAAACCACTAACGAAGCGCTTTGACAGTGTTGTTGTTTCTCCAACAGGGATTTGTGATATATTTGGATTGTTTAAAATTTCTTGTAAGGATTGTCCTTTAATTTCAATATTGTCTATTTTTTCGACTTTTTTAATGCCTTCTGAAATAATATCTTCAAACATTTTTGCTTGTTTTTCGTCAAGTTTAGATATAAATTCAAGCATATTTTTAAGTTTTACTCTTTCAAACATATGTGAAGCAGCTGGTAAGCCTCTAAATGATGGTGTATTATGAGCGTATCCAATTAATTTGTTAAAATTCGTTTGGTTGTCATTATTAAGTCCTGTTATTGAATTTTCAAAGAAATTATTTTGAACAATTATAAGAGGTTCAGGTTCGATATTATTATTGTTAAGTTTTCCTCTTTTATCACCAGCAATTAGTCTACCTATAGAAGCTAAAACACCTGTTTTATATTGCATTTTTTCTTCCATTTTATCTAATGATTCTTTATTAGAAGGGAATATTGGTCTGCCAACAAGCATACGACCTATAACTTCTGATGCTGCAACTGTTACCCCTGATGCAAGAAGTGCATGTGCAATACTTCTATTAATTTGGCTTTCAAAAGTGCTTAATAAAAGGTTTTGAATATAAATATTCATACCAATTTTAGCAAATTCTTGTTTTGCCCGTGAAGATCTTTGTTCATCAGATGCTTGCGGGTCATTAGAATAACGCATTGTTGTATTGTATGCGTCATTTGATAAAAATCCTGCATAAACTGCACCTGATACAAATCTGTTTCCTAACATCATATGCTTAGTAGAATATTGCCCTTTATTTGGGTCAACGGCTTTAAATCTCAGCATATTTATTTTTTCTTGTAGGATGTCAGTTGGTATTAAAAATTTTTCATTAGGTTTGATTGGGTCTAAACCGGCAGTACGTCTGTATAAATTCTCTTGTATTCTAATAAAATTAGAAAGCCCTACTATATTTTTATAGTTTTGCACTATTGCATCATTTTGTTTTGTTTTTTGTATTCTTTTATATAAAGAAGGTAGTACTTTTGAGCCTAATTTTGTGTCTGCTGCCCACAGTGCTAAATCTTTAAACATTGTAATTGGAGAAACAAGTACTTTGAAGAATTTTTGTATTAAAGGCATTTGTGGAATTTTTATCAAATTGTCTGCAGATAGTTCATTTGCGCTATCTGCTGAAATACCGATATGTTTTCTAAAACTTGCGTCTTTTTGTGCTGCATTTATGAAATCATCTATAAATGTATTATAAAGTGAATACTGTTCATCACTTATTTGTTTTACAGAGTCTCTCATAAAATGAGTTAATTCTTTTGATATTTTTTCTACTTTAAAACCCTTGAAGGATATACTTGTAGTACTTTTATCCCTCAAGGGTTTTAATGTGTGTGTATAGTTGTCTTGTGTGTAGTTGTAATGTTTAAGGTTTGCCGAAAACTTTGGCGCTACCATATAATTTTGTGCATTTGCACTCCTTATAACAGCCGTTCGCCTTTTGTAATCACTCATATATAGCATATGATGGTCGATTTTTTTCAGCATTTCCCAGTTCACTTAATAATTGTAATTGAGAGATATTATCATAACCTAAACATAATTTTAATTAAATATATTTTTTATATTTTGTAACAATAAATATCAGTCATGTATTTTAAAAACTCTAAAAAAATAATTTGCTAGCAGAGTATTATGTTGATACATTTATTTACACTATGAAAACTTAAAATATTTGTTTTATAATGTAGAAAAAGAGGTGAGTATGTTAAAGAAAATTATTTTAGATGAAGTTAATAGAGCGATTTATAGAGCTATAAGTGAAAATTATTTGGGTCAAATGACTCATAATCAAGAATATAATTTAGTTTTAGAAACCCCAAAAAATCTTGAATTTGGAGATTTTGCGGTTAATGTTTCTCAATTAGCTCGTCATGCTAAACTTGCTCCTCCTATGATTGCCAATATAATAAAAGATTACATAGAATTTGATGATGCTGAAATTAATACTGTAGCAGGGTTTATTAATTTTAAGCTAGGACCATCTCATTTATCTACAATTCTGAGAGATGTTTTGGTTAAAAAAGAAAAATATGGAAAAAGGGAACAAAAGCGTGAAAAAATTCTTTTAGAATATGTATCTGCAAATCCAACAGGACCTTTTCATATAGGGCATGGTAGATGGGCAGCAATGGGTAGCGCTTTAGCAAATCTTTTAAAATTTGCTGGGTATAATGTTTATCAAGAGTTTTATGTTAATGATGCAGGCTCACAAATAGATAATATGGCTCGTTCCATCTATTTAAGAATAAGACAATTATCCGGTGTGGAAGTTGATTTTCCGACTGATGAAGTTGAAATTAAAAAATATTATCCCGGTGAATATTTAATTCCTGTTGCGCGTGATTTTATTGCCAAATATACTGATTTTTATTCAAAAAATGAAAAAGTTGAAAATTATGATGATTTAGATGAAATTAGTCAAAAATTATTAAAAAATTACGGCAAAAAATACATGTTAGGTTTGCAAAAACAACTTCTTAATAAGCTCAATGTATGTTTTGATAATTATTTTAGTGAAACATCTTTGTATGAGCAAAGAAAAGTTGTTGAAATAATTGACAGAATGAAAGAGGCAGGTTTAACTTATGAAGAAGAAGGTGCTCTATGGTTTAGAACTACTAACTTCGGTGATGAAAAAGACAGAGTTTTAGTAAAAAATGATGGAAAATATACATATTTATCACCGGATATTGCGTATCATATAAATAAACTTGAACGCGGTTATGATAAATTAATCAACATTTGGGGCGCCGATCATCATGGATATATCCCTAGGATGAAAGCAGCTTTGCAAGGATTAGGTTACAGTGCAGACGCATTGGAAGTTCTTTTGGGACAATTGGTTAACATAAAAATCGATGGTGAAGCTGTTCGTATGGGTAAACGTAAAAAAATGGTTACTCTTGATGAATTGGTTGAAGAAGTCGGTGTTGATGCAACAAGATACTGGATGACTTGCAGAGATATTAATACAACATTAGATTTTGATGTTGAACTCGCTAAATCAAAATGTGATGAAAATCCGGTATTTTACGTTCAATACGCTCATGCCAGAGCTTGTTCTATTTTAAGAAATGCATTCGGAGAAAATATCGATACAGTTGAAAAAATAGTGAAAGCCCCGCTTTTGAGCGATGCCGATATATTAAGCTTTAATTCTTTATTAGAAATATATCCTCAAGAAGCCTTTGAACCTATATGCGAGGCGGATTCTGCTTCGTATGAAGCGACAAAACGTTTGATTCTTAAATTGGAAGAATTTAAATCATTAATTGAATCGGCTGCTGAAGCAAGAGCTCCATATATGATTTGTAAGTATTTGCAAGAATTAGCGGCTCAATTCCATTCTTTTTATAATGTATCAAGAGTTATTTCTGATAATATAAAGTTAACAAAAGCGCGTTTAGCTGTAGTAACTGCTTTTAAGACTGTTTTGTCAAGTGGTTTGACTTTATTAGGAATAAGTTCTCCAGAAAGAATGTAATAATATTAACTTGAAATAATAAAGAGCTCTCATTTGAGAGTTCTTTTGTTTATAAAATATTTAAACGTAAAGATTTGTATATTAGTTGTAATCCAGATATAACTGAAAAAAAAGATTTTTATATTAATTAATAAGCAATTTTTGAATATTAAAATACTTTATATATACATACTTATTAGGATAGAAAAATGAAAGGGGAGCAAAATGAGTAATTTTGATAAAGTATCTTTAAGTTATTTGCCGGATCAGCGTATTATTAAGAAGGTATGTGACAAGAAGGGACAGGTAATTAAAGAATACAAGGATAGTAATGGTGATGGCTATGTAGATTGTATCTTGTCGTACAAATATGATAAAAAAGGTAATAAAATTGAAATAAGAACTGATCATAATGCAAATGGAAAAGATGATTCGATTTTTACATACGAATACGATGACAAAAATAGAGTGACTTATGAGCAAGCATATTCAGTTGAAAGAAAAAGAAGTAGTCAGACATTTTACGAATATGACGAAGATGGAAGGTTGAAAGCAAGACTTCATGATATTGATGGAGATAATGTTATAGATGGGATTGAAGAATATCCTGAAGATTAAAAACACTATAAATTTTACTAATTAATTATTAAAATCTCTATAAAAAATTATTTTGTAGAGATTTTTTGTTTTTAGATATCGTTATCAGGATAATTTTCTTGTAAATATACAAATTCATGATAAGGGGTTGGAAAATCAACTTCTTCAAGGATTTTATCATTTATTTCTTCAAATTTTTCCTTCCCTATTATTATAGGTAATACTTTAAGCACATATTCAGATGTCTTATTTAAAAGCATTTCTTTTTGCGGAATAGGTTTAGAATATTTTAATTGTATATCACTTTCCATCAATGAATTTTTTCCGTAAGTTTTAGATGATTTTAACCCAACTCTCAAACCATCACTACAATACGTAAACATTAATGTATCACTTTCAGGTAAATGCTTTGCAACTTGCTTTAAATAGGGTTTTAAACGTCTAGGGCGCATTTTGATATCATCTGAAACATTTGTTGCATATTGTTCTTTATATTTTCCTGTAAAATTAACGGTTAGTGACAATATTCTCATTTTATTCTCCTTAGGTAAATATAAATTTACAACAATCGTAAATACTTGGCAAGTCCTTCTCCCATTGAAAAACAGGTGGGTTGAATTCTAAGCGCAGCTTGTGCATAAAAATCAGCACTTAAGCATCTGCCTATAACATACAAGTTTTCAAATCCTTCTACCATAAGGCTTTCTAATGGAACAGAATAAACTTTTTGTACATAATTTAATATCGAATTATCTTTTTTTATAGAATGTATATCTATCGGATAATTTGAATATGCGACAGGATTTTTAAATTCAGTTGCATTAAAAATATCTTCTTTTGTTAAAACATATTTTCCTTTTACTCTACGTGACTCTCTTACTCCAAGCTCGTTTGCAATTTTATATATTTGAGCATTTTCAAAACCTTTTAAATATAAATTACAAAAATTTTTTAGTCGCGCAATAGCCTCTATAGCTATATTTTTAGCTTCGTTAATATCATTTTGATTTAGTGGATTTAAAATTCTATCCGTAATAATACGCGGACAATTGAATGCTATTTTATCATTTTCACCCGCAATGCTAAAAATCTGAAAATAAGCTCTATCACTATCTTTTAGTATGTTTTTTCTGACAGCATCATCAAATAATGGTTTTAAAGCCCATTTTGAGCCTAAATCCCACGTGCATGCAGTAGAAAGGTGTATGTCATCATCAATTTCATAAACTGTTGTTACATTTCTGTCACTATCTAGCTGTAAAATCCATTCAGAAAATGCCTTTTTATCGACATTACTCATAACAAATCTTAATGACATTGCTTGATTATTTTTATAAGGAAGAAAATCAGCTTTTACAAGTTCAGAAAAATTTGCATCACCAGTTGCATCAATAAAATATTTTGCGTTTAAAAAATTATTTTTGCTAAAATTCTCATTGCAAACATTATTGCTATGTTTCGCGTCGATATATGAAACACCTTTATTGTTATTTGTATATTTCGTTTCGATATATAACGATATTATTTTTTGATCTTGATGAATATTATTAGTATCATTCGTGTCGATATTTTTTTTAAATCTGTAGTCATATACCGTAGAGTTGAGCATTACATCACAATTTACATCACATAGCATAAAATACAATATTTCCGGTAGTTTAAATGGATTAAGCCAGCCCTTATTGCCGTCTCCATAAGTTATTTGGGCATGATTTTTATTAGCTTCAACGCATAATTTATTAAAAAAATCCGTATTATAATTTTTGTGCTCTGTGTTCATTGAAGGAATTACTAATTGAGATGTAATTGCACCACCTAAATAATTATTTTTCTCGATTAATAAAGTTTTTAAACCTAGACGAGAACAATTCCAGGCGCAAGAGCAGCCGGCTGTTCCTCCTCCAATTATAATTACATCGTAATCTGTATTATTCTTTCCCATAAGTTTTTTTTAACCTGCTTGATGTTATTCTGTTTGAATTTTCAACTTCTTTATTTCTAATCGCTGTTATTTCGCCCGCAGAGGCGTTTAAATTTTTATCACGATAGAAAATACCTGCTTTTGTTTTTATAAGCCTTAAATCGTATTCTGAAAGCTCGTTTTTAATGAGGTCTTTGTTTTTTGTTGCAATCGTTCCTATTCTTTTATTGTTTTTATCAAGTGAGCAACCTATATGAAATCCTACTTCAATCATTGCTCCTCGAATAGCTGCAGAAGAAGAGTAAGTTACAAGCACTCCATTGTCATCAAGTAATCTGTAAAGTTCTTTAAAAAATTCATAACTCCACAATGTTGGAAGTTTTTTTGGCGTAAATGCGTCTAAAAATATGAAATTATATTTATTATAAAGATTTAAAACACAGGACCTCGCATCATCGCAATGAAACACGAAAGCTGTTTTCTTTAAACTATTGGTTTTGTTGCCATTTTTATTTCTATACGAAAGGTAATTATAATATATATTATGTAGAAAGGCGGGTGTTTTTATCAAGGGGGTGTATTTATACCTACTTAAAATTTTATCGAGCTTAAAATACCATATATTAACCCAATTTATATATTTCATTCCTTTTAATTCAATAAATGATTTTATAATATCTTTTACTGTGTAGTTTTGATATAAATCTATATTATTTATTAAAAATTTATTTATATTGTTATTTATTAATTGATTTTTTATAA
>JAZUBS010000009.1:0-17866 GCA_045638605.1 Candidatus Gastranaerophilaceae bacterium
ATCAAGACCACTTTTTGGACAACAAAAGGGTGCGAAACGGACACATCGGACTTTTCTGAAACTTATTTATTATCGCCAAACTTTACAACAACAGGGCGTTTCCCCTAGTTCCCCTTTTCTGTATTGTCCTGTTTCTTATTAGACATTCTAAGGACAAATTGAAGACAAATTAAGGACACAAAACGGACATTTCGTAATTACTTTGTCCAACCAAAACCGAGGGAAGTAGCCTCAATCTCAAACACCAAGCCAATCTTACTTCAAAATTTCAATTACATATTTTTAAAGAATATCCGTTTATCTATACGTTTGCTGATTATTTGACATAATCTTATTATAACGGTTATTTTTTATTTTCTAAAACAAAAAGAGATTTTTTAATTTTGTTGCAAGACTACTTTAATAATTCGATGACAAAATTTGTTTCATAAGTATAATATATAAATATGAAAAAGAGTTTTGCGATTTTAATTTTAATTTGCTTAATTGGTTCAAATTCTTCTCCTGTATATGCTTGGAGCTGGCCTTGGCAAAAAGACAAAGGTTCTGCATTATCAGAATCTGAGCCCAATTTTGGTTACATAGGAGATTTGCCAGATTTGGAATCAGAGTTTGAATACTTAAAACCCAACACAAAAAGCTCTAACGTTTTTCGAGTCGATGAAAGTGTTAAAGTTGAAGACTTAATCCCTGCCCCTAGAGAAGAAAAAATGTATATTGACATAATTAAGCGCAAGGATAAAACTTCACAATATATTCATGACATAAACGATATCATTTTTTTACTTGAAAAACTAAAAACTTCTATTATTCAAGGAGTAACCACTCAGGTTTTTAATTCCCAAGTTAGTTATTTGATTGATCTAACATATCATCTTCAACTTGAATATGGCAAAAAACCAGAAGCAAATTATGATTCATATAATAAAATTATGTCACTATCTAACCAAGCATATAGTCTTGCTGTTTTAAGACGAGAGGCTTCTTATTATGGTAAGTATTTAAGCTACAGTCAAGAAGGATATATTTATAGCCCCGATTATATAAATGAACAACTTCAATATTTATTAGACGCAATAAATGAAACATTACCTATTTTAAAAGACATTGAATAAAATTTAATACAAAAATGGAGACCATTTTGGTCTCCATTTAACATGATATAATCTAATCTATAAGTTGATTAATTTTATTCATATATTTTTCAATTTTATCCATTAAAGCTGATATTTTTGCTTGTTTGTTTGGGTCATTGCTATTTTCTAACAGATCTATTTGTTTTTCATATTTAGCAATATATTTTTCATATCGCTCTACTTGACGGGCAGTGTAATCTTTTTGTACAACCTGTTGCTCTTCAGTTTCTTCAGGCTCTTTATTGTTTACAGTCTTATCTGCTTTTATTTCTTGCGCATATTTTTCTTTCGCTTGCGCTATTTTTACGTCTAATTCTTTCATTTTTGCCTGATTTTTCAACACTGTTGTTTCATATTTTGCCATCGCTGCACTATCATCTGCTGTAGTGTGATTATTCATAGCTTCTACATACTCTTGTGAGATTTGTTCATTAGATTTTAAAATATCAAGCTTTTGAAGTTCAAGTGCTTTTATTTCAGGAGTTTCTGCTTTTTCTGCCGCATTTTTAATACTCAACTCTTGTGCATATCTTGTTTTAGCTTCCGCTATTCTTACATCTAATTCTTTCATTTTAGCTTGATTTTGCAGTGTTGTTGCCTCATATTTAGCCATAGCCGCATTATCATCTGCTGTAGTGTGATTATTCATAGCTTCTACATACTCTTGTGAAATTTGTTCATTTGATTTTAAAATATCAACCTTTTGAAGTTCAAGTGCTTTTATTTCAGGAGTTTCTGCTTTTTCAACGGCTATTTGAATATCTATTTTTTTAATTTCACTTTCTATTTTTGCAACTGATGTCTCATATTTAGCCGTAGCAGCATTATCATCGGCTGTATATAATTCGGATGAAACATCTGCCATTGCACTTAATGAAGTTTTTTGCCAAGTTTGAACATGTTTATTACCTTTTTGTTCAATAACGCATTTTTCTACACCTAAAGTTCCATCTTGTAATGCCTTTTGTAGCACTTGGAAGTTTTTTAATTCCGGCATATATATGCAGTCATCTCCTAATAAAAATTTTTTTTCAACTTCATCCATATTAGCAACTACAACTTTACCTGTTTGCGGATCAACCAATCTGTATTGAGGTGAGCCATTTAAACCTGCTGTTAAACTGTCATATGTTAAATTAACTTGAGCTCGATTTTGTGAATTAGGAGAGCTGTAAACGGAAAGCATTAAATGTCTGTTATTCATAGCTTCTACATACTCTTGTTCTGCTACAGCTTTATCCGCTTCAAGTTGTGCTTTTTGCGACTCTAATTCTTCAATTACTCCTTTGGGGGATTCAGGAACAACAAGTTGTGCCGGCTGTTGCGGTTCAGAGGGTTTTTGTTTTAGACCCAATTGCTCCAGAATAGTATTAACGAGAGTTGAAACTAATGATGGAAGAAGTTCTGTAACAACATTAACAATATCTGAACCTAGTGTCGAATTTGTTTCATTTGTATTATTTGCGGCATTCTGCCCATCAAATAAATATTCCTCCTCAATTGCTCTAACTGCTTGATTTACTGTTGTTTGTACAACCTGATTTAAATTTGCCGGATTAACATTAATACCCATTTTTCGATACTCCTTTTAAACTAATACACATATCTCCATAAACTTATATTTGATATATTTTGTATATCGGAATCTTTTTCAAAAACTTTAGCAAAAATTATTATAATTATAATTATTATTATGGCAAACGGCTTACCACAAAAGAAAATCAAGCTTTTTTTAAATTGTAAATTTTTCTTAACACTTATTAAAAAAAAATCTTTTAAAGCAAAATAAGTCAAAATAATTCAAACCAAGAGTTATAAAAAGTTAGCTTTTTTATTGACAGGATAACTTTATAGATGATACGCTCTTACTTGGAGAGAATATGAGCAACAATTTTACTTTTTTAAAAACTACGGATAAGAATTTATTTGATATTATTTCAGATGCTGAAAAATTATATAGAGACGAGTATTTTGAGCAGTGTATCGGACAGACAAGACGATTTGCAGAAGGTGTTTGTAAAAAAACGCTAGGAGATAATTATAACGGATTAAATACGTTCGATGAAATGCTTGCGACTTTGAAGGATAAATCTCATGGTTTTGAGCAGGAAAAAGAATTTATTGACGATTTGTATTTCTTGAAACAACAGGGAAATTTGACAGTTCATTCTTCAAGGGTAAATCAAGATGCAATAGTAGCGCTAGAGTGTTTAAAGCGTGCATTTGAAGTTGCAATTAGTTATAGTGTTTATTATAAAAATCAAAAAAATGATATTTTAAAATTACAATATGATGTTGAACTTTTAATAACAGGAAAAAAGAATAAATCATTAGCTCAAAGATATTCTGAAAAGAAAATAAAAACAATAAAAGAAGAAAAAAAAGAACGAAAAATTGTAATAAAAAAGCCCGCTAAAATTGCCGTCAAAACTAGCCGTGCACAAAACACAAAAAATAAAATCAATGCAAAAACAACATCTTTAAAACAAACAAAATCAACTAAAGTAATCAAAAAAACAACAAAAAAAAGGAAAAAAATAAAAAATAAAAATAACAACAACTTTTTCAAAAAATTTATGATTTTTTCTTTTATCTTAGCCGCGCTTGTTATATTTTTCTTGGTTTGTTTTTCTCGAATTTATGAATTAACAGATTTTATTCACTAATTTAATTTAAAAAATGATAAAATCTTTTTAAATAAGGATTTTTTAGAATCCTTAGAATAATTATCAAAATATCCACTAATCATTCTATTAAATAAATCTTTTTCACCTTTCGTTAAAGATGCAAACCCATCAGCCCTAATTTTTGCATATAATTCGGCATAAGCTTCAGCTAATATATTATCAGTGATAATATAATCGGTTAAATTTTTAATTATATTTTTATCACGAGGTTCTAACTCTTTAATTTCTAATTTGGGAAATTTATAATTATCATTTACATGACCAAGTTCATGTAAAACAACCCGTTTAGCATCCGCTGTTGAATAATTTTGAGAACACAAAATTCGTCTTGTTAAATTTTTTAACTCATCTGACAATTTATTAAAAGATGGTATTTTCTCTAATCTAGCATCTACATTATTTTTACAATCTTTAAAAACCTTTTTCAAATTCGTAGATGCCAAGAAAACAATTTTTTCAACATCTCCAAAAGTACTTGTATAGCCATCACATCTGCTTAACATTGTTTCTGGGAAAATAGGGATAAAAATTCTATCCGGCAATTTATCACCATTAGCCTTTGCTATTTTAATCGACTCGTATATTAACTCAGCATTTTTTTCATCATTACCCAATCGAACTTCTTTTATTCCCATATTTTTTATTACAGTTTCTAACTCTTTAACCTTTGGGTTTGTTGTTGGTGGAGTTATAAATCTATAAAATGCAATATTTAAATCCTTAAAAGAATTCATAAGCCTTTTTTCTAATTTTGGATTATATAAATCTATTTTTCCTCTTTTTAAAAACTTACCAAACTGATTTTCGATATAATATACAATACCATCAGATAAATTTTTAAACACATGCAAAAAACTTATAGGATCTTTATATTGATTAATACGCTCGGCTAATGCGTCGCCAACACCCCAAAAACCAGTTTTCCTGATTTGAGAAATTAATTCTTTTTTCTTTAGCTCAAAAGTATCTTTATGTAAAGCTGTCATTGTATTTTGAGCATATTTTTGTAAAGACTCATCAATATCCAACGTTGCATCATAACTAATTTTTTTAGCAATATTATAACAACGTTTAATATCAGAACTTCGCTGTGGATATAAATCAATTAATGTTGATAAAATTCTTTTCATACCCCAACAAAACAACTAAAACAAAAAAATTTACTTTTTATTAAGAAATATAACAAAAGAGTCCTGTTAAAAAACAAGACTCTTTTATATTTTCAATTTAGATTTATTTTACAACTATATTAACCAATTTAGATGGAACAACAATTACTTTAACAACTTGTTTTCCTTCTAGCATAGCTTTTACTTTATCACTTTCCATAGCTATTTTTTCAAGCTCTTCTTTAGTTGCTTCAGCATCGGCTTCAATTTTATCTTTAACTTTACCATTTACTTGAACAACAAGTGTAATACTTGAGTTTTTAGCTAGGTTGTCATCGTATTTGCTCCAACTTGTTTCGTGAATAGAACCTTCACCACCTAATGATTTATATAACTCTTCAGACATATGAACTGTTACAGGAGACATTAATTTGATTAATGTCATAACTGCAAAGCTAAATACTTGTTTGTCCTCGTCGTTCATTTCTGGATGTTTTGAAACATAGTCATAAATAGTGTTTACGAACTCACGATATTTTGAAATAACAGTATTAAATTGAAATTCGTGAGAAATATCTTGAGTAACACCTTTTATGAAAATATGAGTACTTCTTACAAGGTCATTATTATATTTTGCCAAAGTCGATACTTCTGGTAGTTTGTAATCAACAATAATGTTTTCTTGATTAGAAGCAACAAGTCTCCAAACTCTGTTCAAGAATTTGTAACAGCCTTCAACACCAGCATCTGACCAGTCAAAGTCTCTCGCCGGAGGTGAGTCAGAAAGAATAAACAATCTAGCTGTATCTGCACCATAGTTTTGAAAGATTTCATCAGGGTCTACTGTGTTACCTTTCGATTTTGACATTTTAGAACCATCTTTTAGTACCATACCTTGAGTTAGTAAGTTTTTAAATGGTTCATCAAAACTCAACAATCCCATATCTTTCATTGCTTTTGTAAAGAAACGAGAGTATAGCAAGTGCAAAATTGCGTGCTCAATACCACCAACATATTGATCAACAGGCAACCATTTGTCCGCCAATTCTTTTGTAAATGGCATTTTATCATTTTTAGCATCTGCATATCTTAAATAATACCAGCTTGAACAGATGAATGTATCCATTGTATCTGTTTCTCGAGTAGCTTTACCACCACAGCAAGGGCAAGTTGTTTCTAAGAATGTTTTTGATGTTAAAATTGGTGATTTTCCAACTACGCTAAAATCAACATCTTCCGGTAATTTAACAGGAAGTTGATCTTCAGGAACAGGTTGAACTCCGCATTTTTCGCAATAAACAACAGGAATTGGAGCGCCCCAATATCTTTGACGTGAAATCAACCAGTCTCTTAATCTGTATTGTGTTTTAAATTCGCCAAATCCATTATCAACAGCAAATTGTGTAATAGCTTTAATTGCTTCTCTGTTTTTCATACCTGTAAATTGATTTGAATTAACCAAAACACCGTCTTCTACAAACGCTTCAGTGGAACAGTCTGACGGGTTTTTCTCATCTTCAATAACAACTTTTAAAGGTAAGTTGTAAACTTTAGCAAAAGCATAATCTCTTTCGTCATGCGCAGGAACTGCCATAACTGCACCTGTACCGTATTCGACAAGTGCATAATCAGCTGTCCAAAGTGGGAATTCTTCGCCAGTGAATGGGTTTATACCATGAGTTCCTAGAGAAACGCCCGTTTTCTTTCTGTCTGAAGAAAGACGTTCGATTTCACTCATTTTGCGAGCATTAGCTCTGTACTCTTCAACTTTGTCTTTGTTTTCAGAAGTTGTAAGTTTTTCAATATCCTTGTATTCAGGAGCTACAACAAGATAAGTGATACCATGGACTGTATCAGGACGAGTAGTGTAAACAGGGATTTCTAATCCTTCGATTTCTTTAACTTTGAAACGTAAAATCGCACCTGTTGATTTGCCTATCCAGTTTTTTTGCATTATTTTAACGTTATCGCCCCAACCTTCTAATTTATCAAGATCTTCAAGCAATACTTCCGCATAGTCAGTGATTTTTAAGAACCATTGAGATAAGTATTTCTTTTCTACGACGTCATCACATCTCCAACATTTGCCATCAATTACTTGCTCATTAGCTAAAACAGTTGCACATTTATTACACCAATTTACTGCAGCTTCTTTTTTGTATGCTAATCCACGTTTATAAAATTGCAAAAACAACCATTGAGTCCATTTGTAATAATCAGGTTTGCAAGTTGCAACTTCTCTATCCCAGTCATAAGTAAGACCGAGCATTTTTAATTGTTTTTTCATGTATGCAATGTTTTCGTCTGTCCAAACAGCAGGGTCAGCACCTTTTTGCATAGCCGCATTTTCTGCAGGCAACCCAAAACTATCCCATCCCATCGGGTGAAGAACGTTGTAACCGTTCATTCTTTTAAAACGAGCAATTACGTCTGTAATTGTATAGTTTCTAACGTGTCCCATATGCAATTTTCCTGATGGATAAGGAAACATAGAAAGTGCATAATATTTAGGTTTGTCAGACTCATCATAAGTCTTATCAATTTTGTTTTCTTCCCAAATTTTCTGCCATTTTGATTCAATTTCTTGTGGGAAATATTGTTCTTTTATCACGACTCACTCCTTATTTTGAATATAAGAATATATTATTACACACAATATTGTAAATCAATAAATACCGTAATTTTACTTAAAATTTTAATTTAAATTTATTTTTTTTGTAAAATATAATTATGATAATTTGTGGGAGTTTAAATTCAAATAAAACAGAACTATTAATTGAACAATACGTTCAACTAATAAACAACGGCGAATGTCCTGAAAATATTTTATTTATAACCCTAAATTCATTTAAAAAAGAAAAAATCTTAAAATCTATAAATGCTTTTTATTCAAATATAAACCCAACCGTGCATACTTATCTTGGACTTTGTTACAATGCAATTCTTGATAACGAAAACATTTTATTAACACAAATATCAAAATCAAAAAAAGAAAACCTAACACTTTGTGGATTAGAAGTTTCTCAAAATTTATTACTAGACGCTATCAAGATTGTTGGATTTAAAGATTATAACTCAAAAATCAACCTTGTTCATCAATTGCTTCGCAGGCATGCTTTGATTGTAAATAATAATCTATCTGAAAAAGAAATTGATGAGAAAAGTTTGATATTAAAAGAAGAATTTGCACAAGAAGCAAAAAAAGCAATAGAATTATTCAAAGCGAAAACCGTAGAATTAAAAGCTTTTGACTATTTAAGACAACAATCCCTATTTAAATGGATATACCAAAACACCAATTATTGTAGCAAATTTAAATATATTTTTATTGATGATTTTGATGAACAAATTCCATCCTGTATAGACTTTTTTAAACATATAAAACCTAATTTACAAGACTATTTTATTGGTATAGACCCAAAAGGTTCTACTAGAATTGGATATTTATGTGCAGATTTAAACTCAACAAATATCTTAAAAGAAAACACATTAAAAATAACAGCAAAAGAACCTACTCAAAACATAAATATAGAATTTTTTAAATATACAAAACGATTGGAAATGTTATCTGCCATTACAACCCAAATAGACAAACTACTTAAAGAAGGGACAGCGAAAGATGAAATAAGTATCATTACACCAGTATTTGATAACCAATTAAAATTTGTTTTAAAAAATCATTTTGATAAAACAAAGACAAATATTCAAATGATTTCAGGTAGTGAAAAATTATCTGATGACGTTTTTATTAAAAGTATTTTAAATTTGCTAAAACTTATTAACAACACAGAAAAAAATATCTTTGCAAACACTGATATTTTAAATAATGTGTTCCCCACATTACTAAATATTCCTCAAAAAAAATCTATTGAAATAATAAAAATTTTTCAAAAAAACAAAGGCTTTATAAAACACGATTTTAAAGATGAAAAGACCAACGCATCATACAACAGATTTTTAGATACAGCTATATCTATTAATTGTAAAATAAGCTTAGAAGAACAATTAGATAAAATTTATAAAGAAATAATTGCTTATCGAAAAACAACCGAAGAAGAACTTTCAAATTTTTTATTTTTAAAAAAGCAAATAAAAGATTTAGAAGAAACTGATATTTACAAAGATAAGAAAAAAATACTTAATCAAATTGGAAACTCAATTATTTCAGAAAATGATGTAAACGGACTTGAAATCAAAAAACATTCAATAATTATCGGCACCCCCCAAAAGATAATAGATTATGAAATCAAAACCAAATATCAATTTTGGTTAGATATTTCAAATGATGAATGGATAAAACAAGACACAGGTACAATTTATAACGCATGGGTCTTTGCAAAAGCTTGGAACAAAAATTCTTTTACGTATGAAGATTCCTTAAAATGCGTTGAAGAAAAAACAAAAAGAATTCTTAGAAAATTAAAATTATTAACGAACAAAAAAATATTTGCTTACTCATCTACCTACAACTCTTTTGGTATTGACAACAACATAGGACTCACCCAATTACTAAAAGAAAAAAAAGATGAAAATCAAGAAAAAATCAAAACAAAAATTGAATTCACCCCAAGAATTGATCAAAAGAAAATATTTGACTACAAATCAGGCAAAATGGCACTTAGCGCCGTCCCTGGAGCTGGAAAAACAACTGTTTTACAAGCATTAATTTTAAAATTAATCGATGAAGGCACAGCACCTGAAAACATTTTTGTCTTAACATATATGGACTCAGCTGCTAAAACCTTAAAAGACAGATTGCTAAATGCTATGGACTCTAATTCACAAGATCCGGACATTTTGCCTAATATTTCTACAATACACGGCTTAGCCCTAAGAATAATAAAAGAAAACGCAAATTTTTCAAAAGTTAATCTTGATGAAAACTTTGAAATTTGCGACGAAATCTTTAGACAAAAAATAATACGTGACTCTATTGGAGAACTCAACTTAAACTATGATGATTACGAAAAATTTGATAAAGGTATATCAATCGCAAAATTTGTACATATAAACTCTAAAACTCAATCAAAAGAAATAAAAGAATTTTTAGAATTGTATAAAAAATACCAAACAAAACTTTCAGAAAAAAATCTTATTGATTATGACGATATGCTTATCTTGGCTGTTAAAATTCTAGAAGAAAACCCACAAGTTCTAACATATTACCAAAATATCTGCAAATATATTTTAGAAGATGAAGCTCAAGATTCATCAGAAATTCAACAAAAATTAATCTCACTTTTAGCTGGAAAACACAAAAACATAATACGATGCGGAGATATTAATCAAGCTATAACCTCCACTTTTACAAATTCTGATATAAAAGGATTTAAAAACTTTATAAAAAATAATTTTTCTGTAGAAATGACCTACTCTCAACGCTGTACAAAAGAAATTTTTACCTTAGCAAACAAACTAATCGATTTTAGCAAAGAAAAAATTATTAATGGCGAAAACGCCTTCTATGAAATAAAAATGCTCGAGGTTGAAGGCAAAAATCCTGTATCAAATAATGCCATTAATTCAAAAATATTTGAACACGAACAAGAAGAACAAACCTACATAATAGATAATATTAAAAACATTTTACAATCCAATAATGAAGCCTCTATTGCAATTTTAGTAAGAAATAATTTCCAAGTTTCAAAATATTCAACCCTGCTTAAAGAAAACGGTTTTCCAGTATTATCACGCTCTGATTGTTTAGAACAAAATAAAATTTTTAATATAATTTTAAGTTTATTAAAATTCTGTACCTACCCTTGGAAAAATAACTTAGTACAAAATGCTTATAAACACATTTACAATATAAAAGAAGAAAATATCTTTTTAGAAAACCTTGAAGAACCATTTATAAACACTGATGCAAGCACACTAAACGATGAAAACCTAATAAAATTACATTGGGAGCTAAACTATTGGCTAAATCAAAATAGCATGCCTATTGAACAACTAGCTCTAAAAATAGGTGAATATTATTGTGATAACGATTTAATTATGCAATCTAATTTATTCATTATCTCTGAATTAATTAGAAGATTTACTTCAACCTCAAATTCAAACACAGAAATAATTTCAAAACTTGAGCAAGTTTCTAAAAAACCAACCATTGCAGGATTAAAATTATTTAGCTACGAAGATTCTGGATTAAAAACATTGAAAGGCGGCTCAATTCAAATAATGACAATGCACAAGTCTAAAGGCGATGAGTTTGACTATGTTTTTATCCCTGAATTAACAGAAAAAAACCTAGGAACTGATTTCAAATCAATTAAAATTGGTAACAACAGCGGATTTTTTGAAGATATAAAAAGCCTTGAGCGCAACTATACTCACAAAAATGCAACCGAATTAAAACAAGAAATCCTGCACGAAAATTTAAGACTCCTTTACGTAGCAATTACAAGGGCTAAGAAAAAAATATTTTTTACGGTATCTCAAAAACAAAATATATTTGGAAGAAATAGAGAAGTAGAAATTTCTAATTTATTTAACACATTCTTAAATAATATTTTTTGATATAAATTCACATCATCGCGCTTTGAACTTATCATTAGTCACTGAACTTATTTAAGTTAAAACTTCTACTAATGAATTGTAAATAATTGTAAAGTATATACCTAATAAATATCAATTATTTACAAGATATTGTTTTTATATAAATGTAGAGAGTTTAATCTAAAAAAGATTAACAAAAAATACTTATAACCTATTACTTAAAACCGTTTCATTAGAGGAGAATTATTATGGCTACATGCGCCGCACAAGCAAGATTATTGTCTTTGACAATGTACAAAAGTGACTTAGAGTACAAATTAATGGGCATTACCGCAGAAAAGCAACAACTTACAAAAATGGCTGCAGAATATGCTGAAATGTATGCAGAAATGGGTGGAACATCAGATGCATTTGAAGATGATATGTATGTTGTAGCTCTTCAAAAACAAGAAGAAGCATTAGAAGCAGATCAAACGATTATTGAATCTCAACTTCAAGAAGTTAATGCTGAAAAAGATTCAATTTCAGAACTAGTTAAAAACAACATCAAAAAAGACTTCAAGATTAACTTTGGCTCATAATTTTTGATTATTCAGATAGACGCTTGCAAATTTCTTAAAATTTTTGTAGAATAAGCGTATGAATAATGTCTTAAAAACTTTTGAGATTTTTCTGTCCATCCCACTTAGCGTAATTCGTAAAGGAATTGTGCAAATTCTCCATGTGGAAACAGAAAATAATGAAACGGAAAAAGGTTTAAACGTTATCACTGATGATAACATTACAAGTATAAACGTAATAAATAATCATAAAATGTATTCACTGTTGACTAGTGTGATGTATAAGAAACAAATGTATGAAAAAAATAACGCCGGCAAAATTTGTCATTAGTTCACCGAAACTTTCTTTATGTCCGGATTTTGGTTCAATGCCAGAATTCGCACTTTTAGGGCGCTCAAATGTCGGCAAATCATCATTTATAAACAGACTAGCAAATAACGGAAAACTTGCAAAAACCAGTAATAAACCAGGGAAAACAAGATTAATAAACTTTTTTGATTTTAATGGTCAATTTGTCATTGCAGATATGCCAGGATACGGCTTTGCTAATGTAAAAAAAGAAATGAAAGACCAATGGGAAAAAGATTTGGCGCATTATCTCGAAAAAAGGGAATCTTTAACCTCATGTATTCAATTTATTGATGCAAGGCACGACATTCAAAATAATGATTATCAAATGCGTGAGTGGTTGGCTTATAAAAATTTACCAGTTATAACAATAGCAACAAAAGTTGATTGCTTAACTCGAGGGAAAATTGCGCAAACAGTTGCAAAATTTAAAAAAGAACTAGATTGCGAAGTATTACCGTTTTCCGCAAAAGATTCCTATTATACCGAAAATGTTATTAAATACCTTTTAAACTATCAAAATGAAAATCAATTGTAAAAATTCATTCAAAACTTTTTAACATCACAGTTTTGCTATATGCTTTTATGTTAGAATTTATTTACAAATGCATAAGTAAATTTAGGGAGTATTGTTATGACAAAAAAATACAGAGTAGGGGTAGATGTTGGCGGAACAAACGTAAAAATAGCTTTAGTTGATACAGAAGGAAGTATTGTTTATTCAAATTCAATTCCTACAAGAGCAGAAATGGGCTATGAATACACGGTTTCTAGCATAAAACAAGCAATCACAGATTTAATGAAAGAAACAAAAACAACAAAAGAAGTTATTGAAGGTATTGGTTTTGGGTTCCCAGGGCAAATTGATTGTACAAACGGAATTGTAAGATTGTTGCCTAATATTCCTGGTTGGGTAAATGTTCCTATTGCCAAAATTATAGAAGATGAATTTGGAATACCTACAAAAGTAGACAATGATGTAAGATGTGCGGCTTTAGGTGAATTAAATTATGGCGCAGGTAAAGGTTGCCAGAACTTAATTTGTATTACTGTTGGAACCGGTATCGGTTCAGGTTTGATTGTTAATGGCAAGCTCGTTCGTGGGGCAAATAATGCTGCTGGAGAAATCGGACACATTAAATTATCTATGGATACAACTGCACCAATTTGTGGTTGTGGGGATACTGGATGCTTAGAAGCTTATGCTTCAGGTCCTGCAATTGTCGCTATGGCTGAAGAATACATAAAAGGTGGAAAATCTACAAAATATAGAGAACTAGCAAACCCAGAAATCACACCTTATGTTGTTTGTGAAGCTGCAAAACAAGGCGATGCTGTAGCTAAAAGAATATTTACAATTATAGGTAGTTACATTGGTATCGGAATGGCAAGCGTTGTAAACCTACTTAACCCTGAAAAAATCATAGTAGGTGGTGGGGTAGCTGGTGCTGGTGATATTTTATTAAAACCATTAGAAAAAGCGCTTAAAGAAAGAGCTATGTCTATTTCTGGTAGCTCTGTGGAAGTTGTACCTGCGCAATTAGGCAACACTGCTGGCGTTATTGGCGCAAGCTTGTTAATTGAAAGCTAGTGAAAGTTAAATAAATGACTTTATATTTATTTCATGGACAAGAAGAATTTTTGATGGAAAAAGAAATCGGGAAGCTTAAAAATAAGCTTCTCGATAAATCTTTTATTTCTATGAATTATAAAGTTTTTTCTAATCCTAAATTCACCGATTTAATCGACATTTTAAGCACACAGCCAATGATGTTTGGTAACAGTTTAATGCTTGTTGAAATAAATGATTATATTGAACAAAAAGGAGTAGGTGTGCTAGAGGACAAACAACTTACTCTGCTGGAAAAAGCTTTATCTTGCGTACCGGAACAAATAAATATAATCTTTTTGTACAAAATTGACAGAAATACTAATAAAAAAATTGACACAAGAAAAAAAATATACAAAATGTTAGCGGATGCATGCGAAATTCAAGAATTCAAACAACTTCCAACATATGACAAAGGCTTACCATCTGCTATTATAAAATTAGCAAAAGAACAAGAATTAGAATTAACTAATGATTGTGCAACTAAAATAATTGAAATGCTAGGATCTAATTTAAGGGTAATAAGTAACGAATTGGAAAAACTTAAATTATATATTTACCCAAACAAAAAACCTACAACACAAGACATTGAAAAAATTTGCACATCAACAAAAGATGTTTTCAAGCTGGTAGATTATTTTATTCTTTCTAAAAAAGACGATGCGATGAATGAATTCACTCTTTTGACTCAGACTCAACATCCCCTTCAGATTTTAGCATTATTACAAAGCACAATTTCTCGATTTATTAATTTAAAACTATTATCCAGAGAGCTAAATTCTTTTGAAATATCAAAAAAAATTAATATGCACGAATATAGAGTAAAACTTGAACTGGAAAAAATTAGAGGTTATAAATATGATGAACTTCTTCAACTCAAAAAAAACCTAACTGAATGCGAATTCAAAATAAAATCAGGTCAAGTTTACACTGAAGAAATAACTGTAGAACAAATAATTTTAAGCAAGGCGGAATAATGTTTGCAAAATTTATAAAAAACAATTTAAAATTTATAGATGAATATTTTTCCTTACTCCTTAACAAAGACGGAAATTTTCCACAATCAATAATTTTATATGGAGAAGATGTATTTGCACAATATCTTTTAGCGCTCAATTTTGCTAAAATTCTAAATTGCAATGACAATCGCTCAATGAATTGTAATTGCATAAATTGTAATTGGATAAAATCAAATACGCACCCCGCAGTAATTACAGTTTCAAAAGTTGACTTTAAACCTGATGATGATGGAGCAAAAACAGTAATTTCTGTTAAACAAACACAAGAAATTAAAAACACCCTTTCCACAACAAGTGAATATCACCGTGTATTCATACTTTGTGATGCTGATATTAAAACACCAAACTCACAGGAATTATCAGCCATTCAAGAATTCAAATCTAATAATTTCAATTTACCTTATGAAGATGAAGAAAGTGAAAAATACTGGATACCAGGTGGAATTAATCAAAAAATATTTCAAGCGGAAAGTGCAAACTCAATGCTCAAATCTATTGAAGAACCACCACCTCGTACTACTTTCATTTTTTTAACAAAAGATAAAAATGATTTGATTGATACAATTATTTCACGCTCACAATGTTTTTACGTTCCTTCAAAATATTCAGAAAATACTGACACAGAACTAATTTCTCGTGAATTAAAATATTATCCTAAAATTGACAGACTCGAATTAAACAATATTGCAAATAACTTAATAAATAACGCTGAAGCCTTAAACTTAACACCACAAGAGCTTTTAACAAGATTTCAACAATTTATAAAAAACACAGCACTCGCAAATAGTAATAACCCTCAAATTGTTGACAAAATGATAGAGGACATCCGAATACTTTCCGATGCCCAAAATCACTTGAAATCACATATTCAATTGTTACCTGCGCTTGAAAATGCCCTGTACAGAATTTACAAAAACTGGGAAACTACACAGGATTAACTCCTGATGACAACATGATATTATTTTCCATATCAATTACACTTAGCAAACTGCTTATACTTTTATTCATATCAGACAACAACGAGGTCTCATCTACATTATAAACATAGTCCTCCGGCTCAACCAACTTAAAAATTTTCCAGTTCAAAATACTCATACTCACATATCCTTACTTATTACTTACATATATATAAAAAATATACAAGCAAGTTTTTTTCAAACATTACAAAAATCGTTACAATTTTAATAATTGAAATAATTTTTGTACTAGACATAAATAAAACCAAGTGTATAATTAAATATAGGATTATATTTCGGGGTAATTATGAGAATAGTTGATTTAATAGAAAAAAAGAAAAAAGGGTTTAAACATACACGCGAAGAAATTGAATTTATCATAAACTCAGTTATGGATGGAAGTGCAGCGGATTATCAAATTTCCGCATGGCTTATGGCAGTATATTTTAATGGCATGGATATTGAAGAAACAACGGATTTGACTCGAGCAATGATTAATTCAGGAGAAACATTAGATTTATCAGTTATTTCTGACAATATAATCGATAAACATTCTACAGGTGGAGTAGGAGATAAAATTACAATAATTTTAATTCCTATTTTGCAAGCTTTAAATATTCCTATTGTGAAACTTTCTGGCCGCGGGTTAGGCTTTACAGGTGGAACTATTGATAAATTAGAGTCTATCCCTAATTTTAATTGTGCTTTGCCGATGGAAAAAATGATAGACCAAGTAAAAGAAATTGGCGCAGCGATAGCCTCCCAAACAGCAAAATTAGCGCCGGCAGATGGAAAATTATACGCGCTTCGTGATGTTACTGCGACAGTTGATAGTATGCCATTGATTGCATCATCTGTTGTTTCTAAAAAAATCGCGTCAGGTGCTAATAACATAATTTTAGATGTTAAATATGGTAATGGCGCTTTTATGAAAACAGCGCAAGATGCAACCAAGCTTTCTGAAATTATGGTACAAGTAGGAAAAAATCTTGGAAAGAAAATTACAGCTGTTGTTAGTGCAATGAATGAACCTTTAGGAAAAGCGGTTGGTAATTCTTTAGAAATTATTGAAACAATTGAATTTTTAAAAGGGAATACTTGTCCAGATTTAGAAGAAATCACATATAAATTAGCTTCATTATCCGTTTTAAAAATGGGTATGGCTAAAGACGAAATAGAAGCTATAAATATGGTAAAAACAGTTATTCAAAACGGATTAGCCCTTGAAAAATTTAGAATATTAATAGAAAAACAAGGCGGAGAAACTAAAATTATAGATGATTATGCACTTTTAGCGCAAGCCAAAAATAAAATTGAAGTCAAATCTAAAAAATCAGGATTTATAGAGTCAATAAACGCTTTAGATATAGCAAAAGCATCAAAGATTTTGGGCGCTGGTCGAGACAAAAAAACTGATAATATTGATTACTCCGTAGGCGTTTATTTAAACAAAAAAACAGGTGATTTCGTTGAAATTGACGAGATTTTAGCTACTATATATGTTAATGATAAATCTTATGAAATCATCAAAAACGCGCAAGATTTATGCGTAAAATCTTTTAATATAAACAATGTTGAACCTGTAAAAAAATCATTAATTTACAAAGTAATTGATTAATTTATCACTAAAGATTAACGCTTTTACCTTCTTTTATTTTATTTAAAAGCTTGGTTGAAGTTTCAGATTCTTTTGATAAATTGACAACAAAATCAATAGATTCAACATCCCTTGCTATAGCTTCTTTCATGTCTAAAATATCCTCTAGCGATAAATTAGAAATATCGTTATCATTCATTGTTGAAATAATTTTTTTATATTTTTTCCTGTTTTTTAATTCATAGCCCGATAATCCATTTTTAAAACCATACCATAAATGAAATTGATGAATCATATAATAAATATCAATAGGTAACGGTCTTAATACGAACATTTCATTACTTTT
>JAZUBS010000010.1:0-54993 GCA_045638605.1 Candidatus Gastranaerophilaceae bacterium
AGATAAAAAATATATGTTTAAAAAAATAAAAAATTTTTTAAGAGTTTTGTTAAGAGTTCAACAATTAAAATTTTATGGAAAAAATAATATTGTTGATTATAAAAAATCCGTAAGTTTTAATACTTTTAAAGTTAAAGTATATGGGAATAACAATAAAATTTTAATAGATGAAAAAGTTCATTTAAACAAAATAAGTATAAATATTGGTTTTCCGAATAATCCTGTCAATAATTCTTTGATAAAAATAGGAGAAAATACGGGTTTTCAAAATGTACATATACAAGTTGGGGAAGATGACAGTTTTATTACTATAGGCAAGGATTGTATGTGTTCTTTTGATTTAGAAATTAATTGTACGGATCATCATGCAATTTTAGATTGTAATGGAGTATTGTTAAATAGGGGTAGAAGTGTAGAAATTGGTGATAATGTTTGGATAGGAAAAGAAGTTCGTATTATGAAAAATAGTAAAATTCCTAATGGTTGTGTTGTTGCACAAAGAAGTGTGGTTACTAAAAAGTTTGAAATAGAAAATTGTGTATTGGCAGGAAATCCTGTAAAAATTGTTAAAGAAAATATATTTTGGTCTAAAAAAAGACCAAATAGTTTTTTAAGTAAATAAAAAACTCTAAATCCTGATTTAAAAATCCAATTTAGAGTTTTTTGTTTTTAATCTTTAATAAACTATTAAGCCATCAATTTGTTAACTGCGATAGTTAATCTTGATTTTTTTTCTAGCCATTGTCTTTTTATGTAAAAGACCTTTTCCTACAGCTTTGTCACACAATTTGTAAACCGTGCTAAGATCAGAAAAAACTGCTTCAGAATTTTTTGATTGAGCGGCAACTAGAGCTTTTTTCTCTCAAAAAAATTTGTACTCAGAGGATGTGAGTATAATTGTTTTACATGTTTAAAATGAATTGTAAAGGTTTTTATTAATTTATTTTTCTAAAAATTACCCAGTTGGGGAATATAATTTAGAAAGTTATAATCATAGAATAAAACTTGGTTGGAATATAAAATTATTCTATGACTTAAAAAGATACTTTTCCATACAACGATATTTTATTGAGGCATTTTTGCCTCATTTTTTTATAAAAAATAATGTATTAATTTTATGCATAAATTCTGAGTGGAATTTTGATTGGATTTTGTTTAAAATATAAATTTGAAATTAAAACAGTATGTCAGTCTCTAACTGACAGGATTAAATAAAAAAGCAAAAAAATTTGTAACGTTCATTTTAATGAACGAATTATAAGCTGTTTTTTATCATTTTATACTATTAATAAGAACAACCATTTTTTTAAATTTATATTTCTTATTTTATTTTGAAAATCTTTATTTAAGTGGTATAAATATAGATATAGAGAAGTTAAGAGAAAAGGATTATTTTATGTCAGAAAATAACATTGATTTACAAGTTTTGAGACATTCAACTTCGCATATTATGGCTCAAGCAGTGCAAAATTTATTTCCACAAGCAAAATTGGCTATTGGTCCTGCGATTGAAAACGGTTTTTATTACGATTTTGATATTGACGGATATACATTGACGCAAGAAGATTTGGAAAAAATTGAAGCTGAAATGAAAAAACTTGTTAAACAAGATTTGCGTTTTGAAAAATATGTTATTCCTGATGTAGAAGCACAAATCGAAGAGTTTAAAAAACAAGGAGAGATTTATAAAGCAGAACTTTTAGAAGAACATAAAAATGATAATCCAACTTTATATATAACAAAAGACAGAGATGGAAATGCTTTATTTAATGACCTTTGCGCAGGTCCTCACTTAGAAAACACTAGAAAAATTAAAGCATTTAAGCTTTTAAAAGTTGCGGGTGCTTATTGGAGAGGTAATGAAAAAAATAAAATGCTTCAACGTATTTACGCAACAGCATTTTTGACAAAAGAAGATTTAGATGCTTATTTAACTTACCTTGAAGAAGCACAAAAAAGAGACCATAGAAAACTAGGAACTCAGTTGGATTTATTCTCTGTTAGAGAAGAAATCGGAGGAGGTCTTGTTCTATGGCATCCAAACTTATATACAGTAAGAGAAGAAATCGAAAATTATTGGAGAAGTGAACATAGAAAACGTGGTTATGTTATTGTTCAAACTCCTCAACTTGCTAAATCTAAGTTATGGGAATTGTCTGGTCACATTGACCATTACAAAGAAAACATGTTCTTTATTCAAGGAAACGAAGATGATGAAGAACAATATATTGTAAAACCAATGAACTGCCCATTCCATATTTTGATTTATCAATCACAAAGACATTCATATCGTTCATTGCCTTTAAGAATGGCAGAACTTGGAACAGTTTACAGAAGAGAAAAATCAGGAGCGTTAGCAGGATTAACTCGTGTTCAAGGTTTTACTCAAGATGATGCACACATTTTCTGTACTCCGGAGCAATTAGTTGATGAAATCAATAGAATTATAGATTTTGTTTCAGATACAATGAAAATCTTTAATATGGATTTTGAAGTTGAGTTATCAACGCGTCCTGAAAGTTTTGTTGGTGATATCAAAAATTGGGAAATTGCAGAAGCTGGTTTAAAAGAAGCTATGGATAAATATGGAATGAACTATGAAATCAATGAAGGTGATGGTGCATTCTATGGTCCGAAAATTGACTTTAAAGTTAAAGACGCTTTAGGAAGAACTTGGCAGTGTGCAACTATCCAGTTAGATTTTAACCTTCCTGAAAGATTTGGTATTAAATATCAAGATAAAGATGGACAAATGAAAACGCCTGTTATGTTGCACAGGGTAATCTTTGGTTCTATGGAAAGATTCCATGGTATTTTAATTGAGCATTATGCTGGTGCGTTCCCAACTTGGCTTGCTCCAACTCAAGTTCAAATTGTACCGATTGCAGATAGACATGCAGACGCAGCTGCAGAAATTCAAAAGAAAATGTTTGATTTAGGCATTCGTGCTCATTTAGACGACCGTTCAGAAAGTATGAATTACAAAATTAGAGAAGCTCTACAAGATAAAAAGATTCCTTACGTTCTTGTGATGGGAGATAGAGAAATTGAAAATGGTACAGTTTCTGTTAGAGCAAGAGGTAGAGGAAATATTGGCGTGTTCAATATAGATGAATTTATTTCTTCTGTTCAAGCAGAAATTAAAACTCGTGGACAAGAAATAGTTCAAGCAAAAGAACAATAAATAAAGAATAATATTTAAAACTCCGCTATTACAGCGGAGTTTTTTATTAAAAAAGGTATTTATTATTGCATCGATTGACCTTTATATTAATATTCTGGTCTAATGACAGAAAGCAGTGTATCTTTTGGATAAAAGTCATGAGCTATATCTAAAGAAGCATGAACTATAAAAAACTCTAGTCTTTCGTTTGGCATAATTTCTAATTCGTCAAAAGGAATTGCTAATTCAAGAATATCAACAAATGCCATTTTAACTTTGTTTGTTATTTTAAGCCCCCAAAGTCCGTTTTTGCTAGCTTTAGAAACAACAACTGGCGCCATTTTTCCTTTGATTGCTAATAACCCAATTTCATGGGTGTATTTATCCATCATTGTCGGATAAGTTGTTTCTAGTTTTGTAATTGTTCTTATATTTGCACTGACTTTGTGAGCCAATCTTTCATTTTTCAAATATATAAAAGTTTGAAAATGGTTCATAGCTTCTATTGCCATTTTGTAGCTATCATCTTTGTAGGCTTTATTCATATCAAAACGTAAATAAAGGTTTTCACTATCACAACCATAATAAATTTTGTCAAAAGGTTTGTTTTTTTGCAAAATAGGACCATCTGGAATTTCTATACATCCAGCATTTTTCCAGTGGTCTTGTTTCATAATTACGCCATTTATAACAGGCGTTATATTTGATTTTGGAGTTCTTAAAGGTTTGCCTAAATATACTATTAAAGGAACATTTAGGTATTCAGGAACTGGTTTATTAAAGAAATTATAAACATTAATGAGATGAATTCTAAATAGATAATCAAAAATCTCATCTTGTCCAGAATCGTTTGGTTCTCCGTACCACCAGAACCAATCGCTACCTTGTGCTATATATAGTTCATCCCAAGCTTGTGCAATGATGGTCTCATCTTTGCATTCTGCTGAAAATCTAATTAGGTCTTCACGGGTTTTTATTATATAGCTCCAAGCTAAATCTTTTGTAGGTTCATCAATCCATAGTTTTAGGTTACGATTTATCCAGGAGCCTGTATGTACTGTTTTTAATTCTTTTTTGGTTTCTATTTTGTCTAAATATTCTGAGACTAAAACCGTTTCTAGTGTTTTATCACTTTCGATTAAATTATATAAAGTTTTTAAGAAAACTTCGCCATCATCAGGATAACTTTCCCAACAGTTTTCTCCGTCTAGTGCAATAGTTAGTAAGTTATGTTTATCTGGTGATTGAGTTAATTTTGATTGAATTGTTTTTATTCTATCGTATAAATCATTAGCAGCATCAACAGAGTTGTGTTGGGAATATTCAAAATTAATTAGGTTAGGTAAAACCGCATCTCTGAATATTAAAGAAATTGGTTTTTTATTTTTTCCTGTATATTCATATGCAACCGTTAAATCATAAGGGTCTTCTAAATATCCTTTAAAATCTCTTATGAATTCTTTGTTAATTGTTTTTGCCAAAATTCCTTCGTCAGCCAATGTCCATTTAAAGCCCATATCAGCAAATAATTCTAGGGTTTTTGGGCTAATGCATTGTTCTGATGGCCAGACTCCTTTAGGGGAACATCCAAATGTTTCTATATATTTTTTTATTCCTCGTTTTGTTTGTGTAATAGCATCTTCTTTCATATCAACGCCTGTATATCTTTTATCAATTAATACAGGGATAACTGGGTGAAAATAGGGATTTGCCAAGATTTCTATTTTATTATCTTCTTGATATTTTTTATAGGTTGGAATAATTTCTCTTATTATTTCACGTTGTAGTTCAATTATTCTTACTCTATCTTCTAAAGAATAATTTTCTGCCTTTTCTATTAATGCATTTATTTCGGGATGATTTCTTTGTAGTTCGGGTTTAAACCATGCAAGGTTAAACCATGCCAAAATATCAGAATATTCTTCATCTGTAAAAGCATTAATTCCAATTTCATCAAAAGAATAACGTTTTTTATATAGTTCTGCATATTTATTATGTGGAATAATCATGTTTGCATAATTTGCATCAAAGAAATTATTTAAGATAAAAAATTTATCATCATCCGTTAGTTGTTCTATTGGAGTGACGGTTAATTTTGAATGTAAATCATGAAAACCTTTGTTTCCGTAATTGTCAAGAGCCGTTAAAAGAATTGGGACAATACTAAAGTTAAGTTTTAGTTTTCTATATTCATCCATTATTTTAAGCATATAAAGATAATCTTTAATAGCATGCAATCTAACCCACGGCATTAAAAAATAATCATTTCTTGATTCTTGATAAACTGGTTGATGCATGTGCCAAACAAAAGCAATTGATAATTTTTTTTGAGCCATTATATTCTTTTCCTGCCGACTATTCACGCTGATTATAGCATAATTTTTTTTATTGATAAAGAATTTAGTTTAATGGAAAAAATTAAAACTACTAGTTTTTTTTATACGCCAAAAGTAAGCCTGCTGGCAAATCCAAAATTTCCACTTGATAATTTGGGTTCGATTTTATTGAATCAACAAATGGTTTAACTTTTTCTGCATGAGACGTTATATTATCAGCTGCGATTATTCCACCTTTTTGTAAATGTTTATCAACAAGATTAAAAAATTCAATATATTGACCTTTATTTGCATCAATAAAAACAAAATCTAATTCTTCATTCCATTGTTCTAAAATTTCTGTTGCAGGTCCAATAACAGGGGTTATCACTTCACTTAAACCACAATTTTTAAAATGTTCTCTAGCTATAACTTGTCTTTTCTCCCAAAATTCAATAGTCGTCATTTTTCCACCATTATCTTTAAAAGCAGTGCCTAACCACAAACCAGAATATCCATTAGACGTTCCTATTTCTAGACCGGATTTGCAACCTGCCATTTTTATAAGCATATTTAAAAAATTACCTGTAGAACGAGAAATATTCCAAAAATCATGTTGTGTTTTTTCTAGTTCACAAAGAGTTTGTTCTAATATGCTGTTCATTATAAATTCTCCGATTGTTTTTTAATTTGTTCTGTTGTGTCTGATGGTCTTTTTTTATCTGTTTCATATTCTGTTTGATTTACAACTGTTATTGTTGAAATGGGGACATCTATTGGATTTATCTGCAAGACTTTTTGTTGTTCTAAATCAAATAATGCATATTTTTTTTCCATAACATTTGTTATAATAACCATATTTGAATTTTTAATTGGATTTAACTTAGTTGAAAAACCACCAATTTTTAAAGGAATAGTTTTTTCTAAAAGATTTGATTTAATGTCAAAAATATCAACGGAATTAAGTGCAGCGCTCAACACATATATTTTTCCATTTTGATAAATCATATCAACAGGTTTTGGGGATAATTGAATAGTTATTCCCTCTTGAGTATTAGTCATTGACTCTATTTCTTTTTGTTTTTGTTCTTCTTGTTCTTGTTTTTTTATGTTTTTAGCAACTGGACCTGTTTTCCATATTGCACTTTTTACATAATAGGTTTTACTTGAACCAAATACTTTTGCATTATTAACTGTTTTTTCTTCAACAAATTCTTGATATGGAAAAATTCTAAATGCGTTTTTAGTTCGAGCCAGTACATATAAATTATTATTTATAAGCGCTAGTTTGGAGACATTTGCAATATTACTTTGATAAATATTTACATAATTATTTTTTAATTCAACACTATAAATATCATTTGTTTTTGCGTCTTGATAAATTATTTTTGTTTCGTCATCAGAAAAAGCTATTTTTTCAGGGTTTCCTTTTATTTGAATTTGTTTAACTAAATTCATTGTAGGTATATCGATTACAAATAAATATGGATTTTCATTAGAAACAATATATGCCAAGGTTTCATCACTTGTTATAATGATTTCATCTGGCGTTACTCCTAAATCTATTTGTTTTGCAATTTCTTCATTTTTTATATCAACAACATCGATATAGGTTTTTCCATTTGTTGCTACTAATAAATATTTTTGAGCAATTTCTTTAACTGCTTTTGGAATGCTATCTAATTTTAAAGTATATTGAACATCTCGTAAATCAGATGGCATTATATAAATATAGTTTGAATTAAAATTTGTTATAAAAAATTGTTTGTCTTCAAGTTGAGGAATAACCTTGATTTTTTTAGGTGTAGTTGGTAATTCTTCAGCATTAGCAAAGGTTTGAGGGATTTGTTGTTTTGATGTTATTTTTAGATTGGAAGTAAGAGGAATATTTAAATCTCCTAAAATTCCAACCAAAGAATCAGGTAAAACCAAACCTTTAGGAACCAATAAATCTTGAGGTAAAAGACCTGTTCTTACTTCAACTGGCAAATCTTTTAAAGAAGTAACGGTTAAACCTTCTTTTGTTTTTATTAGTTTTAACAAACAAAAATTATTTGAAAATATAATCAATTCAGGCTTTTTGTTAAATGATTTATTTTCAGGATAAGTATATTTAATTCCAAAAGTTGCATCTTTTACTTCATAAGCAGGAAACAGTGGTAAATAAAATGTTCCATCTTTTAAGGTTATTAAACCATCAAAACGCACTGTCGTTTCTGGTTCTTGCTGTAAAATATAATTTTTAACTTCAAGTGGAAGTTGTGTAGCAAACGAAGGCTGAATAAAACCGCCTAGTAGCAACATCATTATTGAAATTAAAAATCTTTTCATTTTTCAAACTCCCTTTAAGTTTATTAATTATGCAATGCTTTTTTAAATCGTTTCAATAAGCTTTCATCATTTACTTCTTTTCCTGTTGAAAGTTCATATAATCGAGCATACAATTTTCTTTCTTCTTCACTCAATGTTTTTGGTGTTTTAATAGTTAAAACAACATAATGATTACCTCTTCTTGATGGATTATTCAAATAAGGAACACCCGCATCTTTTAGGGTAATAACTTTTCCTGTTTCAATTCCTTGAGGAATAGTTATTTTTCTATCACCATCTAGTGTTTGAATATTTATATCATCACCTAAAACTGCCTGAGGTACAGACAAATCAAGCTCAGTATAAATATCAAATTTTTCACGTTTATAATAAGAATGCTCTTTTACGTGTAAAACTATATACAAATCACCATTTGGACCACCATTTTTTCCAGCATCGCCTTCTTGAGCTACACGAATTTTTGCACCATTATCAACGCCTTTTGGTATTTTTACATTAATTGTTTTTTCTTTTTCTACTTTTCCAACGCCTTTACAAGCTTTACAAGGGTTAGTAATTTTCTTTCCCGACCCACCACAATTTGGACAAGTACTTATTTGGGTAAATTGACCCATTATAGTGTTAGTAACTTGTTGAACACGTCCACTACCGCCACAAGTAGGACAAGTTTGCGCTTGAGACCCAGGCTCGTTTCCGCTGCCTTTGCATTCTTCACAAACTTCCATATGATCAATTTTTATCTCTTTTTCGACACCAAAAACGGCTTCTTCAAATTCAAGTTGAATATCAACTCTTAAATCAGAACCTTTCTTTGGGGCATTTGGATTTCTTTCATAGCCAGATGAAAACCCAAAACCACCAAAAAAGCTTTCAAAAATGTCATTAAGATTTCCAAAACCAGCGTCAAATGGTCCTTGAGAGCTATATCCGGCATTTGATAAACCATCCTCTCCCCATCTGTCGTATACTGTTCTTTTTTCATCATCCATCAATGTTTCATAAGCTTTTCCCAACGCTTTAAATTTTTCTTCTGCGTCAGGTTCTTTATTAACATCAGGGTGATATTTACGAGCTTTTTTTCTAAAGGCTGCTTTTATTTCATCTTTACTTGCATTTTTCGATACTTCTAATAATTCGTAATAATCCATTTTAACTCTTTTCTCAATTAATTTGTGGCAACATTAACTAAAGCAGGTCTTAAAACTTTATCTCCAAGTTTATATCCTTTTTGCATTTCAGCAATAATTGTTTGATCCGGATGGTCTTGAGTTGGGGTTTGCATAACCGCTTCATGGATATTTGGGTCAAATTCCAAACCAACTGTTTCTATTTTTGTCAATCCCATTTTTTCTAAAGAATCAACAATTTGCTTATGTAAAACACTAAAAGCTTCTTTAACATGATTAACATCATCTGTATCTTTTAGTGCATTTTGTGCTCTGTCAAAATTATCTAAAACTTCCAATAATTTTGTTAAAGCTTCAATTTTTCCATAGTTGATAAGACCTTCTCTTTCTTGAGCTTGGCGTTTTCTGTAATTATCAAAATCCGCTGCTAATCTTAAATATTGATTATTTAAAATTTCATATTCTTTTTTTATTTTTTCTGTTTCATCAACTTTTTTTTCTTCTAGAGATATAGTTTTGTTTTGCTCTTCTTTTTCATCTTCTTCTTCATCCATTTTTAATTCCATAGTTTCTTGTTTAAATGGATTATTTTGCGCAGTTTCTTCTAGTTTAATTTCTTCATTATTATTATTTGTCATAAAAATACCCCTCTGAATTTTAAATAGGCATAAATCCTTATTTTATTATATATCAATTAAATTTAATAACCAATGTTCTTAACGAATTCTTAAGGATTAAAATGTAAAAGTTTATTACCAAACAAAATAACACCAATAGAAATACTTGTTATGGTTGCAATTAAAACACCACCAGCTGCCATATCTTTTGCCATCTTTACTAAGGTTGAATATTTATTTCTATAATACGCATCCAAAGAAAATTCTATAACTGAATTAAATAATTCAGAGACCATAACAAAACCAATAGCAAAAATTAAAATGCAAAATTCTGTTACATTAAACCTTAAAAGCAATGCTAAAATTAAAACAAAAAAAGCAACAACCACATGTACTCTAAAATTTTTTTGAGACTTTAAAGCAACTCTTATTCCTTTGCGCGCAGTTGCAAAAGATTTAAAAAAACTATTATGAGTATATTTTGACATTTACTTTCTCCATGGATTTTTGCTGATTTTCAAGCATATATATTAGTTCTTTTTCGTTTAAATGATCAAATCCTAACAAATGCATTATGCCATGGGATATCAAGAAAAACAATTCATCTCCAAAAGAATGATTATTACTATAAGCCTGTTCTTGAGTTT
The DNA here is from genome assembly GCA_045638605.1 of Candidatus Gastranaerophilaceae bacterium. Taxonomy (GTDB): domain Bacteria; phylum Cyanobacteriota; class Vampirovibrionia; order Gastranaerophilales; family Gastranaerophilaceae; genus RGIG2134. The sequence continues at coordinate 10,201 of JAZUBS010000010.1, forward strand.
TATCCAATGAAATTAAAATTTCTCCTAAATTTATTTCCCCGTCAAAAATAAATCTCTCATCTTCCTCACTATCAGCAAATAAAGCAAAAGTTATAACATCCGTTGGTCTATCTTTATCTCTATAATCTTTATTTATTTCATGAATTTTTTCATTGTTACACAAAACCATATCAAAAGACAAAGTTTTATAATCATAATTTTTCAAACAACTTTTATTAATTATTTCTTCTGAATTTAAAAAATATTTTAAAATTTTTTTTGTTCCTGTTAATATTTTTTTTTCATCAAGAATAGCACCCTCTATTTTAAAATCCGGATAAATATTTTCAATAAAAATATTAATTTTCACCACTTATATAAGTCCTTATATTATTGCTCTTTATTTTCATCTTCATTTTTGTTTTCAGAATTAGCTTCAATACCCATAGACGAGTCTACAAATAATTGAGAATTTTTTTCTCTTATTTTGTTTTCTAATTCTAAAATAGCTGTTTGATGATATTTAATTCTTTGATGGTGAGAAGCTCTTAAAACTCTTGAAAAAGTTGTTGCTATGATTTTTAAATCTTTTAAAGTCAATGGAGAATCAGAAAGTTGTCCGTCATTTAATCTTTCTTTAAAAAGTTTATCAATTAAAGCATCCAAGGCTTCTTGTGAATGATCATTTAAAGTTCTAGATGCTGATTCTACCGCGTCTGCCAACATCAAAATAGCAACTTCTTTAGTGTTTGGTTTTGGTCCGGTATATCTAAATTGCTCTTCTGATACATTTTCAGCACCCTCTTCTTTTAATGCTTGATTATAAAAATAACTTGCCAAAGAATCCCCGTGATGTTGAATGATAAAGTTTTGAATTACAGGTGGAATTCCAGCTTTTCTTGCTAGTTCAAGTCCATCTTTTGGGTGTGCAGTAATAATCATCTTGCTTATTCTCGGAGTATATTGTTTATGAGGATTTTCTATTCCAAAATAAGATTGATTTTCTACAAAGAAAAATGGACGTTGTAGCTTACCTATATCATGATATAAAGCTCCAACTCTAGCTAAAATAGGATCAGCACCAATTGCTTCAGCTGCGGCTTCACATAAATGAGATAAACTCAAACTATGATTATATGTTCCTGGTGCTTCATAGTTTAATCTTTTTAATAAAGGTTGGTTTGCGTCCGCTAATTCTGCTAAACCATATGGTGTTATAATTTTAAAAATACTTTCTAATAATGGTAATGTTCCAAGCGCTATCATTCCACTTAAAATACCATTAGAAAAACCTGCTAATGTATCTTTCATTAATACAATTCCTGAAACATCAACAAGACATTTTTCCAATAAATAAACACTTAAAATTAATAAAACCATTACTAATGAAATTTCAAATCCGGTTTTTACTAAATCGTATCTTCTTGAATATTTTATTCTTGCAACCGCAACGGTTGATACAAGAGAAACAATTATAAAAATTGCCATCGATTCAGCATCTAATTTTAGAGTTAAAGATGTCATTGTTATTAATAAAATTGAAGTTAAAAAAGATACTCTTGGGTTTGTAAATATCGCTAATATGACAGCAAAGGCAGGAAATGGAATTAGATATACAGAAAGTCCATCTGGGATAAAAACTGCACATAATATTACAAACAACGACATTAATGACATTAAAAATACATAATTTCTATTTAAAAATACTTTCTCAAAGAATTGTAGATAATATATCAAAGAAAGCATCGCAACAGTAACAAGACAAAATATTCCAATAAAGCCTTTGTAATTAAGTTCTAAAACATGATAGCCTGCTTTTGAAAGTGCTTCTCTTTTTAATTTAGTTACAAATTCTCCTTCAAAAACAATTTTATCTCCTTTATGAAAAACAACTTCATGTGGTTGAACAGCATTCATTGCTGTTTTTCTGGCCAATTCTGTTGCTCTTTCATCAACAATCATGTTTGGCATAATTATTTGATTTAATAATGCGGTTATAACTTTAATTTGAGTTCTTGTTACGTCTTGACCTGTGTTTCTTACAATAATTCTTAAAATATTTTGAGTTTCAAAGTCTTTTTCTGTAACTCCTTCATTTAAAACTAAATCCAAGGTTTGTTTTGCTTTTGTTCTAATAGTTTCAAAAACACTAGGAGAAGAAGTTAAGAAATAATCAATAACGTAAGCTTTTTGAGAACTATCTGCAATATCAAATAATACGCCTATCTGCCCTTTTTTAACAGATGGAGGGTTTTCATTTGCTCTTATTGCTGCTATTGAATTCAATAAAATAGTTAAATTGTTTTTTATGTAATTATCTTCTGCCGGAGTGAGAATAGGATCTATCTTCATCGCAACTTCTTTTTTTTGTTGTTCGGTTTTAAAAGTATCAATAACTTTTATTTCTTTTGTCGCAACAATATCATGTTTACTTATGTTATCGGATGTAATTATATTTTCAAATAAAAAATACTTTGAAGCTAAAACTAAAGAAAACAACAAAGAAAACAATAAAAAAGCTACAACATTAATAGCTTTAAGTGATGACATAATGTCATCGAAAATATTAAAGATTTTAAATTTTTTCATATATAAATTACCGTGATATTTCTTATCTTTATTTCTATTTTAATGAATACAAAATTTATTGCAACCCAACAAATAATTGATTATATTTTTGATATACAATATTAGTATGAAAAGTTTAAAAGAATATGAAAAAGAATTAAAAGCCTGCTCTAAATGCGGATTATGTCAATCTGTTTGTCCTATATATAAAGAAGAAGGAATTGAAACGGTTGTATCTAGAGGCAAATTCAATCTTTTATTAGGACTTTTAAAAAAAGATTTAAAATATTCTTCTAATTTAGATAAAATACTTTCTATGTGCTTGAATTGTAAAGCATGCGATGATTTTTGTCCAAGTTCAATTAAAGCAAGTGAAATAATTTCTTGTGCAAAAAGTGAATATAAAAAATTTTGTTTTCCATTCAAATTTGATTCTTTTTTTAAAGTAAGAATGCTAACTTTGTCTTTAATTTTTAAATTGTACAGACTTTCTAACATTTCATATTTAGTGCCAAAAGTGAAAAAATTTATAAAATGTTTTGGTTTTTTAGGCGAACTCTTTTTACTTTTTGATAAAATTTCAAAAATAAATGTAAAAAGAAAAAAATTCAAAACACAAAAGACAAAAGAACTTAGTGTTATTTATTTTGAAGGCTGTTTTACAAAATATTTAAATCCTTCAGTAAAAAATGCTCTTTTAAATCGTTTAGAAAAAAATAATGTAAAAATAATTCAAAAAAACTTTGAATGTTGTGGTTTGTCGGCGCTTTATTCAGGCAAAAAAGATTTGTACAATAAATTAAAAGAAAAAAATTCAAAATTATTAGAAGAAAATTGTGATTACATTGTTTGTGACTGTGCAACATGTCTTTCTGCATTGAAAGAATATAATAAACCTTTTTCTTCAAAAGTCATTGATATTTTTGAATTAATTACAAAATTAGAAAAAATAAATATTGAAAAACCTATAACTTATCATTTACCTTGTCATTTAAGAGAAGAAAAAGAAAAAATTTCACAACTTTTAAAAAACAAATTTAAAAAATACAAAGAAATGAAAGATTTTGATGTTTGTTGCGGTTTTTCTGGAGAGTTTTCTATAAAATTTCCAACGCTTTCTCAAAAAATATCAAATAAAAAAGCACAAAACATTCAAAACACAAACTGTGAAACAATTTTAACTTCATGCCCAGGTTGTGTAATAGGTATTCAAAAAGGATTAATCAACCAAAACTATGAAAAAAATGTTTTAAATATGATTGAATTTTTAGAAATTTCTTCATAGTTTGTTACTTAAAATACACATGGCACTTGATAATAAATATTTACATGATTATAATATTTTACAAGCATTTTTACTATGAAAGGAAAAAACAATGAAAGACGGAATACATCCAGATTATAAATCTATGAAAATTAAATGCGTTTGTGGTAACGAAATTGAAACTGGTTCAGTTTTAGAAAACATTACAGTTGAAATTTGCAACAACTGCCACCCATACTACACAGGTAGCCAAAGAATTATGGATACAGAAGGTCGTGTAGAAAGATTTAAGAAAAGATACGAAAAAAAATAGTTTATGCTATTTTGAAAAATTGTTAAATTATAGCCTTTTTTTCCGAAAAAGGGCTATAATTTTATTATGGAGGGAAGAATATGTCTGAAAATAATAATAAACCAATCGTTGAATTGATATCTAAACCAGAGAATATGTTACGTACAATCTATACTGCTTGTAGAACTTGCTATAGTGCAGATTCTCCTATTAATATTTATGATAAAGCAGAAGATGAAGAAAAAATGCTCAAACTTATTTCTAGAGTTATTTCTTCTGGTCATTATTCAACTATTGAACATATTCAAATTTCTTTTGCAATATCTAACGTTTCAAGAGCTTGTACTCACCAGCTTGTGAGACACCGTCATATGTCTTTTTCTCAAAAATCTCAACGTTATGTGAAAGAAAAAGGACAATTTGATTACTTAACACCTCCAACAATTGAAAGAAATTCTGAGTTAAAAGAAAAATATGATAATTTTATGACAAAAATCTCTGAATTTTATGAAGAACTAACAGAAGCTGGTATTCCAGCAGAAGATGCTCGTTTTATACTACCAAATGCAACCTCTTCTTCTCTTGTAGCTAGTTTAAATTTAAGAGAAATGATACACTTGGCAAACATAAGACTTTGTACCCGTGCTCAAGATGAAATTAGGCTTCTTGTTCGTTTAATGTGTAATGAACTTGTAAAACAAGAACCTTGGCTAAAGCCATATCTTGTTCCAAAATGCGAAAGACTGGGCTACTGTGATGAAGATAAATCTTGTGGTAGAATGGCTACTAAAGAAGAATTATTAAAGGATAACAAATAATGAAAGATATGTTAGACAAAATATTACAAATAGAAAAAAATTATAATGAGCTTGGTTTGATACTTTCAGACCCGGCAACAGCTCAAGATTATAATAAATTTCGCGACCTTTCAAAACAAAGAAAAGCAATGGAAGAAACAGTTGAAGTTTATCACGCTTTTAAGGCAGCAGATGAAGCTATTAAAGATGCAAAAGAACTTATGAACAGCGAAAAAGACGAAGAAATGAGAGGATTTCTAAAAGCTGAAATTGAAGAAAATGAAAGAAAAATTGAAGAATACTCTGAAAGGATGAAAGTTCTTCTCCTCCCTCGTGATCCTATGGATGATAAAGATATTATGCTTGAAATCAGAGGTGGTGCTGGTGGAGATGAAGCTAACATTTTTGCAGGCGACTTAATGCGTATGTATATGCGCTACGCTGATAAAAAAGGTTGGTCAACTCAAGTTCTTTCAATAAATGAATGTGAAGCTGGCGGGGTTAGCGAAGTTGTTATTTCTATGAAAGGAGATAGCATTTATTCTCAATTAAAATACGAATCAGGCGTTCACCGTGTTCAAAGAGTTCCTGCAACAGAAAGTCAAGGAAGAGTTCACACTTCAACCGCCACAGTTGCTGTTATGCCTGAAGTTGATGATGTAGAAATTGATATTAACCCAGTTGATTTGGATATTTCCACTTGCCGTTCAGGTGGTGCCGGTGGACAAAACGTTAACAAAGTTGAAACTGCTGTTCGTGTTGTTCATAAACCTACAGGTTTAATGGTTTTCTGTACTGAAGAGCGTTCTCAATTACAAAACAAAGAAAGAGCTTTACAAATTCTTAAAGCAAAATTGTATGACTTAGAAGTACAAAAACAAATGCAAGAAATTACAGACCTTAGACGTTCTCAAGTCGGAACAGGTGACCGCTCAGAACGTATTAGAACTTATAACTTCCCACAAGGTCGTTTAACTGATCATAGAATTGGTCAAAACTTAAACGTTTGGACAGTTATTGAAGGTGAATTAGAAGACTTAATTAATCTTCTTATGGAACACGACCAAAAACTAAAACTCGAAAAACTTGCTCAAGTTGATGCTTAGTTAAAATAAAATAATGATAAAAAAGAGGTAAATTTTAATTTTACCTCTTTTTTGTAAAATACGGTTATGATGTGAATTATTTGACACAACTTTTGAATATTGGATAAGCTACGATAATGACTTTTGATTTTCTTTCATTTGAAAAACCTTTCTGATACTATCTTATTATGTATGATTTTATTTTAAGTTTTAAAAAATATCTTTTTGGAAACATAATAATTGTATTAAGTGGATTTATATGTATATTAATAAATTTGTTAGTACATAATAATGAGCCACCCTTGATGCACAATGAGGTAATTAATTTAGAAACTTTGTATATTATACATATTGCTATTCTTTGTAAGATTTTATTATATTTGTATTTATTTTTAATCTTTGAAATATTATTAAAAAAATATTTTCCTAGATTGCAGATAAAAATAAATATAAATATTCCTCAAATTATTACTAAAATTTATAATATAATATTTTTTGTTGGCTTTACGTTTGCAAGTGTTGTTTCTGTTTTTGCGCTCCTTTTTTTACTTATTTATTTTGGTTGTTTTTTGTGCGATAAGATGTTGGAATTAAAGTTTTTTAATTAGATAAAGCAATAAACATTAGTTCAAAGTTTATCTTTTTTAATTGCTGGGTAAGCTACGATAATGACTTTTTACAATAGTTCCATCATCTCTTTTGTAACTATTTACAAAAATAACGCCTCGATTTTCTTCAATATATTTATTTAATTGTGCCTTTGATGGAACACCAATTTTATGTACTTGATGCATTATTGCATCTTGTTCTTTTATAAATTCTCTTGGGTGCATTTTGTCAATTTCTTCGCGTGTATAAATTCTTTGTTTGTTTTCAGAGGAAAAAGAATTTTCAAAATCAAATAAATTAGGAGTTGGTTTATGAGTAAATGGAATTTTATTAGTTATAACATTATCTTTTGTTTTTATTGCATTATTATCAATAATTTTTTCAAAAACATTATTAACATTACGAACCAAATTTTCTAATTTGCCATCATAATTTCTATTGTCATTAGGTGTAGTTATTAGTTGTCCTTTTCTCATTCTTTGAATAATTTTTTCTGCTAAAATATCATCTCTTTGTTTATCTGATAATTTTAAAAAATCTAATCCATATTCATTTTTAATTTCTCTAGCAATTTCTCTTCCTTGATTGTTATTCCAAGAGTCCATATTCCATTCATTTTGCGGATTTTTATAAGTATCTACTTCATGCTTAATTCCAGCAATATTACTAAATAATTCTCCTAGATTAAGCATTAAATCACCAGACAAAAAAGCATGTTTAAAAGCATCTGTTTCATTGTTCCAAAATTCATGTTGTGGGCGAGGCGATGTTTCAAAACCATATTTTTTTTGGTATTCTCAAGTTTTATGTACTATTTCATTATTGTATTCTAATTGTTTTTGTTTGTTTTTTGCAAAATTATATGCGTTTATTATATTATTTTTTGTGTCTTTCATTTTGAAATCCTTTCGTTTATAATCTATATATGAAAAAAGTTAACCTTCAAAAATATTTCTTTGCTCATCTAATATCAATTTGGGGATATGTTTCATATTATTTTTATAAATTATCTTTAAAAAGAAATATTCCCTTAGAAAACCCAAATGATGTTGTTTCTCCCGGAACATTTGAATTTATATTTTTTTTAATAATATGTTTTCTAACTCTTCTATTATTTGTTATTTTTTTGTTTGAAATATTATTAAAAAAATATTTTCCTAGATTGCAGATAAAAATAAATATAAATATTCCTCAAATTATTACTAAAATTTATAATATAATATTTTTCGTTGGCTTTACGTTTGCAAGTGTCGTTTCTGTTTTTGCGCTCCTTTTTTTACTTATTTATTTTGGTTGTTTTTTGTGCGATAAGATACAGTATCTTTTTTCTTAGTGGATTTAGGGGTTTATAGATGATGACACTTGTATTATTAAAAACTTTACAAAACTTGTCAAGTGTTAATATTGTTTTGGCTTAAATTTTCTTAACATTTTGCATTAAAATAGGAATAAAAATCTTTTTGCATTAAAAAAGACCTCTTTAAGAGGTCTTTTAATTGCCCTGGGCCGGACTTGTGCGGGATTGCCCAAGAGAGCGGAAAGCTCGATTGGGAGCAAGACCACATGCCGGGGTTTTTTAATAAAAAACCCTCGGTAAACCGTGGGTCTTTTTGAGCTTGCGAAAAATAGAGCCACGAGTGAGAGTCCGTTTGTACATATTTAAACATTAAAAAAGACCTCTTTAAGAGGTCTTTTAATTGCCCTGGGCCGGACTTGAACCGGCACGAGAGGTGAGTCTCATTGGATTTTAAGTCCAACGTGTCTACCGATTCCACCACCAGGGCGTAAAGTAAATCACGTGCGTGTAACTAATTTATAATACAAACAAAAATATTTGTCCAGTATTTTATTAAAAGGCGGGCATAGGATAAAGCGCTCGCCGAAAATAATATTAAATTATACCTTGAGAGCGCATAGCTTTAGCGATTTTTCTAAATGCAGCTATGTTCGCGCCTGCAACATAATTTGTTCCCATGCCATATTCTTGAGCTGCTTTTTGACATTGAGAGAAAATATTTGTCATAATTCTGTCAAGTTTTTCGTTAACTTCTTCAAAAGTCCAGAAGAAACGCATGCTATTTTGGCTCATTTCTAGAGCAGAAGTTGCGACGCCACCTGCGTTTGCAGCTTTTGCCGGAGCTAAAAGAACATTGTTTTCTAAGAAAAAGTCAATAGCTTCTTTAGTTGTTGGCATGTTTGCGCCTTCTCCTACAGCCATAACTCCGTTTTCTACTAATTTTTTAGCAGAAGTCAAATCAATATCATTTTGAGTTGCACAAGGAAGAGCGATGTCTGCTTTAATTTCCCAAATGCGAGGTCTGTCAACAGTTTCCAAGTATTGAGCTGAAGAATCATATTTAACATATTCACTGATACGTGCTCTTTGAACTTCTTTTAGATCTTTAATGATATCCAATTTAATACCATTTGGAGCATAGATACAACCATTTGAATCACTCATAGCAATAACTTTTGCGCCATATTCTTGAGCTTTTTCACAAGCATAAATCGCAACATTACCGGAGCCTGAAATAATAACAGTTTTTCCTGCTAAAGAATCATTATTTGCTTTAAGCATTTCACGCATAAAGTAAATCAAACCATAGCCGGTTGCTTCTTTACGAGCTAAAGAGCCGCCGTAATCTAAACCTTTACCAGTTAGAACGCCTGCTTCATAGATATTTTTAATTTTTCTGTATTGACCGAACAAATAACCGATTTCGCGAGCGCCTACTCCAATATCACCGGCAGGAACATCTAAATCAGCACCGATATGGCGTTGAAGTTCATTCATAAAGCTTTGGCAAAAACGCATAATTTCATCATCAGATTTGCCTTTTGGGTCAAAATCACTTCCACCTTTTCCGCCACCGATAGGTAAACAAGTAAGTGCATTTTTAAATATTTGCTCAAAACCTAAAAATTTCATAATACTTTGATTAACGCTTGGGTGAAAGCGCAAACCGCCTTTGTATGGCCCAAGAACCCCGTTAAACTGGACACGATAGCCACGGTTGACTTGAACCTGTCCGTTATCATCAACCCAAGGAACTCTAAATGTTATTAATCTTTCCGGCTCTACAATTCTTTCTAAAAGCGCCATTTTTTCATATTCAGGGTGCTTATCTATAACTTTTTCTAATGAAGACAAAACCTCATCGACAGCTTGTACAAATTCTTTTTCATAAATATTTTTTTCTTTTACACTGTTTAAAACTTTTTCTAAATAAGCGTTTCCCATATATTTTTCCTCTTCTTATTTTTTGTGCTTTTTATAATACTACATTTTTTTTTATATTGCAATATTAATTGTAACGTTTACAATTAATTTCGTTCTTAAAATTGTGATTATTTTCACAGTTGTTATATAATAGACACAGAGGTACTTATGGATAAAAAAGTTTCTGAAAAAACAATAAGCCGAATGACATTGTATCATTGCATTTTAACCGACTATATTATAAAAGGCATTGATACAATTTCAAGTCCTCAAATTGCGACTTTTTTAAAAATAGATGATTCTCAAGTAAGAAAAGATATTAGTTTTTTGAATAATTCCGGAAAGTGTCGTGTAGGATATTTAGTAAAAGAACTTAAAGCCTCAATAGAAAAAACTTTAGGCTTTTCAAAACCTAAAAATGCAATCATAATTGGAGCTGGAAATTTAGGAAGCGCACTTGCAAACTACAGCAATTTTTCTAGCTATGGTTTAAATGTTTTGGCTCTTTTTGATACAGATAAAAATAAAATAGAAACAACTATTAACGGTAAAAAGGTTTATTCTATTGATGAAATAAAACAACTTACCTCAAAAATTGATATTGATATGGCAATATTGACAGTGCCGAGAGAATTTGCTCAAGAAACTGCTGATATGCTGGTCAAAGAAAATATAAAATACATTTGGAATTTTTCCCCAACCGTTTTAGATGTTCCACAATATGTTCAGGTTTGGAACGAAAATCTAATGGGAAATTTTTTGCAATTTGCATACAAAATGCAAGATTAATTATTCGTATGATTTCCCTTGACGCAATATAAAAACGCAATGTTTTTAGGACGCACTTCTGTTGCTGGGTTACCCTCAGAATCTTTTCTTCCGTAAGATTTAGAAGATAAAGACGCATCAAAAGAAAAGACAGAACCACCAGTTCCTCTACTTCCGGCTACTTCAAATTGAACAGAATGATCTTTAGTTGTATTTAACTTTTTAAACACTCCCCAATAATCTACCATATTATCTTGACTATAATACTTATATTCATCAGTTGAAGAAAATTCACCGGTTATATTTGGCACGGCGTCTAATTGAACAACGCCTCTGGCTGCAGTTTTATCTCCAATATTTCTGATAAAAGCCCCAGAAGCGTTTGCGTCCATGTCAGTTAACGGATACCAACCTGTAGGACAATTTGCTAAATTAAAAGCCATTATTGCTCCTTCAGGAATTTCTATTTGTCTTGTTCTTAAATTTTCTATTGCCTTACTTAGGTGACGTCTTTGGTGGGGTAGATGGTTTTTTGCGGGGTTTAATGTTTTTTATGGGGTGAATTAGTAACAATTTCAATATAAAAAATAAAGAGCAGAATATTCTACTCTTTATTTTTTTAATTAAAATTATAACTTATTTATGCTCGATTATTTCTAACTCGTTCCATAATATCTTCAAATTCTTTTTCATCTAGAGTTTCTTTTTCTAGTAATTCATGGGCCAAAGCATCCATCATATCACGGTTTTCTGTTAATAATTGTTTTGCATTTGCATAACACTCATCAACAATCCGTTTCATTTCGCTATCGATTTGGAACGCGATTTCCTCTGAATAATCTCTTTGGTGTCCAAAATCCCTACCCATAAATACGTGCTCTTGAGATTTTCCATAAGCCATTGTGCCCATTTTTTCGGACATACCCCATTGAGTAACCATTTTTTTTGCTAAATTTGTTACGTTTTGTAAGTCTTGAGAAGCACCAGTTCCAACTTTATCATCACCATAAACAACCTCTTCAGCTGCTCGACCACCTAAAGACATTGTAATTTTAGCAATTAATTTTTCTTTGCTTACGTGTAATTTTTCATCTTTTGGTCTTGTCCAAGTAACACCTAAAGCCCATCCTCTAGGAATAATAGAAACTTTGTGAAGTTCATTTGATGCTTTTAATAATTTATCAAGTAAAGCATGACCAATTTCATGGTAAGCTGTTATTTCTTTATCTTCTTCTGTCATTACTTTACTTTTCTTTTCTATACCAACAAGAACTCTATCTATTGAATTGTCTATATCTTCATTAGAAATTTTATCTTTATTATTTCTTGCAGCAAGAAGAGCTGCTTCATTAAGTAAGTTTTGCAAATCAGCGCCAGTAAAACCGGATGTTCTTTTTGCAATAACTTTCAAATCAACATTTTCTTCAAACTGTTTACCTTTAGCATGAACGTTTAAGATTTCTTCTCTTCCTTTTATGTCAGGCGTGCTTACGTAAATCTGTCTATCAAATCGTCCAGGTCTAAGTAATGCATTATCTAATATGTCAGGGCGGTTAGTAGCAGCAATGATAATGATGTTTGTCGTTTCATCAAAACCATCCATTTCAACTAATAATTGGTTAAGAGTTTGTTCACGTTCATCGTGTCCGCCGCCCCAGCCGGCACCTCTTTGGCGACCAACTGCATCGATTTCATCAATAAAAATTATACATGGTTGATGTTTTTTAGCTTGTTCAAACAAATCTCTAACACGACTTGCACCTACACCAACAAACATTTCTACAAAGTCAGAACCAGAAATTGAGAAAAACGGAACGCCTGCTTCTCCAGCAACAGCTTTTGCCATTAATGTTTTACCAGTCCCAGGAGGTCCTACTAAGAGAACACCTTTGGGGATTTTTGCACCTAGTTTAAGATATTTTTCTCCATTTTTTAAGAAATCTACAATTTCTGATAATTCTTGTCTTTCTTCGTCAATACCTGCAACATCTTTAAATGTTACCTTTACTTTGTTATCAAGCATAAGTTTAGCTTTGCTTTTACCAAATGACATTGCCTGTGAGCCACCAGCTTGAACTATTTTACTCATAACAGCTATGATTATTACAAAAACAATTACAGGGAATAATATATTTAACAATAAACTATTGTTTTCTGCCGGTTTTCTAACAGAAATATCCACATTATTTTCCTCAAGAACAGGATATAATGAACCATCATTCATAGGAATTTGAGTTCTTATTTGAAGTTTAGGGGGCGTCACTTGAGGATTTTTTTCATTAACCGTGGGTTGATTTATTGGAACAGCTGTAACGGTTTGTCCTGCAATTTCAACTGATTTTATTTCATGATTTTTTACTTGTTCAATAAATTTTGTATAAGAAACTTGTTCTGTGCTTGTTGCTGGTCCTGTATAAAGCATTGCAGCTAATGCCAAAACAAGAAAAATAACTACTATCCAAATTCCTGCTGTTTGACTTTTGTTCATTATTCTATCCTTTCATAGTGTACAGTAAATTAATTTTACAACCCTTAAAATAAAATGTCTATACTTTAGGCGCGTGATGTTGTTTGATATACAAATTTTATTTTTTAGTATATAATTTAGACGAAGAGAATGAGTTAGAGTTTTTGTTATGTTAAATATTGAAACAACTATTGAAAGAATTCGCGAAATTATTGAAGATGAGAACCTATCTCAACTTCAAGAAGAATTGAACAATTTTCACTCTGCAGATTTAGCGGAAATTCTTATTGAATTAAATTTAGAAGAAAGAATAGTTGCTTTTGATAGTGTTGAAGAAGATAAAGCCGCAGAATTATTAGAATATTTAACCCCTCAATATCAAGTTGAACTCCTTGGAGAAATTGATGAAGAAAAAGCTTCTAGGATAATTACTCTTATGCCGCATGACTCCGCTGCCGATATTTTAGGAGACATGGAAGAAGATGAATCCGAAAGTTATTTAAATAAACTTCCTCATAAATTTTCTGATGAATTAAGAGAATTACTTACTTATAAAGAAGATACTGCAGGCGGTTTAATGAACTCTGTAGTTTTAACCGTTCGCAAAGAAATGACAATAGGAGAAGTTTTAAATTATATAAGAAAAGAAGCCGAAGAAGAAAATATGGAGCTTTATTACATTTATGTAGTAGATAAACATAATCATTTATTAGGCGTTGTTTCATTACGGGATTTATTGACATCTCACGCTAGGATTAGAATTGAAGAAATAATGATGAGTGATATTGTAAAACTTCACGTAGATGACAAACAAGATCACGTTGCGGAAGTTTTTATGAAATATCAATACAACGCTCTTCCTGTTGTTGATTTATACAACAGACTAAAAGGGATTGTTACTTGGGATGATGTTTCAGATATTGTAGAAGAAGAAACAACAGAAGAAATCTTACAAGCATCTGGTATCACAACTGCGGTTGTTGATGAAGATGAAATTTTATCAGGAAATATATTTAAGGCAATAAGAGCGAGAACTCCATGGTTGTTTATTACTCTTATTGGAGAATTTATTGCTGTTAATGTTGCGGATAAATTTGAATTCGCAATTCATGCACTTCCTGTTGTTGCAATATTTATGCCTCTTTTAGCTGGATTAGGTGGAAATATTGGAACTCAAAGTATAACCTTGATGGTTCGTGGTCTTTCAACAGGGCAAGTTACAATGAGCTCTGCTTTACATCATATTTGTAGAGAAATGCTTGTTGGTTTAATGATTGGTTTAGTCTTTGGGTTGCTTGTTACTTTAGCAACATGGGGTTGGCAGCATCATATTGAATTAGGTATAGTTGTTGGATTAGCAATGGTTGTAAATATGACTTTAGCAACGATTATTGGAACAATTGCCCCATTTATGCTTAAATCAATGAAAATTGACCCTGCTGTTGCGTCTGGTCCTGTAATTGCCACAACAATAGACGTTATAGGTTTGGCGATTTATTTTAGCATGGTTAGCATTTTCTTACTAGGAGTTTTTAAATAATGCAATTTAAAGGTATAAATATTATTCCCAAGGTTTCAGTAGATAATAGAGAAGAATTATCGCTTGTATATACCCCAGGGGTAGGTTCTAGCTGTTTAAAAATAAAAGAAAATATTGATGCAAGTTATATTTATACAAATAGAATAAATTCTGTCGCGGTTATTTCTGAAAGTTATCAAAAAGCATTACAAAGGGCTATATTTTTAAAAAATGTTTTACTAATAGATGCATATCCGCTTTGTATAAACGAAATGACAAAGGAAAATCTTGAATTTATAGTAAATAATATTGAACCAAATTTTAATGCTATTGATTTATCTTGTGTTGAAATAGATAAAGATAATCTTTCTTTTAATGTTAAAATTCCTGTTTTAACGAAGCCAACAAATGATTTAAAAGGATTTTTTGGTTGTGTTGCAAGAAATGCATTTATGCCTGATTTAAATAAATTTGAAGGAACTACGCAAGAAAAATCATTACAATTAAGAGAATTTTTTGGTGGTGTTATAGAAACTAAATTAAATGAACAAGAAACAAAAAAACCTGTTGCTATTATTTCTGATGGAAGTGCGGTTTTAGGCTTTGGAAACATAGGCGCGGAAGCAGGTTTGCCTGTAATGGAAGGAAAAGCTGTTTTATTTAAAGCGTTAGGTAATGTAGATGCAATGCCATTGTGCATAAAAACTCAAGACTCACAAGAAATAATTAAGCTTGTGCTTTTGCTTGAGGAGTCTTTTTCAGGGGTAAATTTAGAAGATATTTCTGCTCCTAGATGCTTTGAAATAGAAGAAATGTTAAAAGAAAAATCAAAAATTGTTATATTTCATGATGATCAACATGGAACAGCGATTGTTGTGCTTGCGGCGCTATTAAATGCGCTTCATTTAGCTAAGAAAAATATAGAAGAGGTTAAGGTTGTCTTTTCTGGAGCCGGAGCTGCTGCGCAAGCTGTTTGTAAATTGTTTTTAAAAGCAGGGTTTAAAAATATTATAATGAATGATATTAATGGTGCGGTTTATTTAGGTCGAGAAAAAAATGATTTTTCGTTGGAAGAAATTTCAAAATATACAAATCTTGAACAGATAAAAGGTGGTCTACAAGAAACAATTAAAAATGCGGATGTTTTTGTTGGGCTTTCTGCTCCAAATGTTTTAACAGAAGAGATGATTAAAACAATGAATGAAAGGCCTATAATCTTTGCGCTTGCAAATCCAACCCCTGAAATAAATCCACAGGCTGCAAAAAAAGCGGGGGCTTTTATTGTTGCGACAGGACGAAGTGATTTTGAAAACCAAGTTAATAATTCGCTTGCTTTCCCTGGTTTGTTTAAGGGGGTCTGGGAAGGGAATTTGTCCCAAATAACAGATGAAATGAAGTTAGAATGTGCTTTTTCTATTGCATCATTAGTTTCTGAAGAAGAGTTAAGTACAAATAAAATTATTCCAGACCCATTAAACTGGAAAGTTCCTGAAATTATTTCTCAAAACGTTTGTCGAATGGAATAAACTTAACAAGCTTTTTTGTAAAAATAAATTAAAAATTATTGGCAGATTATTTAAAAAACGGTATTATAATATTATGCAATATTTAAAATGGAAAGAAAAATATTTAAATTCAGAAGTAAAAGAAAAAGCACTTTTTGAATTAAAAAAAGTAGTAGAACAATGTAAAGCTTGTGATTTAGGTGCAACATGTACCAATAAAGTTTTTGCTGATGGTAGCGCAAATGCAAAGATTATGCTTATAGGCGAAGCTCCAGGTGCAGAAGAAGATGCATCCGGAATTCCTTTTGTTGGCAGAGCTGGTAAATTATTAACCCAATTTTTAACAGAGGCTGGTTTTGATAGAGCTAAAGATTTTTATATTGTTAATACCGTAAAATGTCGTCCGCCAAATAATCGTGTTCCTAGTGATTTTGAAAAAAAATGTTGCAGTGATTATTTGTCTGCTCAAATTAATATTATTAAACCAAAAGTTATTGTGCTTTGTGGCTCGACAGCTTTAAAATCTTTTAGTGATAAAGAATATAAAATTTCTGATATTAGAGGGCAGTGGATAGACTTATTTGGTGAAATAAAAGCCATGGCTATTTTTCATCCATCATATTTGTTAAGAAATCATTCTTTAGAAGAAGGTTCGCCTAGAGATTTGACAAAAAAAGATTTAATCAGAATTAAAAATTTTGTTGAAAAAAATTAAATTTTTAAAAACTGCTTAAAGTATTGTAATAAACTACACATAAGAGGCTTCTTTTGTTAAAATATTACAATAGAGTTATTGTAATTAGAGAGCAGTTTTATATGAGTGAAAATCAATATTTAGAAATTATAGATGGGAAAATAGATGTAGTAAAGAATTTAGTTGAACAACAATCAAAATCAGGTATGTTTTTTGATAGTTTTACAAAACAAGTTCTTGAAAAAATTGAAGGAAAGCTTGATAGTTTAACTAGTCAAGAAACTAATGAATTAATCACTTATCTTTCAAAAGAAATTAAAAATTCTATTGAAGAAAGACAAATCGTTCTTCAAGAAAGATTAGATGGTGTTCAAGGTCAAATGAATTCTATTCAATCTAGCTTGGTAGATTCTTTAAAAAGTCCAGAAATTGCAGCTATTTTTACAAAACTTTCAGATACTGTTCTTGATTTTTCTCGTAATCTTAATTCTCAAACTAAATATTTTAACTCATCTATAGAAGATATTCAAAAAGAAATATCGAAGATTAATGTTGATGAAAAATTTATAGAACAAACAAAAAATATAAGATTAGATATTGAAAGATATAAAATAGATGTTGCTTCTGTTGTGGATAGTATAAATGCTAATTTTTCATCTATTAAGGCTCTTATTGAAGAAAATAATAAAACTCCGGAAGCTTTTACGGCTTTATCTTCTGATATAGATGTTTTGCAAAAAGGATTAAATGATATTTTATCTGTTGCAACGGTTATTGAAGGAAAACAATCTGATTTTCTTTTTGCAATGAAAGATATTGCAACAAATTCTAACGTTGAAGAAATAAGATTAAATCTTTCTTCTTTATTTACAGAGTTACAGACTTTAAAAGATTCTATAAAAATTTTAAGTAATAAGTCAGACCTAGAATACATAAATGAAAAAATAGAAAAAACAATTAACTCTATTTTGGATTTAAAAGAAGCTACAGCTCATACTAATAATGAAAATAGAATTCTTTTTGATACTCAGTTAAAAGATTTATATTCATTAATTTCTTCATACATTGCTAAAGATGAAACAGAAACAATAAAAAATGAGCTTAAAAATATTCATACAGAAGTAGTTTCTAAAGAAAAATCTATTCAAGATTCAATTAGAGACTTAATTCCTGTTATTACAACTCTTGCAACACAAGAAAATTTAAAAGACTTAGATGATAAGGTGTCTCAAATTTTCAATAGTCTTTCTAATCAAATTAATGTAAAATTAATAGAAAATGAAACAAATTATGAAACAAAAATTGAAAATCTAAATGAAACTTTAAATAATATTGGCAATTTATTAATAAATATTTCAAAAACAAATCCTACGGATAGACTTGAAAATATAAAAGAACAAGTAAATTCAATGTTGAATTATGTTTCTTCGCTTTCTGATAAAATATCAGATAATTTTAAAGAGACTCATAGCGAAGTAAAAAATAATCTTGAAAATCTTTCGTTGACTCTTATAGAAAAAATTGAAAGACTTGAAATAAATACACAAAATATTCAAGATGAAAATAAGTTAGAAACTCAAAATATTTTAGAATTAAAAAATTATAGTGAAAAATTAATCACTTTAACATCAACATTGATTGAAGAAATTAATCTATCTATAGAAAAAAATACAGAAAAAATTACAAATACAATCTCTGAACACAATGATAATCTAGAAGAAATCAAAAAAGATTTATCATTGATTTCTGGCACAACAAATGAAAATATATTAATTTCCAATAAAATAAATACATCTATTGAGAAAATTAATGAAGATATAAATAAAGTTAATGAAACATATTCTACTATATCAAACCAATTATTAGAAGCAAAATCTAATCAAAAAACAGATATAGAAAAATTAGAAGATAAACTTTCTTTAATTATTAATAATACGAATGAAAAAGTAGAAAAAGATAATAAGATAAGTGGTTCTTTAGAAAAGATAGATGAAAAGATTAACGACCTCAATGAAAAGTATTCATCTATATCAAATCAACTTTCTGAAACTGGTTTAAAACAAAATAGCTCAATTAAAGATTTAGAATCAATAATTATATCCTCTTCAACTGCAACAGCTGAAAATAATAAAACAATAGATGAAATGACCACTGCTGTTATAAACCTTGATAATAAAATTGATAAACTTAATACAACTTGTGATGCTGTTTCAACACAAGTTTCAGACACAATTGCAGGACAAAATAATTTTATAAGAGAATTAGAAACAAAAGTTTTGTTAGTTGCAGATACGACGGTAGAAAATATCAAGATTATTGATGAAATGAATTCTTCTGTAAAAAAATTGGATAATAAAATTGGAGAATTATCTAATGCTTGCGATGTTGTTACTACAAAGCTTTCTGACACGACTAAAGAGCAAACAAATTTAATCAATGATTTGGAAACAAAATTTGCACTTACAACAAATTCAATTGTTGAAAAAGCTCAAAATGAAATTGAAGAAAAATTGAATATAATAACAGATACTTGTGGAATAATTAATTCGCAATTAAGTGAAAAAACTGTATCCTCTTCAGATGATTATGTAAAAAATCTTGAAACAAAATCAGCATATATTGCCAATTCTGTTATAGAAAATACAAAAATTTTAAATGAAGCAAAAGAAGAAATATCTCAAATTAATGAAAAATTAGTTAATTCTGAAACGGAACAGAAAAAATCAAAAGAAGATATTCTTTCAAAAATCAATGAAGTTATATCAACTTTAAGTGAAAAATTATCACAAACTTTTATAAAATCAGAAGAAACACAAAATACATCAGCTTCTATGAGCGTTATAAATGATAATATTATAGAAAAAATAGATGCTAATTCTGAAAAAATAACAAAATTTAGTGAAGAAATAACTCAACTTTTGGGAACTTCTTTAGCTAATATTTCTCAAAAAACATCAGAAGAAAATATTAAAAATGATGAATTTAAAGAAAAAATAAAAATTGAACTAGAAAAAACCATAACAGAAATTACAAATAAATTGATTAAAACAGAAGAAGAAACTTCTTCATTAAAAGAAACGCTTATTTCTTCTGTTAATGATGCAATAAAAGTAATTAAAGAAAAAGAAACATCCCAATTAGAAACAATTAATAATAATTTTAATCAGATTGGAGAAAATCTGGTAAAAAATATAATAGAAGAAATTAATCTTGATGATTTAAAAATTGAAATGAGTCAAGATTTGGCGCTGTATGCTGTTTCATTAAAAGAAAAAATTAGTGAAACTATTGAAATTATGTCATCTAATAAAGAATATTTAGAAAAAATTTCTTCTAATAATTCTACTAATGTTATGGATAGAATTATTGAAATAAAGAATGACTTGGCAGAAATCAAGCTTGGAAATGCTTCTGGCATGGTTGTTGCTGAAATTAGAAGAGTCGGAGAAAAAATCGAAGGTTGGTCTAATGATATTTTAGATACAATTTCTGATGAAATAAAAGATGCATTTTCTGATAATATAAAATTAATTAACGAAACGGTTCAAGATAATGTATCAATAATTAAAGATGATCTTCAAGAATTGGTTATAAGACTGTCAGATATAAATTCTTTGACCTCGGATATTAAAGATACAATATCTAATTGTTTTGATAGTTATTTAAATGACTTCACATTTAAACTAGAAGATAAAAATGAAGAGATTAAAAATTATATATCATTAAACACAGAAAAATTAACAGCACAAATTGAAGAATATAAAAAAGAAGTTGCTAATCTTTCAGAAATTGATTTTTCTTCTTATTCTGAAGAAACTAGACAATTTATAAAAGATGAAATACATGGTATTAAAGAAGAAATTGACGAACTTAAGAGCGCTTCTTTACAAAAAAATATAACGACGGAAAATGATATAAATCTTGAAGATATAATTGTTTCTTCTACAGAAACTATAAATAAAAAATTAGAACTTCTTAGAGACATCATACTTTCTGATATTCCAAGTGAAGAGTTAATTTCTGAAAATTTTGAAGAAATTAAAGAAAAAGTTGACGATGTTAAAAATATTTTGAATAAAATTGATGAGCAGACAAGTAATTCTCTTACTCTTCAAAATGCATTAGATGAAATTAATGCTAAAACGGATAATTTTGCAAATATTATTAAATATGAAAATGACTCTTTGAAAAATATTTTAACAAGTTATCAATCACAGCTTAATGAGATTTCTAATTTAGAAGTAACGTCTGTTTCTTCTACAGATGAAGAAACAAAAGAGTTTATTAAAGAAGAATTAGATAATCTTAAAGAACAAATTTTACGTAATTTAACAAGTGTTTTTGAAAATATTTCTTTTATTGAAGAATCTGAAGAAATTCAAAATACGATATTAGATAACTCAGATAGTATAAAAAATGAAATCTCTCAACTAAAACAAGCCTTGGATATTAGACAAGAACCGATTGAAATGGATTCTTCTGATATCAATAGAAAATTTGAAAAACTAAAAACGATTTTAGAAGGTATAACTACAGGAAATGTTGAAGAGTCAGAAAAATATATTTATACTCTGCCAGATGTTGAGATGGATATTGCTAAAATGCGTATGGCTATTAATGAGGTTGCTGATTCTATTAAACAAAATAGAGAAGATGGCTACGATGTAATAGATAGATTAAACGCAGTTGACGATATTAAAGAAGATATTTCAAGTATTTCAAAACGTACAAATAAATTGATTTTAACTTCTGATGATTCAAATAAATATTTGAAAGAAAATATTGAAGAATTTAAAACTGTTTTAAATGCTATTACTAAAAAATGTAATAAAATTGATAGTTCACAATTAAACCAACATTTAGTAGACGTAAAATCACTTGTAATGTCTGGTCTTAAATCAGATAAAATATTAAATGAAGCTTTTATGCATCTTGCAGAATGGATTGATGATTCAGCAAAAACAATGAATACGATTAGCTCGCAAGTTGAAGTTAATAAATATACTTTATCATCAATGAAAACTGATTTAGAAAAAATGGATGCTAAATCTGAAGAAATAAATCAAGTTAAAGAAGAAATTGCAGAGGTCAAAGGAGCGATTTCGGAATTAGCTGAAAAATTAGATAAAAAAACTGAAATTGATTATTCAAAATCATTATATGAAATAGAATATGGTTTAGATAGAATATCTGATAAATTAGATGTGCAGGAACTAAAAATTAAAGCGTTAGAAAAGAAAATAGAAACTCTATCAACGCCACAGGATACTAATGAAGAAACCAATTCGTTATTAGAATTTATTGCATCACAAGTTACAGCAGCAAATGAAAATTCAAGAAATAATCGATTATTATTACAAAAAGTATCTATGCTAGAAAAACAAATGAGTAAATTTGAAAACAGTATTTCTAAAATTACACAGTTTGTTGATGGTTCAAATTAAATGCAAATTAAAATTTAAATCCTTAATACTAACTAAAATTAAAAAGCCCTTTCGTACGAAAGGGCTTTTTGCTTTATCGTTTAATTAGGTTAAACTTTACCGTGATATGCATCGATGTAGATTTGTTTAATATCAGCTAACAATGGATATACTGGGTTTGCACCTGTACATTGGTCATCATAAGCTAATTCAACAAGCTCGTCTAAGTTGTCCATGAAAGTTTTTTCATCAACACCAAAATCTTTGATAGAATTTGGAAGATCAATAGCTTTCATTAGTTTATCAACTGCGTTGATTAACAACTCAACTTTTTCGTCATCAGTTTTACCACCCAAGTTAAGTTCGTCAGCGATTTGACCAAATTTAACTTTAGCACAAGGGAACTTGTATTGTGGGAATGTAGCTTGTTTTTTAGGTGCATCAGATGAGTTATATTTCATAATTTGTCTGATTAATAATGCATTAGCAACACCGTGTGGAACGTGATACATAGCACCAAGTTTGTGAGCCATAGAGTGGCAAAGTCCCAAGAATGAGTTAGAGAATGCCATACCAGCAATAGTTGCAGCGTAGTGCATTTTTTCTCTAGCGATAGGATCTTTAGCACCGTTAGTATATGATCTTTCTAAATATTTGAATACTAATTTAATAGCTTCTAATGCATTAGAGTTTGTGAAGTTAGTAGCCATACAAGATACATATGCTTCGATTGAGTGAACAAGTGCATCAATACCAGAAGCTGATGTTAATCCTTTTGGCATACCATCTACAAAGTTAGGGTCAACAATTGCCATGTTTGGAGTTAATGCGTAATCAGCAATTGCATACTTAACGTGAGTTTCATCATCAGTGATGATTGCAAATGGTGTAACTTCTGAACCTGTACCAGATGTAGTAGGAATAGCTACCATCATAGCTTTTTTACCTAGTTCTGGGATTGAACAAATTCTTTTTCTGATATCCATAAATCTCATAGAGATATCTTCGAATTTAGTATCAGGTTGTTCGTACATTAACCACATAATTTTAGCTGCGTCCATTGGAGAACCACCACCTAAAGAGATGATTACATCTGGCTCAAATGGTCTTAATACAGCCATAGCTTGGTTAATAGTAGATAAAGTTGGATCTGGTTTAACGTCGAAGAATACTTCGTGTTCAACGCCGATTTCATCCAAAACTTTAGTAATATTTTCAACAGCGCCAGAGTTGAATAAGAATCTGTCTGTTACGATGAATGCACGTTTTTTGCCTTCTAATTCACGAAGAGCTAAATCAGTAGCACCTCTTTTGAAGTAGATTTTAGATGGCACTTTGAACCATAACATATTTTCTCTCCTTTCAGCAACTGTTTTGTAGTTCAATAAGTTTTCAACGCCTACGTTACCAGAAACTGCGTTTTTACCCCAAGAACCGCAACCTAAAGTCAAAGATGGTTCTAATTTGAAGTTATACAAGTCGCCGATACCACCTTGTGAAGATGGAGAGTTAATTAAAACTCTGCAAGTTGGCATTTTTTCTGCGTAATGGTTAATTCTTTCTTGTGATCTTTCGTCTGTGTAAAGAACTGAAGTGTGACCTGCGCCACCTTTAGAAACCATTTCATAAGCCATTTCTGTAGCTTCTTCATAAGTTTTTGCTCTGTACATTGACAAAATTGGAGATAATTTTTCTCTTGAGAATGGGTCTTCCCAATCTACTTCTGGTCTTTCAGCTAGCAATACTTTTGCATCAACTGGAACTTCAAATCCAGAAAGTTGAGCAATTTTGTATGCACTTTGACCAACGATATCAGGGTGAGCTGTACCACGTTTTGGATCGATAAATGGAAGATCAATCATTTTTTGTTGTTCAGCTTTGCTTACTAAGTAAGCACCTCTGTATGCAAATTCTTTTTTAACTTCTTCGTAAACACTATCAACAACGATAACTGCTTGTTCAGAAGCACAAATCATACCATTGTCGAAAGTTTTTGACATCAAGATTGAAGAAACTGCCATTTTAATATCAGCTGTTTCATCAATTACCGCAGAAGTGTTACCAGGACCAACGCCTAACGCTGGGTTTCCTGATGAATATGCAGCTTTAACCATACCAGGACCACCTGTTGCCAAGATACAGTCAATTGAGTTATGTGTCATTAAAACGTTAGTTAATTCAATAGATGGTACATCAATCCATCCGATAATATCTTCTGGAGCACCAGCTTCAACTGCAGCTTTAAGAACTAATTTTGCAGCTTCAATTGTACATTTTTTAGCTCTTGGGTGAGGTGAGAAAATGATACCGTTTCTAGTTTTTAATGCAATCAATGATTTGAAAATTGCAGTTGATGTTGGGTTAGTTGTTGGGATAACACCTGCAACTACACCTAATGGCTCAGCAACAATTTTGATACCGTTTTCTTTGTCTTCTCTAATTACACCACAAGTTTTTGCTCCTTTGTGTTTGTTGTAAATGTATTCAGAAGCAAAGTGATTTTTAATAATTTTGTCTTCTAAAACACCCATGCCAGTTTCTTCTACAGCCATTCTAGCTAGAGGAATACGAGCTTTGTCTGCAGCAGTTGCAGCAGCTTTGAAGATTTTATCTACTTGTTCTTGAGTAAAATTAGCATAAATTCTTTGTGCTTTTTTTACTCTGGAAATTAAACTTTCCAATTGTTCAACAGTAGCAACTTCAGAAGACTGATTTAAAGCGCTTTCTAACTTTTCCACGTCTTTTTTGTTTTTTACCACCATTTTTTTCTCCTTTTTGGTTGGCTAGTCTATATTCTACTAATAATTTAAACTTTGCATTATTCGTGATTTATTTCACAATTAGCATAATAACAGTATAGAACATAAATAAAAATTTGCAAGTGTACTAGATACAATCTTTATCAATTCTTTATGTGCTTTAATTCAAATTTAAATAGGCTTAGAAAATATTTGCATATGTAATAAAATATTGATTTATTACATCCATAAGCATTGGCAAAATCCAAATTAAAATGGCTGCGCCCATTACTGGTTTAAATAAGAAGCTAAGTTGAAAAACGTTTACTTGTGGAGCTGTTTTAGAGATGATACCCAAAATAATATCTTGTCCCAATGTTGCAAGAAGAATAGGAGATGCAATCTGCAAGCCCATATAAAGAACATTTGATGTTATTTGAACTAAATATTTCATATTAACAACGCTTTCAAGTGAAAAAGATGTTGCATAAATTGGAAAAATTTCAAAGCTTCTAATAAAAGCATTTAAAATCCAATAAACACCTCCAATTTGAAAAAATACAATTAAGCCAATAAGCGCAAAACATTTACCGACCAGCGATGTTTGAGCAGATGTTGTTGGGTCTAAAACTTGAGCGGCTTGCAACCCCATCTGCATATTAATCATATCCCCACCGGATTCAATTGCTATCAAAATACACTGAGCTATCCATCCAATAATTGTTCCAAAAACAAAGTTTAATAAAAGAGAATAAACTAAAGCTGTTCCTGCCGGCGGAGCAGAAGGTTTCAAAAATAATGTCAAAAATACTGCAATTAAAAGTGCTAACGCAATTTTTGCCATTGAAAAAAGCTCTTTTCTATTAAATAGTGGGGCAAATCTTATAAATCCTAAAACCCTTGCTAATATTATTAAACCAGCACTTAATGTATAATTGATTTCTGGAAAATATTTACCAAAGTTTTCTAAAACTACGTTTATCACTAAAGTTCTCCTCTTAATGTTGGTTTTAATAATGGTGGTTCGTCTAGTTCAAATTTATATTTCTTTTTAAGAGGTTTTATTTCATTTACTTTATCTAATTTCAAAATAGTTCTTATTAAATTAGAGCTAAAAATATCAAACTTTTCTTTTTTTTGAGAATTAACTTCTATACTTAAAACAATATAATCATCGTTTTTTAACGTTAAGTACAAGCGAAAAACTCCTTCTTTTTGGGGCTCTATCATAAGTTGATTTCTTTCATTATAAAGTGTTGTTAATATATCAATATTAAAAGCATCAGCATCACTAGAAAGAAACTCCAAAACAGAGTCATTTAATAAAATTAAATATGGTTCCTCTTTTTTTAAAACAATATTATGTTTTTCTTGCGCAAAGCACGGAAGAAAAATAAAACTTAAAATTAACAATAGGATAAAAAAGATTTTTTTCAATATTATCTACCTATAATTTTATTTGTTTCAATGAAATTAGGTTTTGGTCTTGGATATTTATCGGCAGGGAAATATTTTGCTCTTTCATTTTTATCAATAAAAGGTGCTTTTCCTGGATTTTTCATAATTTCATTTACATCAGGCTGATTTTCAAACCCATCAACTTTCATTTCTTCTGCAAAAGGTCGAGTATATCTATAATAATCAGAAGAAATCACATAATTATCACTTTTTGGAATAACATTAAATGCTAATTGATTTCCTTCCAATAGTAGGTTAACCAATAGTTTTGAAAAACCAATACCAAAAATCATAATAACTAAAAAAACAGAAAATATTTTTGGAGCGGCAACGATTGTTTGTTCTTGAACTTGAGTAACTGCTTGTAAAATACCAATTACAAGACCAATTGCTGCTGCTGTTAATACGCACGGCATTGAAATTGACAACATTGTCATAAAGCCTTTTCCTAAAAATTCAAATAATAATTCCATTTTTTATCACCTCTAGTTAAAGCTTCCGACCAAACCTTGTACAATCATTGACCAACCATCTACCGCAATAAATATCAACAACTTAAATGGTAATGAAATAATTGTTGGAGACAACATCATCATCCCCAAAGCAAGAAGGACGTTTGCAACAATTAAATCCAAAATCAAGAAAGGTACAAATACAATAAAACCAATTTCGAAAGCTGTTTTAAGTTCACTTATAATATAAGCCGGTGCAACTTCCCAAATAGTTAAATCTTCAGGGGTTTGCGGCGGAGTTTTTCTTGTTAAAGAAACAAAAAATTCCATATCTTTTTCTCGTGTTTGTTTCATCATAAATTCTTTTAATGGTTTTGAACCTTCAGAAAGCATCCCTGCAATATTTTGATTTTGTTGATATGGAACAGAGCCCATTTCCCACATTCGTTGAAAAACAGGCGACATAGTATAAAATGTAAGAATTATAGATAAACCAATTAAAACAATACTTGGAGGGACTTGTTGTGTTCCAAGTGCTTGTTTTAGAATTGAAAATACAACAACAAACCTCAAAAAGCTTGTCATACAGCTAAAAACAAACGGTAATAAAGAAAATACCGTCATTAATATAAGCATTTGTAATACTGGGTTTAAATCTTTAAAAACTGCATCCATTTTTTTTCCCCTATATTTGAGCAAGTTTTCTTGCTAATTCTTTCATTACAGGTTTTTTGCGAATGGCTTTCATATCTAAATATTTTCCATTTCTTGCCAAATTAACTCTTTCAAAAGCCTCACTCAATGAGTTTTCCGATTTTGAGCTTTCTGGTTTGAACACTGGTAATGTTGAATATTCTGCATCTCTACTTATAAACTTTTTTTCCCTAATAGGAACAACTTCATCAAAATTAGGTTCATTATTTTCTTTAGTTTCTTCATTTATTTTTTGTATTGATGGATTTATCAAACTTGTCATTGTTTCATTTATTTCTGTTACGTTTTCTTGCCCAAGACGAGCAATTAATGAAGTGTTGTCAATATCTCCAGCAATTAAAAATCTTTCTCCACCAGCATTTACAACATACAAAGATTTTCTGGCATTAAGCGCAATTTTATCATCAATTTTTAAAGAGCTTTTATTGTTTAAAGTTAAAACATTGCTTTTTTTATAAATAAAAGCACATAGGGCAATTAATCCTATCATCGCCATTGTATAAACACCAAAATTTATAATATATCCTGTCATTCTTCTCCCCTTGTTTTTTTATTTTATTAAATTAAATTTCATCATCTTCAAATTCATCATAATTAAAATCATCATCTTCAAATTCTTCTTCATTTAAATTTTTAGATGAATCATTAATGTGTTTCTCTTGATATGGTGTTTCTTCTTGTATCATTTCAGGCTCAGGTTCTGAAGGAACAACTTCGTCTATTTTTACACCGTATCGGTCATTTATTATTACAAGTTCACCTTTTGCAACTATTTTATTTTCAACTTTTAAATCTATTCTATTGTCATAAATTGAACCTATATCTACAACTAACCCTTCTGATATTTGTTTCAATTCACCAAGAGAAATTTTAACTTTTTCAAATTCTGCGTTGATATCAACTTGGATATTATCCCAAATATTGCTTACAGAAGTATTTTCTCCCATATCTTCTCCTTCATCATCTGTATCTAAAATTATGCTTGGATTAGGACTAATTTTAAACTCAAAATCCATTCCATTATTACTTATCGACATTTTATAAATATTACTATTTTCAAGTAGAATAATATCATCAACTTGTAAGCTTCTAACTTCACCCAACTTTATTTTTGAAGAGCCAACTTTGATTTTAAATATTGCATCACAACGTCTAAAGTCTGCCAATGTAAAGACTTCTTGTGTTTCAATTAATGTTGGTTGTAAAATATTCGTAGGAATTGTTAAGACCAACTTTCCAAAATCTCTTTCCTGACATGTCAAGTAAAAAACAATATAACAAAGAGATGTTAGGTCCTCGTTTTTTACATCTCTTTCTGATTTTAAAATCTTTTTAAGATTTGAATATAAAAACTCATTAAATGCATTTACAATATTAACCTCTAACTCGCTTAACTTTTCCATAGAAAATCCATTTATATTAGGCGTTCCTAAAGTTTCATCTAAAAACATATTAATGGCTTTTTGAGACAATCTAATTCCAATTTTTAATGAATTTGTAATCTTAATTTCTGTTACAAAATACTTATCTCCCCTAAATAAAACATTGTCATTTTCACCAATAGAAAACAACTTTAAATCAATATCAAAACCAAAAAATTCAGTGCAAGAGTCTTGCACTATTTGTGCAAAATCAGTAGAAAACCAATTAAATGTTTTCCATAAATAATCTGAAAACTCAGTTTTGTTTTGTTTTAATATTTTTGTCATGACCTCGTTGAAAAATCCCCATTTTATCCCTATGGATAGATTTATCCCCAAGTATTACAATAGTTTGTTTTTAATTCTTTAACATCAACTATTTGTTGTATATTAACAAAATATATTTAACAAATTTTTAGCAAAAAAAAAGCCTTTTTAAAAAAGGCCCTTGGAATGAAAGTTCTATTTTACATTCCTCTGTGTGAAGTGTGTGGTGTGTGAAGTGTGTTAAAAATTGATTATTTCTAATTCCTCGAAATATGTTCCTTGTGTGGTTCTTAACCGATTGGTTTTGTCTTACATTTATATAAAAACAAATTTATATAAAAAATTGCTAATTTATATATAAAAATCAGAAGTTTTGTTTACAATTATTTACAAAATTACTAACGTGTTTATAAAATTGTAGTAAATAAGGTGCAAAAATTGTTTTATAGCTTAATAATTAGTCAGGGGATATCAGTTGTGTTCCCATTAGTGAAAAAAATAATCGGTGTGTCAAATCGATGCATCTTATAATTTTTAATAAAATGTTGGTGGGCGCATGTATTTATAATTATTATTTCTTATAAACAAAAACACCCGCATTTGCGAGTGTTTTTGTTTATTTATAACTTATTTATGAGCCATTGGCTTTTCTTTTAGTTTTAAATGAAGTTCGTTGAGTTGTTCTTCTGAAGCTCTACCTGGAGCATCTGTCATCAAACATTTAGCGTTTGAATTTTTAGGGAATGCGATTACATCACGAATACTATCTGTTCTTGCAAGTAATGCAACTAATCTATCTAAACCAATTGCTAATCCAGCGTGAGGAGGTGTACCGTATTTGAATGCATTTACTAAGTATTCAAATTTTTCTTTAACATCTTGTTCTGTTAATCCAAGCGCTTTAAATACTCGTTGTTGAAGCTCACTATTGTGAATTCTTACACTACCACCGCCAAGTTCGTTACCGTTATAGATAATATCATATGCAATAGAACGGCAGTTTGCAGGGTCATTTTCCATTTTATCTATATCTTCAAGATTTGGAGATGTAAATGGATGGTGAACTGACATATAACGTTGTTCTTCTTCTGAGTATTCAAACATTGGGAAATCAACAACCCACAACAAATCGTGAGCATCTTTGTCTATTAAGCCAAGTTTTTCACCAAAATGAAGTCTTAATCTTCCCAAAACGTCAAATACTAATTTTGGTTTATCTGCTAACAAGAATACGATGTCACCGTCTTTTGCGTTAGCTCTTGCTTTAAATTCTGTAATTTGTTCTTCATTTAAGAATTTAAGAATTGGCGACTTAACAGTTCCATCTTCCATAAATGTAACCCAAGCTAAACCTTTTGCGCCAAAAGAGATTGCTAGATTTCTTACATCATCCATTTCTTTTCTTGAATAGTTTGCAATTCCTTCAACTTTTAATGCTCTAGCTGTTCCACCTGATTGAAGAACTTCTTTGATTGCATCAAAGCTAGAATTCATTAAAATATCGGAAATATCAAATAGTTCCATACCGAAGCGAGTATCAGGTTTATCAGAACCGTATTTTTCCATTGCTTCTTTGTATGTAATGCGTTTGAATGGAGGTTTAACATCAACATCTGCTTGTTTAAAGGCTTCAACAATTAAACCTTCAACAAGTTTGATAATATCTTCTTGTTCAACGAAAGACATTTCTATATCAACTTGAGTAAATTCAGGTTGTCTGTCTGCACGTAAATCTTCATCACGGAAGCATTTTGCGATTTGGTAATATTTCTCAACACCACCAACCATTAAAAGTTGTTTAAAGATTTGTGGTGATTGAGGTAATGCATAGAATTTACCTTCATGAACACGGGAAGGAACTAAGTAGTCTCTTGCGCCTTCCGGGCTTGTATTAATCAAAATTGGAGTTTCAACTTCCATGAAATCTTGATTGTTCATATAATTTCTAATTGCAGCTACAATTTTGTGACGAAGTTGTAATTTGCTTAGCATAGATTCACGTCTAATATCTAAATAACGATATTTTAAACGTATATCTTCAGAAACGTTTTCATCTTCTAAAACAAATGGAAGAGTTTCTGCTTTTGATAAAATTGTAACTTTTTCAGGATACATTTCAACTTCGCCAGTAGGGTATTTTGGGTTATATGTTTCTGTTGGTCTTGTTGAAACTTTTCCTTCAACAGTGATAACATATTCACTTTTTAAAGTTGAAAATACTTTATGTACTTCAGGATTTACTTGAGGGTCAGCTACAACTTGGAAAAATCCTGAACGATCTCTCAATTCACAAAAAATAATTCCACCTAAATCGCGGATAGTTGAAACCCAACCTGAAAGTTTTACTTGTTCGTTAACGTTTTTTTCTCTTAAATCGCCACATCTATGGCTTTTCATCGATGTAATTTGCATAATGTTTCTCTCTATATCTACCTTTACATATAATTTATAATAAAAATAATCAATAATCAAAAACTTTTGTCTTTTTTTTCTAACTTTTGTAAAAAAAATGTATGAAGTAATATTTACATAGCAGTTTTGAATAATTTATGCTGATGAAGCCAGCATAAATTGAAGTTATGTAGGGTGCGTCGTTTTGACGCACCGATTATTTTTTAAATCTTGTGGTGCGTCTAAAGACAGAACGTAGGGTAGATTAATTGATCTACCCTATGGTTTTGTATTGATTTACAGTAGCTGCAAGGAGAAAAAATCAGGCATAAATTTTTAGAGGCAGTTGTGTTAAGCAATATTTAAGAGTATTCTAATAATAAAAACTGCAAAATATAAGCAATTTTATGGATACAAACTAAAAAAAAGCAGTGTAAAATAAGAATATGAAAAAATATTTAAACGGTTTTATATCAAGTATCTTTTTGATAATAGTCTTATGTGCAAATGCTTTTGCGCAACCTTATAACATGCAAAATGAAAATCGAATAAAACCTGATACAATCATATATAAAGAATCATCTAAAAAAATAGATAAGATAAATCCTACAACTTCAAATAATGCATCAGGGGCGTATTATCCCGGACAAAGAGGAGCTAATCAATTAATTGTATATACGGATGAATATGGTGCTCGGACAGGAACAAATGAATTTGGTTCAGAAGCAATTGTTATAAACGGAGTTGTGGTTCAAATTCACGGTGCGGATTCTATAATTCCACAAAATGGGTTTGTTATTAGTGGGCATGGGAGTGCAAAAAATTGGATAAATGAAAACATTACTGTTGGAACAAAAGTTTTTCTTGATAAACAAAATATGATGCTAAATACATTTATTACGCCGGATAGTTTTATTTTTGCAGCAGAAGAAAAAATAAAAGAAGTTCTTTCCATTATGCATTTTTATGAGCTTAATAACCCTTGTTATGATAGAGAAGACGCTGAAAATTATCTTAAAAAAGCAAAACAAAATCTTAAAAAAGCTCAAAAAGATAATGATGAAGTTCAAAAATATGCAAAAATAGCAAGCACTATGGCGAATAAAGCATTAGAAGCGGCTTTGCCATATTATCCAAATGAATTTAAAGGAATTTGGATTAGACCGACAGAAACAACTTCTGGACAGATTAAAACAACATTAGATAAATTAGAAAAAGCTGGGATTAATAATATTTTTCTTGAAACATATTTTCATGGAAAAACAATCTACCCTTCTGAAGTTTTAAAAAAATATAATGTTACTAATCAAAGAGAAGAATTTAATAACTTTGACCCTCTTGAAATATGGATTAAAGAAGCGCATAAGCGAGATATTAAAATTCATGTTTGGTTTGAAAGTTTTTATGTTGGAAACAAATATGATGCTCAAGATAGTGAACATATCTTAAATGTTTATCCGCATTGGATGAACAAAACGAAAGCCGCTTATAATTCTGAGGAGCCTGTTGCGTCTCTATCTGAACATAATGGGTATTTTATTGATCCTGCAAACCCAGAAGTTCAAAAATATTTACTAGAAATATTAAATGAAATAGTATCAAAATATAAACCAGATGGAATAAATCTAGACTATATTCGCTATCCTCAAAGTATTCAAGAAAAATTTCCAAAATATGAAGAGTCAAATTGGGGATATACAGAATATGCAAGGGAAGATTTTAAAAGAATTTATAATGTTGATCCAATTAATATTAAAAAAAGAACACAAGAGTGGTACCTTTGGGCAAAATATAGGCAAAATAAAATTTCTCAGTTTGTAAGAGAAACAAAAAAGTTAACAAAAGCTCATAAAATTGAATTAACGGCTGTTATTTTTCCAGATAGACAACGAAGCCTTGAAACAAAAATGCAAGATTGGAAGAATTGGTCTGTAAATAATTATGTGGATGGGTTTACTCCTTTAATATTAACTTGTGATAATAAAACGGCATCTCTTTTAATAGAAGATATAAAGAAAAATTCCTCATATATAACAAATATATATCCGGGTTTATTTGTAACTTTTATGAATGGTTCAACAGATGATTTATTAAAACAAATACATGAAACAAGAAAATTGGATTTGGCAGGCTTTGTATTATTTGATTATGCCCATTTGAATAACTCCTATATCGATGTTCTTAAAGCAGGAGCTTTCAATTTTAAAGATTATGAAGAACAAAAAAATGATGTTGAGCAAAAAAATACTACAAAAAAACGGTTTTAATTTTTGCAATAAAAGATATCATTAAAAAATAATAAAAAAGAAAGAAAATCATGAACGATAAATTTACAATAGAACTTGATGAAGAATTTTTAGAAAACTTTTTTGAATTAGCAGAGGAGTTGCCACCAAGTAAAGAAATGGCTTCTTTAGATGATTTTAAAAGAGCTTTGGAAAAAATAAAAAAAGGTGGTTATAGAGCTGCACCACCAGCAAATTCTTCACAAAATACAGCGTTTACTTCTTTTTCAAGTCAAGAAGAAACTTTCAAAAAAAATATTCTTATTGTAGATGACTTAGGTATAATTACATATCAATTAAGTGTTTTATTAAATAAACATGGTTTTTCTACAGTTTGTTCTCAAGAAATTTATGATGCAATAACAAAATACAAAAAACAACATTTTGATATTGTTATTTTAGATTTGTATATTCCGACAGAAAGAGAAGGCTTTTTGCTTCTTGATGAAATTATTAAACTTAATGAAAATAAAATAAACAAATCAGTAATTGGTATAATTACTGCCTCTAATAAAAAAGAGCATAAACAAATTTGTAAGGAACGTGGTGTTTCTTTCTATATTGAAAAAACTGACGAGTGGCAAAAAAATATTTTAAAAACTTGTGAAAACATATAATATTTAATAAAAAATATTATTGTAAATAATTTTATGCTTAGATTATAAATATTTTATTTAACATTGTTTGTCATGTAAAGAAAGATATTTTCTATTATAGTTGGGGAAAAATAGTAGCTATTGTTCATTGGAGTTATTTTGAGTAAAGAGGAATTTTCATCAAGCTCTGTTACGCTTATTAAAAAAAACTTATCTTCTGCTTCAAAAGAAATTAATCCAGTTCTACTTTGAAGCTCTTCAATTTTATATCCACTAGAATTTATTGCTGCTAATGCAAGTAAAAATAAATTATCTGTGCTTGTTTGATAGGCGCGAACGCAGTGTTCAAAATTAACTGTTTGTTTTGTTTGCGCTGTTTGTGTCGTTGCAGTGTTTATTGGTTTTAGCGCTGGAGGTGTAGGTGTTGTTTGCGAGTTTATAATTGTCCCTTGTTTAGGCGTTGTTTGGGTCGTATTTTGAACGATAGGCGTATTTGCAAAACAAAGTTCACAAATCCAAAAAGATATTAAAATTGAATAAATAAAATTATTCTTCTTCATCCATTTCCATCCAGCTTGAACTTATAGCTATATCTATTTTTAGCGGAACAAGAAGAGGTTGGTTCATCTCCATTGCGGCTTTAACTACTTCTTTTACTTCGTCTAATTCTGATTTTTCAACTTCTAAAACAAGTTCATCGTGTACTTGGACAATCATTTTTGATTTTAAATTACGTTGTTTTAGTTGTTTATCAACTTCAATCATTGCTAGTTTTACTAAATCAGCTGCAGCTCCTTGCATAGGTGCGTTAATTGCTGCTCTTTCTCCAAATTCTCTAATTTGATGGTTGGAAGAATTTAATTCATCTAAAAGATAACGTTTTCTGCCATATATAGTTTCTACATAACCATTTTCGTGGGCAAATTTTACTGTTTCGTCCATAAATTTTTTGATATTAGGATATGTTGCAAAGTATTTATCTATAAACATTTGTGCTGAAGTAGCGGAAATCCCTAATGATTTTGCTAAACCATATTTTGATTGACCATAGATTATGCCAAAATTTACAGCTTTAGCTTTTCTTCTCATCTCTTTTTCTACGCCTTCAATTGGGACTTCAAAAACTTTTGATGCTGTTATTGTGTGAATGTCCTCGTCTGAACAAAATGCGTCAATCAATTCATCGTCACGTGAACAATGTGCAAGTAATCGCAACTCTATTTGTGAATAGTCTGCGGATAAAATTAATGATGAATTTTTATCTGCAGGAATAAAAGCTTTTCTAATCCTGTTTCCAACATCTGTTCTTATTGGAATGTTTTGTAAGTTTGGGTTAGATGAGGATAATCTTCCTGTTGTTGTTGCTGCTTGGTTAAAGCTTGTATGAATTCTATCATCACTAAAATTAATTAATTGTGGAAGGTTATCAATGTAAGTTGATTTTAATTTTTGATAATGTCTATTTTCTAAAATTAATCTAACAATTTCATGTTCTTCTGCCAATTCTTCTAAAACTTTTGCATTTGTAGAATAACCGGTTTTTGATTTTGTTTTTCCTTTAGATTTTAGTTGAAGTTTGTCAAATAGAATTTCTCCAACCTGTTTTGGGGAATTGAGGTTGAAATGTTCGCCAGCTATTTTAAATATTTTTTCTTCTAAGACTAACATTTTTCCATCAAGTTCTTTAGATAATTCTGATAGGTAATCTTTATCAATAGAAACGCCGGTTTTTTCCATATCTGAAAGAACATACATTAAAGGCATTTCAATATTATAAAGTAAATCTTTTTCTTTTTCATTTAAGTTTTCTGTCCAAAAACGTGTTAATTCTAAAGTTGCAAAAGCATCATCACAAGCATAACTAGCAGCGTCTTCAATTAGAACCAAATCCATTGTTTGGGCGTGCTTCCCTTTGCCAATTAGTGCTTCTATTTCCTTCATTAAGTAGTTTAAGTGTTCTCCAGCTTGATTTTTTAGCCCATGTTTTCTGGAGGAGTCTTTAACGTAACTTGCAAGCATTGTATCAAAAATTACATGCTTTAAATTTAATCCATGTCGTAAAAGAACATTGATGTCATATTTACCATTTTGTGTTGTTTGACATATATTTTTATCTTCAAAAATAGGATTTAATTTTTCTACAATATAGTCAAGCTCAAGCTGATCTCCAATTTGATGTAAGATTGGAATATAATATGATTTTGTTTTATTTTCATTTTCGCAAATTAAGTTTATTTTCCCATTCTTTGCTGTAATTTGGGGATTATAAGCAATTGAGATTCCAACCAAATCCGCATCAAAAGGGTCAACTCCAGTTGTTTCTGTATCAATAGAAAACAATGTTTGTTCTTTAAGTTCATCAAGTAATTTTTCAAAACTTTTTTCATCTGAAATAATAATTTTTTCAAAATTAAAGTTTGTATTACATTGCGGTTTTTGTTCTTGTGTGAATAATCCCAATTGCATTTGACCTGATTGCAATGCGCCTAAATCTTCGTCAGTTGGTAAATTCAAAATTGCTTCATTATTTTCTTCTAAAGAAAATGGTTTAAGTATATCTTTTATGTTTCTTAAGAAATTAAAGAATTGAACTTGTTGGAAAAATGCGCCGACTTTCTCTATATCAGGCATTTCTAATTTTGTTTTTTCAAAATCAAAACCGATTTCAACATCTGTTTTTATTTTTGCTAAGAATTGACTTAATCGAGCAATTTCTTCGCCTTCTTGGATTTTTTTTCTAAGGGCATTTTCTTTGATTTCCTCAGAATGTGCAAAAATTTGTTCTAAGTTTTCAAATCTATCTAATAATTTTACCGCTGTTTTTTCACCAATTCCTCTAATTCCTGGGATATTGTCAGAAGTATCTCCTCTTAGTGCTTTATAATCGACAATTTGGAATGGATAAACTTGTAATTTTTCATATACTGCGTTCCAATCGTATTCTTTTAATTCTCCTTTAGAAGGAATTAAAACTTTTATATAACCAGCTCTATCAATTAACTGGAAAGAGTCTTGGTCTCCTGTAAGGATAAGTGTTTTATGTCCTAGTTCTTTGGCTTCTTTAGCAATTGTTCCTATAACATCATCGGCTTCGTATCCGGCTTTTGTGTAAATAGGAATACTAAAGGCTTGTAAACCGTCTATAATTAATTGAATTTGACTCCTTAAAGCCTCTGGCATGCTTTCGCGATTTGCTTTGTATTCGGCATATTCTTGTAATCTAAAAGTCTCTCTTCCTACATCAAAAGTAACAGCTATGCAATCAGGTTTTATTTGTGGGTTTTTTAACAAGTCAAATATTGCTTTAAAAAAACCAAAGACAGCAAAAGTTGGTTGATTATATGTGGTTTTCATTCCTGTTCTTTCAAGTGCATAGTAGCTTCTAAACGCTAATGCGTGTCCATCTATTAAAATCAATGTTTTTTGTGTCATATTCTTCTCCTAAAACCCATATTGAAATTTTAGTGTAAAAACCGCAATATATCAAGCAAAAAGAAAATTATTGTATATTTACAGATGCTCCATGAACGGTGGAGGTGGTCAAGCAGACTATTTTATTAATTTCATTTTTTTGAAATTCTTTTATCATTTCAGATAAGGTACTTCCGGTTGTTAAAATATCATCTATAATCAAAAGGTTTTCATCATTATAATTTTGCTGATATACTTTAAATGCGTTTGCTAGGTTTTCTTCTCGTTCTTTTTTCTTAAGTTTATATTGTGGTTTTGTGTTTTTTATTCTTTCTATTAGATTTGTTTTAACATTCCATCCGCTAAGTTTTGCAAGCTCATTTGCAACTATTTCCATGTGATTAAATTTACGTTGTTTATATCTTTTTTTATGCAAAGGAACAGGAATAATTGTAAATCTTGTGTTTTGTCCGACAATTTTTATAAAATATTCATACATGAATTTTGCTTGGAAATAAGCTAAATCTTTTTGATTGTGATATTTTACGCCTCTTATCAATCGCTGCATTTCTTTAATATAATGGCAAGAAGAATAAATTTTTACATTTGAAATTGTAAGAATTGGTGATAGAGAAAGTTCTTCTATTTTGTCATAGCATTTTTCGCACATTAAAGTATTATAATAACTTGAGCGACAAAAATAGCACTTTTTCTTATAGACAAAATCTAAAATTTTTATTAAAAAGTTAAACATAATTTGATTATATGTTAAACTTTTTATTAATGAAATATAGAAAGAGGAAAAAATGAATATTGTTTCTTTAATTTTAATGATTTTACTTATAAGTTTATTAATATTAGTTCATGAGTTGGGGCATTATGCTGTTGCAAGATGGTGTGGAATAAGAGTTACAAAGTTTGGATTTGGTTTGCCTTTTGGACCGACTTTGTTTGAAAAGAAAATAGGTGATACAACTTTTTATGTTCACGCTTTTTTATTTGGTGGATATGTTTCTTTTCCGGATGACGATGAAGATTCGGACTTACCAGAAAATTCTCCAGAATTGTTTAAAAATAAAACAATATTACAACGTTCTTTGGTTGTTGTAGCTGGTGTTGTAGCTAATGTTTTGTGTGCAATAGTTTTAGTTTTGTTTACTGCTTTTGCGTGGGGCAAACTTCCGTCAAGCCAGTATGATGTTATTATAAATAAAATTGTCGCTCAAAAAGGAGCTTCAGTCCATACTTCGGGGTTGCAAGCTGGTGATAAGGTTGTTTCAATTAATGGTCAAAAAATTACTAATCCTATGCATATCAATTTTTTTGCTCAAGCAAGTAAAGAAAACGATGGCAAAATTTCTATAGTTGATTTTGAAAAAAATTATGAAAAACTACAAAAATTAAATCCTCAAATCGTTTTGGATGAGCCAATATCAAAAAATACAGTTGTTAAGCTTACAGCTAATGTAGAAGAATCTCCGGTTAATCTTTCTAAGACAGAAATGTATGGACTTAAGAGTAAAAAAGATTTGTCGGTTATAACTTTAACATCAAGTCAAAAAGATTTGAGAGATAAGTTATTCGGGCAAAAGATATATAAATCTGATGGAAAATTCACATTAAAAGACGTTGCAATTGCAACGGCGGATTCAAAAGTTCCTTTGTTTTTTGTTGTTGAAAGAGATGGAAAAAATATTGAATTAAAATCAATTTATCCGGATAAAAATGGAATAATCGGTATAGAAAGAAATCATAAAGAAATTTATAAAAAAACAACAGGAATTAAATCTGGAATTATAAATTCTTATGACTATTTATATTCAAATACTGCAACAATGATATGGAGTTTGGGACAAATGTTTATGGGAAATGTTCCCCTAGAAGATTTACATGGAATTGTTGCGATAACAAAAGTTGGTGGTGACGTAATTCAAAACCAAGGAATTTTCAAGGGAATTTTGCTTACTGCTATAATAAGTTTGAATTTGGCTATAATTAATCTTTTACCTATCCCTGCGTTAGATGGGGGGCATTTGTTGTTTTTGTTGGTGGAGAAAATTCGTGGGCGTGCAGTTGAAGAAAAAACGTTAGAAAAAATAGCTTCTATTGGGTTTTATTTATTAATAGTGCTTATGGTGGTTATAATTTTTAACGATATTATTGGTTTAGTTACTAATAAGTTTTAATTTAGGCAAATAAAATTAAGCAAAATTAATCTGTATAAAAATATATGCGCTGCATTTATTGCATATACATAGCCTTTGTTTTACCCTTTTTAAGGAATTATCATTCCTTGTACTTCTTTTTTTATATTTAAGCTATCTTGAAAACTATTAAGTAATTCTGCTGCAGTATTTGCGCTATAAAATTTTCCACTAGTCGCCAAAGCAACACATTTAAGCTGGTTGAAGGCTTCTTTGTCATTTACATCTAGTGCAATTACGTCAATTCTAAAATCATTTCTTTGTTTAGTTAAATTTATTGCATATTCGCATGGACTTTCATCACAGTTTTCACCACCATCAGTTAATAAAATAATTCTTTTTTTTCCAATAAAATAACCAAAATCATTATTAACTGCTTGTTTTAAGGAATAAGTAATAGGAGTGGCTCCTTGTGGTTTTAATTTGTATAAAGAAGATTGAATGGTTGAAACATTATTTATTGCTAAGGGCTCAATTAATGACGAAGCTTTGCAACTATCATAATAAGTCATCCCACTTTTATGTCCATAAGCTCTAAAGCCCACATAGACCTCTTTTGAAATTTGAGGTAAAATTTTTTCTAACGTAGAAATTGCTATATCTATTTTTCTTTGTCCATCTATTTTTTCAATCATACTATTAGAAAAATCAACAATAAAAAGTATACGTTCTTTATTGTTTATAAGCTTTTGATTATAACTTTGAGGCGTAAAAATATTATAATTTTGCCCATTGGCAATTAACGAATTAAACGTTATTATAAATAATAAAAATAAAGTAATATTAATAAACTTGTTCATAAGGAGAAAATAATGGACTTTTTTGAAACAATCAATACCAGAAAGACTATAAGAAAATATAAATCGGATATGCCCAATATGGAGGATATCAAAAAAATTATTGATGCAGCTAGACTTGCGCCAAGTGCGACAAACTCACAAAACTGGCAATTCATAGTAATTAAAAATAAAGAATTAATGGAAAAAATGAAAAATGCTGTTATAAATGAGTATGATAAATTAGCTGAAATGAATAAAGAAGAAGAATTTTTAGATAAAATCAATTATTTTAAAAGTTATTCAACTTTTTTCACAAATGCTCCTGTATTAATTGCAATTGTTGAAACACAACGAACATCATACATTACAGAAATGATGAAAAAACTTAATTTCACTTTGGAACAAATAAAACTTATGCGTCCGGATTCTTCTTTACTAAGCATAGGTGCAGCAATAGAAAATATGAGCCTTGCTGCGCATAATCTAGGATATGGAACTTGTTGGATGGTTGCACCAATTATTGCAGTAAAAACATTTGATAAGATTCTTAATCTTGAAGAAGGTTCTCATGTTGTGTCATTGTTGCCTTTGGGTGTGCCTTATAGTGAAAATTATCAATCTCCTGCTAAAAAATCGCTTGAAGAAGTGATGAAAGTAATTGAATAATATAATAATTATTTATTGTCTAATTTTCCAAAAATCGATATGAAACATTGCCAAAAATGGGATTAATTCTAAACGCCCAACCAACATCATTATTATAAAAATAACTTTCGTTGCAGGATGAAGAACCGCAAAAGTTTCATAAGGTCCTAGGGCTCCAAATGCTGGTCCAATATTCCCTATTGCAGAAATACTTCCTGTTAAGCCTATAACTAAATTGTTTTCTATTAGGGCTACAATAAAAGCAAATACTGCAAAAATTAGGAAGTAAAACATTACAAATGAAACAATTTGTTTTCCTACTTCATCTTGAACAATGTTTTTATCAATTTTTATTGGAACAACTGCATTTGGGTGAAGAATCTTAACTATTTCAGTTTTTAAAAATTTAAACATATATAAAAGCCTAACAACTTTTACCCCACCAGCGGCTGAACCAGCACAACCACCAATAAACATTGCTAAAAATAAAAATATTTTTGCAGGCAACACCCATTTTGTATAATCAACAGACGCAAAACCAGTTGAAGTCATTGTTGATATTGTTTCAAACATAGCATCGCGAATTGCAATGATGCAAGGATAATTGCCTTCTAATATTAACATAAGGGATATGAAAAATGATATGCCTAAAAATAAAGCTAAATATAATTTAAATTCATCGCTTTTTATAAGTGAATTAAATTTTCTTTGTACGTAAACTTTATATTGCAATGCAAAGTTTGCACCGGATAAGAACATAAATAAAATTGTTATCCAAATAATTAAAGATGAATTATATCCCATAATGCTATCAGGGTTTGGTGAAAATCCTCCTGCTGCAATTGTTGAGAAAGAATTACAAATAGCATCAAAAACATTCATACCAGCTAATTTATATGAAACTATTTGCAAAACAGTTAGAAAAACATAAATGCCCCATAGCGCAATTGCAGTGTGTTTAATTCTTGGGGTAACTTTATCTTCTGTAGGTCCAGGTGCTTCTGCATAAAACATTTGTCGTCCTGCAATTCTGAATTGAGGTAAAATTGCAATGAACAATACAATAATCCCCATCCCTCCTAACCATTGGCTTAGTGAGCGCCATAAAAACATTGCTCTTGGATAGTCAAAATGGGTTAAAATAGTTGCACCTGTTGTAGTAATTCCAGAAGTAGCTTCAAATAACGCATTTAATGGAGTTATGCCATAAAAAAGATATGGAATTGCTGAAATTAAGCAGATTGAGACCCAGCTTGCTGCGACTGTAAACAATACTTCGGATTTTTTTATTAAATTTAGAGAATCTAAAGATTCTTGGTTGATTTTTAAAATTAATCCTAAAAATAGTGAAAAACCTGACGCTACAATAAAAGGAACTATAGAAAAATAGTCTTTTTCAATTATTGCAACAATACAAGGGAGTAAAAGCATTATAGAAAATAATCGTAAAATTATCCCAATTGCGCTTCCAATAAAATTAAGTCTCATAAATTATCCTTTATAAAAATAATCTTTCACTATAGAAGAGTGTTCTGCCATAGTAAAGACAATCAAACTATCTTTTGCTCTAACAAGCGTATCACCTTTTGGAATAATAACTTTTGAGCCACGACGAATAATTCCTATAATCGCTTTTTGCGGTAATCTTAAATCCATAACTTTTGTATCTTTGTAATTCTCTGGTATGTATATGTCTATAACTTCGCCTTGTCCTTGTTCAACAGTTGCAAGAATATCAATATCTGTCTCTATTAAAACATTGTTT
Source organism: Candidatus Gastranaerophilaceae bacterium (assembly GCA_045638605.1). GTDB lineage: Bacteria > Cyanobacteriota > Vampirovibrionia > Gastranaerophilales > Gastranaerophilaceae > RGIG2134. The sequence continues at coordinate 53,517 of JAZUBS010000010.1, forward strand.
ATTTCATCAATAGCTGCTTCTTTTGGGGACATCGCAACATCAATTCCAACTTTTTCAAAAAGCGCAATATTACTTGATTTAGAAACTCTAGTAATAACTTTTTTAACCCCTAATTGTTTTGCTAATAAAGAACAAAGAAGATTTTTTTCATCATTATTTGTAACGCTTACTAAAACATCAAATTCATTAAATTCTTCTTGTTGCAATAATTCTAAATCTGTGCCATCACCATTTAAAATAAGTGTTTTTTTTAGATTTTCTGTCAAAAATTCACAACGTTTATAATTTTTTTCAATAATTTTTGTTCTAATATTTGCTTTTTCTAAATCTTTTGCAAGCATTAAACCAACATTTCCGCCACCAATGATTCCAACGGATTTAATTTTTTCAGAGTCGCTAAACATTTCTCTGGCTAAAATATCTAAAGATGTAGCGGCACCCATAAATATAGCTTTATCCCCTTCTTTAAAAGTTGTTAAGCCAGAAGGAATGAAAAGTTCGTTATTTCTTGTTATTCCAACAACTAATGTTTCATCTGGGAAATTACAATCTTTTAATTGTTTCCCGAGAAGGGTGGAGTCATTTTTTATTCTGTATTCTAAAAGTCTTGCCTTTCCGTGTGCAAAGTTTTCAACATCAATCGCATCAGGTACCGTGATTATTCTAAAGATTTCTTGGGTTAATAATGCTTCTGGCCAAATAATAGAGTCAATCATCATTTCTGAGTGATATTCAGAACATTTAAGTAAGCCTAATGATTCTATATATTCTTCTTTGCTGACAAAACATGCTGTTTTTGCCATTGACATGCGCTTAACTGTAAGACATGCTACAATATTTGCTTCATCCATCGCTGTACAAGCAATAAAAACATCAGCATCTTTGATATTTATTTTTTCTAAAACTTCAATATTTGAAGCGTTTCCAAAGATGAATTCTATGTCTAATTTTTTAAAATCGTCGCTGCGGTTTTCTTCTTTGTCTATAACTATAATATCGTGATCTTCAAACAATTGTGTGGCTAAAAGACAGCCTACTTCGTTTGCACCAAATATAACAATTTTCATAAAACATCCTTTTGTTTTTGTTTAAATTATACGTTAAAAAGCTTTTTTGGACAAATTGTTAAAATTATAATTTAGCGGTGTAAATAAAATCAAAAATTAGCAAATAGTAGGGTGCTGTCTTTAGAAGCACCACAAGATTTGAAAAATAAACGGTGCGTCAAAACGACGCACCCTACATTATTAAAGCGGCGAGCAGTACGGCGGCGCGTAGCGTCGCTATAGTAAGGGGTTGCAGGGGGGCGGCTTGAGCCCACCTGACCTAACTTCGACATAGAGAGAGTTCGATTTTGCGCCAGAATTTTTTTCGAGCTTTTTTGCAAAAAAAGCATTAAAAAATTCCAGCAAAATCGTTACTCTCTCTAACGGTCGGCGTGTTTTCTTTTTGCGTTACGTTTTTCTTTTGCACGCAA
>JAZUBS010000011.1:0-32157 GCA_045638605.1 Candidatus Gastranaerophilaceae bacterium
CAACGACTCGATAGTAAATGAGGGTGAGGTTAATTATATATACGGCGGAGATGGTGCAGACACAATAACCAACGCGACAAACTCTTCTGTTGGCTCTATATATGGTGACGCAGGCAATGACTCTATTGTGAATGAGGGTGAGGTTAAATATAATATCTACGGCGGAGATGACGCAGATACAATCACCAACGCAACAAACGCGTCGGTGGGTTATTCTATCTACGGCGAAGCTGGCAACGACTCGATAATGAATGAGGGTGAGGTCTTTTGTTTTTCAGGCGGCGCAGGCAACGACTCGATAGTTGTTGGAGGAATTGTCGAAAGCGGAATTTTTGGCGACGAAGGCGATGACTATATAATCGTTAAAGAAGGTGTTTTCGCTAGTTATATCCGCGGCGAAGAAGGTAATGACTCGATAGTTAATGAGGGGATAATTGATTGGTATATTTCCGGTGGTGATGGTGATGATACCGTAAAAAATAACGGAGTTATTACCGGCACTTACTATGGTGGGGATAAGGATGATACAGATACATCTCTCGATGATTATTTATACATCGGCGAAGGCTCCAGCTACGGCGCAACAAACGGGGTTGAACACATAATCGGTTTGGGAGACAATTCATCCATAAAAATTGGCGCTGGTGAAACTATCACTGTTGAAATCGATGGCAAAAAATATGATGTCAAAAATAATGATAATGGTGCTTCGACTACTTTGACATACAAACTGGATGACGCTCATCAAATTGAATTTGAATCTACTGGCAACCTTAGCATAACCGCTCACGACGGTCAAAATGATAATATTTTAATTAATGGTGCTCAAATCAATTTTGATGCCGGTGATTTGGACGATACGATTGTAATTAATAATGCGTATGTTGTTGAAGGCGGTGATGGCAATGACTCGATTGTCAATGATGGAATAGTTGAGGTTATCCGTGGGGAAATAGGTAATGACACTATACAAAACAATGGTGTGGTTGATATAATTGATTCAAGCGCAGGAAAAGATTATGTTTACAACGCAAAAGACGGGGTTATAAATTCTTCTGTTTCCTTAGGTTCTGGAGATGATGAATTTTATAACTACGGAAAAGTTGAAAAAATATTAGCAGAAGAAGGTAATGACTCTATTTACAACTATGGCACTGTAGATAATGGAATATATTCAGGTGGAGGTAATGACAATATCTACGTTTACTCTGACTCAAACAGCGTCTACGGGGAAGACGGAAATGACATGATTTTCATCTACAGTGATGAAAACGAAATTGATGGCGGAAATGGCAACGATATGTTCACCATAATCGGTGACAACAACTATGCCATCGGTGGCGGAAGTGACAGTGATTATGACAAAATCGCTGCTAATGGTACAAATAACGCCTACACACAAATGAATGAACTTATGTCTCAAACAAAAACAATAAATGTTCAAACTGATTGGCAAATTAGTGATTTAAGCCAATATCAAATGAATTTCAACGCGTTTCTTCCTCAAATGGAATTTGATATCTCATCTGCGGATCACGCTAAAGAAGCACTAAAACAACTCGATGCCATAATCGCTAGTATCTCAGAAGCACGCTTTGATATCGGCACTCAAAATACTATCCTTGAAAATAAGATGGAATATAACTTAAATCATATCGAAAACCTCGAAAGCTCTCGCTCGGCAATCCGTGATGCCGATGTTGCCGAAGAGTATAACAAGCTTATCCAACAAGCTTCTCTAATTGAACAATTACAGCTTATTCAGGCGCAAATGATTACTTCTCATTATGATATGATTTCTCGCTTAATTTCTGGGGTTGCGGGGTAAGAAATAAGCGTCAGTCCTTGCGGTGTTTGAGCTAGGGGGGAAGTCCTTGCGGTCTCTGAGCTAGTCTTTGCGGTGCAATAAATTGCACCCTACATTTATTATGATATCGGTAAAGTTTTGATGATGATGAAGACCTTGCGGTGTTTGAGCTAGTCTTTGCGGTGCAATAAATTGCACCCTACATTTATTATGATATTGGTAAAGTTCTTGATGATGATGTAGACCTTGCGGTGCAATTACTTCGCGCTGCGCGATTGGCTTGCGCTAGTATAAATTATTTAGGATAGTTGGTGCTCTTTGTTCAAAAATAAAAAATGCTTGTTTTGACAAATAAAAAATTGCGCGATAATATAATTACATAGGGTGTTTTGGTAAGGAGCAGTAAATGATAAATAAAGTAAAATTAGTTGTCTTTGTACTATTTTTGATAGCTATATTTTTAACACCACAAACAGTTGAAGCTAAAACTTATAAAATGCTGGCTGTTAGTCTTGATAAAATTTCAACAACAGAAAACAACTTGCAAAAATATATAACTCTAAAAGTTCCAGCACAAAATATAGCGGGGGCAGATATTAGATTAGAAAACGAATCGATGCTTCGAGTGAAAATAACAGAGATACAACCAGCAAAACGTGGAAAAAGAAATGGCTATATTATAACAAAACTTGTTGCTTACTCAATTCCATCTAATGATAATAAAGCAATTGATGTGACTGATAAAAATATTGAATTGAAAATTAAAAAATATAGCGAAACTGATTTTAAAGGTCTGGCAACGACTGCCGCAACAACAGTTGTTAGTCATGTTGTTGGACTTCCTTTCTTAAATCAAGGAGTAGCTGCATTAAAAGGTGCGGTTAAACCTAATGAAGGTCAATCGCGCATTAAATCTGCAGGTGTAAACCTTTATCAAAGTACACCTTTTTCATATGTTCAAAAAGGCGAAGATTTAAATGTTGATATTGGTGAAAAACTAACTTTAAGCTTTAAGACTGATGAACCTGAAGATGAGCCTAACTACGAATATACTCAACAAGAATAAATAACATTATGCAATCAGAAAATTTAGATAAATTAAAATTAGATTTTATTTCTACTGTAAGTCACGAGCTAAGAACGCCTTTGACAAGTATTAGAGGGTTCGCTCAAACTCTTATTTCTTCTCGTGATAAACTTTCAGAAGAACAACAATTGAAATTTTTAAATATAATAAAAGACCAATCTGATAGGCTAATTAATCTTGTAGAAAACTTATTAGCTAGTTCGACGCAAGAAGCTTCGGAAAAAGTTGTTGTTTTAAAACCAACAAAAATTGTACCAATAATAGAAAATATTATTTCCGTACTTAAACAAAAATTTCCGCAAAAAAACTTTAGTATTAATATCCCAAAATCAATTCCAGATATTTTAGTTGATAATGAAAATTTTATGCAAGTATTATTAAATTTGATAGAAAATGCTTGTAAATATTCTTTTGATGAGTCAATTATTAAAATTGATGCAAATGTAATAAAAGAGAAAATTGTAAAAATAAATATTGAAAATGATGGGCAGACAATTTTAGACAAAGATAAAGAAAAAATTTTTGAAAAATTCACAAGATTAGATAATCCAATGACAAGAAAAACTCAAGGAAGTGGAATAGGATTGTATTTGACAAAAGAGCTTGTTGAAAATATGAATGGAAAAATTCAAGTTCAAAGTGAAAATAATAATACAATATTTTCTGTTTTGTTTCCTATTGCAACTCCGGAAAATGTCATAAAACAAAAATTAGCACAAGAACGCCAGCGAGGTGTAAATGATTAAAACCTCTATACTTATTCTTGATAGACGGCTTGAATTGGGTACAAAGTATAAAAAAGCTTGTACAAAGATTGTCTCAAGTGTTTTTTTATCGTCGCAACTTGAAAGCGCATTCAATGTGATTTTAAAATATGAACCAGATTTGATTTTAATATCTGATAGTTTTGAAAAGGAATTTAATGATATAACTCAAAAAATAAGAATATTAACATCAAGTTATAGACCAACAATTGTGTATATATCTAAGTCAGCATTGATTGATGATAAATTAAAGGCCTTAAATAATGGTGCCGATGATTATTTATCAGAGCCTATCACAACAGAAGAACTTCAAGCTCGTATAAATGCGCATTTTAGAAGAATTATAGAAACACAATCATCTCCTATTACCAATTTTTATGGAAATAGACTTTCTCTTACTGTTTTAAAAAGAGTTATTAATGAAGAAAAAGAATATGCTGCACTTCTTATTACTCTGGATAATTTTAAACCATATTGTGAAATTTATGGAACAATTGCGGCGGAAAAACTTATACAAACATATGCCGCAATAATAAATTCTGCGCTAACTGAACAAGATTTTTTAGGAGAATTATCTAATGGTGAATTTCTTTTAATTACAACTCCTGAAAAGTCTGAAAAAATTGCGGCTTATCTTGTTTTTGCTTTTGATTCTGTTGCTGAAAAATTTTATAGTGAAAAAGATGCTACTAATAATTATATTTTGTGTACAAACAATCAAACAGCCGAAGAAAAAATTCCTCTTGTTAAAACAAGGATATCTATAGTTACAAATACTCAAAAATATAAAAATATAAAAAATTTAATTAATACATTGCTTGTAACTCTAAAATTAACTAAGAATAATAAAAATTCATCTTACGCGGTTGATAGAGTTAAGTTTCCAACAAATGATTGTATAAAACATTTACAATACAATGATAAAATAGTGATAATAGAACCAGATGAATCTTTGAGCCTTTTGCTTTCTACTACTGCGCAAATGCAAAATTATGAAACATTAGAGTTGAGTTATGATAATTTTTTAATTTCAGAGTTAATAAATTTTAATCCAGCTGTTATTATTATGGATGTTGGAGATAAATACAAACGTGAAGGAATAAGTTTATGTAAGGAAATTAAATCAGATATTAAATTGAAAAATATAAAAATGATTTTAACTTCTAATTTGCATAATAAAGAAGAAATTTTAAATGCCGGTGCAGATATATATTTGCCAAAACCATATGATATAATTACAGTTTATAACTGGGTTGAAAAATATATAAAGGAATATAATTATTAGAAAAAGGTGAAGTATGACACAACTACAAACAGCGCAAGAATTAGTTTTATCAAAGTTTAGAAATATCGTTGATTTTCCTAAAAAAGGAATAGTATTTAAAGATATAACGACAGTTATAAAAGATAAAGATGCATTCAATGCGGTTATTACTTATTTTACAAATTTATACAAGGATAAAAATATAGACTATATTGTTGGGTTGGAATCTAGAGGGTTTATTTTTGGCTCAGCTCTTGCTGATAGATTAGGTTGTGGGCTTGTTATTATTAGAAAACCTGGAAAACTACCGGCTAAAACCATTTCTGAAACATATGAATTAGAATATGGGACGGATGTTTTAGAAATCCATGCCGATGCAATTGAAGAAGGTAAAAATATAGTTATAATTGATGATTTGTTAGCAACTGGAGGAACAGCTTGTGCGGCGTGTAATCTTGTTACCAAGCTAAAAGCAAATATAGTAGCTGTGGCTTTTGTCTTGGAACTAGCATTTTTAAATGGTAGGAAGAAATTACCAAGTAATGTACGAGTTGATTCAATGATAATTGAGTAAAACTTGCCCTAATTTGCTATTAATTGTATAATTCAATTACAAAGGAGCGTTTTAATGACAACAACAATAGCTATAACCGGAAAAAGCGGTTCTGGCAAAACAACAATAACAAAAGGGTTTCTTAACTTATTAAAAGAATATTATCCTGATAAAACAATATTACTTTTCGACAATGATTTATCGAGTGAATTAGGTCATAGTTTTGGACTTGATGTTAGAAATACTATTTATGGTATTCGTAGCGGTAAGCATGAATATAAAACCGGTATTCCTTCTAAAATGACAAAACAGGAGTATGTTGAATGGGCATTAGAAGATATTGTTGTTGAAATTGAAGAAAATGTTGATTTAATTGTATCTTGGCTTGCTGCGTCTAAAGATTGTCGTTGCCCGATAACTCAACAAATAAATGATGCTGTGTTAAAACTAATTAGTAGATATGATTTTGTTATTTTTGATTGCGAATTTGATTTAAAATATCTAAATCAATTAGTAGATATTGATATTGATTTAACAATAATTACAGCTCATGCAACGGAAGAATCCGCGCATTTGGCAAAAAGAATAGAAGAATTTAATGCTAAATACGCAGCTGGAGGACAAATGGGGGTTGTCCTTAATATGGTTAAAGGTAATGAAACTGCAAAAGTATATGATTTATTACAAAAATTTAATTTAGAAACTTTAGGCGTTATACCTTATGATGAAAAACTAAAAGAAAATCCAATAATGAGAAATTCTGAAAAAGTAACAGATGCGATAAAACATTTCTATTTCAGACTTAATTTGCCGCAATTAAGGCAATAATAAAATGGAGATACTATAATTATGACAATATTATTAGATGGGAAAATAATATCAACAAAAATACTTTTAGGTTTAGCTGAAAAAGTTAATCAATTAGAAGAAAAACCTAAATTGGCAGTTATTATTGTGGGCGAAAACCCTGTGAGTAAAACCTACGTAAGCTTGAAACAGAAACGTGCTCAAGCAGTAGGAATTGAGTCAATTGTTATTCCGTTACCCGCAGATATAACACAGGATGCACTTTTAGAACATATTGATATATTGAATGAAGATTCTTCCATTACCGGTATTCTTGTACAAATGCCGCTTCCTGAGCATATTGATACAAATAAAGTCTTGTTGCGAATTGCTCCGCATAAAGATGTAGATGGTTTTAATCCGATAAATGCAGGACTGCTTTTTACTGGCGCAACTCCAAGCGCATATCCTTGTACTCCATTGGGTATAATAACGCTGTTGAATGAGTATAAAATAAACATAGCAGGAAAACATGCGGTTATTGTTGGTCGTTCAAATATTGTGGGTAAACCTCTTTCTCATATGTTGTTGGAAAAGAATGCGACGGTAACAATTTGTCATAGTAAAACGCAAAATCTTGCCTCGTATACAAAAACAGCAGATATTTTAATTTCAGCTGTCGGTCAAAAACATATTATTACTCAAGATATGATTAAGCCTAATGCAATTGTAATTGATGTTGGTATTTCACGTGATGAAAATGGTAAATTATATGGCGATGTGGACTTTGAGTCAGTATCTCAAATTGCTGGAGCAATAACACCCAACCCTGGTGGAGTTGGTCCAATGACAATAGCTATGCTTTTAATGAATACATACAGATTGTATTTGTTGTGCAACTAACCAATTAAGCCAATCTGCTTCTGGTGTCATTCATATCATCACCAAAGCCAAATAATGATGCTATAGCTCTTCCACAGTCATTTAATATCTCCCCAATTAGAGAGCATAAGGAAGAGAAAATACTTGAATTTTGGGGTGTTTGTACGTAAGAAGCTTCTTTAGTTGCTTCATAGGCAGCCTCAAATTGTTTTTCATTTTCTACAAAATTATCTATGCCGTGAGAACCAGTGAAACTAACACTATTTTCAGAAGTAATAGAAATATTTGCAACTTTGCCAGGGTGTTTTCTTGACGTTCCGACAAAATCATCGCTTATAACATAATTAGTAGAATTATTATAATCTACAAAATTGCTGTTTGTATCTTCTATCAAGTCTCCTTGTCCAAATGGATTAAATGTAATTGCAGTTACTTCTGCTGGTCCGTTTGGTACTCGAGGGGAAGAGGCAACTAATTGGGCTAAGCTGCCACCTAAAGAGTGTCCAGTAATAAATATTTTTTTATCTTTAAATCGTTCATCTCTTTTAACTCTTTCATATAAAGCTAAAGCATCATCATATTGAGAAGGACAGCATCCAAAAAACATTTGCGCATCATTTTTTAAATCAGCACTTTCCCCATCGGTCCCTCGATAAGAAATAATTACAATTTTATTATCTGCATATACGCATCCTTGAAATCCTGTTTGGGAGTTATTTGTATCATATTCTTTAACTCTAAGATAGCCATTAACGCTATCTGGCGCCCAATCTTTATCAAAATTATATGCTTCTTCTGAGAGCAGTGCACAGGTCTTATGATGAGAAAAATCTATTGTAATTGGTTTATTAGAATCTGAAATATAATAAAAATCTTCAGGAAGAAAACTGCTTTTAATTAATGAATATTTAATTTCATTTAAATCCACAATATTTCCCATAAAAACTCCTTCACACAACTCTATTAATAATAAAAATTTTTATGAAAAAAAATTGCGCAATAGTGGCGCATTTTTAATAAAATGTAATATTACTTTTAGTACTGCAAATTTTGCATTTTTGTTAAGTCTTTACGTTTAACCCCACCTTTTTGGCTATATAATTTTTCAAAGTTAGTTTGAACTTCACGGTAAGAGTTAACTGTAGCTTCAATAGATGCGTTTGTAAGGGTAAAAAATAATGGAACCCCAATAGCAATAGTTGCAATAACTACAAAAGAATGAGTAATTAATTTTTTAATTTTTTCTTCTTCGGGGATTTTTTGTTGTTTTTCAATGTGTTCAAGAACTAATGAATTAACAAGATCTGCTCTGTCTTCAGGATCCATTTTTTCAAAGTAAGGAACAACATCTGAAGATACAGAAATAACATATTTTTTTTCAATTGGTGAAATGTCATAATATTCATTTTCTAAAGAAGAGCCAAATTCTTGTGGTTCTTCCTCTACAAATTCTTCTGTGGATTCTTCATCATCAATACTTTCTTCTTTATCTTCTTCCATTTTTTGTAGAATTAGTTTTTGTAGTTCGTCTATTGATGGGTTTTTTCCTTCTTCTAAATTCATTTCTTCATTGTTTGTAATATTATCATCCAAAATTATTCCCTCATAAATTGCTTCATGTTAAACTTAGTATATTATAGGATATATTTTAAATGTTTTAATCAAACAAATAATGGAGATAAGGTTTTGTTTAGTTTAGATAGAGATTATATTTTAGAGAATATTTCCAAAATTAAAGAACAAAAAGTTCTTATAGTTGGAGATTTAGCGATTGATGAAATGATTTATGGAGATACTGAAAGAATTTCTAGAGAAGCTCCTGTTTTAATTTTGTTACATAATAATACAAAAATTATTTTAGGTGGTGGGTCAAACGCTGCTCATAATATTTCTGCTTTAAATAACGGAAAAGCAGGAGTAATTGGGGTAGTTGGTGATGATTATCATGCGCCAATTTTAATAAATGCCTTTAAAGAAGCGAATATAAATACAGAGGGGCTTGTTACGGATAAAAATCGTCATACAACCGTAAAAACAAGGATTTCCGGAACATGTTCTCAGTCAATTACTCAACAAATTGTAAGAATTGACAGACAAACAACTACTCCACTTTGTGCTGAAACAGAAGCGAAAGTAATTAAAAAACTTGAAAAATTAATTCCAAATTATGACGCAATAATCCTTTCTGATTATCATTTGGGGACATTAACTCAGCCAATTATTGATAAAGCAATTGAATTGGCGCATAAATACAATAAGGTAATAACAGTTGACGCACAAAAAAATCTTAATAAATATCAAGGGGTAACAGCTTTAACTCCAAATCAACCAGATACAGAAAAGTTTGTTGGTTATTTTATTAAGGATGAAGAAACTTTAATAAAAGCAGGAAAAGATGTTATAAGTGATACAAATGCTCAAATGGTACTAGTTACTCGTGGTGACAAGGGGATGGTTTTATTTGAAAAAAATGAAATTGTTTCAAGAATTCCTGTGTTTAATAAAAAAGATGTATTTGATGTAACAGGTGCAGGAGATACGGTTATTGCGGCGTTTACACTTGCTCTTGCTGCGGGGTTTGAACCTAAGTATGCTGCTGTTATCGGAAATATTGCAGCTAGCATCGTTATTCGTCATTTTGGTTGCGCAACAACAACTGTTGAAGAAATAATAGAAAACCTAAAAATCATGGATATGAAAAAGTTTATTATTGGAGGTTAGCATGAAAATTGAACTTAAAAAATTTGATTATATAATTATTAGTGTTGTAGTAATTCTTTCTTTGCTTTTTGTAGTGTTATCGTTCAGTAAAGTAAAGATTGCTAAAACTCCAGTTGTTTCTGAAGATACTGTTGTATTTCAGGTTTTCTTTAGAGGAGTGACATTAACGACGCCTCAACAGCCATTTAAATCTTTGGATGAAACATTTATAACTATTAGAAACGTTCCACATAAAAAAATAACTATATTAGAGGCAATTGAAAGACCAAGATTAACTACGATATTGGATAAACAAGGTAAACCAATGGTTGTTGAAGATGTGACAACTCCATTTATGACGGATTGTTTGGTTACATTGGTTGATGATGCCAAGATAACAGATGATAGCGTTGTTTTGGGAGGGAACAAGTTGAAAATAGGTTTGCCTATAATATTAGAAGGTAAAAATTATAGATTTTCCGGAGTTGTTTCAAACTTAGAAATTCTATCTAGAGAAGAGGGGCAAAAACTTAAAGAGATGATTGCAAAAGAGAAAGAAAAGATGGCAAATCCTCAGCCTATCTCACCATTAGAGTTAATGAATTCGGATTTTGATATTAGAAAATAGTTTATTATACATATTGGATATCTAACAAATGAAAAGTTTAATTTTAGATAAAATTAACCATTTTTTAATCGTTGTACAAAATTTTACAGAACCATTAAGAAAAAATAGTTCAATCATAAAAAATATTGAAGATTTAGAGTTTGTTCTAATTTCTATACTTTTAATCTTATCTACGTTTTGTGAGAGTAATGTTTTAGGATTTTGTGCAATAGGCGTTATATGCGTATCTATTTTAAAGCATTTTTTAATTGATGGTGAACGTATTGCTTTATTAAATGCAGATGTAGCTTTAGTGATTTTTATATTACTTGCTATGTTTTCAACATTCAATTCAACTCTTCCAAATTTGAGTTTGCAAGGATTAATAAAGTATTTGATATATATAGGCTATTACTTTTCAATAGTTTCTATGTTTAGAAAACGTAGAAGAAAGGTATTGTTGATAATACTTTTGATTGCGGGACTCTGTTCAATAGAGTCATTTTATGCTCTTTTGCAGTCAAAAACAGTAATAGCTGGAGCTACATGGCAGGATACAAGTTACGTAAATCCGGAGCATATTATATCAAGAGTTTATGGAACACTAAAACCGTATAATCCTAATCTTTTGGCGGGATATTTAATTGCTACATTTCCTGCTGTTATAGGTGTTACCCTTCTTACTGTAGAAAAAAGACATAGAAAATCATTGTTTATAGCAATTTGTGCTTTGATTATTTCTTTGATGGCAATTTTTCAAACTGGTTGTCGTGGTGCATATCTTGGTTTAATAGGAATTATTTTTACATATTTATTAATTTCATATAGAATAGTATTTTATGATTTTTCAGCGTTTAATTATCTAAAAAGATTATGGGTGAATTTGACAGCGGCTCTTATCTGCGCAAGTATTATTGCAATAGCAAGTATGCCTAAAATTTTGCATAGAATAATTTCTATATTTTTATTGCGAGGAGATTCTTCTACTTCATTTAGAATGAATGTTTATCAATCTTCTTTTCAAATGTTTTTGGATAATCCATTTTTTGGTATAGGGTTAGGAAATCAGACATTTAGAGAAATTTATGGTTATTATATGATAACTGGTTTTGATGCTCTTGGTGCTTATAGTGTACCATTAGAATTTGCTGTGGAGACCGGTATTTTGGGCTTTTTGGCGTTTTTTGCGTATGTGTTATTAATGATTATAAATGGTATCAAATATATCTGCCAAGACCAATCAATAAGAGGGAAGATATATGTAACAATTTGCATTTCTAGTATATTTGGATTAATGTCACATGGGTTATTTGATACAATCTTTTTCCGACCACAGGTACAATTTGTATTCTGGACAATTATGGCTTTATTAAATGGTACATTGTCTAGAAAAGAGATAATTGAGTATAAAAAAGAAGATATTAGACTTGTTTAATTTGAGTGGTATAAGTCTAATTTTAAAATTCTCTACGTCCCTCAAGTGCACGAATAAGTGTTATTTCATCAGCGTATTCTAAATCAGCACCAATTGGTATACCAAAAGCAATTCTAGTAACTTTTATACCAAAAGTTGATAATAGTTTGTTTATATATAGGCTTGTCGTTTCGCCCTCAATTGATGGAGATAGGGCAATAATTACTTCTTTTACCTCCTCAGATGCTGCACGATTAAGAAGTTCTTTTATTCTTATATCTTCAGCACCTATTCCGTCCATTGGAGAAATTAATCCCTGTAAAACGTGGTAAACTCCGTTATATTCATTTGTTTTTTCTATTGCAATTAAATCTTTTGTCTCAGCAACAACACAAATTGTTGTCTTGTCTCGACGAGTAGAGGAGCAAATCTCACAAGGAGATTGTTCTGACATATTAAAACATTGTTCGCAGTATTTTATAGTTTTTTTTGCATATAAAAGCGCATTACTAAATTTCTCCACTTCGGATAAAGGCATTTTAAGTATATGTAAAGCCAATCTTTGCGCAGATTTTGGTCCAATCCCAGGGAGTTTTTGGAAGCCTTCTATTAATGCAGCTAAAGGTTTAGTAAACATTAGAACAAACCTGGAATTTTTATTCCATTAGTTATTTTTAAAGTTTTTTCTTCTCTTTTTTGTAACGCTTCATCTACGGCTTTGTTAACAGCTGTTGAGATTAAATCTTCTAGTGTTTCAATTGTGTCATCATCAACTGATGCTGGGTTTTCTGGATTAATAACTTCTTTTGTTAATTTGATAGATTTAAATAAGCCATTACCATCAACGATTGCTTTTACTCCAGATGTTTCACCAATAACTTCTGTGGAAGCAAGTTCTGCGTGAATATCTTGTAATTTTTTTTGCATTTGTTGAGCTTGTTTCATCATATTAGCAAAATTCATCATAATTAAATCCTCCTCAAGAACATATAGTAATCTCTATTGAAATTATAAAATTAAAAAACAGAACATGCAAGAATAAAAAAATGTTAAATAGAAGTTAGTTTTAGGGGGGATTTGTATTTTATATTAAAGTTTTTATTTATAGATTATTTTTATAAATATATTCTTCAAATTCTAACAAAAATTTAGCCGGAGATAAATCAAAGCCATAAGCTATTTTTTCTAGAACATTTATTTTTATATTTGCTTTAAATTTTCAATCCGACAAAGAATAGCAGTATGGTAGGGTGCGTCGTTTTGACGCACCGCAAGGTTCTAGCAAATGTTTTTTTAATAAAATAAAAGCCCGAAAAAATCGGGCTTTTGCTTTTTGATTAATTGATTTCTCTAGAAAGCACTTCACATTCTGTGTCTATTAAATTTTGCATTTTTTCAGGGCTCAACGTATCTTCTGCTTGGTTTGGTTGTAAACCTTTTTCTAATAATTCAGGTTCTTTTTTCTTTAGTTTTTCACTGGCAATAGTTATGTGTCGACCTTCTGCTTCAACCATAATTTGCATAGTCTGTTCAGATGGTGCACCGTCAGCATTTATGCAATCCTGTAAATCAAAATTCACCCAATCTTCCGGCAAATCTTTGATTTTTAAATAGCTCATTTCTTCTGTCCCGCAAAGTCTTTTATCAATTTGTGAGTCAAGAATTTTTGTGACATAAGGTTTTTGAGATTCAAAGTGGCAAGGTTCAAAAACTTTTGTGCCAATAATTTCTTCAGGATCTCTCTTTTCATATTTTTTCACTAAATCAGCTGCCAATTTTAAATGCTCGATTTCCATAGCTAAAAATTCTTCCCAAACCATTTTTATTTTTTCATTCGGCTCATCTTTCATGCAAGTATAATAATTGCAAACTTCCGTAAATTCATGAAGCAACAATTTTTCATAAAGGGTTTCGGTCGGGTCAATTAAAGATTCATACATTGTTACGTGTTCTTCTTCAACATCACAAATTTCAGCATAAGTTTTTCTTAATGCATCAGAGCCATATTGCATACCGTGTTCTGCGTAAAAATTATGAGTTTGTTGTTCTGCAGATACAAGAGTTAAAATATTAACTTTAGTTTGCGGGTCAGTTGTTGTTTTATCATAGTGTTTTCTTAATCGAGTATAATTTTCATTATGGTGATATTGAGTAGGTCTGCTCACAATAACATCTGTCATCCCTTGTAAAATCTTATCAGGATTAACCCCATCTGTCATATGTGCCCATTGAGCATATCTGTATAAATGGTCAAAATCTTCTAATAAGCCAAAATCAAAGCATTCTTTTACATATTCATCCGGTTCATTTTGCGCAAGCCAAGCAGTTAAATCAACCGCAACTTGTTCATAGCCCAAAGTTGTTTCCAAAACCGACTGATCATATGGAGTTAACCAGTTTATTGTCGTTTGTTGAGCATCTTCTATTCGACGAGTTTGAGCTAATAATTTAACTGTTTCCATATCAGGACAAATTCGAGCGAAACTGTGTTTAAAGCCCCACGCTTCAACTTCTATACCATTCATAAAAATTTGCCTTGTTCTAGAATAACAATCAATTTCGTTTTTGTTAAATGGACGTTTTACAATATCATGCCAAGTTCTAATTTGCTTATCTAAAGCAATACCTTTTTCTGTTAATGGATTAAATGTCATAAAAATCTCCTTTCGCGTATTTTATACGCAAAAACAGATTATAAATAATAATGAAAAAACAAATCCGACAATTAGAAAGATTTTTACCTATTTCATTTTATAAAAAGAGTCCATCACAAATTTTAGAACAGTTTGGACATAAATTCCCATCTTTTAAGTTGTTTTCTTGAACAAAAAAGCCGTTACGGACGATTAACTTTTCTCCGCAGTTTTTACAGTAGGTTGTTGATGTATCAGGATTCGCAACATTTCCGGCATAAACGTATTTTAAACCCTTACTCATTGCTATATTCCTTGCTCGTTTAAGTGTGTCGATATGCGTTGTTGGTCTATCATGAAACTTAAAATGTGGTCTAAAAGCGCTAAAATGAAGAGGAACGTTATCTCCTAAATTTTGAATAAGCCATTCGCATTGTGCATTTAGCTCTTCGTCGCTATCGTTTTCACCTTCAATTAACAATGTTGTAACTTCAAGCCAAGTATTTGTTTCATTTTTAATGTATTTTAATGTATCTAAAACAGGCTCAAGTGATGCTAAACAATTGCGTTTATAAAAATTATTGTTAAATGCTTTTAAATCAATGTTTACAGCATCAATATATTTAAATAACTCGGCTCTTGGTTTTGGGTTTATGTAGCCAGCGCTTACTGCAACTGTTTTTATTCCAAGCTTTTTACATTCAATTGCTGTATCAATTGCGTATTCTAAAAAGATAGTTGGTTCATTATAAGTAAAAGCAACACTTTGACAATGGTGTTTTACAGCTAGTTGAGCAATTATTTGAGGTGAAACTTTATTTAATTTTTGTGGATCAACTGTAGCTTTTGATGTTTGCCAATTTTGGCAGAATTGACAGCCTAAATTGCATCCAATTGTTCCAAAAGACAAAATTCTTGATGATGGGTAAAAATGATAAAGCGGTTTCTTTTCAATCGGGTCTGCGGCAAGTCCTGTATTAAAACCGTAGGAGGTTAATACAATATTTCCATCAATATTTTGTCTAACATGACAAAATCCTCGTTGCCCATTTTTTAAAATGCATTGACGCGGACAAACTGTACATTGAGTTTTGTCATTTAAGATATTTTGATATTTCATAAAATATATTATAATAGATTTTGTGAGATTTTGTAATAGGTTAGTAAAAATGGAAAAAATTAAAACTGCATCAGTCGCTGGTATGTTTTATCCGGTAAATAAAGAAGAATTAACTGAAACCTTGCGTCAATTTCAAGAAAATAATAAAAAAGATTATGATATTGTAAGTCGTGCGATTATTGTTCCACATGCTGGGTATTTTTATTCTGGACAACTTGCAAGTGAGGGCTTTCAATATTTAGATAAAACTGTGAAAAATATTTTTATTATTGCACCATCTCATCATGTTGCGGTTGATAAACCAGTGCTATCTAATTATGAACATTGGCAAACACCATTAGGAGAAATTTCAATAAATCAACAAATTAATAAAGAATTGATTGAAGAGTTTGATTGTCAATATTTGGATGAAGCTTTTGAAAAAGAGCATGCGGCGGAAGTTCAAGTTCCATTTATTCAATATAATTATACGGATGTTAAAATTATTCCAATTTTATTAAATTATCATAGTGATAATAAGCTTACTGAAATAATTACAAAATATTATCAAAATGAAGAAAATGCGTTTGTAATCTCAACTGATTTAAGTCATTTTCACACAGATGATGAAGCAAAAAAAATTGATAATTTAACGGCTAATATGATTGAAATGATAGGTACAGCCCAAATGACACCGCATCATGCCTGTGGTAGTGCTGGAGTTTGTGCGTTGCATAAATTTATTGAATTAAACAACTATTCATTAATAAGAATAGGTATGACAAATTCAGCAGTATCATCAGGAAATAAGGATCGTGTTGTCGGTTATGGCGCATGGCTTTTGTATGAGGGGGTGACAGCTCAATTTGTCGCAAATAATTACAAGAATTTTATATTTGAAACTTGTAGGAAAAGTATAAATGCTGGATTAAATAAGGCGCAAATAACAATTAGTGCAAATGTTGCACCTGTTTTTTATCAACTTGGTGCTGTTTTTGTAACGTTAAATATAAATGGTAGATTAAGAGGTTGTATTGGTTCAATCGTTGCACATCAGCCATTAATTATTGATTTAGCGCAGCATGCATATGATGCCGCATTTAGAGATAATAGATTTCCGCCACTTACAAAAGATGAATTTGAGCAGATTGATATTTCTGTATCTCTACTCTCTCCTCCTACTAAAATTTCATTTATAGACGAACAAGATTTATTGAACAAAATCACACCATTTGAAGATGGAATAATTATTAGAGATGAGGGACATCAAGCAGTTTACTTGCCGTCTGTTTGGGAACAAATACCAAATAAAGTTGATTTCTTAAACAATTTAAAAATGAAAGCTGGCTTGCATCCAACTCATTTCTCTCAAACGTTTGAGGCGTTTAAATATTCAACAATTTATTTAAAAGAAAATGAATAATGGTTTATAATTTAGAAAATAAATCAATTTATTCCAATACCATTTTTGCTGAATAACCATTTGATATAAGCAATTCAGCTACGTTTTGAGCAGCTTCTTGGTTTGAAAAAGATCCTACTTGTATTACATAGTAACCATTTAGATTTTTTATAAACGGTGAAGATACAAGAGAGGATTTAACTAATGATTCTTGAACAATTGCGGCTTGGTCAAATTCACGATAACTTCCAACATAAACCTTGGTTAGTTTTGTTGGTGGTTGTACTGTTTTTTTAATTGTTTGTGTTTGTGTTTCAACATATGATTTAGGGTGTTGAGGTGTAGCTAATTTTGGCATATCAAGTTTTATGTAATCTTGGTTTTGTTGGATTGATGAAGTTGAAAACTCATTTTGTGCAGAGTCTGCTATTTTCATTTGTTTTGCTATAGTTTCTTCTTTCATCTTTTTTAGATTTTCAACTATATCTGAAGTTGTATGTTCTGCTTGAGTATATTTGTCGTCTAATTGAATATCTTTTAATCTGCTATCTATACTTTTATATTCAACTTCAGCTACCATATTTTCATCATCTGTTGGAATTTGTTGTTCAATTTGTTTTTCATCACTAATTTCTATGTCAATTTTAGGTGTAAATGCTGTTGCTAAATAAATTAAAGTAATTAAAGTTATAAAAAAAGTGCTTAAGAATATAAATAACAATTTGTTTTGTTGAGTTTTCTTTTTTCTTGAGCTAGCAGGCATTTAAATTACTCCTCTTACTTTTGTTGTCGCCAGATAAATATCATTTACTTCTTCATTGTAGGCATTTAGAATTTCTTTGGCAAATTTTTCAATATCTGTAATATTAAAGTCAGTTTGTAAACCAGAAGTTTTTACTGGAGTGTTAATTGTTGTTATGTTTAATGCGGTATGGATTAAAACAGAAGTTGGTGATTTTGTTGCGATAGATACTGACAGTTTACCATCATTTTTGAATAAATCATCACCGTTTCGTGTTAGTGTTTGATTATATTTCATTTCTAATTGTTCTTTTATTGTTGTTATTAATAGTCTTTGCATATAAACACCACGAATTAAGTCAGAATTAAATATTTCGCAGATAAAATGCAACATTTTTTCGCTATAAATTGGTTCATTATTAACAACATCTTCAATATCTACCATTTCTGTTAGTTTGACTTCGCAAGGTCCAACAAAAGATATAATCGCATCACCCATTATGTTAAAGTTTTTGTATATAAAATGAGGTGCAAGTTGTGTTCCGTCATATTTCATTGGTTCATTTAAAAATAATGTTTTCATATCTTTCTCACTTAAAATAATTCTTTAATCAACGTTTTTTTATTATTATCTATCAATGCTTTTTTTAAAAATTCGCATGAAGGACATTTGCCACAATGTTTTTCTTTGTTATCATAGCAACTCCAAATAAATTCCAGTGGTGCATTTGTCTCAATAGCTTTTTTAATAATACTATTTTTGTCCATTTCAACTAATGGGGCCAAAACTTTAACTTGATTTTTTGTTGATGTTTCAAATAATTTTGATATTGATTTAATAAAATCTATTGAGTTGTCAGAATATGTAGATGCTTCTTCTTTGTTTGCTCCAATTATTATATATTTGAAATCTAATGAGTCCGCATATGCCCCTGCAATATTTAAAAATAATCCATTTCGATTAGGCATCCAATATGATTTTGCATCATCAATATTATTTTTGTTTAGTGCTGAATTTTGTGAAATTTTGCAATACCAATCAAGTTCAATTGTTTCTAAGTCTATATTAAAATATTGGCATATTTTTTTGCAAGAAGAATGCTCTTTTTCATAAGGTTTTTGCCCGTAATTTATGAATAACGCTTTAGCAATATTATATTCTTTATTAGATATAGTCAGCGATACAAGACTATCTAATCCTCCGGATAAAAGAATAATGGCTTTTTTATTCATTGTCGTCATTTTCGTATTCATCTAAAATTTCTTGAGCTTTATCTTTAACTTTGTATGAATAATCATTACTTTCTAATATTTCATTCAAAATATCTGCACCTTCTAGGTTGTATAAGGCAATAACAGCATTTTCAACAACTTCATCGTCTTTGTCATTTAGTGATTTTTTTATAAGCGCTACTGCTCTTTCATCTTCACTGTTCATTAGGGCTTCAATTGCATTTATTCTTATTTGAGCGGATTCATCATCAAGTGAGTTCTTAAGAGCTTTAAAAACTCTTTCATTTGGACTGTTGATTTTTCCTAAAGCTTCTATAATTCTTTCTTTGAGGAATGTAAATTTACTCATAAATGTTTTTTTAGCTTCCAGAATATTTACAAGAGAATCAACGGCTCTCATATCTCCAATCATACCTAATGCAACGGCTGCAGACTCTCTTACATAAACAGATTTTTCATCTTCGTCTGATACCAAATCAATTAATGGAGAAACAGCGTATTTGTCACCAATTTTTCCTAATGCTTCAGCACATGCTAGCCTTATTTTATAATGTTCATCTTTATTATTCATGCAATATAAGAGTGGTAAAACGGCCTTATTATCTTTATAATTTGATACCACTTTTGCTATATTAACTCTTAATTCAATATTATTTTCAGCCTCCGATAAATTATCTTTGAAAGATTTTTTCAATAAAAGCATATCTAAAAGAGTATCCAAACATTCTTCTGGTTTTAGTGTGTTCACTCTTTTAATTAAAGCTTTCAAAACAATAGCATTTTGAATGTTTTTTAAAAAATAATTGTAAATCTCAGCAATTTCATCAAGTGAGAATTTATTTTCCAGCTCAATAAGATTAGAAAGTATAAGATTATTATCTTCACCCGATGCACTAAGATAATCTTGCAGAATTGTATTAAAATCTAAATCAAAATTATTTGTCATGACACACATATTATCCGACAGAATTAGGAAAACTGCAAGTTGTAAAGTTTTATATAAAAAGACTTCGACAAACTAATGTCAAAGTCTTTTTTATCTATAAATTATTTTATTAATTTATCTTATTTTATTAATTTATCTTATTTTATGGCATTTTATGCTTTAGGTGTTTCTTATGCTTCCGTTCCCTGTGGTTTTGGAGTGTTTTCGCTTTTTTTGAAGAATCCGCAAACCCAGTCTTGAAGTTTACCGATACCTGCTTTTTCACTTAACCATTCTCCAGCTTTAGCAATGTAGTATTTTGTTTTATTCAAGAAACCTTCTGCTGGTTTATCTGTTAATAATTCATTGAACAATTTTCCGTTTTTGCTCAACACCCCTAAAGTTGTTGCAATTGCTGCTAAAGTAACTGCGCTCCAAGCCACTTTTTTACCTGTTGAAGAACCTTGTTTTTCGTATGTGTCTGGTTCAAGTGGTTTTGATGCAATTGGTTCAACGCTTGATGCTGGTGGTTCTGCTACTAAAGCGTTTAAATCTGTACCTCTAAATGATGTTACACTGTTGATGCTCATTTTATTGCCTCCTAAAAGTTATTTTACACATTCGTACCATTATTAATGTATATGATTATAAAATATTGCTAAAAATAATGCAATTTTTTCTTTTTTGTTACAATTCTTTACAAATTATTCGTTTTTGGAATAATTTTTTTTTATTTGTAATCTTCTATTGTAGAGAGTTTACATGAGCATGAGGAATGAAATGGGGAATATATTAAATTTAAATCTTGAAAATAATGAAGCCGTATTATTGGCATCTTCTTATCAAAATATGAATGATAGAAAAGAAATCTATTTAAAATATTTGATAATTGATGCATTAAAAAATAGCGCTAATATTGTAGATGTTCAAGAGTCTTTGTTTTATAGTAGAAAATTTTATTCTTTAACTAGACTTTTTGATTTTTATGTTAATAACAACATGTTTGATTTAATAATTTTAAAGGCGGATAGTAATGAAACGCTTTTTGATGTTGTTCAGGATGAAATTCATTCAAATATTTATGGATATGTTGTAGCAAGAGTTGGGGCTGACTTTAAAACAGCTGAACTTTTAGGATATTTTTTATCTAAGGATTTTAATAAGACTGTTTTGGGTAAAAATATTAATGTTTCTGAGTTGAAACCAATTAATAATTTTGAAGATATAGAAATTATGGAGTCTCAGATGTCTTTGACTGAGGTTTCAGAAAAGTATTTTGAATTATTATCAAACTTTATGGATAATGATTTAAATGAAGAAGAATTAGCTGAATTTGCTTGTCTTTTATATAATTCTGTTGAACTAAGAGAAGTATTTACAGAAATTGGTCGTTTTGATAGTTTGTGTGTAGAAATAAAAGATATTCCACAATTAATTGAAGATGATTTTCTTTCTGTTTTTGATGGGGAAATGGAAAAAGAGATAGAGCTTAAAACTTCTTTAATTAATGAAAATGTTTCAATAAAAAATAGTGATGGTGATTTTGAAGAAGAGTATAATTTAGATGATTTATCTTCTATGGTTGAGGAGGACTCTTTAGGATTAGATACTGAGCAGATAAATTTAAATCCGGATTTTGAGCCAGACTCGCTTTTAATTGATTTTGATGAATTGGACGAAGTTCAAAAAGTTGAAGAGGTTGAAAAAAAATCAGAAGAATTGGATGAAGGACTAGAAGAAGAAAGTGATTTGAATATAGAGCCTTTAGAACTTTCAAATGAGTCTTTAGATGCTTTGGTGAAAAAAAATTCTTTAGATGAGTTGGTCTTGGAAGAAACTTCTTCAATAGCCCAAATTGATATGATTAACGAAGATAATGAAGTTGGAACTTTAGAAGATATTGTTTCGTTAGATGAGCTTGAAACTGTTGAAGAAAGCGGTTTTGAGTTGGATTTGTCTGTTGATGAAGAGCCAAAACCATTAGTTGAATTGTTGGAAGAAGTAAAGGAAGAAAACCTTGAAAATAATAACGAAGAGGATTTGGAACTTGATTTATCATTAGATTTGAATGCACAGATAGAGGAGCTGCAAATTGATGAGGGGCTTGATTTAGTGCTCGAGGAAGATGTTTCGTCAGTAGATGATGCTGTCAAAGAAATTCCAGCGGAACCGAAAAGCAGATTGGCTGCAGAATTAGCTTCTTTATCTTTGCAAATTGATAAAGAAGATGTTGAGCAAAGTATTCCTCAAACTGAAGAGTCAGATGATGTTGAAATTGTTCTTGATGAGTTAGTAGAAAAAGATGAAAATTCTTTTGAAATTGTGGAAGATTTCGATATTAATAATTTAGAACAGCGCTCGGTAGTTGAGTCTGCACCGTTTGAGCTTCAATTTGAATCTAGTAATAATGTTTCAGAGTCTACTCAATTTAATGAAATTAAAACTAATGTTGTCGATATTAATGAAGAATTGTTGGATATATTGAGTGAGCCGTCTAATGATAATTTGGTTGTTGATGATAAGGAATTATATTCTATTTTAGGGGAAGATGTTGGAATGCAAGACACTCCTCTACAAAATGAGTCTATAAACCAATCAGTAGTTGATGGGGTGTCTTTACAGCAAGTAACCGCTGAAAAAGCAATAATGCAAGATGATAAAGCCGCCTCTTTAGATGAAGTTCAAGCTATGTTATCTCAAGGTGTTGAAAATCAAAGTGATTTGCAAAATTTATATTCAAATATGCGTACGACATCAGTTAATAAAAAAGATGATTTTGATGATGAAGATATGCCAATTGGTAATAAAAACTTGTTTAAAAAGAACTCTAAAAAGACAATGGTTGCAGTTACCGCTTTAGTGTTATTGGTTGCCGCAGGAATTGGCACAAGTATGAATGCGTCTAAGAATTCAAAAGATATTAATACTTCTTTTGAGTCATCAAATATTTCAAATAATGATATTAGTTTACAAGAAAGTAAGCAAATTTCTAAACAAAAGAAGAAAAAAGAAAATATAGATAATGATTTTGCAGATGATAGCTTTATTCCAGCAAATAATGTTGTGGCTAAAAGTGGTTCAAACTTAGAAACTTCATTGAAAGAACAAGCTGGAGCTGCGCCTGTGATATTAAAGTCCGTAGCATGGCAGGTTCCATCTTCTATCTCTAAAGATATGATATTTAATAAATATTTGCAGATTGCTGGTAAAAATATTAAGTTGAATTTGGCGACAGATTTATTAGATACGGATGATTTTGCATATAATAATAGGATTAAGATTTCTATGACAGTCAAGAATAATGCTCCTGTTAAAAATATAAAAATCATAGAATCTAGTGGGTCTAAGAATGTAGATGATATTGTGTTACAAAGCATTAAGCAAACTTTAAAATATATAAATACGCCTGTAATGTCCGAGGATAAAGGGGATAGAGCGGTTGTGTTGGTTATTTCTATTTAAGTGTGTTAAAATTTAATTAGGTACATGTACATGATTAAATTTTTACAGGGATATGAATAGAGAGTTATTAAAATACATACAAGCTAATACAAAATATCAGGGCAATGAAGATTTATGCGAGGATTTTTTGGCGGAAGCTACACGCCGCTCAATATCAGTTCTTGAAAATATGGATGATATTGAGTTTGTAGCTCCATACTTGAAAAAGGTTGTGAATACTTCAATTCTTACAGTTTTAAAAAATGAAGGAAGAGTTCGAAGAGTTAAGAATGAATTTGTTCCAACTACGGTTGTTTCTTTGGATGAAGTCTCTTTGAAAGAAGAGTCGTTTCAGCCTACGGTTTTTTCTTTAGATAATTTGCCTGATCCTGATTCTAATTTTTATGAAAAAATTGATAATAGAGATTTGTTAACTCAAGTTTGCAATGCTGTTTGTGTTGCAAATGCTAATAATTCAGATAAATATTATTATGATATTTT
This sequence comes from Candidatus Gastranaerophilaceae bacterium, assembly GCA_045638605.1. Lineage (GTDB taxonomy): Bacteria > Cyanobacteriota > Vampirovibrionia > Gastranaerophilales > Gastranaerophilaceae > RGIG2134. The sequence goes on from JAZUBS010000011.1 coordinate 23,840, forward strand.
TGTAAAAAGATATGTTGAATCAAAAAAACAATTAGAAATTGCTCAAGAATTGGGCTTATCTCAATCAGAGGTTTGCAAAAGATTGTATGAGCTTGTGAAAATAATTAAGAATGATGTAATTGGGTATTAATAATGCTTTGTCCAAAATGTAAGGTGGAAATATCACAAACAGCTTTGAGATGTCCGAATTGTGGGATTAAGGTGCGCTCAAAGTGTCCATCTTGTGGACTTTTAAATAAAGTTAATGCTTTGACTTGTTCAAAGTGTAATTTTGAACTTTTGAGAAAATGTACTTCTTGTGGGGCTTATAATTTGCCTGTATCAAAAAAATGTAGGAAATGCTCTGCTTCATTGGTCTCAAGACCTAAAGATGTAATAAAAGAAGAAGTAACAGTAAAAAATGAGACACTTTTAGAAGAGTTATCTAATCAGCAAGAACAATTAGATGTACAATTAACAATACAAAAGGCTAAAGTTACTTCAAAAACGGAAACATTGGAGATGGAAGAAAAAGGTGATGTGGAAAAACCTTTTTCCGAACAAGAAATACCAGCAAGTGGGTTTCCTGAGAAAAAACAGCAAGAAGTAAAAAATTTGGTTGTTAATTCTTTGATAAATTCTCGCGAATGTATTTTAAGCTCTGTAATTTCTCCAGAAGGATATGGAAAATCATATATATTAAACAAAATTAAAGAAGATTTAACTTCGGCGAATATTACGGTTCTATCGATGCAAGCAACGCCTATTACTCAACTTTCGCCATATGGCGTTTTTCAGGATTTGTTTTTAAGTTCAATGGGGTTGTCTAATTATTTTGTCGAAGGACAGCAAAAAGAGTCTGATTTCATCAAAAATATTGAGCAAGGATTTGGGTTAACTTCAGATGATGCTTGTATTATGTTTGATTTTTTGTATCCATCAAAAACGGCATATTATGAAGAAATTTTGCATAATAGAGATAAAATTAAAGAATTAATAATTAAAATTTTTTCAAATTTAAAAAATAAAGGAGAGGTTGTTTTATCTGTAGATGACTTTGATTTAATTGACGTCTCTTCATTTGAGTTAATTGTTGATTTGTATAATGAAAATATAATAAATAACAATTTTAAGTTGTTAGTCGTGGCTAAAAATCAAAGAAATATTGATAGTTTTATAAATCTAACCCAATTAAATCTAGAAAGTTGTGAAAAGTTTTTCTTGGGAAAAATGGATGAAACCGAGCTTAAATTGTTAACTAAAAATATATTAAATGATTTTGAACCATTTTCAGATAAATTGTTGAATTCTATTATAAAAGCTTCAAATGGTTTACCTGTTTATATTGAACAAGTTTTACTTTATATGAATGAAATTGGTTTGTTTAATTTTGATGGGGAAAAGTTGGAGTGCCTTGTTGATGAGGAAACATTTACACCTCCAATTGATGTTGCATCTATAATTACAAAGAGATTAGATAAAATAAAAACAGACTCAGAGCCGATTTATCATGCTTTGATTTTGGCGACAATGTTGGGTGTTAAGTTTAATATTATAATGGTTCAAGCCGTATTGAATTTGGATGAAAACAGTGTTAATGAATTAGTTCAATATCTAGCCTCATCAGCTTATATAGAGCAACTTGATGGTTTTTGGTTTAAGTTTAAAAATACTATTTTGTGGAAAAATTTATTTGAATACGTTAAGCAAGATGAGTATTTTGCGGCATCTTCAAAGTCAATGTTAGAAATGATTGAAAAACTAAGATTGACTAATATTGCATATAAACCTTTGTTGGCTCAAAATGCACAACTTCAGGATTTAACATTTGTGTATTGGACCAGCGTTATGAAAAATGCCGCTTATCTAGGTGATGTTAATTTGTATATTTTAGCTCAAAAACAGTGTTTAAAGCTTAATAGTGAGCTTAGTTTGCCGCAAAAAACTATTATTGACATAAATATAAAATACAGATTAGGTAAGTTGTTATGCGAGAAAGAGCCAGAGCTGGCGTATGATTTTTTAACAACAATTTTAAATATTGATTATGAAAAAAATGATGTAATAGATTTTGTCGATATTTCAGCTAGTGCAATAATTGCTGCGAATAAATCAGGCAATTATAATGCTGTTATAGAAATTGTTGATAAGGTTACTAGTTTATTAGCTCCAGCTGAAAAGTATAAACTTGAAATTGCTTTGATTAATACTAGAAAAATTAAAACAATGTTCCATTTAGGTAGTTTCGAGCAGTTGATAAATATCATAGAAAATGATATTAACCCACAATTAGAAGATGCATTATCTCAAAATTATACAGTGTTTAATTTGCCTCTTTCTAAAATATTTGAGACTTGGATAGAAACAAATTTAATTTTAACGGAATCATTGTTGTTGCAGGGAAATAATAGGGCATATGAGGTTATTTCTGCATTAGAGGAAGCAATGGCAGCACATGAGCCTTTGCCTAAGTATAATGCGTCGTTGTTGTTTGTAAAATCTTTTGCAAGCGCTATAAAAGGTGATGTAATTGAGGCGGATAAAACGTTTGAGACAATTGCTGATTTGCAAAAAAATGAACCCTTAAGTGAAGATTTGATTTGTAAATTAAATTTACTTCAAGGCTTTATTCGATTTTTGAAAAAAGATTTTTCAAATATGAAATCTTATTTATTCGAGACAGTAACATACGCAAATAATGTTGGTGACTATTTAGGTAAAAATTTATTAAAAAGCGCTTTAGGCAGATTACTTGAAAATGAAGGTGATTTTAGCAAAGCACAAGAAATTTATAACGATCAAATAACATATTTTGCAAAAGAAAGAATTGCGCTCGGCGCACTTTTAACTTGGTATTTATTAGCTGATATTTGTTTAAAAATATTTGATGTTGATAGAGCATTAGAAATTGCACTGAATGCGCTTGAAGTAGCAAAAAATCCAAAAATTAATTCATACTATTTTCAAGTAATGTATAAACGTTTGATAGCAGAGATTTATCTAATCAAAAACGATTACAGTGTAGCAAAAATGTATCTAGATAAAGCAAGACTAATTACTAAAAAGTATAACTTGGAATATTTAAATATTCAATTATACGATTTTCAAGCGAAATATCATATAGAAATGTTTAAATCTGGCAATGATGGCGGGTCCTCGCCTTTGGTTAATGCAAAAAAACTCTACGAAAAAGCTATAACATTAGCCTCAAAACTTGGACTACTAAATGTCGTAGACGAGATGAAAAAGGAATATCAATCTCTTTTAACCTTTGCTCAACTTAAAAAAGTCGTACTAAATTAGTTAATTGATGGTGAGAAAAAGCCACCTAATATTTCAAGGTGGCCACTTTATGTGTTTGGAATGAAAGATATCTTAATTTGTTGGTGTAATACATTTAACCAAATGTTTTGAATGTTGTCTCAACGTTTTTATTGATAACTTGTTGTACTGCTTCCATCTCTTTATTAAGAGCTTCTTGTTCTGTATCAAGTTGTTTCAAGTTTAATTCAAGAGTCAAATCTTGACGTTGAATAACTTCTGTCCGAGTGTTGATGTCGTCTATTGTTCTATCGTATAACATTTTTTTGTAGTTGTATTCAGCCATAGCAGCGTCATATCCGGCATCATCATTAATCTCTTGAATTACTAAATCAATTGTTCTTGTTTCAAGGCTTTCAGGATAATTTGGATAATAAGTTATCGCTGTAAATCTACCGGTTTCCGCTGAGTCCATAGTTGCGTTATACAAAGTAACTTCGCGCATTGAGTTTTCACTTTTGTAATAAGCAACTGTTGAATTAGCTTGATTTTCTTGAGTAACAATATATTCTTTCATACCGTTTGTTTCTGCAATCGGATCAAACATATTAGCTAGAGTTTCTTCTTCGATATAATAAGTTCTTCCGCCATACTTATAGCTATAACTTGGAACATATCCGTCTTCACCTTGAGTTCTGCCTCTTACATCTTTGTCAGATTTTGTCATGGCGACACCATCTGTTGTATTTGGTAGTTGTATAGAATATTCTCCATTGCTTAGTTTAATGCTTGTACCAACTTCAAGTGAAGGATTTTTGTAACCTGAATCTTTGTTTACAATTTTTACATCGACATTATACATACCTTTTGTCGGGTCAGAAGCTGCACCCCAGTTTAGGATTCTGTATTCTTCATTTTCGTTATCTCCAGGGAATGTATAAGCCATAGAATAAAAATCAGTTGCAGATGGCGGTGTTGGAACTTGAAGTTCTAACATTTGATTAAACAACCCCGCACTTTCATTTGCTAAAGAAGTACGTTGTTGGTTAACTTGTTGTCCCTGGAATTCAACGTTGGATTTTCTGGCGGTCAAAGCCAAAAATCTTGCTTGTGATGCTGACATACCCATTTTCCGTACTCCTTTTATTTCTTACTTACTTGTAATATACTTATCGGCATTTTTTTGTCAAACTTTAGGATTTTATGGGTATTTTTAACAATTTGTTACATTTATTTGATTAATATTTTTAAATTAACTTTATAAAAATAGCAAATTATTTTGTTTTTTGTTTTTGAAATAATTGTAAATTTTAACAAAGGAGAAATTATGCAAATATCTAATTTAAAGTATTCTATTTCTTTTAAGTCAAATTTGTACTATAAAAATAAGGAAATGCCAGATTTGGCATTTTATTTTGATGATATTAAAAATGAAGGTAATAAAAATACTGATATTTTTGTGCATAGCCTTGAAAGTAAAAAAGATTGGGATGGAGAATATAAAAATGGTATTTCTTTTGAATTGAAAAATCCATTTTTAGGTAAAAAGACATTTTATGTAGAAAATATTCATAAAACTAATGTTAATGCAGAATCAGATAGTTTAATTAGAAATGATATTATTTATGGATATTTTACATTAGGAAATACAGTAAATCAATTTGAAGATAAGGTTTTAAAAGAGACATTAATAGAAAAAATTAGAGATTGTGTTAAAAATAATGGTTTTGGTAATCTAAATAAAATAATCTCAGAAGAAATTTATAATAAGGTTTTAAATGAAGATAAATTAAAAGAATTTGGTTTTTCAAAACATAGAATTAATGATTTTAAAAGAATTGCAGATGAATTAATAGATGAGATAATTGTGAAGGGTGTATCTAAAATATCTAAAAATGATTAAGATATAATTTTTATTTGAATTAAAATAAAGTCCGTGATATACATTCTATCACGGACTTTATTATTAAATATACATATTTGAGTTTTTAGCGTAATTTTTTAATGAATTTTTTTAGTCCATCAAGAACAGCTGTTAAAAATGAATTGTAGCTTTTTGTCTTTTCAATGTTTGAGGCGTGTTTTAGGTTGTTATATTTGGATTTTTTAAGTAGTTTTTCTAGGTGTTTTTCTTGATGAATGTGTCTTGCTCTGCTTTGTTGTGCATAGTAACTATTGTTTATTGAATGAACTTTATTTACTTTACTCATTTTTTATCCTCCTTGCTGCGTTTTTTTATTATTAATCAAAAACAAATAATATCAATAGTTTCAAGGATGCATTTCTTTTCTTACTTGTGCAATTTTGTTTTGTATGTTTAGGCTTAATTGTTCAAATTCTTCTTTTTTATTTTCTTTTTCTAGCCATGTTTCAAATAATTTAATAAAAGTTTCACCCGGAATGATTTTTTCTGTGCTATTTAAATATTTTTCGGTATATTCTTCTATAAATGGTTTTGTAAATGACGAAATCATATTTGAAATTGCCATCGCTGAGTTTGAATAAGTTTCTATGTCTTTTTTAATATCATTTTTATAAAGCTCAAAGACAAATCCATCAGGTTTGACACTTAAATATTTTGTTTTAGAACCTAAACCATATTTAGTAACTGCTTCGCAAATTTTTTGTGTATTGTGTTCTAAATCACTTTGTACTCCGTCTGTATGGCAGCCAAATAAGGTTTCTTCAATACTATAACCGCCATAAGTCATAACAAGAGAACTCATTAAAGACTCAATGGTATATCTTCCAGTATTAGCTTCAGATGGCTTATGTACTGTCATACCAGCAGCACCACCTCGAGCTTCATTTACAACCAAATCCAAAACTCTAACAGGTCTTTTTGATAAAGTTTGCTCGTTTTCAAAAATTTTATCCATAACAACTAGATTTACTGCATGTCCTGCTTCATGTGCAATCATTGTTTTCTTTTCATATTCAGTAACTTCTGAATCTGTTTTTATACCAACCATGCTTTCAAGCTTAGCGTTATTTATATCATCTTGTGTTATATAGTCAACATTTCTGCCTAAATATAGTGTTTTTCTATATGCTCGTTTTATGACATCAGCAAGCTCTGCACCTGAAAAGCCTGATGTTGTTCTTGCTAAATTTCTAAGCATTTTATCCTTAGTTTTTTCATCCTTAAAAGGTTTATCTTTTGCGTGAATAGTAAGTATTTCAAATCTTGCTTTTTCGCTAAATCTTGGGTCATCAATTTTAAACTCTAAATCAATACGCCCTTTTCTAAACGCAGAATCAAGCATATCTTTTCTGTTTGTAGCAAGTATTGTAATTACTTTTATATCTGTATGTTCTTTTGATTTAACCCCATCCATTTCACATAATAGAGCGTTTAGTGTGTTGTCTCTTTCTGAGTTTGAGCTTTCTCCTCGTTTTCCACCGACAGCATCAACTTCATCAATAAAGACAATAGCTGTTTTTGACGGGTGATTTTCTGCTTGGTGTCTTGCTTCTGCATATAAATCTCTTACATTTTTAGGACCTACTCCTACATATTTTTCAGCAAAACTACTGCCCTCGGTTGCAATGAAAGGAACACCTGCTTCACCTGCAATAGCTGTTGCAAGCAGGGATTTACCGGTTCCGGGAGGTCCGTATAAAATAATTCCGCTAGGTTTATCTGCGTTTTTAACTTTAGGATTGTTTAAAATTGCCAAAAGCTCGTTTTTAATTTGATTTTTTACGTTGAACATACCACCGACATCAGAAAAACGAGTTTTGACTTCTGTATATATTTTAAAATTGTTTGAGCTTTCATCAGTATTTTCAGAAGAGATTCTTCTGGGTTGAATTCTTTTTTCTTTATCTGTATCTTTAAATTTATTTGCAATATCTTTAAATTTATCTGCTTGCTCAGCAAAACCTTTAGCCATTAAATGTTCATATTGAGTGCCTTTAGCATCCTTTAGATTGAAAAACTTTGTTTTTACTCTTTCATCAATATTACTATCAGCTGCAAACTGTAATATTTCATTTGCTAATTTAAAGTTACGTTTTGTAACTGCGTGATAATATGCGCTATCATTTGGTGTTGCGTAAGAGCCTAGTAAAAATTGTCCTTGTAATTGTTTGTCATTACTATTTATTATATGTTTCCAAATTTCGTTTGCAGCAGGGGTATAATAACGCAATGCTAATGGAAAAATGTTTCCTTCATTAATATTTACTTCAAGTATAATTTTTTCTTGAATTTCGCTGTCTAAAGCTTTTAATTTTTTAAATAAATTATGTAATACTAAATATGTATAGCAATCGTCTTTAATCTTGCTACAAACAGTATCTCGAAATTCACAACACCATTCAAATGCAATTTTTTCTCTATCATCATCTCTTTTAAATGAGACAGGATTAGTCATTTTATTATTAATTTTATAATTTTTATAATTATTTAGGTTTGATGTTATTGGCAAAATTTGCATAGTTATTCCTTATTTTTATTTTGTGTAAATAAAAAACCTAAAAAATAAATTTTGCGTTTTTTATCGAAAAAACATAAATGTTATTAAGATATTTTAAGATTAATGGGGTCAGTTCATAACTATCCTAAAAAAAATATATTATCTTACGCCAATACAAATTTTTCGATGCTTTATTTGCGCTCAACCCCACCAAGGTCGTCATGCTGAACTTGTTTCAGCATCTGTCGGAAAGACAAGCGAAGTTATGTAGTAATGTAGGGTGCGTCGTTTTGACGCACCGTTTATTTTTCAAATCTTATGGTGCGTCTAAAGACAGCACCCTACTATTTGCTAATTTTTGATTTTATTTGCAGCGCTAAATTATAATTTAGACTGTAGTGTAGACTTCAGTCTACCTTTATTTTTATATAATTTTTGAGCAGCTAAATTTTTCGCTAGATTAAAATCTACCCTACGTTCTGATATAATTGCAACCCTCTCCACACGAAGTCAAAAGCGACTTTATGTTTTTAAATCTGACATTTCTTGGCGAAACGACGAAAGAGGAGCCATTTGTTTGAGCGAAGCGAGTTATGGCTCCTTGGGTTGAGCCTAGCACGCACGCAGTTTTTAACGCTTGCGCTAAAAACTAGCTGG
>JAZUBS010000012.1:0-123801 GCA_045638605.1 Candidatus Gastranaerophilaceae bacterium
TAAATTATTTACATCAAAAAAATTATAAACAATTTTTAATAAAAAATTCTCAAAAAAATTCAGAAGAAATTTTATGTAAATTTAGAAGGGTCAATCCTTATATAATTGAAAATAAAGAAATAAAAAAACTTTCATTTTTTAATAAAAAAATTGAACAAGATTTTATTAAAAATAATCCTAAATATAAAACTTATAAAATATATTATGATTAATAATTTATTTTTTATTTCTAAATAACCTTAATTTAATTCCAGCCAATATAGTTTCTAATTTAAAATCATAAATATTTTTCATTTCAGTAGCCATTCCAAGTCCGCAGTTTTTGCACATGTTATTTTCTTTTCCTTGACATTGTGGTAATTTTTCTCCATTAGGCATAATAAAATTTGTTATCCAACAGTATTTACCATTATTTTGTTTTTTTAGATTTTTTAAACCATTAAATGTATTCATAATAGGATAACCTTGTTTTTTTAGTTCAATAATTTTGTCTATTATTTTATTTTTATTTTTTACGCATAAATTTTCTGTACCAAAATATGGCATGTGAAAATTAAGTGAAATTGAATTAATATAAGGGTTATTTTTTGCAAATTTTATTGTATCTTCAACTGATTTTTCATTTAGTGAATTTATAACCATATTTATTGATAAGTTATTTTTACCGGTTTTTCCATATTTTTCTATATTTTCAACGGCTTTTTTAAAAGAATTTTCCCCGCGAATTAAATCATGGTATTTTTTAAAACCGTCAATACTAACCCAAATAGAGTCTGTATTTAACCAAGAAAAATCATTTTGTGCGTTTGTAGTAACAGTAGTGGAAAAGAAGCCTATTTTTTTAGCTAATAAAATTAAATCATTTATATTTTTATCATTTTCTTTCCATAAAGTGGGTTCTCCTCCCTCAAAATCTACAAATCTAGAGCCTAATTTATAAGAATATTCTAATTCTTCTTTTATTTGTTCATAACTTTTTGTTATTTTTTGTGAGTCTTTATCTATACAACAATGTTTACATCTTAAATTACATTCATTATTTATAAAAAGCACCGTTTGTAGCGGTTTTTTCTTATTTAAAAACCTTACTTGAAAATACCACCATGCCAGATAAAATAATTTTCTCATTTTTATTTAGTCTCAATTAATTGATGTTACTATATACGCTGAACAAATTATAATACTAAAAAATGTCATTATATTTCGTGCCAAAAACCATCTAATCATAAACCAATCTATATCTATTGATTTAATTCTTTCCCATTGTTCCATTTTCCCCATCCAAAATTTTGGTTGATGATTTTTTAATTTTTCATCCATAAATTCAACCATAAATTTTATTAAAACGAAAGTTAAAGGAATAGTTAAAAAAGAAAATAATAATAATTTTGGTAAATTGTATTCAAAAATACCTGTCATTATTATCCAATAAGGATAAATAGCAAAAAATACCAAAGCTATTAGTTTTAATGTTTTTGATTTTAAAATTACTGCCAAAGTTTTTTTATTTACTGCTTTGTCTGCTTTTTCATCCATGATTGAATGAACATATAAAATATTTGTAACAAGTGAGGCAATTGCAAAAGAAATTATTATTAATTGAAAATCAAAAGTTTCTGTTGCGCAATAGTAAATTCCATTCATTAATAATGGTCCAAACATTAATCCAACGATTATTTCTCCCATTCCTCTATAACTTAATTTAAAAGGTGGAGCTGAATAAAAATAACCTAAAATTAATGCAATTAAAGTTATAAAAATTACAGGCATGCCTGTTTGTAAAAATAAATAAAAACCTATTAATAAAGCAATTAAACCAAAACAACTTGCACAAGCAAAGAGCTCTTTAGTTGTTGCTTTACCATTCTCTAAATATATACATTTTCCGCTTCTTATATTTCCTTTTAGTTCTTTTCTTTTTTCTACACTTCCTAATTTGTAGTCAAAATAATCATCTAATAAATTGATTGATAAATGAGCAAATAAAACTCCTATAAGAGCCAAAAAAGCGTTTATTATATTAAAATTGGTATTATTTAATGCAATACAAATTGAAACCATTCCTGCCCAAAAACTTTGAATAAGAGAGTGATATCTAGCATTAATAAACCAAAATTTTATAGTTTTTATAAAATTCATTTTTTTAAGCTCCCATGTTCATCCGTTCCACCGGTTTTTATTAGATTATATTTGTTTGCAATTCTTTCAACTTTTTTTTCGCTGTGGAATTTTAAAATACTTCTATGTCTTTTGTAAGTGTAATAAACTTCTAGTCCGTCAATTCCTATTTTTATTAGTTTTTTTACTAAAAAATTTAAACTTGGATTCCAACAACAAGCAGGATGAGCTAAAATAGCAATTCCTCCTGCGTTATGAATTGCTTTTATAACTTTTTGAGTATTTCTAAAAGAAAATAATCTAACAATATCAGCACGGGTTCCCGCCTGCGTTTTTGCACAAAAAGATAATAATTCTTTATTTTTAACATCAATTCCATATCCTAAAATATGAATTAAACAACCCATAAACCAGCAGTCAAATTCTATTGCAGGGATAATTAATTCTGAATTTAAAATATCTTTATCTTCGTATGCTTTTATTGTGTTATGGTCGCATATTGCAATTTTTTTCATATTTAATTTTTTTGCTTGGTTTAAAATTTCTTCAGGAGTAGATTTTCCATCAGAAAAAATTGTATGAATATGTAAATTTACATCTTTTTCAAAATCTTCTTTTTTAAATGATGACAATATTTCTTTAATATTTTGCATAGTTTATTTTTTTAAAACCTTATTTTATAATAATAAGTATTATAAATGGAGTATCAAAAAATGGCAAAGAAAAAAGGATTAACTACGTTAGATATTTTAAAATTATTTATAGAGGGTTTTGAATTATATTTAAAGAACTTACCAAAATTTTTAAAATATATGGCTTTTCCTGTTTTAGGTCAAGTTTTATCTGTTTTTCTTATTTTTACAACAGTTCATTTGTTTGCAAATAATGTCGAAAAACTAATTTATATAAATCCTGCTTTGAATAATGTAGTTGTTTTATTAACAGTGATGTTAATTCTTATTATTCCATCATTTATGATATTTTTTGCTGCTTTTTGGAAATATATTGTAGCAATGGGTTCTTTGAACTCTATGGCTAATAATATAATTTCCGGAGCAAAATTAGAGAATTTATCAATTCATAATGATACGGTTAATAGAAGAATGGGAACGTTTTTAGGTTTAGTTTTTGTTTTGTCAATCATTTCTATAGGCTTTATTGTTCCATTTATTTCTTTAATAATATTAGTTTTGATGGTTTTTCTTTGTTTATCTTTTCAAGTTTTTGCTTTGGAAGAAAATTTGAAAACAGTTGGAATTATTAAAAAAAGTTTTAAAATGGTAAAATCTAATTTTTTGAAAACAGCCTTTTTATTGTTTTTGTTGTGGTTTTTTACTTATTATTTAGTTCCAGAAATTTTTAATCTGATTTTAAATAATATAGGACTGTATAAATATTTGATTTTACCAATTGTAGAATTTAGTAAAGATTTACCGTTGGCTGAAATAGAACAATCGGTTAATACTATTTTTTCTGCGGTAAATAATACATCAACGTTTACTTTTGATATAAATTCTTTAGCAGAAAAAGTAGTGGCAATGATAAATACTTCAATAATAATAGGTTTTACACTACCTTTGAGAAGTATTTGTTGTACGTTGTTGTATAAAAACATAGAAATAAAAAAATTAAAAGAAAAGAAATTAAAAGAGCTGTAATATGTTTAAATGTCGCAGTTGTAAATCAGTTGACAAATATGAATTAATTTTTAATCCAGATTACGAAGGAAAAAGAGAATTTAGCCAAGAAATTGATAAAAATGGAGATTTAATTTTTCATGTAGATGGATATTCTTTTAAACCGGATTTAGCGTTTATGAATAGTCATGCGGTTTGTAGATATTGTGGAAATATCTATATGTGGGATTATGAGTAATTAATAATTTTATTTAAAAATTATTTTTATGTAAAAATATAAAATAAAGAAATCCCCGCGGAAGTTACTCATGCCCGCGAGGAAGAGATATTGTGGTATTAATAGCCCTGCTTTGGGGCTATTAAATTTTTGTTTCTTTTTTATTAAATTGCATATTATAAAGAGATTTATATTGTCCATTTTCGAGATTCATAAGCTCGTCATGGTTTCCAATTTCAACAAGTTCCCCTTGATTAATTACTGCAATTCTATCTGCATTTTTAATCGTAGAAAGTCTATGAGCAATAACAAAAACAGTCTTATCTTTCATCAAATTCTCAATTGCTTTTTGTACTATTGCTTCAGATTGATTATCTAGGGCAGAAGTTGCTTCATCCAAAATAACAATTGGAGATTCTTTTATCATTGCTCGTGCAATAGCAACACGTTGTCTTTGACCTCCTGAAAGAGTTGTTCCTCTTTCGCCAATAATCGTATCTAATCCTTCTGGCAAATTAAGAAGCATTTCATCTAAATAAGCAGAGGAAATGGCTTTTTCTAGTTTTTCTTTAGATGCTTTATAATTACCCATCATAACATTTTCACGAATTGTACCAGAATATAAAAAGTTATCTTGAAAAACAACAGCTATATTTTTTCTAATACTATCTATACTAAAATTCCTTATATCAGTACCATCAAATTTTATAGCGCCGGAAGTAACATCATAAAATCTAGATATTAAATTTATTACTGTAGATTTTCCACCACCGGAATTCCCAACTAGCGCAATTGTTTCACCTTTTTTAATATCTAAATTAATATTTTTCAAAACAGGTTTATCTTTTATATATTCAAAACAAACATTTTCTAAAGATATTCCTGAATTTAACGTTTTAAATTCAATAGAATTTTCTATTTCTTTAACTTCAGGAATAATATCAAATAATTCAAAAACCCGCCCCATCGCAACAAATATTTTTTGAATACTTGTCATAGTATTACCTAATGTTTTAATTGGTTTGTACAATAGCAATAATGAAGTTACAAAAGAAGCGAAGCTTCCTGAGGTAATTTGACCTGAATTTATAAGGCTTGTACCATAACCCAAAACTATAGCAATACCAAAAGAAGCAATTAAATACATTAATGGAGACATCCAGCCAGAGCGTTTAATAACGTGCATAGAAATATTAAACGATTCATTAATTTCTTTTTCAAAAAGATCTTTTTGGCGTTTTTGTAGTTGGTAAGAGGTCATAATTCTGTTACCAGAATAAGTTTCGTTCATATTTGTACGAATATTACCATTAATAACCATATTTCTATTAGAGGTATTTTTGATAAGGTTTCTAATGAGCAAAACAGGGATAAAAGCGATGCAAAGCATTAAAACCCCGACTAAAGCAAGCTTCCAAGAACTATACCACATAACACCAATTAACCCAAACGCACCAAAAACGCTAGTTGTCATAGTTTTTATTTTGTCAATTAAGCCATCGGCTGCGGTTTGGGGGTCATTTAAATAACGAGATAAGATTATCCCAGAAGAATTTTCATCAAAAAACTTTGTATCCATTTGAACCAAATGTTTAAACAAATCTATTTTCACAGAATTTGTGATTTTTTTACTAGTCCATTCAGATAAATACGTATTTAGATAGCGCAAAACTCCTTGGATAATAGCAAAAACAATAACAAAAACAGGTAATAAATAAGAAAACATTTGCCAAGTCAAAGTAAAAGTATTACCTTGAAAATCAAAAACTAAATCTTTTTGTCCGACGACATAATCCATATATGGTTTTAAAGAAAAAGCCGTTACGCCGTCTAATAAACCTAAAGGAATAGCCACAATAAAGCCCAATACCACCCTAGGTAATACCGGTTTTATGTAAGGATAGATTCTTGATAAAAGCCATCCATATTTGTATGAATTTTTTGCTTCTGTTTTATTTAGTTTCATTGTGCTCCTTACATTTTTTCGTATCAAATTTTTGTGACAAATAAATTGTCGCTGGTTTTTCTATAAAGTGATAAGTGAAAATACCTAAGATAAATACTAAACTTAGCGTAAGTACAATATTTGAAACCGGATGAGCATAAACCCAATCAGTATTATATTTCCATAATGAACCTTTCAAACTATCAATAATTGTTAAATGTGTCATATAGAAAGAATAAGTATATTTTGACAATTTTAACCAAAAATCATTTTCTAACCACTTAGAAATATAACCTTGTCTAATTAAAAATAATAAAATTGTAATAACAAATATGACTATGTATAGAAAATCATTTTTAAAACTTGGTCTATGCAAAATAAGATTATTTATAATAAAAAATATACACATAAATTCTAAAATTGATAAACATATTTTTTGTTTAAAAGAGACAATATATGTTTTAATTTGATTAATATTGTTTTTGTACCATTCAGCTATAAAATAACCTACACCAATACCGCCAAAAGCTCTCATCATACCAACATTAAATATATAATAAAAAGTTTGAGTATTGCTATTAATTTTTCCACCTTTTGCGTGAATTAAAAAGCTATAACAAAAGAAAACTAATACCGCAATGAATAAATTAACATGTTTTTTATCATAATTTTTAAGAAGATAATAAAACAAAATAAATGTCCACAACATCGCAGAGACGTACCAAAATACATCCATATTTCCAAATTTTATAACTAAAGATGTGCCACTTAATCCGCATAAAGTAAGAATATTTTCATATAATTTGAATTTGAAACAACCAAAAATAGAAGCTATAAATGCCAACAAAGTAATCCATAATAGTACAGGATATAAACGAATTAATTTTGATTTTAAAAATTGCCAAATTGTCCTTGTTGTATCAAGTTTAAGCGCAAAAAAGAACCCTGATAAAATAAAAAATAAATCAACAGCCTTTTGTCCATTACAAGTCATTCCAAAAAGACTTTTATATAAATCTATATCAGGAAATTCTCCAAATAATCTTACTTTAGAAAATAAATGTAATAAAATAATTGCTATACAACCAATAACTCTTAAAAATTCTATGTTTTTTATTTTTTGCATTTTAGTTTCCTCTTTATATTTTATTTATAAATGTTTCTAATGAAATTTTAGTAAATTTCATTAAATTATTTATAATAGTAACGTCATACTTATTGTTTATTGCTTCCTCTAACTGCGCTAAAACATATTCTGCATTTACAAATTTTTCTTTTTCTATAAAACGATTTTCACACCCAATTATTTTTCCAAAAAATTTTAATTTATCATTCCAGACCAATCCAATAGAAGGAATACCTAAAGATGTGGCTACTATATTAGCATGCAATCTTGCGGCAATTATTGCTTTATAATTACTTATAGTTTTTATTAATTCTCTTGATTCTTGGGGTCTCTTAACCAAATATTTTTCTTCAATCGGTAAATTTAATTTTTTAAGAATTTTTTTACCCATTTCATAATCAGAAATAATACCATTGCAAAACAATTGCCATTTATAATTATTTTTTTCAAGTTCTTTAATTATATTTACATAAGAATTTATTATATCAGATTCTTTAAAATTAAAACCATAATCAGTATAAATTTTTCCACGAATAAGCCCTATACCAATTATTTCAGAGTTTATATTTGCTTTAATTTTATATGTTTCTTCTGTGTATAAAGCAGGGTCTCCAACTATTTTTTCATCCTTAGCTTTTTTTAAATATTTTTTTAAAGATTTTAAATCATCCCTAGTAGTTACAATTACATTTTTTCTTGAAAGAGAAGCACTTAAAAGTTTACATCTAAAATTTTTACTATCAAAGCCTTCAACACCAACAGCATTTATATAAAGAAGTTTTTTTTGTTGTTCACAAATTTCTGTGATTGTATATAAAGCCTTCCAGAAATCCTCACGAGAATATTTAATTAAACCTCCACCTACAACTATAACTTTATCTGCTACTTTAATATTATTATAATAATAGTTATATGCCTCTTTTCCTGCTTTGGTAAATAATTTCCAAAAAATAAAATCAAGAAAATATAAACTTATTTTTAAACGTTTAAAAATAGATTTTACTAATTTATAACCATAAAAAGGTTTATATTTTTTCATTATTTCTTTATTGGGAAATAAATTTATTTTATTTATATTTAAAGAATTATCAATATCTCTAACAATATATTCACAAGTTTCAGAAATAATTGTATCTCCAAGATTATTATTTTTTAATTCAATTAAAAGTATATTTTTATTCATTCATAATCCTTTCAATCAAATCAACTACTCTTTCGCTGGCATGCCCGTCTTCGATACAGCCTTTTTCTTTTAAAAATTCTTCAACTTCTTTTTTATATTTTTCATAGTCAAAGTTTTTTATATTTTCACAAAGCTCTTCATTATTTTTAGCAACAGGAAAAGGAGTACTTTCCAACGGATAATAAAACCCTCTATCGTTGTTATATTCTTCTATATCTGTTGCAAATATGAATGCTGGTTTTCGTGACAACATAAAATCAAATATACAACTAGAATAATCAGTAATAGCAACATCGCTAGCAACTAAAAGCTCTTGAATATCTGGATAAGTCGCAGCATCAATGATTTTTTCATTATTTCCAAATAAAATTGGTGCTAATTTTTGTACTCTTGGATGTAATCTAATAAGAAATAACCACTCAGAACCAAATTTTGCTTTTAAAGCTTCTATTTGTTTTTTATAATTTATAGTATAGTGTGACAAGCTTTCATCTTCTCTAAAGGTTGGAACATATAATATAAATTTTTTATCAAGTGAAATATTATATGTTTTAAAAACTTTTTCTCTTATTTCTGTATTACTTTGAAAGAATAAATCATTTCTTGGATGTCCAATTTCTAATAAATTATTATTAAACCACAAAGCCTTTGGTAAAATGCTTTTTTCAAATATACTATTTATTAATAAATAATCTGTTATTTGTGAATCATATTTTGCTTTTTTTATCCATTGTTTATTACCTTTAAATGCAATAACATCCTTATCAAGTTTTTTAATACCCAAAGCTCCATGCCAAGTTTGAATATAAATTTGATTTTCTTTTTTTTTCAAACCGTTATTTATATGTTTTATTTTTCTTTGATTATCTATCCATAATTTAGCCGTCGCTAGTTCTTTTATTGCGGCTTCTGAATTAAATTCGACTAATTTAACTTGATTAGGAAATAAATTTTTTTCTTTTTCTATATCATTAACAAGCCAAATTAATTCATAAGGTAACTTTCTTTTTATTATTTCTTCTGTAATATATTTGGGATTACATCCATATCCAGCACCATTAAAATTTGCTAATACTATTTTATTGTTATCTATAGATAAATTTTGATATTTTATATATATTGATTTTTTTCTTATTTTTATCTTAATTCCAAATAAAGTTATTTGTTTGTGTTCTTCATTAATATTTTTCAAAGAAAAGATTTTTTCTAAAAATGTTAACTCTTTTTTCTTTGTTTTCTCTTTTGTATATTGTTTATAAAAACTACCAACCAACCCGTCATACATATTCTCTAAGCTTATATTTGCATGCCAGCCTAGATTTTCAATTTTTGTAGGATTTAAAGACCAAATTGTTTCTTTAAAAAATTCTGTAGAATTTTTAATATCAAAAATTAAATTAGAATTTGGATATTTTTCTGTTAGCATTAATGCCATGTCTTTTATTTTTACAGTTGATTCTTTATTCGCAATATTATATGCTTCGCCATTTTCTCCTTTTTCTAACAATAACAACAACGCTGTAATAACATCTGTGATATAACAATAGCTTCTTATTGTTTCACCTGTTGTTTTTAGCACTATATCTTTTTTCTCAACGATACTTCTTGCAAATTGTGCATAAACTCTTGTGTCGTCATAATCTACATTTGCGCCAATTACTTGGGCTAATCTTGCAATTTTTATTGGTAAATTATATTCTTTAAAATACGCATAACACAAAGTCTCTGCTGCTCTTTTTCCCATTGGATAAGAACTACGAGCCTCAAGTAAATCCATCTCGCCCAAATCTTTTTCGCTTAATAATTTATTTTCATTAATTTCGCCATAAACTTCCATTGATGATAAATAAACTACGCTTTTTGCTTTTTTATTCACTGCAAAATCTAATACATTTTTTGTTCCATTTAATGCAACATCTATTGTCTCTACTGGCTGTTCAACAAAAGATTTTGAGCTGGTATTATTTGCACAATGAACTATAAAATCCACTTTATTTTTATATTTAATTTTGTTTGTTACATCAGAAACAAACAATTTAAAATCTTTTCTGTATAAAAATTTAGTAAATAATTCAAGGGCTTTTTTTCTGTTTCTAACATTTGCAATAACTTTTAAACCTAAATTTTTTTCTTCATTGGCATTCAATAAACATTGGATTAAAAAACCACCAATCCCGCCAGTTGCACCAGTTATAAAAATAGTCTTATTTCTAAATTGTTCCCAGTTTATAATTTCTGAGTTTAGTACTGCTTTTATATCTTTTTTTACAATTAAATTATCCACTAGTGCCATTTATGCCCTCTTTTCAATTCCAAACGCTTCCATATCTTCTTTAAATCTAATCAATGCCCTAAGCACATATAAATCTTCTATTGTTGTAATTTTGATATTTCCGCGGTTGCCTTTAATCATAAAGGTTTCTTTCCCTAAAGTTTTAAACAAGGTACAAGAATCAACAATATCAATATAACCAGGGTTATTTTTTCTTGTTATTTCGTGTGCGGCAATAAGTTCTCCTAATTTAAATGTCTGTGGAGCTTGCGCCGCAAAGGTATGCTTTCTATATGGTACATGTTCTGGATTAACTGTATTTTGACTTACTAATATTGTTTCAAAGCAGGAAGTACAAGTAATTGCGTTTCCTTTTTCTCTTGCAGTTTCAATGTTTTTGCTTATTACATCCGATGTTATATTAGGTCTTACTCCATCATGTATTAAAACTAAAGCGTCTTTTGGGTTTTCTTTTTCTGCAAGTTTTAATGCATTATATATAGACTCTTGTCCAGTAGCCCCACCGTTTACAACCCCTGAAACTTTTGTTAAATGGTAATATTCAACAAGTTCTTTCATATATTCAAAATAATCAGGGTGTATAGATATATAAATTTTGTCTATTTCATTATGTCTTTGAAATAAGTCTAAAGTATGTACAATAATGGGTTTACTATTGATTTTTAAAAACTGTTTGGGAGTATTGCTTTCATTTTTTAATCTTTGTCCGACTCCACCAGCGAATATTATCGCGATGTTCATATGCTCCCTCCTTCATTGTTTAGCGTACAAATTTTTTCTAATTCTTTAATTATATTTGCACTAGCGTTTTTTTCTTTCCTTAAAATCTTTTCTGTTAGTTCTTTTCTCTTTTCTAAAAGAACATCTCCGTTTTTATTTTTAAGTTGCGCTAAGCAACAATAAAGCTCTTCAAATCTTTTAACTCTATATATGCCTTTTAGTAATTCTTTTCCTAATGGAGATATTTTTTGGCTTCCATGTCTTTCTATTCTAATAATTGGTTTTAAAGTAGGCATATATTCTAATAAAAATGAACAACAATCCGTAATTAAAATATCTGAGGTCATAAAAATATCAAAATAATTACCTTTATCATAAATTTTGCCTATTTGAGCCCATTGTTTATAATAATTTTCTGTAAATTTTTCCCCATATTTTTTATCTTTATAAAGAACTTCTTTTAAGTCAGGGTGTGGCTTAAATACCCAATTGTATTCCTGATGTTGTTTTGCAAATTCCAAAATTTTTATACCAGTTTTGTGAAACGTTCCTAGTTTTAAACCACGATTATAGCTATGATGAGGGGCATATATTATTGTTTTTTTATCATTTAAAACAGGTGTTAATTCATTATAAACATCAAGTTTTGGGTACCCCACTACTTTCATATTATTTAAATTATCTATTTCAAATTTCTTGAAAAGTTTTTTTGTTTCTTCATCTGGAACAAAATAATAAAACAATTTTTCATGAAATGGTCTTACGTCCACAGCACACTCTAAAACCCCTATACCATAAGAAAAATAGCAGCATAAAGAATTTTTTGATACTTCATCTATATTTTGTAATTCATCCAATCCCCATGGCTGTTGGTAAAATAAAATATCAATATTAAAATCTTTTATATCGAGATATTTTTCATTTTTCTCGTCATAAACTTTTTCAACTCTTTTGCCCGCATTAGCAAAGAAAGTATAATTATCTTTAAGGCTAGATTTTGTCATGTCTTTTTTTTGATGACGTGTATTATACAAGGTAATCAGGATTATAGGTTCAAAAATTTCGTTTTCTTCTAATAGATTGTATAAATTTTCAGCATTCCATTTGCAGTTTTCGTTAACAAGGAAGCCAACTCTTATTTTTTCTTTATTTTTATATTTTTTTTGAATTTTGTTTAATATTTTTTCATAATTAGGATTAAAAGTGCTTTTTTTATTCATAAAAAAAAGCATTAATTTAAAAAAAGGACAATTGAGTTTTGTAATTTTTTTTATTGTTTTTTTTATTATTAAATTTTTGTTCATAAAAAACACCCTTAAAAATAATTATAAGACATTAAATGTCTATGTCAACCAAAGTGTTTTGTTTTAATGCGCATTATTAGTCCTTAATTTTAGGCTGTAAAGAATATAAAATAAAATTAAAGGAGGAAGATGTTTTGACTTATTTTAAAAAAGCTTTTGGTCAAAATTTAAAACTTTTGAGAAAAGCTAAGAACTTAACTCAAGAACAATTAGCCGAATTAGTTAATCTTAATCAAAGACAATTAACAAGAATAGAGAATGGAATTTCTTTTGTGTCATCGGATGTCATAGAAAGGCTTATTGTAGCTTTAAATATAGATGTTAAAACTTTATTTGATTTTCAACTCGAAAAAGAAATTTTATGCCAAACAGGAACGGACAATACCCCATATTACAAAGTTATTGATAACAATAAAGTAGTTGTTATCGAAGAATATCAATCAAAAATTGATAAAAATAAACTTGAAGAAAAGGTAATAAAGGAAGCTCCGGATAAATATCTTTTGGATGTTTCTCAAAAATTGGGAAAACCTATCTTTGTTCAATATTTCAAGGACGATAAATTAACAGAAACTTATACATATAATCCAAATGGAAATATTGATTTTATAAGTAACGAAAAAGAAGAAACAAAAGAAAAAAAGATAGAAAAACTTCTTTATAAGATTAAGAAAATAGCGAACAACGAAAAGCAATTAAAATATGTAGATTTAGCCATAGAAAGTCTTTTTAACTCAAGCGCAAGAAAAGAGTTAAAGATGCTTATAGATGGCATGGATTTATTAGAATAAATAAAAATTTATTTAACTTCAAAAACGACATTTGATACGGCGGTAACTTTTTTCTCAATAGTTGAGGTATCATTAATTCCCCAGTTACTTACTTCGTTTGAATCAGGTGCCGTTATTTGAAGTACGCCCATTTTTAGGGATTTAATTTTCCCAACCTTATTATTCGTTGCTTTTAACATTTCAGTAGCTCTCATTTTAGCATCTTTTGTTGCTCTTCCTAAAAGCTCAATTTTTAAATCAGAAAGTTTAGAATAATTATATTCAGGGGTATTAGTATTAATGTTAATACCTTTTTCTAAAAGAGATTGAACATCAATTGATAGGCTTTTAATTTTTTGAACATCATTAGATTTAACTTTTATGGTTTGATTGAAATTATAAAAAGCTATTTCGTTTGTCATTGAGCCGTTAGGTGTGTATTTATTTGTAGAATAATTTGAAGGTGGTTCAATTAAAATATTTTCTTCTTTTATTCCATAATCTAATAAATATTTTTTAACTATCGGCAAATTATTTTTTAGTTGAGTGTAGGCGTTTAATTTGTTTGCATCTTTTGTGTTCAAGTTTAATCTTAAAGTTGCGCTATCAGATGTAACTATTTCGTATGCTGAACCAGTTACGGTGATGCCGGATTGACTAATTTTGTCGGTTAATATTTTTGTTCCTACTAAAATTCCGCTAACCAAAATTAAACCAAACAATAAAAGTTGGAAATCTTTAAACTTATTATACATATAACCTCTTTTAATTATTAAATTTTAAAATTAGGATTCATGCTTAAAGCACAGATATTGCAAAGAACTTCGTATTTTTTGCTCATATAGTCTAACTGAGCTTTTGATTTTTCATATTCTTTTTTATAATCAATGTTAGTTTGGGTATTTTTTTGTATATTTTTAAAACTTGTTTTTTTATCACAGCACCCGCCAAAGCGTAATGGTTGAGAGTTGTTTAATGATGACAAATTCAAGTTTACACGCATATACTTACCTTTCCACTAAAACATCCTATTGCATGATAATTTTATCATATCGATTTTATTATTTCAAGTATTTTAAAAATTAGTTCATGTAGATAATTTTTTATAGTAAACTTTTGTCTATGGACATGCTCGAAGTACAAAAAATTTGGTCTTCTACAATAGAAGAAATAAAAAAAGAAATACCTGAATCCAGTTTTGAACCGTGGGTTTTGCCCCTTATTCCTCAATCCTTGGAAGAAGGAAAATTTACCGTTTTAACCGGTCAGTCTTTTTCTATACAAATTTTAAAAAAATACCATTCTTTGTTTGAAGAAATTTTAACAAAAGAAGTGGGAGAAAAAACCGAGTTTCAAATTGTACACGACGAGAAACTAGCACAAAAACACAATAAAAAATTACAAAAATTATTAGAAAGAGAAGAAGAAAAACAACAACTTGAAAAAAAGGCTAATGAAGAAAAAGTTGATAAATACAGCAATTTAAAAAAAATGCAATCTGCTCCAAAATTGAATTTAAAATATAAATTTGAAAATTTTGTAGTTGGAGAAAACAACAAATTTGCACATGCCGCAAGCTTAGCTACAGCAAAAAACCCTGGAGAAAAATATAATCCGTTATTTATATATGGCGGCGCCGGTTTAGGAAAAACTCACTTAATGCAAGCAATTGGGCATTATGTTTTATACAATCATCCTGATTTAAAAGTTAAATTTGTTAAAACAGAAGAATTTGTTAATGATTTAATCGATTCAATTTTCAAGGGAAAAGGAAATTCTGATGGAAACATGTCTACTTTTCGTCAAAAATATAGAAATGTAGATGTTTTATTAATAGATGACATTCAATTTATTGAAGGTAAAGAAAGAACTGTTTTAGAAATTTTCAATACTTTTGAGGCTTTGCACAATGCAGGAAAACAAATTGTAATTACCTCTGATAGAGAACCTAAGTATATTCAAGATTTGCCAGATAGATTAAGAAGTCGTTTTGAGTGGGGTTTGATTGTAGATGTTCAACCACCAGATTATGAAACAAGAATGGCTATTTTGTATAACTTGGCAAAAAATGACGGAATAACTTTACCTCTTGAGGTTATTGAATTTTTAGCAAAAACTTATTCTAAAAATGTTCGTGAGCTTGAAGGGGCTTATAATCGTGTTACCGCTTATGTTGGGGTTTGTAATATTGAGTTAAATATTGATAGTGTTAAACAAATTTTAAAAATTTCTGATGTTGAAAAACAAATAACATTAGAGGATATTTTAAACGCGGTTGCTGATTTTTATAAACTTTCTGTAAAAGATATAAAAGGAAAGGCTCGTTCGCAAAAACTAGCGAATGCCCGCCAAGTCGCAATTTATATTTGTCGTGAAATAACAGATTTTAGCTTAAGTGAAATAGGTGATTTTTTTGATAGAAAACATCCTACAATTATTTATTCTTATGAACAAGTTCAAGAAGATATTAAAGTAAATAGTGTTTTGAATAATTGTGTAAAAGAAATTATTGATAAGGTTAAAAATAATTAAAATTTTGCTTTTATTTTTTGAATAAGTCAAAATAATAAAATGAATTATATTTGGTTTTTATTAATTTTAATTTCTATAATTTTTGGAGCAATTAACGGCAAGCTCAATGATGTTGTTTCCGCAATTTTAACAGGAACTCAAAAATCAATTGAAATAACTTTGTATTTAATTGGCATAATGGCTTTTTGGTTAGGATTAATGAAAATTGCAGAAAAATCAGGAGTTGTTGATTTTGTAGCAAAATTAGTCTACCCAATTTTTTCAAAAATATTTTCTGAAATTAAACACAATAAAAAAGCAATTGGGCATATAGCGATGAATTTTTCCGCAAATGCATTTGGTTTGGCAAACGCGGCAACTCCATTGGGTTTAATGGCTATGGAAGAAATGCAAAAAGAAAATAAAGATAAAAAAACCGCATCAAATTCTATGTGTATGTTGCTTGGGATGAACACCGCAGGTTTTCAACTTATTCCGGCAACGGTTATTGCTATTTTAGCCGCAAGCGGTGATAAAAATCCTACTGTTATTGTTTTTCCAACTTTAATTGTTACTTTTATTGCATTTACTTTTGCAATTTTTATTGCTAAAGTTTTTGAAAAAATATGGACACCACAGGAGGTAGAAAGAAATGATTAAAACCATTCTTGATACTATTTCTTTGTGGTTGGTTCCATTGATTATTTTGGTTATTCTTTTTAGTGGAATAATTAAAAAAATGCCTGTTTATGAATTATTTGTGGACGGGGCAAAAGATGGAGTAAAAATAGGATTTAATATTTTTCCATATCTTTTGGCAATAATCGTTGCTATATCAATGCTTAGGGCTTCTGGTTTTGTTGAATTTTTAACAAATCATTTAAAAAATATTTTTGAAGTTGCGAATGTTCCTGTTGATGTTTTTCCTATTATGATTTTTAGGTCTTTAGCAGGAAGTGCAATTTTAGGTGTTTTAGAAGATATTGTTTCTAATAATGATGTTACCTCTTTTACATCAAGACTAGCCGCAATTATGGTTGGAAGTTCTGAGACGACTTTTTATGTATTAAGCGTTTATTTTGGTTCTGTTGGTATAAAAAAATATAGATATGCTTTATATGTAGGTATATTAGCTGATATTGTCGGAATTTTAGCCGCAATTTTTGTTGCTTATTGGTTTTTTGCGTAAACAAATTTAATAAATATTTTTGAGTAAAAATTTTTGTTGTATCATGTTTTTGTAAAAATTTAAGCCGAACAGGAAAACATTATGAATAACGAAAAAATTAGAAATATAGCAATTATTGCTCACGTTGACCATGGTAAAACTACTATGGTTGATTGTATGTTAAAGCAAAGCGGTGCTTTTAGAGAAAATCAAGTTGTTCAAGAAAGGGTTTTGGATAACAATGATTTGGAAAAAGAACGCGGAATTACAATTTTAGCTAAAAATATCGCAATTAAATACAAAGATTATAAAATCAACGTAGTTGATACCCCAGGACACGCTGATTTTGGTGGTGAAGTTGAGCGAGTTTTAGGTATGGTTGATGGTGCTTTATTGATTGTTGATGCTGCAGAAGGACCTATGCCTCAAACAAGATTTGTATTATCAAAAGCCTTGGAATTAGGTATCAGAGTTATGGTTGTTGTAAATAAAATTGACAAACCTGCCGCTGAACCGCATAACGCTTTAGATAAAGTTTTTGATTTGTTTACTGAATTAACAACAGATGAGTATTTGCTAGATTTTCCTTATGTTTTTGCAAGCAGTTTACAAGGTTTTGCGAAAAGAGAATTGGAAGATGAGTCTAAAGATATTACTCCATTATTGGATGCAATTATTGAATACATTAAACCACCTGTTGGAAATCCTGATGAGACTTTACAATTCCAAGCAACTACATTGGATTACAATGATTATGTTGGTAGAATTGTTACCGGTCGTTTAGTAAATGGTAAAATTAAATCTCAAGAACAAGTTTCTTTGATTAAAGCAGATGGTTCAATAGAACGTGGTAAAATTGCAAAATTGTATGGCTTTGAAGATTTGGGTCGGGTTGAAATTGAGTCAGCGTCAGCCGGTGATATTGTAGCTATTGCAGGTTTTCCAGAAATTCAAATAGGTGAAACAATTTCATCACTTGTTGAGCCAAAAGCGTTGCCTTTAATTCAAGTTGATGAACCTACTTTGCAAATGAATTTTTCTGTAAACAATAGCCCTTTTGCAGGTACGGAAGGAAAATTTGTAACAAGTAGACAAATTAGAAAACGTTTGTATCACGAACTTGAAAAAAACGTTAGTTTAAGAGTTGAAGATACAGATAGTACCGATGTATTTAAAGTAAGTGGTCGTGGTGAACTTCATTTAAGTATTTTGATAGAAACTATGAGACGTGAGGGATATGAATTTCAAGTTTCTAAACCTCAAGTTATTTTTAAAACAATTGATGAACAATGTTATGAACCTTTTGAAAATTTAGTTGTAGATGTTCCAGAAGAATATTCAGGAAGTTGTATAGAAAGACTAGCGGGTAGAAAAGCAGAAATGCAATCTATGCAAGTAACTGGTAATCGTTCACATATGACTTTTGTAATCCCTGCCAGAGGTTTAATTGGTTTTAGAAGTGAATTTATTAGAATGACTCGTGGTGAAGGTATAATGTATCACACATATAACAGCTACAAACCTTATGCCGGAGATATTCCTCGTCAAAGAAACGGCTCACTTGTTGCATTTGAAGATGGTGAAGCTATTCCTTATGCTTTGGCTCAATTTGAAGATAGAGGTGTGTTTTTCATCACTCCAAAAACTAAAGTATACAGAGGTATGATTGTTGGTGAATGCAACAGACTTCAAGATATTGCAGTAAACGTTTGTAAAACTAAAAAATTAACTAACATGAGAAGCGCAACGGCTGATGTAATGGTTACTTTGCAAGCTCCTCGTTTAATGTCTTTAGAAGATTGTTTGGAATACATTGAAGACGATGAGTTAGTAGAAATAACACCGGAAAATGTTCGTATAAGAAAAGCTAATTTAGTTAAAATTATTTCAAAATTATAATTAATAAAGGCTAGATAAAAAAGAGTTATAAGGTGCGTCGTTTTGACGCATCTTATAATTTTAGTCACAAAAATATAATAAATATCTTGAAAAATTATCATATTTTCTTTCTTCTCAAAAACATCCCACCCATCTGCGCCCCATCAAAATCGTTATGCGAAATTCGTTTCATCATCTGTCGGAAAGACTAACAAAGGAAATCTTTTGTTTGTCTATCCCTTCGTTTAACCTTGCGGTGCGTCAAAAACGACGCACCCTGCATTTACTGAAATAAATTCAGCATGACGATATGGGCGGGGTGGAGGAGTCCTTGGTGGGGTAAAATCAAAGTAATGTAGGGTGCAATTTATTGCACCAATTCCACCAAAAAATATTGCTAATTTCCCCCAAATTTGATAATATTTAAACGATAGAAAAGATAAAAAAGGAGATTTAAAACATGGTTAAAATGCAAGCAGCTGTAGAGGAGGGGGCAATTGATAGCTCGATAAATTCTCCTTTATGTCAAAAATTTTCCCTCAAATCAAAAAATAATTATAGAAATAGTAAAAAAGCTTTCTCAGTAGCAGAAGCAACAATTGCTCTTTTAATTGGCAGTGTAGCTTTAGGTATGGCAGCTCCTATGATAACTAAGCAGATTAAGTATAATAATATGAGTGAAGTTCAAACACGAGTTTTAAACCAAAGAATAGAAAAAGCAATGCAAGGTGTTTGGAATGTAACGACTGATGGGGCTAGTGTTTATAGGAGTAGTGGAGATGTTGGCGTTGGGGTTTCTTCTACTGATGCTAAATTGCATGTAAAAGGGTCAGGTTTGGATATTTTAAAACTTCAAAATTCTAGTGGAAAAGATGTTTTAAGTGTAGGAAATGATAATGTTTTAAGAATAGGAAATACAGAAATAACTAACAAGGGTTTTAGGTTAAAAGATGATACTGATAACAAAGTTGTTGCTTTTGATGATGATGGTGATTTTGTTTTAAGTCCTAGACAGCCTTATGGCAGTTTTACAATTAAAAATGTTAATGATGATACCTCCTATATTCAATACACAGGTCATAAAGTATATCAAAACAATGCGTTTTCCGTAAGCGCTAATGGTGCTATGAGGATAAATTATGTAGAAACCAATAAAAAAGATGTTGATAATACTGGATCTACAGGTCCAATTGGAATTTATGTCGATGGAAAACAGCGGTTTTGGATTGATGAGGGTGGAACAGCTTCATTTTCATATGCCTTAGATGATGCTAGAAGAAATAAAAATTATGCTTTTCAAATAAGAATAGGTAATCAAAATAATGGAAATAATGCAAAATGGGCCAATAAATTTGCAGTACTGAGTGATGGAGATGTACAAGTTTATCAAGATTTAAAAGTTTCTGGAACTGTTAACGCCACAAAAATTGCAAGTGTTGAATTAGATGAAAGATTTGCTAAATTAAATAATGAATTAAACGAAACGAAAGAATTAGTGGCAGTTTTAAGGGAACAAAATGAATTATTAAACGAAAAAGTAGCATTATTAGAAACAACATTGGCTCAAACGCAATTTCAAAATCAAGAAACAATGATTTCATCTATAGAAAAGCCAAGATTATTAAAATAAACTATTTATTTTTGTGTTTTTTGATTTAAATATAAACAAAAAAGCCCGAATTTTCGGGCTTTTTGTTGAATAATTTATAAATTAACCAATTACAGGTGCTACAAAAGTTCTTGCTGCCATGTCTTTGTCTAACATAAACAAAGCGTTTCCGTCAGAATTGATTAATTTTAGTTTATTGATAATATCTGATGCAGTTGCTTCTTCTTCAACTTGCTCATCAATGTACCATTGCAAAAATGATGCTGCAGCTCTATCTCGAACTTCATCAGCTACATCTGCTAGTTCGTTTAATGATTTAGTAACAAATTGTTCATGTTCTAAAGTTGCTTCAAAAACGTGAAGAATATTATCCCAAGTTGTTTGAGGTTTATCAATAGCTTCAAGTTCAACGCTTCCGCCTCTTTCGATTAGGTAGTCATAAAGTCCCATAGCATGAGCGTTTTCTTCTTGAACTTGAATTTTCATCCAATTAGAAAATCCCATTAATCCAAGGTCTGCAAAATATGCAGCCATTGAAAGATAAAGGTATGAAGAATAAACTTCTTTGTTAATTTGTTCATTGATTGCTTTTTCAAGTTTTTCGTTAATCATAGTTGTTACTCCATAATCCATGTATATTACATAATTCTCGTGCAATCATTTTATCACCATCAGTGCTAAATTTCAAACTTGGCTCATCTCCTGGTTTTAAAAATTTTCTTTTTACCCAAACTTTGTCATGGGAAATTGCTTCTATAAACATAATATAATGCTCGTTTTCCATAGGGTGAGGGATAGATCCTACTCTAATTGTTTTTTCGTGGTCGTTAGAGGTTAGAATAGGAACGTGTTTTTCTTGTGCCGTTTCATCGTTTTTGTGCTCTTCAAGTTTTTGCATTGGTTGAGAACAGCAAACTAAAGTTCCATAACCTGCATTTAATATTTCAATAATATTTCCACAAACCTCACATTTATAAATTTCCATGCGTTCGCTCATAAATAAAACTCCTATAAGGCTAAAACATAAGAATTATAAAATTTTGTAACGATTTTTGCATTCCCCATTAAGAAAAAATTAGTCTAAAATAAAAGTAAGGGCATGGTTTTTAGTATAAAAACATTGACAAATAAAAATGAGCAACTATGATATAATAAGACTGTAATAGTCTAACCTAGAATTAGGAAAAACAAAACACACAAAGTAATAGTATATTAGAAAAAGGAGATTACTCTAATGGCACGCGAAAAGTTTGAACGTAACAAACCGCACGTTAACATTGGTACTGTAGGTCACGTTGACCACGGTAAAACAACATTAACAGCGTCAATTACAGCTGTATTGGCTGCTGCTGGACAAGCACAATTGAAAAAATTCGATGAAATCGATGCTGCTCCAGAAGAAAAAGCAAGAGGTATTACTATCTCTACTGCTCACGTAGAATATGAAACAACAGACAGACACTATGCTCACGTTGACTGCCCAGGTCACGCTGACTATGTTAAAAACATGATTACAGGTGCAGCTCAAATGGACGGTGGTATCTTGGTTATCGCTGCAACAGACGGTCCTATGCCACAAACTCGTGAACACATCTTGCTTGCTCGTCAGGTTGGTGTTCCAAGATTGGTTGTATTCTTAAACAAATGTGATATGGTTGATGACGAAGAACTTCTTGACTTAGTTGAAATGGAAACAAGAGAATTGTTGTCTTCTTATGAATTCGATGGCGACAATATTCCTATTATTAGAGGTTCTGCTTTAAAAGCGTTAGAAGCTGTTCAAGCTAACAACACTATCGCTAGAGGTCAAGATAAATGGGTTGATAAAATTTGGGAACTTATGGATGCAGTTGACGCTTATGTTCCAACTCCAGAACGTGACCTTGATAAACCATTCTTGATGCCAGTTGAAGACGTGTTCTCAATCACAGGTCGTGGTACAGTTGCTACAGGTCGTGTAGAACGTGGTAAAGTTAAAGTTGGTCAAGAAGTTGAAATCGTTGGTTTCGGTGAAACTAAAAAAACAACTGTAACTGGTGTTGAAATGTTCAGAAAATTGTTAGACGAAGGTCTAGCTGGTGACAACATTGGTGCTTTGTTACGTGGTGTTGATAAAACTCAAATCCAACGTGGTCAAGTATTGGCTGCTCCTGGTTCAATCACACCTCACACAAAATTCACTGCTAACGTTTACGTATTGACAAAAGATGAAGGTGGACGTCACACTCCATTCTTCCCAGGATACAGACCACAGTTCTATATCAGAACTACTGACGTAACTGGTTCTATTAAATTTGAAGGCGAAATGGTAATGCCTGGTGATAACGTTGTTATGGACGTTGAATTGATTGCTCCTGTAGCTATCGAACAAGGTATGAGATTCGCTATTCGTGAAGGCGGACGTACAGTTGGTGCTGGTGTTGTAGACAAAATTATTGAATAATAATTTACAACATTTGAACTTTAGAAAACTGCTTTGAGAAATCAAAGCAGTTTTTTTTATTATAAAAAAATAATTTTCATTATATAATTAGGTTATGAAAGAATTTAAACATTATACTGTTATGTTGAATGAAGCCGTTGACGCATTGAATTGCGAAAGTGGTAAAGTATATGTGGATTGCACTTTAGGTGGCGGTGGGCATAGCGGATTGATTTTAAGTAAAATTCAGCCTGAGGGAAGGTTGATTTCTTTTGATGTGGATGATGATGCAATTGAAGCGGCAAGTGAAAGATTAAAAGATTATAAAAATTTAACAATAGTAAAAGAGTCGTATACAAATTTGCATAAAGTTTTACCTAGTTTAGGTATTGATAAAATAACCGGTGGTGTTTTACTTGATTTAGGCGCTTCTTATCACCAATTAACCAAGCAAGAAAGAGGTTTTAGTTTTTCAAAAGATGCACCTTTAGATATGAGATTTAATCAAGAGTCTGATTTCTCGGCTTATGATGTTGTGAATGGTTATAAAGAAGAAGCTTTAGTTAGAATTTTTTCCGAATATGGAGAAGAGAGATTTTCTAAAAGAATTGCTAAAAAAATTGTTGAAACAAGGCAAATTAAGCCAATAGAAACAACAGTGGAGTTAGCTAATTTAATAGTTAATGCAACACCAAAGATAAATTCTAAAATTCATCCTGCGACAAGAGTTTTTCAGGCAATAAGAATAGAAGTTAATCAAGAGTTAAATAATGTTAAAAAAGTTTTAGAAAATATTATGCCTTTGATGTCAATTGGTGCTATAATTAGTGTGATAAGTTTTCATTCGTTAGAAGATAGATTGGTGAAGAATTTCTTTAAGAAAATGGCGTCAAAATGTAATTGTCCACCAAATAAAGCGATATGTGATTGTCCGCCACCAAGTTTAGAAATTATTACAAAAAAACCGATTATTGCAAGCGAAGAAGAGATTAGGGAGAATCCTCCATCAAGAAGTGCAAAATTAAGAATAGCAAAAAAAATATAAAATTGATGAGGGGTTAAGATAAATAATAGTTGTTGAGTTGATAAAATCGAGCGTGGGAGCGCTTTGGGGGAAATAAGTTGAATAATACAACACTTTTACAATCACCGTTATTGCATAAAAATAAAAAAAATCATATAAATAGAGAATACTGGAAATATAAAACTAGTTCTATAATAAGAGGGTATTTTCCGCAGTATAAAACTTATGAGGAGATGGCTATTTCTAAAGTTAATAAAACATTATGCGTTATATTATGTGTTTTTGTGCTAGTTACATTGGTTAGCTATTATTTTGTTACTTCTAATGAAATGACTTTAAATAAAATTAGAAAAGAAATTATTGCTTTGAATGATGAAAACACTGAGTTGCAAAATAAATTAGATAATTTAAAATCTTATAATAATGTTGATAAAACAATGAAAAGTAGTAATTTGCTTCATAAAGCCAAAGATGTTATAGAGGTTCAAGAAGGAAGAACGGCAACGTCTAATTTGGCAGTAGATTTGGTTAATGAAAAACAATCTTTTAAATGGTCTTTAGGCTATTAGCGGATTTTTAGGGATATGCAAAAAAAAAATAATGAATTATTACAGAGATTTAAATCTTTTGATAAACGTTTAATGATTTGGCAGTGGGTTGCTGTTGGTTTTTTTGTTTTTTTAATTATTCATTTATTTTTAATACAAGTTGTTGATTTAAAGCATTATAAATTAAAAGCCAAGCGTCAAAGGATGGTTAGTGGTGCGGTTATGCGCGGAATGATTGTTGATGCTAATGGTATAAAGTTGGCGTCAGATAGGGTTGTTTATGATGTTTGGGCTCATCCACATGTTTATGATCATTCTGTAGCTGAATTGGCAAGTATTTTGTCTCCTATTTTGGAAATTCCTTATGATAAACTAAAATCGGAGTTATCAAAGGATTATAAAATAATTTCGTTGAAAAAAGATGTTAGTAAAAGAACAGCGACGGCGATTGCAAAATTAAGGTTAAGAGAAATAAGTTTAGATAAAAAAACAGAAAGAATTTATCCTCAAGGTACTCTAGCTGCGCATGTTTTGGGATATTATAATACAGATGCTGATTTAGCTGGTGGAGTAGAATTTAGTGCAAAAAAAGATTTAGAAGATATTGGTAAAAAAGTAAATTTTGAAAGAACCCCAGATGGAGATATTATCTACAATTTTTCGACAAATCCAGAACTTACAACAAATCCAATTCAAGGGAAAACAGTGCAGCTGACTATAGATACTGCAATTCAGCATGTTTGCGAAGAAGAGCTTTTTAAAATGATTGAAGCGAAAAAAGCTTTGCGAGGTGCGATTATTGTAATGAATCCGAAAAATGGTGAAATTTTGGGTTATTCTGTTTATCCAACCTACAACCCTAATAATTATAAAAAGGCAACCGCTCAACAAATAAAAAATTGGTCTTTAACAGATGTTTATCCTCCAGGGTCAACGTTTAAGGTTTTAACTGTAGCTTCAGCGATGGAGTTAGGTAAAATTAATGAGTTTACTAAAGTAAATGATACAGGGAAAGAAATTATTGGTGGACATAAGATTGAAAACTATGATTATAGAAAACATCCGCGTCCAGGGTTGATAGATTTAGTTTATTTATTTGAGCATTCAAGCAATATTGGGGCAATACGTATTGCTCAGATGATGACACCACAAGAGTTTCATGGAATGTTAAAGACTTTTGGAATGGGGCAAAAGACAGGAATAGATCTTCCCGGAGAATCGCGAGGTATTTTAAAAAATCCTAAAAATTGGGATGTGTCTGACCATGCGTCTATGGGTTATGGTTATGCGATTTCTGTAAATGCTATGCAAATGATATCGGCTGTTTCCGCGTTAGCAAATGGTGGCGTTAGAGTAACACCTCATGTTATTAAGTATTCTCCAGAAGAAGAAGCGAAAAAAGTAAAGAGGGAGCAAGTTGTTAGTTATCAAACAGCTCAAAGAATGACAAGGCTTTTATCTCAAGCTATCGATAGAGGAAATTCTTTTGCAAAGTTGGATAATTATAAAGTTGCTGCAAAAACAGGAACATCTTATAAGCCTAAAGAAAATGGTTTAGGTTATACAAATAAATTATATACGTCAGTAGTTGGTTATTTGCCGGCTTCGGATCCGCAAATTATAATTTATGTTGTCGTTGATTCGCCTAGTGGCGAGGCGTTATTTGGCAATACTGTTGCTGCGCCTATTTTTAGAGAAGTTGCTTTGCAGTGTGCTAGAATTATGAACATTGCACCAGATAAATTTAATACAAAAAATGTTGGAAAATCAAATCGTGCAAGGTAAAATGTAGCTACGGTTGGAGGTAATTATGCAGTTAGAAAAATTGATTGACAAAATAAAACCTGATGAAATTATAAATTATGATAAAAATATAGTTATAAAAGGTATTTCATATAATTCTCAGTTAACAAAAGCGGGTGATATTTTTGTTTGTTTAAGAGGTGAATATTCTGATGGGCATAACTGGGCAAAAATGGCAAAAGATAGGGGGGCGGTTTGCCTTTTGTGTGAACGGGTTTTGGATATTGATTTGCCTCAGTTAATAGTGGGCTCTACGCGTCAAAAAATTGCTGATGTTGCTGCCTTGTTAAATGATTATCCGACTGAAAAATTAAATTTGATTGGAGTTACAGGAACTAATGGAAAAACAACCGTAACTCATTTATTGCAAAAGATATTTGAAGAAAATGAAGAAAAATGTGCGTTAATTGGAACGTTGGGACACAAATTATCAAGTAATGATACATACCATGATGCAAAGCATACAACACCGCAAGCTCCAGAACTTCAAGCTGTAATGAAAAAAATTAAAGATAATGAAATTGATAATGTTGTTATGGAAGTAAGTTCTCATGCTTTGGAGCAAAATCGTGTTGGTGAGTGTGTTTTCAAAGGCGCTGTGTTGACAAATTTGACTCAAGACCATTTGGACTATCATATTACAATGGATAATTATTTTGAAGCAAAATCAATCTTGTTTAAAAATTTACAAGAGGGTAATTTTGCTGTAATTAATGCAGATGATGAGTATGCAACAAGATTTGAAAATGTTGTTGCTACCGGAGTTAAGGTTTTAACTTATGGTATAAAAAATCAAGCTGATATAATGGCAAAAAATATTGAATTTTCTACTTTGGGTGTGAATTTTGATTTTATTTATGGGCAAGTTGAGCGAAAAATTAAACTTAAAATGAATGGAATATTTAGCGTTTATAATGCTTTAGCGGCTTTAGGTGCAGCAATATGTGCAGGATTGAATTTAGAAAAATCAATTGAAATTTTAGAAAAAACAGCCGGTGTCGCTGGACGTTTTGAAATTGTGAATAATCATCCTATGGTTATTGTTGATTATGCGCATACTCCTGATGGGCTTGAAAATGTATTAAAAACAGCTCGTGAAATTACACCTCAAAATGGAAATTTAATCTGTATTTTTGGTTGTGGTGGGGATAGAGATGCCACTAAACGTCCTAAAATGGGCGCTATAGCAGATAAATTGTCAGATAAGATTATAGTTACTTCTGATAATCCAAGAAGTGAAGACCCTCAGCAAATAATTTCTGATATTTTAACAGGTATTCAGTCAATTAATCCTAATCGTGTCTTTGTAGAAGAGGATAGAGGAGTTGCAATTTCTATGATAAAAACTATAGCTGGTGAAAATGATGTTGTTATGCTTGCAGGAAAAGGGCATGAGGATTATCAAATTTTGGGTGATAAAACAATCCATTTTGATGATAGAGAAGAAGTTAGAAAGTTGTTTAATAAATAGGAGAAATAAATATGGCTAAAATGCATATGGTTGTAGAGGGGCTATATGAAAGAAGATTAAATCTTTTTCTATTTCAAAAAAAATGTAAAAATTGTTGTTCTTTTATTCAAAATAAAATAAAAGCCTTTTCAGTTGCCGAAGCAACAATTGCCTTGTTAATCGGCAGTATTGCGCTTGGTATGGCTGCACCTATGATAACAAAACAAATAAAACAGAGTAATTTTACCGATACGCAGTTTAGGCTTATAAACAATCAAAATGATAGATTAAGAGATTCAATAAATAATACAAATGATATAATTGATGAATTGTTGGCTCGAATAGAGGAGTTGGAAAATAATAATGAGTCTACACCGGCAGGTGCAATTATGTATTTTGATTTGAGCAAATGTCCGGATGGATGGACTGAATTAACAAAAAAATACCCTAAAGCGGCAAATACTTTTATTCGTAATAAATCCGGTACGTCTCGAGCTTTAGGACATTGGCAACAAAATGCAGCTCCTGAGATAAACGGAACATTTGATGGAAATACAAATGATGATGGACTAAAAGCAAAAACTGGTGCATTTTATACTGTAAGTACACAAAATAGAGGTGGAGATGGTGCCGCCGGAGGCGGTACTGTAGGATTCAAAGCATCATTATCGTCAGCAGCATATGGAAGAAAAGATGAAAAAGGTGTAGTAGCAACTGAGGTTCGACCTGATAATGTAGCTTTTTTGGCGTGTAGAAAAAATTAATTTTATGCAAAATATTTAAAACCGATTATCATTGCTAATCCTACAAAAAAGCAATAATAAGCGAATATATTCATTGAAAATTTTGATAAAAATTTGATGAAATATTTTATACAAAGGTATCCAATAACCGCAGAAACTACAAAACCGATGAAAATTGAAGCCCAATCAAAAGTTGCAAGTTCTTTGTAATCAATATCGATTAATGGATATAATAGCGATGCAGCCGCAATGATTGGTACACTTAGTAAGAAAGAATATTTAGCACAAGAAATTCTATCAAGTCCTGTTGCCAAACCTGTTGCTATTGTCATTCCTGAGCGAGAAAGCCCCGGAAAAATTGCAAAACCTTGTGCTAAACCTATTAAAATAGCGCGTTTTATTGTTATATGACTTTCTTTTTGTTCAAATTTTTTAGAAATCCATTCGCTGGAATATAAAACTATTGAAGTAATTAATAAGAAAATCCCTGTAAATATTGGCGCTACAAGCATTTTCTCGACAATGTCTTTAATTGGAAGAACTACAATTAAAGTGAAAATTGTACTCAATGCGATAAACAGTGGGAGTTTTGCTTCGTTTGAATTGAACTTTTTCTCTTTACAAGCAGTGATGAATTTTTTAATAATATCAACAATGTCGGTCCAAAAGTATACCAAAATTGCAACTAAAGTACCAACGTGCAAAATAATATCAAAAAATGCTTCTTGGGAGTTGTTGTGAACCAGTTCCGTACCGGTGAAAAG
Source organism: Candidatus Gastranaerophilaceae bacterium (assembly GCA_045638605.1). Taxonomy (GTDB): domain Bacteria; phylum Cyanobacteriota; class Vampirovibrionia; order Gastranaerophilales; family Gastranaerophilaceae; genus RGIG2134. Next base: position 29,234 of record JAZUBS010000012.1, read on the forward strand.
TTTGTATAGGCAGGAAGTTAAAACTAAATGCCCAGAAGAGCTAACAGGTAAGAATTCAGTTAAACCTTGGATAAATCCCATTAAAATTGCTTGTAAAATCGGCATAATTTATTCCTCAAAATAGCTTGCACAAGAGTTTTGTGTTTCCCAAACGGAAACTTTTGAAACATTTGGAAATATTTTTTTTACTTCATCGTAGATAAATTTTGAAATAATTTCACTACTTGGGCTGATATTTTTGAATTCTTCAAGTTCGTTTATGTCTTTGTGGTCTAATTTATCCATAATTAAATTAACTTCTTTTTTTAGCACTTTAAAATCAACTAAAATATTAGATTTATCAAGGCTTTCACCTTTTACATAAACTTCAACCTTCCAATTGTGTCCGTGTTGGTTTTCGCAATTGCCTTTGTAATTTAGAAGGTGGTGTGCTGCTGAAAAGCTTGTTTCTATTTTAACTTCGTACATAATTAAATCCTTTATTCATTTATGATAATGATACTACAAAAAAATTATTTACACCCGTTATCATCTTTGTCTGTTAAGTCATCAAAATCGTTATCTATCCCATCATTGCAGGAGCCTATAGAGTCCCAACCTTCGGCTCTTGGTGTTTTGGTTAAATAAATATTTGGAATTGAATTAAATAAATATAAAAATTGTTCTTTAAAAATAGTGGCTGCGTTGTGGTTTTTAATCAATAAAATATTTTCATCATTTTTATTTTCGCCGTTGCGTGTTAAATTCATCGAGCCGACAAAAATCAATTCATCATCTATAACAATAGATTTTGAGTGCATTTTTCCAGCTTTATTTTCTATTTTTACAGGTATATTATTTTGGCGAAGAGAGTTGTGGATTGAATATTTTCCATTTGCAGAAGTGGCATCTGTGATAATTCTTACATCAAGTCCTCTCAGTTTTGCACTAATTAATGCATTTTCTAATTGTTTGTGTGTAATTATAAATGAAGATATATAAACATAATTTTGGGCGTTATTAATTGCAGGAATAATTTGTTTAGTGATGATTTTGTCGGGAGGAGAAAAATAAACAGAGACATTATTTTTTTCATCTATTTTTAATTTTTCTTTGTTTGGAATTTGTGATTTGAGTTCGTGGAATTTTTCGTTGTACATTTGCTCAAATTCTTGTTTATAAATGTGGGCTAATTGTTTGGATTTTGCAAGTAAATTTATATTAGCATTAAAGTCTGCCAAATCAGTTTGTGATAAGTTTGATGAACCAAGCCAAACTGTATTATCATCAAAAATGAAAAATTTATTGTGCATAATTGCATTGGTGTATTTTGGATTTTTTTCTCCAGTTGGTGGATAAATATGGTTGTCAGTTTTAAAATCAGTTAGGAGTTTTTGAACAATAGTGACTTCTTTATAAATATTATTACCTTTTATATCAGCGTCTGTTACCCATCTGATTTTTACTCCTCTATTTTTTGCAGCAATTAAGGCATTAATTATTTGAGGTTGTTGCGCAATTCCATATATTGCAATATCTATGGTGGATTTAGCGTTGTTTATTTCTTCTAATAAGGCTATACAGCTTGAGGATTTACAGTTTTTGTCGGGTGTTAATCTTTTATTAAAATCTGTAAAGAAAAAGGATAAGCTACCTGATGTAAAGTCGAAATCTCTTATCTGAAAATCTTTTTCTTGTTTTATTGGTAATTGAGTTTTTAAAGATGATTTTTTGTTTTTAAAACAAGTATTACAATATTGAGCATTTAAATATACATTTGATAATTTTATTGCTTTTATATTTTTAAGATTTTTTGTGTGTGGGCAAGTTAGTTTGTGTATTTTATTGTTTTGTTCATCAAGAATGACAATATTTTCTTGTTTTATTTTTTCTAAATTTTTTTCTAAGTTTATAAAATTTAGTTCTTTTATATATTCTTTTTCTCTTTGTTTTGGCGTAGAAAGACCTTCGTTGAGGAGGATTTTTCCAATATCTTTTTTGTTGTAATAAATTTTGGTGATAGAATATTTTTTATTTTTAATTTTTTCTGTTTCAAGAATTTCTATTTGAACTTCTTTTCCTAAAAAATTTTTTTGACTATATTCTTTTGCTAAGACGCCAAGTGCTAAAATTTCATTAATTTTTAATCCATATTTTTTAGATTGAATAAAGGTTTCTTTGTTTATTCGCTCATTAAAAGAATTAATGTCGTATAATTTTATGAGTTCATCATTGTCAATCTTTTTGTTTTTGTTTAAATCAACATAAAATTCACTAGCGTTTTCTACTTTTAAAAATTTGTATTTTGGAAGTGGTTTTATTAGATACAAATTAAAAAAGAGAAGCGTTGTAAAGATTAAAACTATAGTTGATATTAATTTTGATTTTTCGTTCATTCTTGAATTATACTTTATCCGTTTTTCCTTGTCTATTTTGGATTTTAATATCTTTATATAATTTTAATTTGATTTGATTTGATTATATTGTAAAATTGAAAAATAGAATAAAAAAAGAGGATTTTTATATGTGCGGAATCGTAGGGTATATCGGAAATAGAGATGTAGTAGATGTTTTACTTAAAGGTCTTACTAATCTTGAATATAGAGGATATGATTCGTCAGGGATTGCAATTAATGATGAAGGGGATATAAAAATCTTTAAGGCTCTTGGCAAACTTGGAAATTTAAAAGGCTTGTTAAAAGAGCAATCAAATAAGATTGTTGAGCCATTAGCTGGTATCGGACATATTCGTTGGGCAACTCATGGTTCTCCAACTGAAGATAATGCGCATCCTCATACTTGTAATTGTGGTAAATTAGTCCTTGTTCATAATGGAATAATTGAAAATTTCAAGGAATTAAGAGAAGAATTAATTAAAAAAGGCTGTATTTTTAAATCTCAAACTGATACAGAAACAATTGCGCATTTAGTAGCACATGAATATGATAAGGTTAAAAATTTAGAAAAAGCTGTAACAAATGCGATTAAACACTTAAATGGCGCATATGCAATTTGTGTTATGTATAAGGATGAACCAGATAAAATTGTAATAGCTCGTAAAAATGCACCGCTTTTAGTTGGTGTTGGTGAAGGCGAACATTTTATTGCATCAGATATTCCTGCAGTTATTGAATATACATCTAGAGTTGTTTATTTAGATGATTTGGAAATTGGTGTTGTAAAAAACAATAGTTTAAAAATTTATAATCTTGAAGGAAAAGAAGTTATTAAAAAACTTGAAGTTCTTCCTTTTGAGCCCGTTGCGTTATCAAAGCGCGGTTATAAACATTTTATGCTTAAAGAAATCCATGAACAACCGGATGTTATTAGAAATGTTTTGAATGGAAAACTTTATGACATAGATGAAAAAATCGTTTTAAATGAAGTTAAAATAGATAAAGAAACATTAAAAAATCTTCAAAGAATAGAAATTATAGCCTGTGGAACATCATTGCACGCCGCAATGGTTGGAAAATATTTGATTGAAGATTTTTGTGGAATTTCTGTTGATGTAGAAGCGTCAAGTGAGTATATTTACAGAAAAACTGTTACAAATAAAAATACCCTTGTAATCGGAGTTTCTCAATCAGGAGAGACGGCTGATACTATTACTGCAATTAAGCAAGCTAAAGCGAAAGGGGCGCATGTATTGATTATTACTAATCGTCCTGATTCTGCAATGGCTCGTGAAGCAGATAGTTTAATTCCTATTAATGCAGGAATTGAGGTTTCAGTTGCGGCTACAAAATCATTTACTGCACAGTTGATGTCTTTTTATATGTTGGCAATGTATTTAGCTGAAACAAAAGGGTCTATGCCAAAAGAAGTCTTAAAAGAGTTAAAACATGATATTATTCAGCTTCCTACATTGATTGATGAAATTTTGACAAACAAAGAGCCCATCCAAAAATGTGCTAGAATGTTTGCAAATACAAAAGATTTTATCTATATTGCAAGAGGGATAAATCTTGCGACTGCGTACGAAGGAGCGTTAAAGTTGAAAGAAATTAGTTATATTAATGCAACTGGTTACGCCGCAGGCGAGCTTAAGCATGGACCAATTGCAATGTTGGATGAGAGCATGCCTGTTTTATCCATTTTGATGGACGGAAAAGTATATGAAAAAATTCTATCTAATTCAGAAGAGGCAAAAGCGAGAAATGCTAGATTAATAGCCCTAACTTCTTCTCAAGATAAATCTTTGGATGATTTGTTTGAAATTGTTTTGAGAGTGCCTCGTGTTAATGAATTATTATCTCCTGTGTTGGCAAGTGTACCTTTGCAGCTTTTAGCCTATTATATTGCTGAATTTTTAGGTAAAGATGTTGATCAACCTAGAAATTTGGCGAAATCTGTTACGGTTGAATAGATATGAAAATTGTTAATAGCGAAATAATTGTTCCAAAAGGAGTAGCTCTGACAACAGAATATTTTGAAGATTTTTTATTGTCTAAAAAAATTAATTTTTTGCGCTGGGCGATAGTTGATTGTAATGATAAAAATTATATTCTTAATGTATCACATAAAATAGATTAAAAAAATACAATAAAAAGGTGCAAAGCTAGTTAATTTGCACCTTTTTTATTTGTTTGTAAAATAATTATCTTGTTAAAACATCCATTTCTTCAATAGATGAATATACGCTGTGGCAACCGCAATCAACGTGAACGATTTCGCCTGTTACTCCAGAAGAAAGGTCAGACAACAAGTAAAGACCTGTTTTACCAACATCTTCTAAAGAAACGTTACGTTTTAATGGAGCTTTCAAAGCGCCTGCTTTAAGCATTTTATCAAATCCAGAAATCCCCTTAGCTGCAAGAGTTTTAACAGCACCAGCTGACAAACAGTTTACTCTAACACCTTCTTTTCCAAGGTCAGTTGCTAAATATCTTGAAGAAGATTCTAATGCCGCTTTTGCAACACCCATAACATTGTAGTTTGCAACCATTTTTTCACCACCAAGATAAGTTAATGAAAGAACAGACGCACCTTCATTGAACAATGGTCTAGCATGACGGCACATAGCAACTAAAGAATATGCACTTACGCCTAATGCTAAATTCCAACCCTCTTTTGAAGTGTTAATAAATTCACCCATTAAATCTTCTTTATTAGCAAAAGCGACAGCGTGTACCATGAAATCTAATTTTCCATAAGTTTGTTCATATTGTTTGAATGTTGCAGCTAAATGTTCTTCATTTGTTACATCACATTCAACAATCATTTTAGAATTCATTGATTCAGCGATTGGCGTTACTCTACCTTTCATAGCTTCATTTGCATATGTAAAAGCAATTTCAGCACCTGCGGCATGAAGTTGTTCAGCAATAGCATTAGCTATACCAAATTTGTTGCTTACGCCAAAAATAATACCTTTTTTACCATTCATTAACATAATTAAATACTCCTCATTTAATTCATTAAGTTAATATTACTACAAAAATTACACTTTTAAAACTATGCATATTTTTGTAATAATTGTACAATAAAAATATGAGATATAATTTTGTAAAATTTGGAATAACTGCAAACCTTGAATTGAATGAAGAAAGAAGAGATTATCCTTTCTTTGAACAAAATCGTGATGTTTTTACACAGATTTTTGAATTTTTATCGGGACAAAAGTCTTGTTTTGTAATTTCTGGGCTTCAGGGTGTTGGTAAAAGTAAAATTCTTGATGAAGCATTGTCTTATTTAAATAATGATGTTTTGATGTTTAGGTATAGAATGTATGAGGCTACTACGCTTGATGATATTTTATTCAATCTGATTATAGATTTTAGAGAATATCAAAAAAATTTAGAAATAACTTTGCCTAAAATTGATACAAAAGATTTTCGTGAAAAAATTCAGTTTTATATTAAGAATATAAATAGACCAATGTTGCTTGTTTTGGAATCATATGAAAATGTTTTTAAATGTGAGGAAACAAGTAATATTATTAATGATTTTCTTTTACATATTTCATCAATAGATAAATTTAAAATTATTTTTATTAGTCGGTCTTTTGAGTTTCAAATATTTGAAAATAAAAATGTTGCATATGATAGCACTATAATAACCTCTTTAGACGAAGATTTAGTAGAAAAGTATTTTAATAATTGTGATTTGGCTACAACTCCAGAGGGTATAGAAAAATTAATTTCTAATTCTAGATGTTATTTAAAATATATTGATATGACTATAAAATTAATTCAAACTTTTAATTTGTCTTTGGATGATTTGATGAATGAGTTTGAATTAAAAAATACAAATTATTATAGTTTTTTAATTAGTAAGTTTTTGTCTTTAATTCCTGAAAAGTCTAGGGAATTGGTTTATGTTTTGACATTAATTAGACAAGGAATAACTCCAGCTTTTTTATCTTTAATAAATAAGAATAATTCTTCTGAAATAAATTATTTGAAAAATATTTTAATTTTAAACGAAGATACGAAAAAAAATATGTACGTAAAAGATTATTTTAAGCGCGAATTAGAAAAGGAAATAGAACAATTTGACAGGATAAAAATTCATAGCTTTTTAGAAAAATTTTATAATAATATGTTGCCCAAAAAACCACTAGAGAGGGAATTACTAATTTCTCGAAACACAATGCGCAGAGAAAAAGAATATCATTCTAAATTTGTTGAGGCATATCAATCTTTAAATATGAAATCTGAACATAGTGTTTCAAGTAATTTATCAAAAATCAGCGAGGAAAAGCCTATTAATTTACAAGAAACAATAGAAGAAGTAAAAGAAGTTTCAATGATAAATCAAATAGCGTCTGTCAGGAAAGAACCTAAAAAAATAGATATTAATAATTTTGGAGAATGTTTGAAATCTGCTCAAAAATATGAAAATGATTTTGATTTTTCTACTGCGCTTTTTTATTATCAAAAGGCGCTGGATTTAAAACATGATATGAATTATGAGAATGAAAAAATCAATATTTTAGTAAAAATTGCAAATTGTTATATAAAAAAAGATGATCATGAAAAAGCAATTAAGTATTTGTTGTATGCATATGAACAAAGTTTAGGACGGAATGATGTAGTAAAAGCCAATGAAATTTTGTATCAATTAGCGTGTGAGCATAAAAATAATTATAAATTATATCTCGCCAAGAGTTGTATTGAAAAAATCTTAAATTCTTCTAAAAATACGCCTGAACTTTTAGCAAAAAGCTATGAATTATTGGCTGATATTGAAGATATCTCTGGTAATATTAATATTGCAAAAGATTTGTATAAAAAAGCGTTAGAATATGCATTAAAAACAGAAGATAAAGATTTATTAGGAAGTGCGTATTTTAAATATGGTTTACTTTTGGATGATACTAATCAACAAACGCAAGCTATTGAATGTTATAAAAAATGTATTGAAACTTCTTCAAATGCCAAAGAAAATCATTTTTTGTCTTCTGCTTATTCTAACTTAGCAGGAATTTGTTATGAACGTGGCAACCATGTAACGGCTTTGAATTATTATCAAAAAGCGCTTGAAGCAGATAAATTAACGCATAATAATGAAGGATTATATTTTGTTTATACCAAACTTTCTTCTTTTTATGAAGAAACAGATAAGCAATTAAGTTACAAATATTTATTGAATGGGTTGCAAGCGGCAAAAAGGCTAAATGATAAATTGTATATTGCAAATGCTTATTTAGAAATAGGGGATTATTATTACCGTCAAAAAGCTAATGCTCAAGCGATAAAAGCTTATTTAAGTGCAAAGCATTTTATTGATTTAGAAAATGATTTAGAAAATAAAATTAAAATAGAAACAAGATTAAAAGATTTAAAAATTAAACTTGGAGAAGAAAAATATAAATTAATGATAGAGGGATTTAAATATAATGATGAAGATTAGCCAATTAGAAAAGCTTAATTATAAAGAGTTCCAATCATTAGAAGAAATGTTTTTAAAATATCAAAAAGAATTTTTAAAATATAATTCACATACGAACTTAATTAGTAAAAATGATGAAAAAGTTTTATTTGAAAAACATATTTTTGATTCTCTTTCAATAAATCTATTTGAGAAAATAAGAGAATGCAAATCGCTTTTGGATATAGGAACTGGAGGGGGCTTTCCGTCTGTTCCTATTGCAATAGCTTTTCCTAAAATAAAAGTAACAGGGGTTGATTCAATTGGGAAAAAAATAAAATTTATAAACGAAGTTGCGCAAATTTTAAGTTTGAAAAATCTTTGTGGAATTGCTTCTCGGACAGAAGAGTTGCCTCAAAATTTAAAAGAAAATTTTGATATTGTTACTTCTCGTGCAGTTGCGCCATTGAATGTTATTTTAGAATATGCAGTTCCTTATTTAAAAGTTGGTGGGTATTTTGTTGCGTATAAGTCTAAAATTGTAAATGAAGAAATAGAAAAAGCTCAAAATGCGTTAAAAATTTTAAATTGTGAAATTGAAAAGGTTATTGATTATAAATTGCCGTTAGAAGATAATTTTGAGCGAAAATTAGTAATAATTAAAAAGAAGATGTCAACACCAAAAGAATATCCAAGAAAAGTTGGATTAGCAAAGTCAAATCCTTTGTAAGGTGTGTTGTAAATCTTAATAAATTTTGCACAAGCTTGATTTTAAAGTATCATAAAGAAAGAATTTATGGGGAAAAATTATGACAGACAATACAATTAAAGAATGGGTTTTTATGAATGGTGAATATATTGATGCACAAACTGCAACAATACCAGTTCAATCCCATGCGTTTTTATATGGAACTTCAGTTTTTGAAGGAATTCGAGCTTATTACAACAAAGAAGACGATTCGATGTTCATTTTTAGAATGAAAGAACATTATGAAAGAATTGCTCGTAGCGCAAAAATTATGTGTATGGAAATGAAATACACTGTTGATGAATTATGTGATATTACAGTTGAACTTCTTAGAAAAAATAATTACAAAACAGACGCATATATTAGACCTACAATATACAAAAAAGGTTTGACTGTTTGCCCTACTTTAAACAATAACCCAGATGGTATTGTTATTTTTACTTGCGCATTAGGGGATTACATTGACTTGTCAAAAGGTTTAAGTGTCTGTGTTTCAAGCTGGAGAAGAGTTGAGGATAACGCAATTCCTCCTAGAGCAAAAATTGCAGGAAGCTACGCAAATGCTGCATTAATTGTAACTGATGCAAAAAATGCAGGTTTTGATGATGCAATAGTTTTATCTGAAAATGGGCATGTAACCGAAGGTTCTGCTATGAATTTATTTTTGGTTGAAAATGGTAAACTTATCACAACAAAAACAACTGATAATATTTTAGTAGGAGTAACCAGAAATACTATCATTGAAATTGCAAAAGAAGAATTAGGAATAGAAACAATAGAAAGAGATATAGATAGAACTGAATTATATATTGCGGATGAAGCCTTCTATTGTGGAACGGGTGCTCAAGTAAGCCCTATTACAAAAATTGATAACAGACCAATTGGAACAGGAAAACCTAGTGAAATTTCTCTTAAAATTCAAAAATTATATTTCGACATTGTTCGAGGTAAAGTTGATAAATATAAAAAATGGTGCACAAGTGTAAATGATTAGATTTGTTGGTTTATGCGTTCAAAATATAGTAACTTGCGTAAAATATTTATTTAATCGTGAAGTTAAATTTAAAGAAATAATTAACCAAGCTGCAGCTTTTAGTTATGATTCTTTGCCCATTTCTCTTGCGATTGTAATGATTGCTGCCGCGGTTATTGCTCTTCAGGTTTCAAAGCAATTTTTAATGACCGGAGCAGAAGATTATGTAGGTGGTTCAATTGCAATTATTCTAATAAGAGAATTAGCCCCAGGGTTTGCGGCACTCGCGATTAATGCAAGGGCGGGTACGGCTATTTGTGCTGAAATAGCAAATATGCAAGTAACAGAACAAGTTGATGCAATAAAAACTATGAATGTTAATCCAGTTGGATATTATTTTACCCCTAAAATAATATCCGCCGCGATAACTACCCCAATGGTAGTTCTTATTGCCGAACTTTGTGGTATATTAGCAGGCATGGTGGTTGCAAATAATGCCATAGGATTACACTTTAACCGATATATAAATACAGTATGGTTATGGTTAAACACAAAGGATATTTATATTAGTTTGCTTAAAGCTTCTATTTTTGGGGTTGTAATAACAACCGTTACAGCAACCCAAGGATATGAAACAAAAGGTGGGGCGGTTGATGTAGGAGAGGCCGTTACTCAAAGCGCTATAAAAGCAACTATTTTTCTTTTGCTTGCGGACTTTGTAGTCAACTTGATATTTTATCTATAAGAGGTAAAAATGAACGAAAATAAAATAGATGTCATAGTAGTAGGGGCTGGTCCAGCTGGCGTTGCGGCAGGGATTACTCTGGCGCGTGCTAATAAAAAAGTTTTAATTGTTGAACGAGGAGCTTATGCCGGGGCTAAAAATGTTTTTGGCGGAGCTGTTTATGTTGAGTCTGTACAAGAAATTTTCCCTAACTTCTTAGATGAAGCGCCAATTGAAAGATTTAATAACGAACATCGCTACGCTCTTTTAACAAAAAATGAAGCAACGACTATTTCATATAAGTCTGATGAAAACAGAAAAAATAGTTGCACTGTTATTCGTTCAAAATTTGATAAATGGTGCGTTGAGCAAGCACAAAAAGAAGGTGCTTATTTTGCACCAAACACAGTTGTAAGAGAATTAATTATTGAAAACAACAAAGTTATTGGTATTAAAACAGATATAGAAACATATTATGCAGATATCGTCATTATTGCAGATGGAGTAAATTCCTTATTAGCAAAACAATTAAAAATGCGAAAAAATATTGAGCCAAAAAATGTTGCGCTCGCTGTAAAAGAAGTTATCAAAATTGATAAAAATTTAATGCAAGAAAGATTCAACATAGATGAAAAATCAGGTTGTATTTATGAATTTATTGGTTATCCTATGGATAACCAATTAGGACTGGGCTTTTTGTATACGAATAAAGAGTCAATTGCAATAGGATTAGGTATAGGCTTGAAAGACTTAAAGCGTTTAGGCGCAAATGTTAATGATGTATTGGAGGAATTGAAAAACCATCCTCTTGTTGCCCCGTTGATTAAAGATGGTGAACTTTTAGAATATAGTGCACATCTTATTCCAGAAGGCGGCTATAAAAGCTTACCAAAATTATATGATAATGGTGTTATGATTGTTGGTGATGCGGCAATGCTTGTAAACAACATTCACTGGGAAGGAACAAACCTTGCCCTCACCAGCGGAAAACTAGCAGCAGAAGCAGCAATTGAGGCTCTTAATAAAAATGATTTTAGTGCAAAAACATTAAAAATATACGAAGAGAAACTTAAAAAATCTTACGTTATTAAAGATTTAAAAACATATAAAAATGTATTAACAAATATTGCACCAAGAACAAGTTCTTTTTTGGGTTATTGGGTTAAAAAAATAGCGGAATTTTTTAATGTTTTCACTTCTGTTAACGCAAAACCTAAAAAACAAGAGTTTCGTCGTTACATTTATTCATGGTTTAAGGATAGACCCTTAAGCCAGCTTATATCTGATATTTACACTATTATTAAAACAGTAATAGGAGTATTAAAATGACAATTGATGACAAATTAAATAAATTAAAGTACAATTGTGATACGATTTCGCATCTTAATCCAGATTGCAGTCTATGTATAGAATGCAAAAGTAAAATTTGCACTAAAATTTGTCCTGCAAATGTTTATGAATGGGATAGCGAAAATAAAAAATTAATAGTTAATTATGAAAACTGTCTTGAATGTGGCGCATGTAAAATTGTTTGCGAAATGGATTGTCTCAAATGGGAATATCCAAGAGCAAATAAAGGCGTGGCTTTTAAGTATGGTTAAGGAGGTAACATGAAAGAAGAATACTATGATAAGCGTCGTTGGTACGATAGAGACCCACTTTTGTCAAAATCAATGAGAACGTTAGAAGAAACTGATGATGAAACTCAAATTAAAGTAGCTTTGAACTTAATTAAAATTATCATTGAACACAATATCGCATCAAATGAATTTGAAGCCGTAGGTGACATATTATCGGCTGTTGAAGAAGGTGTTGAAGGTAGAGGTAATGCTCGCTGGTATGACATAGATAAAACCGTTCGTACGGCGATTACAATGCTTGAAAATTCTTCTGAACATATCCAAGCAATTGCAGCTAAAGAAATAGCTAAAATGGTTGTAGATAAAATCAAAGAAAACAAAGATGATGAAATAGATTTAGAAGAAGAAAATGAAGAATAAAAAACTGGCATTTAGCCAGTTTTTTTATTTATAAGTAGTCGATTATTCTTTATTTTTTTACCCTAATCACAAGACACGGCACCTTGCCAGCCTTTTGCCGTTATCAGATCTCTGAATTTTAGCATCTGGGTGATAATCGACTACTTTATTATTATAATAATTTGTCTTTATAAAAACATTAGATAAACACATAATACTTTATGCTAATATTTTTTGAACAATTAAATCACCCATTTGATTTGTACCAACAAGTTTTTGTTCATCAGATGTATAAATATCTTTCGTTCTGTAGCCGTCTTTTAAAACCGCTTTTACTGCCGTTTCAATTTCATCATGAATTTCATTTAAATTAAAGCTATATTTTAACATCATAGCGGCAGAAAGAATTGTTGCTATTGGATTTGCAATGTTTTGTCCTCTTAAATCAGGAGCCGAGCCATGAATTGGCTCATACATGCCAATTTTTGAATTAGACAAGCTTGCGCTAGCAAGCATGCCCAAAGAACCTGCAAGCATAGAAGCTTCATCTGACAAAATATCGCCAAAAATATTTCCAGTAACAATAACATCAAACTGTTTTGGGGCTCGAATTAGTTGCATTGCCGCATTATCGACATACATGTGAGATAATTCAACTTCAGGATAGTCTTTCGCAACTCTTTCCATGACCTCTCTCCACAAACGAGAAACATCAAGCACATTTGCTTTATCAACAGAACACAATTTTTTATTTCTTTTCATTGCAGTTTGAAAAGCAACATGCGCAATTCTTTCAATTTCGCTTTCTTTATAAATCATATTGTTATAACCAACTTTTTCCCCATCAATTTCATCAATTCCTCGAGGGGTTCCAAAATAAACATCACCAGTTAATTCACGAACTATTATAATATCAACGCCGGAAACGATTTCTGGTCTTAGAGGAGAAGATGAAGTTAATTCATCATAAACAATTGCTGGTCTTAGATTTGCAAATAAATTTAAAGCTTTTCTTATACCAAGCAAAGCTTTTTCCGGACGAACTTCTGGAGGTAATTTATCGTATTTCCAATCACCGACAGCGCCAAGCATAACGGCATCAGAATTTTTGCAAACATCAATTGTTGATTGAGGTAATGGTACACCATGCTCATCATAAGCACAACCACCTATTAACGCTTTATTAAATTCAAAATCAATATTATGTTTTTTCCCAACTGAATTTAAAACTTTTATTGCTTCTTCCATAATTTCAGGACCTATTCCATCACCTGAAAGTACTGCTATTTTATATGTCATGTTAAACTCCTAACTTATTTTTTGTGTAATTAATTAATCCACCTTGTGAAATTAAATTTTGAATTTCTTTTGGAAAAGCAGCGCACTCGTATTCTTTACCAGTAGTGAGATTGCGCAGAATACCTGCATTTAAATCAACTTCAATTTTATCTCCTTTTGAACACTCATCCGCAAAAGTTGGATGTTCCAGAATCGGTAAACCAATATTTATCGCATTTCTAAAGAAAATACGTGCAAAAGATTTTGCAATTACTATGCTTACACCGCTTGCCTTGATTGCAATAGGAGCATGCTCACGAGATGAACCACAACCAAAATTTTCACCTGCAACAACTACATCATTTGGATGAATTTCTTTTGCAAAAGTTGGGTCAATATCTTCCATGCAATGCAATGCCAATTCCTGCGGATTGGATGTGTTTAAATGCCTTGCGGGGATTATAACATCAGTATCTACATTATCTCCATATTTCCATGCATTTCCTCTTAACAGATGATTCATATTTTAACTCCATTTACAAATTTTTCCTTTTGTATTATATAATAAAAAGACATCAGTTACAAAAGGAAAAGTACAAAATGTTGAAATTTATTTTTAGTAGTAGTAAAAATCAGGAGGAACAAATGATGGAAACTATTGGACAATCAGCAGGACAAATCTGGGAATACTTAGAATCAAACGGTGAAGTATCTCTTTCTAAAATGAGAAAAGACCTTGACCTTGCAGGAAACTTTACTGAAATGGGTCTTGGATGGTTAGCTAGAGAAGACAAAATTGAAATGTTTAGAAAAGGTTCTCATACAAAAGTTAGACTTAAATAGTTTGATTTTATAAAGAGATAAAAGAACTTCGTTATAAGTAACGAGGTTCTTTCTATTTATCTAATAATTATTTTTTCTACATGCTAATAATGCGATATTATTTGGGCGAACTTCTGTTACGTCTTTGTTGTAAACATCTGATTTTATTAGGTCTCCGCCGCGTTGAGAAAAATTTACGCTTTTCATATCAAACATCGGTTCATCAGTACCACCAATGGGAGATAAAGCACCGCAATTATTATCATCATTTCCGTAGTTTGATAGTTTCCCTGTGGTGCGAGAACCACCATTATAATCTATTCTTAAGGCTAAATCAATATCAGGCACTGCGCTTCCTTGATAAGTACCTAATTTTCGTCCACTTTCACCCATGTTTCTGATAAAAGCGCCTGAAGCGTTAGAATATTTTTTTGAAAGTGGTGTCCATCCATCGGGGCAGGATGTTGAATCAAAATACATAACAGCCCCTTGAGGAATTGAATAGTCTGTTTCTTCTAAAAGTCTAATTTTTTCTTTTAATTCAAGAATTTCTTGATTTAAATTGTTATTTTGGTTTCTTATAAGTGAAAATTGTGTATCTGTAAAATTATTTTGTTTAATTTGTTTGGTAATCATAGGTGCAGCCATTCCAAGTGCAACACTTCCGATTAATAGTGCAATTGTTGCTTCTGCGACAGAAAAAGCATGTGCTTGTTTTTTTTATTCATTGTATTTTCCCAAAGTTTATCTGTATACTTTGATTTTATTATCATTCATTTGTATAAACAAATTTTTTATAAATTGTTACATGTTTTTTTTAAAAAAAGTAAAACGGAAAATATGCCAAGTTTTTGAGAAAAAATAATGTTATATTAAATATGGAAGCCTATGGAATTGGGATAAAAAAATGGCATTAACAAAAAATAAAACAATTAATTTTAATAATCGTAACGTTATTTCTTTTATATTTAAAGAATGTGATTTTTCGTTGCTTAAAGTTGCACGACAGGCTTATTCAAATGTGTATCAGAAATATAATTTTTCATATGATGAAAATAAAATCATAGAAATTCCTATTAATATTGTTTTTAAAGAAGCAATAAACGCAGAAGTTTTGAATAAGCCTACAAACAGTGATGAGATAGTAGTAAAAACTAAATCCACCATTGAAAATATTTGTAATTGTTTGTTACCTATAGCAAAAATGAACGGAAATAGATTTGTATATAAAAATTTAGATTTAGTTATGTTGGTTAATAAAACTTTGTTTTCTAGATTGATTTTAAATTTATCTTATCAGTTGTTAGTGAATTGTAAAAGATATAGTGCGATAGAAGTTGTTTCTTATGTTGAAAACAAAAATTATATAATAGAATTTACAACAGAGTATTTAGTACCTCCAGATAATTTTGATTTTTTGGAGATTATAAAGTCAATATTATTGCAAATAAAAAGTGATTTCTTTTACGAGGAGTTACCTAGTGGAGAAATCACTTTTAAAATAATTATGCCTTACGAGAATATTCGTTTTTAAGTATTATTAAACAAATTAATATACAGATAATTGCGGAGCTAACCCAAAAGGCAATTGCACCGTTCCAGCCGTATTTATCAATAACAATACCTGTTACCATTGAAGATAAGACTGCGCCAACATAACCAAATACCCCAGTAAATCCTGTAGCAGCAGAAGCAACTTTTTTGGAACTTGCTTCAATTGCGCAAAGTCCGCCGATTAGCATTTGAGGACCACCGGTAAAAAAGCCGATTGCAGCCGCGCAAACAAAATCTAGCCAATGCATATCTGCTGGTGCAAAACAAAGTCCCAAAATACTCAAAGCTACACCAACTAAATAAAGCACATTAACTGGAGCTCTTTTTCCGCCAAACACCGTATCAGAAATTGTTCCTGCTGCCATAACTCCAACAATTCCCGCACCTGCTAAAACGCTTAGTTTAGAGGTTGCTAGAGTTAAGGTGTTACCTTTATCTTCAACAAGATATTTTACAAACCAGTCTTCTGTTCCGTATCTGATTACATATACAAAAACATAAGATATAGCTAAAAGCCACATGATTTTGTTGCATAAAATACTTTCTTTATAAATTTGAAAATAGCTTCTGTTATCTTCTTCGACAGGGCAATCTTCGCTAATTGTTTTTTTATAACATTCAATATCTGGCAAACCTAATGATTGAGGTCTGTCGCGTAGTCTATCATATAACCATATTGCGCAAATAATGGAAAGAATAGATGGCACGATAAATGCGCCTTCCCAACCCATTTTATTAATACAATAACCTGATAAATAAACTGCTATCATAACACCAAATTGGTGAGATGTAGACCACATTGCCCAAACACGACCACGTTCAGGGTTGCAATACCAGTAAGAAAGAGTTTTTGCTATAGGAGGGAATCCACCTGATTGAAACCATCCATTAGCGCCCCAGAAAAAAGCTAAAACCCATAACAAAACAGTTGCAGAGGGCAAGCCAAAAAATGTAAATTCTCCTGGTGTAATAAATTTTGTACTCGCTAAAAAGCCCAAGTTTGCTAGAGCGGATAAAAACAACGCTGTAGGCATGAATTTACGTACATCTGAGCTGTCAGACAAAATTCCGTTGACAAATTTACCGATACCATAAGTAAGGTATAAAGAAGCTCCTAAAATACCAAGTTCAGTATTTGAATAACCCAAATCAGTAGATAATTCGGGCATTGCAACAGCTAAGTTTTTCTTAATAAAGTGAAAAACAATATAGCCGATAAAGCAAGAATAAAACATTCTCCATCGAAAATGTTTATATTTTTTCTTTACTTCTGCTTCATCTTTAATCGGCTCAATCATCGCAGGTTCTTTGAAAAGGTCTAAAAATAACATCGATATTCCCCTTATAAAATACGCATTTGCGCATATCTTCCACTGTTATTTTATTTTACCATAAAAATAAATTTATTTATTAATTAATATCTTTCACCCCAGGGAAGTCTTTGGATCCTGTTCTTTTTTCGGTAATCCAATATTGTATTTTAGGTATAATGGTAGATAAGAATAATGCGGAAACTCCAAGCCCAGAAGTAATGTGCAGTGCGTTTTTCCAGAAGTTTTTTTGATTAAATTTAACTAGTAATTCTGGTGTTATTTCTTGTATATTGTTTTTTTGTGCATATTCTAATATTGCTTTAGCATAGTTGTCAATATTTTCTCTTAAATTTTCGACAACTTCTCTTGGAACAAAATTGTATTTGTCTCTAAGAGCACCATCAAAAGTTTCTCTTAAAACTTCTCTTATAAATTTCGGTGAAGAAATGATGCTATCATTTAATACATCTTTAACTTGTTGTTTTGTAAGCAAAGTCATTGCCTTGCCTGCAGGCTTTCCTATATCACTTAAGTCTCTAGCTGGTTGAAGTTTAGACATAATTCTTGCTTTTTTAAGCATTTTTTCATCAACATCTATACCTGCCGCTTTTGCTAATTTTTCAAAATCTTCAAACGCGATAATCTCACCCTTTTCAAATTTGATTTTAGAAAGAGCTTTTTCCACTTGTTCTGGATTTGAACCATAAACATATTTTTTAACTGTTTCTAAATCAGTTTTGTATTCTGGGTTGTTTCTGTGTTTAAACATTTCCGTAATTAAAGCGTTGTGCGTAGCCATAGCTGTGGTTGGGTCAAGTTTAGATAATTTGCCTCCAAAACCGTCAAATTTTTGCATTAATTTAATAATGTGATCTTTGCACAACAAATAGAAATAAATAGACGCACCATCACGGAAAATAATTTCAATACGTTCATCTTTATTTCGTGCATTATATCCTCTTCCTGCAAGTACGCCAACATCTGTCGAAAGTAATTTGTAAATATCGTGATTTTCTAAATTATTTGTCAACGTTGCAAATTTATCAATCGAAAGACCTTTAAACGTTGGATTTTGATTATTAGCCGTTCTTTCAACAAATTCATCCATGCTCTCAGCGTGGGCAACCGGTGCTGTTTGAATTGGTGTTGTTTCGTTTGCTTTGTTTTGTTGTTTTTTCTCGTCATTTTTAAGCATTTTTCTTGTAATCGTCTGATTTATTTTAGGAACAACAAATCCCAAAGTTCCACCTGCCAATATTACCGACAATGCTATTTTTGTAAACTTAAAAGCTACTAATTTTTTCTTTACGGCTTCAAGCTTTTTATCTCTTACCATATTTTCAAAAGGATGACGAACCGCATCTTTTGCTAAAGAAAATGCAGGATTTTCAATATTTAAGTATTTTTTACCAATCCAATTTCCGATTTGATTAAAAAATTTTACTCCAAAAAGCCAAAACACAGCTCCGATTGACTCTTCGCAAAGTCTTTCTCTAGCCTCTGTCATTCCCCCTCTTTTATATGCTTGATAGGTTCTGCCTCCAGTTACGGTTGTTTCTAATAAAATTACAGGCATAAGCACACCCGCCTTGTTTAAGTGGGTTACAAATTTTCTCATTGTCGTAGGTTTTTGTATATATTTAGCTGCTTGAGCTGTAATGTTATTAACTGGCATGTTCTTTAGTTTACATAATACGGACAATTTTTTAAAGTATATAAACCTATTTTATTGCTAAATTTTGCTTAATTTTTAACAATAGTTAATATTTTGTTTGATGAAAATATTAAAAACGAAATTAAAAATATTTGATTGGCTTTTACTTCCGCGTTTAATAATTATTGAAAGAAGTAAAAGTTTATTTCTTAGGTTCTGTTATATAATTTAAAACATACTTTAATTCTTCTGGAAATTCTTTAATATTTTTATTTAAATCTTTTTTGCAAAATACATCAAAATGGCTAACAAAATGAAGTTCTTTTGTTATTTTGTTGTATAAATAAGAAGCAAA
Organism: Candidatus Gastranaerophilaceae bacterium; assembly: GCA_045638605.1. GTDB lineage: Bacteria > Cyanobacteriota > Vampirovibrionia > Gastranaerophilales > Gastranaerophilaceae > RGIG2134. Next base: position 48,428 of record JAZUBS010000012.1, read on the forward strand.
CTCACGAGCCCCGTCTCTTTTAAAGGCAAGGTCATAGCCCATATTGTCTAGTTCATTGATTATATTTTCATCAATTTTAGGTAAGAGTCTTTCTCGTAGAATTTTTTTGCAATGAGGTGTCATTTTACCTGTTTTTATTCCGCCAAAAGATTGGTTGTAAGAATGTTGAGGGAAGTTATTTATTTGCATTTTTTGTTGCTCCTTGTTTTGTCTTTATTAGGTTTAATGTATAAAAAAAATTTTTTTTGTTATTTTTTAGAATATTGTTAATATATTGTAATAAATTTATATTTTTTATAAAAATAAAATGGTTTTAGTGAAGAACTTTTTTGATATCTTTTTAATGGGGCAAAATAAAATTGTTGTAAATATTTATTAAATTATTCTTTATAAATATCAAAAGTTTAATTTACAAGTTTTATAAAAAAAGATATAATTGTGAAAAAGGAGAGATATATGCAAGTTCACTCTGTTATTTCTGCGGTTTCATTTGGTCAAAAAAACGATAAAAAACAAACTCTAATTTTTCCAACGGCAGTAGTCGGGACTATTGGTGGAGCTTTTTATGCTAATCAATCTAAAATTAAATTGAACAAAGATAACTTTGAACAATCAGTTGCAATAATTGATGAAAAATTAGACAAAGATTTTAATTTGGAAGAGCGATTTTCTGCTTTAAAAAAAGCAATTAATAAACAAAAAGAAATGGATAAAAAGCATTTAGAAAAATTAGGAATTTCAAGTGAGTCAACCGATTTTGATGTAAATGAGCTGTTAAAAAAACATGTGAATAATCCTGAAAAGACGATTGAGGGGCTTAAACATGACATAAAATGGGCGCAGGGTGAAGTGACTAATCTTGAAGGTAGTGAACTTGTTTTAAAACAGCAAGAAATTGCAGAAAAAATATTTATTAAAAATTTGGCAGAAAGTGCCGTTGATGGAAAAGTTAATATTAAAGACTTTTTGATAAAACAAATTCAAGAAGAGAACGTTATTAAAAGTGAAATGCGTGATTTTTCTTATATTGTAGATGTTTTTAATAGAAAAAGGCTTGGGCTGTTTAGTGTAATCGGTTTAGTTGCTGGTGGCATTCTTGGGTATATGATAAAAATAAATAAAAAAGATTAATAAATAAAAAATGGCTCATATTGAGCCATTTTTTATAGTGAGTTGATTTTTTCTATTAATTCATCGGCTAATTTATCGACTTGTTTTAAATCATCTTCTGTCGGTTTGCCTTTAATCACTATATAATCTAGTTTTTCAGCTTTAACCATCGGCATTAGAGACTCAATGGTTTCAGTCAAACGACCACCCCAGCCAAAAGAACCAAGGATTGAGAAATATTTCATTTTTGGTTTAATTAGGTTCATCAAATATGCTACATAAACAGCTTTTGGATGAGGACCTGCTAAAACCATTGAACAAGCAAGAACAACTGCGCCGGCATCAACCAATTCCATTGCAATTTCGCCTTCGTCTGTATGCACTAAATCTGTTAAAACAGTTTCGATGCCTGCTTTTTGTAAACGTTCATTCAAGCGTTGAGCCATTTCATAACTGCTGTTATACATTGAAACATAAGGAATTATAACTTTTTTCTCAACATCATCAGAAACCCATTTTTTATACAAGTTTAAGATAAAGGATGGGTCTTTATAAATGGGACCATGGCTTGGGCAAATCATTTTTGGAGCTAATTCGTTAATCAACGCAACATATTTTTTGCAAAAAGTTCTATATGGCATCATAATTTCAGCGTAATAACGTTTTGCAGAAATTTCTAATTCTTTTGAATTGTCTGCAAAAATTTCACCTTCCGTATGGTGAGCACCCAAGAAATCACAAGTGAATAAAACTTTATCCTCTTTTACGAAAGTAAACATTGTGTCTGGCCAATGAACCCAAGGCGTTAAATGAAAATCTAAGGTTTTATCGCCCAAAGATAATGTTTCTTTATCCTGAATAACCTGAAATTTATTTTCATCAATATGATGTTCATGCATTAAAAGTTCTTTGCATTTTGCGTTTGTTACAATAATTGCATTAGGAAATTTTTTCAATAATGTAGGTAAAGCCCCGCTATGATCTTGCTCGCCGTGATTTGCAATAATATAATCAACCTCTTTTCCCTCAAGAGTAGCCATCAATTTATCAATAAGTGGCGGGTATATAGTATCAATAAGTGCAGTTTTTTTACTTCCTTTTATTAAATATGAATTATAAGTTGTTCCTTGTGGTAAAGGAATTAATTGGTCAAAAATGCTTCTTTCTGGGTGTTTTTCTCCACAATAGAAAATGTTATTTGCAATTTCTTTCATCTCTTTTTCCTTATCTTTTGTTTACAAAAATATTATATCATAAACAAAATCCACTCGCAACAGAGTGGATTTTGAATATAAAACAATAATAATTATTAGTTTTACTCTTTTGTGTATTCAGCATCAATAACATCATCATCATTGTTATTATCAGATGAATTTTGTTGTGCTTCTGATCCTTCAGAGCTTGCTTGAGCTTCTTCTTTTTGAACCTGTTCATAAGCTTGTTGAGAAATGCTGAACATTTTTTGTTGTAAGTCTTCTGAAATTTGTTTAAGTTCTTCAGCAGGTTTGTTTTCATCAAGAGTTTTTTGAAGTTTATCTTTTAATTCACCAAGTTCTTTTTGATCAGCATCAGAAATTTTACCTTCGAAGTCTTTTACGATTCTTTCAGCAGAAGAAATTAGAGAGTTAGCGTTGTTTTTGATTTCTGCTTCTTCTTTTTTCTTTTTATCTTCTTCAGCGTTAGCTTCAGCTTCTTTAACCATTTTATCAATATCAGCTTCGTTTAAGTTAGAAGAGTTTGTGATAGTGATTTTTTGTTCTTTGTTAGTAGCTTTATCTTTTGCAGAAACGTTAACAATACCGTTAGCGTCAATATCAAAAGTAACTTCGATTTGAGGCATACCTCTCATTGCTGGTGGCAATCCATCAAGTCTAAACATACCTAATGATTTGTTATCATTGGCCATTGGTCTTTCACCTTGAAGAATGTGAATATCAACCGCTGTTTGATTATTTTCTGCAGTTGAGAAAACTTGAGATTTAGAAACAGGAATAGTTGTGTTTCTAGGAACAAGTGGAGTCATAACACCACCAAGAGTTTCGATACCCAAAGTCAAAGGAGTTACGTCTAAAAGAACGATATCTTTAACTTCACCAGCTAAAACACCAGCTTGAACAGCGGCACCAACAGCAACAACTTCATCTGGGTTAACAGATTGGTTAGGTTCTTTTCCTGTGTATTCTTTAACTAGAGCTTGAACAGCTGGGATACGAGTTGAACCACCAACTAAAACGACCTCATCAACATCGCCTTTAGAAAGACCTGCTTCTTTTAATGCATCAGCAACAGGTTTTTTGCATCTTTCTAACAAATCGCGTGATAATTCTTCAAATTTAGCTCTTGTAAGTTGAACATCTAGGTGTTTTGGACCATTTGCATCAGCAGTGATGAATGGTAGATTGATATTAGTTTCAACAACAGAAGAAAGTTCGCATTTAGCTTTTTCAGCTGCTTCTTTCAAACGTTGCATTGCTTGTTTGTCATTTCTTAAATCGATTGCTTCTTGTTTTTTGAATTCTTCAGCTAACCAATCAATGATTTTTTGGTCAAAGTCGTCACCACCAAGTCTTGTATCTCCTGATGTAGAAAGAACTTCGTGAACACCATCACCGATTTCTAAAACAGATACGTCAAAAGTACCACCACCAAGGTCAAATACTAAAACTTTTTCAGGTTTATCTTTTTCTAAGCCATAAGCCAAAGCCGCAGCTGTTGGTTCGTTTACGATACGCAATACATCAAGACCTGCAATTTTACCAGCATCTTTTGTAGCTTGTCTTTGAGCGTCGTTAAAATATGCAGGTACTGTAATTACTGCAGATGTAACTTTTTCGCCCAAATAAGTTGAAGCATCTTCTGCTAGTTTTCTTAAAATCATTGCAGAGATTTCTTGTGGAGTGTAGTCTTTTTCATCAATTTTAACTTTATAATCATCACCCATATGACGTTTAATAGAAATAATTGTTTTGTCTGGGTTAAGAATTGCTTGACGTTTAGCTAATTGACCAACAAGTCTTTCACCTGTTTTTGAAAAACCAACGATAGAAGGAGTTGTTCTTGATCCTTCTGCGTTAGCAATAACGGTAGGTTTACCACCTTCCATAACTGCGACTACGGAGTTTGTTGTCCCTAAGTCGATACCTATTGTTTTTGCCATTTTTATCTCCTTTAAATTATAGATATAGCTTTTCCACTTTTATATTTAATTTATACCATCATTTTTTTTGAATTATTAAAAAATAAACAAAAAATTAATAATTATAAAATTAGGAGATATAAATTATAATTTATCAAATTTTTTGTAAATTTTTGTTTCAATTTTTGAGTTTTGATTAACATGACTATTAAAAAAAACGTTTAATTATATAGAGTAGTATAATTTTGGATAAACATGTTAGCGATAAATCTAGACGAAAATTATTTGCAAACGTATTTAGGCATAAGTGCACAACGAATTCAAGCTTATGGCGCTATTAATCTTGAAGAAATTGTAAAAGCAGAAGCTTTAGCAGGTAATGAGGCAGCACAGCAAGCTTTAATTAAGATTTTGAATGATGCGGATTCTTTAATTGAGCTGTTCAAACTTGGGAATGCTAATAACCGTTGGCAAATTTTAAAAGAACTAGGTCAATATGACTTGCAAAATATGTTGGAATATTTAGAAAAAGATGACTTGTTGTTGGGATTAAAATTCTTTCAAAAAGAAGGGCTTTTGGCTATGATAGAAGACTTGCCGGAAAAAGAAGTATGCAAAATTGTTTTCAAGATTTTTCCTCCAAAACAATTTATTAAATTAATTCCTCAACGTGAGATTAACAAATGGTTTGAGTCTGAAAAAGTAGATCAAAAAGAAGTTTTGGCGCAAATTCAAGGTTTAAATCAAGATGTTTTGGCACAAATGGTTCAAGCTGTTACTGGAGACGTGAAAGAAAATGACAATAGAGCATCACTTTTGCAAACAATCGAGGGATTTAATAAAAAAGATTTTTTAACATCTGTCCAATCGTTAGAGCCAAGATATAAAAATCAAATTATTTTAAATATGACAAGAGAAAAACCAGAGTTGTGGCATGAATTTGGGTCAAAAGCTTTGTCAAAACCTTTGGAACGATTACAAAAACAAGATATTTGTCGTGGGATGAGCGCATTGAAGGAAAAAACTTTGATTAGTATAGTAGATAATTTGCCTCAAGAGTTGCTTTCTGTTGTTATGACTCAAATAAATCCTGAAGTTTTTGCAAATCTTTTAAGTGATAAATATCAAGATTTACTTAAAAAGGTAGTTTCTGTTTAAATAATATTCTAAAAAAGATTAACTTTCTTTTAAGACGAGTGCATTTGAAATGGCTATTCCTCCTTTTTGGTTAGGTGAATTTGCGATTTCTCCTTTTACTAACATAACACTAGATCCTCCACCGTCTAAGTTCATTGCCCAAATACAGCCAAAATCTTTCATTAAGTTTGCGGTTTCATTTAGTGTCATCCCAATTGATGTTTTTTCTCTTCCATCAATTGTCAACATTATTAATTCATTATTTTGGGTGTATCCAATTGCAGTTCTTGGGTTTTTTCCTGTTATGGTCATTAATTTTTCTTCTTTTGCGTTTACGTAAACTTCTCCATTTCTAACTAGATATGGTCCCCCGCTAACTATATGATTAACATTATCCCATTGAGGGTCGTTATTTATTTTTAAACTTATTTTTCTTGGTTCTAAAATATTTGTTATAAATTTTTGGTTTTCATCTTTCATTTGAGCATTAAAAAACGGTTCTAATTGTATTTTTGGACCAGATACAACAAATCCATTTTTAGGTATAGATATAGAACCGTTAGAAATTTCTTTAATTAATCCATTCTCTATGGCATAATTTATTCCATAATCTGGGGCTTTTGGGCTTTTTTCGCCCCAATCTTTAGTATATACGAGAAGATATTTGGAAAGCATTCGAGGTTGATTTATGTTGTCAATTTGAATAGACAATTTTTTATAATTTAACGATGCATTTAATTTATATTTGTCTATAATATAACCATTATCTTTTATTCCTAGCGCAACTCTATTATAAATTGGTCCTGTATAAAGCTTTTTATTTATCATTAATGTTCCTAAAGGAATACCTGTTTCTGGTTTAAAATATGTTGCATTAATTGCAGCTATTGTATTTTGTTTAGAAGCTAAAGTTTTTATGGTTGCTTTTTTCTTTAGTGATGATGAAGCTAGTACCGGTGTTACTTCTAATTTGGGGTTTAATTTTTTGTTTATTTCTATTACATTTATTTTTATATTTCCTTCTCTCGTGTGTTTTGTCAATCTAATATGCTTTACGCCTTTATGTATTGTTAAAATAGAACTATTTTTATATCGTTGCTTTATTGAATTATCCCATCTTTCTTTTTCTTTTTGTAATTTAAACTCTTCGTCTTCTATAAAAGGATTGTTTGAAATATATCCGTATTGAATGTTGTTTGTCGCTGCAAATGCACTTTGTGAGCTGTCATATAATATATTTTTATGTGGTGCAATGAAAAAACTTAATAAAATAGCGTAAGCTGAATATAAAATCAGTTTGGTATAATTTTTATAGGATTGTAATGCTAGTGTATTCATTGCACATCCTCCTACTAATATTGTAGCATATTTTTTAGAGGTCTTCAATATAAAGTTTATATAACAATGTTTTTGTTATAACATTTGTTTACAATTTTTTGCTTGCAGTTATTTAAACTATAGTTTAAAATTTAAGCAGAAGATGTTGCATTTGCAACCAGAAGGAGAAAAATGGAAAACATAAAACTTTTTAATAAGTTAAAAGAATATGAAATAGATGAACTATTAGGTTTTTTGCAGGCAACAACTAAAGTTTTTAAAAAGAATGAAATAATTATCAATAAGGAAACAAAATTAAAAAATATTATAATTGTTTTGGTAGGTTGTTTAGATGTTTATTTTCAAAATACAAAAGGAGAGGAAGTTTTAATTGAACAAATTGGGGCTGGAGATACTTTTGGGCTGAATTTGGTTTGTGCAGGCATGAAAAATAGTAATTTTGTTGTTAGAGCTCAAAAACAAACTGGGATTTTGTTTTTGCCTTTTGAAAATGTTTTAGTTTTACATGAGTCTGTAAGTGAATGGCAAAAGTTATTGTTAAAAAATTTATTTGAATATGTTGCTAAAGAAAATATAGAGACAAACAAAAGATTATTAATTTTAAATCAGAAAACGATTAGAGATAAAATTTTATTTTATTTGAATAATATAGCAGAAGAAAAGGAAAACACTGTTTTTGAAATTCCTTTATCAAGAGAAGAAATGGCTCAATATTTATGTGTAGATAGATGTGCATTAAGTAGAGAGTTGTCTAATATGCAAAAAGAAGGCATATTAGAATATAGAAAAAATGAATTTGCGCTGTTATAAATAAATAATTACCCAAGTGGCTAATTACAACTTTTTTAGAATTATTGTAATATTTCCATAAAAATAAAAAGAAAATAAATGGATTTAAATTGTCGAAATATTACGAATAAAAATAAAAACAATGATAAAAATTTATCTATAAAAAATTTGTCATTGGAAATAGCCAACACTCTAAATGGATTAGATGGATTTCTTAATTTGTTTAATAAGAAAGATTTAACGGATAGGAATATAGAACTTTTAAATCAGGCTAAATATGCTTCTTTTATTTTATCTCATCAAATAAATTCATTAAATTATTTACAAGAAGCTCAATTGCGTAGTCCTCAAATTAATTATTTTTGTTTAAATTTGCAAGAAATGTTAATGAATTCTATTAACTTTTTTAAAAATGAATATAAAGATAAAATATTAGAGGTTGATTTTGATTATGATAATAAAATTCCTGTAATTTTATATGGAGATAGTTTAAAAATTAATGAAGTTTTTAATTCGTTGTTAGAAACAGCTTTTATATTAGCAAATAAGAAAATTTCATTTATTGTTCAAGAATTAGAAAAAACTGATAAATCAATAGTTATACGTTTTAAATTATTATTTAATAATAATTCTTATTCTAAAAATAAAGAAGAATTCTGTGATGATATTTCTTTTAGGCAAGAGATTAAAAAAGTAGATATAAATTTTGCAATATGCAAAGAGCTTTTAAATCAGCTTAATAGTGAGTTGATTTTTGAGATAGAAGAAAATAATTCTATAAAATTTTTATTTGATATAATTTTTCAGTTAGAAGAAGACGACTTATAAACAAATATAATTATATTCACAATTTTTACATTTTTCAGTTTTTTTAATTTTTTCTAAATTTATTTCATTTTCAAAACAGCTAATGGCATTTTTTAAATCTTCTTCAAATTCAAGTTTTATTTTTTCGTCATTTTTTAAATAAAATGAGTCGATATTTCCATGTTTGTTTAGGCTTAAAATTTCTGCTGATTGAACAATAAATCCTTGAGATTCTATTGCTTTTTTGTATAAATAAAGCTGGCTATAATATATGTCTTTTTCTTTTTCAATATTAGCATTTGTTTTAAAATCAACTATAGAAAAAGAATTGTCATCATTTTTAACTAATAAATCAATATCACCTGTAAATTCAATATTTTTTTCACTTAAATTATAAATAAAGTTGAAATTATATTCTGCGCTAAATTCTCTATTTACAAGGTTTTGAGGGGAAAATTTGCATGTTTTAAAGTTGTTATAAGCATTTAAAATTGCAACTTTTCTATCTTCATCGACGTTATATTCTTTTAAAAGAATGTTTATTTCTTCATTGGATAATATTTGATTAAAAACAAGGGAGTTATATATAAGTTTATGTACAATTTTTCCGATTTGAGAACCTTTGTTTTGACTACTTAAAGATGGATAACCCATTTTATATTTGAGCAGGAATTTGTGTGGACAAACCTTATATGTATTAAGTTTACTAAAAGAAAATTTATGAGTTGTTTTTAAATCTGTTATTTCTTTTAGTGAGGTAAAGTTTTGTGGTAAAGAACTCTTTTGGATTTTAGGTAGTTTGATTGCGTCTTTAGCAGGATTAATATTTTCTTCTAAAATTTCTTTTTTTAAAATAAAATTAGGAAAATCTTTTGTATAAAAGGCGGGTTTTGAGCTTCCTTTTTCTTCAAATGTTATGATATTTAAATATTTTTCTGCTCGAGAAGTTGCTACATAAAAAAGTCTTATTGCTTCGTTTAAATCTCTTGGTTTTTGCCAAATTTCTTTATATACAAGATTTTTAGGGGAGTCTTGTCCGTTAAGCTGGGTAATGATTAAACCAAAACCGGGTTTGTTTCCATATTGTAAATCTAAGATGATTTTTCCATCAGTTTTTCTTCCGCTATTGGATAGAGAACAAATAAACGTATAAGGGAATTCTAAACCTTTGGATGCGTGAATTGTCATTATTTGAACCGCATCTATATCTACAGACAAAACATCTGGAAGTTCAAAAGTTCTATCTTCTTCTATTTTTTCTAAGTATTCAAGAAAATTGTTTATAGTTGTAAATCTTTTATTTTGTTCATAATCAGATATTATTTTTTCAAAAATTCGTAGTTTTATATTTGATTGAAATTCTTCTGTTTGTGTTGTGGCTTCAAATAGAGAAATATGTTTTGCAAAAGAGTTAAAAAGAAATAATAGTGGTTTTTTGTTTTTATTTTTTATGATGTTATTTAAAACTTCGTAAATTTTGTTTAAAGCTTGAGGGATTTTTTCATTTTTTTCAATTAATTTTAAAGTTTTTTCGCAAAAATTAGGATATTTTTCTTTGTTTTCTTCAAAGATTTTTTTATATTTTTCATCTGTTTCGTTTTTTATATTATACAATTCTTTATCCGAAAGATTTATTTTAAGAATACGAGTTAGTGCTATTTCATCATATGGGTTTTGTATTAATTTTAACGCTGCTTTAGCATTTTTAATTGTAGAATGCTCGAAAAAACCTTTGTTAGTTTTCTTAATAGAAGGAATTCCATATTTAGTTAATATTCTTTCTATTAATTCAGATTGAGAGTGGGATTTTACGAGGATAGCAAAGTCTTTATATTTCGCATTTTGTTCTTTTTTCAAGGTTTGTATTTTTTGCGCAATATATTTAGCTTCTAATTCTTTTCTAAAAATCGCATTTTCACAGTTTTTTAATTCTGCATTAATTACAAATTTTCTTTCTTCATCTAATGTTTTTGCCTCACAGGCATTAAGTTTTTCATCTAATTGTAAATATTCTTCTGTGACGTAATTTACAATATCAAGAACATGTGATGTTGAGCGGTAGTTTGTTTCTAATTTTATTTCTGGATATTTTTGTTTGTATTTCTGTTCAATAAATTTATGTAAAACTTCTAAATTTTCCATTTGTGCATAACGAAAACCATAAATTGATTGTTTTCTATCTCCAACAAAAGTTATATTCGGCGCAGTATCGTTTAGCAATAATTTAATAAGCTCAAGTTGAGAACCGTTTGTATCTTGAAATTCATCAATAATTAGGTGTTTAAAATATTTTTGATAGTATGCTCGAACTAATAAATTGTTTTTTAAAACAAATATTGTTTTGTTGATTAAGTCATCAAAATCAGTAATATTATTAATTTCTAGCTGGTTTTGATAGATGGCATAAATAAGAACAATTACTTTTATTAGATAGTTTTCTATTTCTTCAAAATTAGAAATGTTTTGAGGAAAATTGTCTGCTGCTGTCCATTTTTCAGCATTTCGTTGACCATTTTTTGCTAATATTAACGGTTTTTGAGTTAAGCCTTTAAAAGTTGAGTCTTTTTCAAAAACACAAAAGTTATCCGTGTAAGGTTTTAGATGGTTTTCCCAATTAATTACATAATCCTCTGGTGTTTGAAAACCAAAAGGAAGAGAAGATATTGTTTTTGAAAAATTTAAAGTTGAGCTAATTGTTTTTTGTAAAAATTCTTTTGGTGTCAAACCTAAAGATTTAATTTTTTTTATAATATTAAAAATATCTACAAATAAATCATCTAAAGAAGAAATAGCGCTTAATTTTTTTAGGTTAGAAATTTTTAAGATATCTAAAGGCAAATCCAAGTCATTGCATATTTCATTAATATTTTCTATAAAATTATATTCATCATTTTTTAAAATTTTTATTATGTTTTCATATATTTTAAAAAGTTCGGTTTCTTCAGCTAGTACAAAATCTGGGCTGAGATTGGCTTCTATTGAATGTCGTCTTAGAATTTTATTACAAAAACCATGGAAAGTAGAAATCCATAATTCATCTTCAAAGGTATTTAAATTATTTTGATTAAGTTCTTTTATTATCCTTTCTTTCATTTCATTTGCGGCTTTGTCTGTAAATGTTATTACTAAAATTCTAGAGGAAGGTTGTTCAATGTTTTGAGCAATTAAATCATAAATTAATTTAGTAAAGCGTTTAGATATGATTTTAGTTTTCCCACTTCCTGCACCTGCAACTATTTTTGTGCAATAGTTAATAGGTTTTTTTACTGCTTCTTTTTGTGCATTATTTAATTCTTCAGTAAGTTTTTCAAGTATATTAATCATTTTCTTCCTCTAAATTTAATTCACATAAATTGTTAAATGCACAGTTTTTACAAGACATTTCATTGGCTTTGGGGGTAAAAACTACTTTATTTTTTATTTTATCAATAATTGTTTCTTTTAAATTTTGGATTAGTTTTGTTTCAAATTGTCCAATTTTTTCTGTTTCTATTATATCTGTTTTTGTTCCATTATGCTTGTTTTTAGGGCGGATATAAAAAAGACCAATTGACGTGACTTTGTCTTTAATTTCATTTAAATCTTCGCTATATTGGCTAGCTAAATAATAAAGAGGGATTTGATATTCATATTGATTTTGTTTAATTTCAACATTTGTCTCTTTGCCGGTTTTGGTTTTAAAGTTCACTCCATTTTCGCTGATTAAATAAGAAAGCTCTGCTTTATCAGCACCGGTTTTAAAGTCAATAATTTTGTATTCGTTGCCGAATTTATAAATTGCATCAATTCTTCCATCAAAAATTACATTATTAATACTAGGATGAATAAATTTAAAACTTTTTTCACAAATTATTTCATCAGGAATTTGCGTAAAAAATCCATATTTTTCTAATTCGTCTAATGCTTCCTCAAACTGTATTTTCATTTCTGCAAGGCTTAGCATATCTGTAGCTGTAATAAGATTAACATCTTTTTGAGAAAATCCTGCAGTGATTGCGGTTTGTGGGTTTGTATTAGAGTTAAATAAAATATTGCTTAAGGATAAAAGGGTTTCTTTTTTATATGAATTTAAATAATTTTTATTAAAATTTTCAAAAATGGTATGGACAATAGTTCCATATGTTGCGCAAAATGCGGAGGTTGTTTTAAGTCCTAAAAGATTGGCAAAATAAAATTTTCTTGGACAAGTTTGAAAATTAGAAATTCCTGAAGCGCTAAGTTTTAGTAAATCATTTTCATTGATTATATTTTCATTTGTTTTTTCTTTTAAGGATATGTTATTTTCTACATTTTGTTCTTTGGGTGCTGTTGTTTGGTCAATATTTTCTATTGGTAAAAGTGTTTTTAAATATTCAAAAAATATCGAAGGAATAACTTGTTTTTTGTTTTCGTATTTGTGAGTAGAAAAAATAATTTCTTCTTGCCCTTGAGAAATTGTATTTATAAAGGCTTTTGCTGATTTTTGGATTTGTTCATTAGAATTTAAAATAAAAGACTTGTAATTTTTATCATATTTTTTTAATTCATTATTTAATATATTATTGGCTTCTGGTGAAATAAGTTGAATGATATTGTTTTGTATAGGAATACTTTTTTCTGTTAGGTTTGGTAAAAAAAGTATCTTGGAAAATCGGCTTTGAGCTTCTTGAATTGTTATTACTTCAATACAGTCAGTTGCAAAGTCAGAATTTTTTTTAAATGGAGAATTAATGATTTCTCTTAATATTTGTGGGTTCGTTGCAAAAATATTTTTTTTAGAAAAAATCTTTTCTAACGAATTTATTTTTTTGATTATTTGGGCAATATTTTTATTTGCAAGTAGGGAAAGATTTAAATTTTTAGTAGCGCAGCTAATAAATTGGCAAGCGTTATTTTGTTTGTATAAATTAAATAATTCTCTAATTTTATCGATTTCTTCTTTTAATTTTTTTTCATCTTCTAACGTTAAAAGGTTTGAATTTTCTTCAATAAATTCAATTAAATTTTGATTTAAATTTTTTCCAAAGGCTAATAATAGCTTATCTTTAATAAATTGATTTTCAAATGTTTCTGATATTATATTTTCAAAATTTAAATTTATATCTTCTTGAAGCTGTTCGATAGTCGATTTAGATAGTTTTTGGGTGTTGGTTAATTTATATTTATTTTCACAAATATTTAAATATTGATTTAATTTTATTATGAATAAATCATATTTTTCGTCTGATTGAATATGATTTGTTGGAATATTGTTTTGCATTAAAATATTATTAAAAGTTTTGCAATCGTCAGAATTGGCAAGTGCTATAATAAAATCAGAAAAAGTATATTTTTCTTGATTAATTTTTTGGATTATTGTTTGTATGATAAAATTGATTTCATCATTAATATCATTGAACGTTAAAAGACTAAAAGAACTGTTTTGGGGGGTGTTGTTATCTAAGGTATGTAGATATTTTGTAGAAAACTTTTCAGTTATTATATTTTGATATTTTTTTTTGATAGATATTAACTTTATATTTGTGCCAATTAAATTTAAGAGTTTTTCGTTAGAAAAAGTAAGTTCAATCGAATTATCAATTAAAATATTTTGACAGTTTTCTTTAACAATTTCTAAATGACGAGAATTTTTTTGAAGTATGTCAACGGTTTCATTGCAAAGATTTTCGTGGTCAATAATTTTTTGTTCTTTAAATTGTTTTGTATATTCTTCATAAACTTCTAAAATTAAGTTTAATCTACTAAAATCTTCTTCTGATAAATCATTTTTTTTAATACAATTTTTAAGAATTTCAGGATTTATAGAAGAATTGTAAAATGTTTTAAATATATTATGGATTTCTTTTGAAAAGAGTGGCGTTTTTGTTAGATTAAAAAGAGCGTTATTTTTTTTAAAAATATCCTTTATTAAGGAATTTATTATAAAAATGCATTCATGTTTAGAAGTAATGTATGGGGTGAACAATAAAGGGGATTTTTTAATTAAATATTCACATAATTCGTTGATGGTAAAAGTTTTTAAATTTGTTTTATTTTTTAAAGTTTTGTCGTTTGAAATTATTAATGAATTATGTATGGAATATTTTTTTTCAAGTTCTTTTATAAAATTTTCTTCGCTAATGATTTTCAAAATATTCTCCTATACTTAATAATTATATATTATTGAATTACAAAATTCAAATTACTTTAAACTGCTTTGGATTAAGTTTACAAAACTTTTTATGAGTGTTATTCTATTTTTAAAAGATTATAATCAGTTGGAGAAAAATAAATGAAAAAATTTTTATCAGTTTTATTTGCAATTTTCTTAATGGCAAGTAGTGTTGATGCCGCTACAGTTACCGATGTAAAAACTAATTATTGGGCAGCAAAAGAAATCGCTGCTTGTATTAGAGATGGAATAATAAGAATATATGCGGATGGAAGTTTTAGACCAGAAACATTAGTTAAAAGAGCTGAGTTTAATACTATGCTTTTAAGAGCATTGGGGCATAAACCTACAGAAGTAGATGTAGCTGTAAAATTTTCTGATATGAATAATAAGCATTGGGCTTATAATGATATTTTGAAATCACAACAAATTGGTTTGTTGTATGGATATCCAGATGGAACTTTTAGACCTGATAATTTGATTACAAAAACAGAAGTTGCTTCAATTTTGAGCCATATCACTAAAGAATTAGCAGATGATGTTACTATTTTAGAACAATTCACAGATAAAGATAAAATTCCATTTTGGGGTGTTCATCAATATGCAAAAACAATTGAGCTTGGAATGTACGTGAATTATCCAAAAGCAGATGAATTATTGCCAAATAAGAAATTAAATCGTGCTGAGGCTGCTGTTATTCTTCATAAATTAAGAATGGCTTTGGGTTCAGTACAAGATAAATATTTGTCTCAAGAACTTTCAGGTGCAGTTAAAAAAGAAACTAAAAAAGATGATGACGAACTTGATGATAATTCAAACTTCAGAAAAATTGTTCTTTCAAGCAATGTTATGAGAGCAACTTTTAATGAAGATTTTATTTATGATTTAGACGAAGCTTCTAATATAGTTAAATTTGTTGTAGTTAACGATGTATACACAGAACAAGGTTCATTGTTAATACCAAGAGCGTCTGTGCTTACTGCAAATGTTAAACTATTAAACGCTAATCAAGAATTAAATGAAAAAACACAAGTTAGTGCAAAACTAAAAGAAATCATTTTCCCAACAGGAAAAACTGCAAAAGTTTCAGGTCAAGTAATTGATAAAACAGGTGTTTTAACAGTGGCTAGATTGGCTTCTTTGGGAAAACATGGCGGATTTACTTTGGGTAGTGCTGCTACTGGTTCTGGGTCAGGTATCGGTATTGCTGCTATTCCAAATCAAGAAGAAGCAATTAAAAATGTTTCAAATACTTCTAAAAAAGTTGGCGTTGTAACAGGTTTAGTTACTCCAGGGCTACCTTATATGGGACAAACTGATGAAACATTAGTAATTGAATTAATCCAAAACTTTGGAACATATGAAGATGTAACAAACGAAAGTCTATAAAAAGATTTTATAAATAAGTAAATAAAGCCCTAAAACAAGTTAGTTTTAGGGCTTTATTGTATTAAGAATTTGCAACAATGTAACAAAATGTAAAAACAAGTTGTTGTCGCTGAAATTCAGTCATAATAACATTTTTAATAAAAAAAAGAAATAAAAAGGAATTCTTGTATCAAGTTTTCTTTAAATTTGCCGATAATATTTGGGTAATTAGTTTAAAGAAAGGATAGCTTTGTTATGAGTGATTTTTATTCACAAATGGGGATTAAAATTAATCAGACTACATTTAATCAAATGGATAAAAATGGGGATGGCAAAATTACTAGAGAAGAAAAAGCTCTTTTTGATGCTGAATTAACAAAATCAGGATTTGATAAATTTGATTTAAATGGAGATGGTGTAATTAGTAAAGCTGAACAACAACAAAGTTCAGCAAATGCTTTTTATGAGAAAAATAAATTAGTATTACCTAAAAATAATTGGAAACGAGTCAGTATCCTGAAGGTCCTTGTCTGGGATTATCGCAACTTTAATCTAAATAAAGCCGTTCAAGGTAAGGGCAGTCATAGAGACATAGTTGCAAGTCGAATAAAAGGTGTTTTTCATAATTATGCAGGATTAAACTTAGATTTTAATGTTATAAAAAAAGTTTTACAAAATATGCCCCAAAATGCAGATTATAGAGATTTAGGGCAAGATGGTTCAAGTTTTGGGACTGCTGATTCAGCTAAAGATCTCGAAAGTTTTATAGATTTATATAATAAAACATTAAAAACAATTTCACAAAAAGAAACGCAATCTAATGCTAAGCATACTAATATTTTAAGCGGTATTAATCAAGACGCTATGACAATGGATGAAAATGGCAACCTTATTTTAAAATCAGATTTGGTTAAAGATAAAACAGCAAAAACCAATACTGAAAAAATAGATTATGATACTGCAAGCAAAGTCATGAATGGACTTAATGGAAAGTTAAAAAACCTAGCAGAAAATCATTATACGTTGAAAAAAATTAAATTTAATGAAGAATTATTTAATAATGTTTTTTCTAGTGCGAAATTAAGTATTCTTAATAAATTAAATAAAGGAGAAATAACAAATGCAAATCAAATTTTAGAAAATTTTGTTTCAGAATTTAATTCTAAATGGTTAGAGTCTGCTATCGTTGATATCTCTAAAAAAAACAATAATTGATTTTTTTAGATTAGAATAATTAATAATAAAGTTAATAAAAAGGCTAAAATTTTCTTTTAGCTTTTTTATTTATGTATATTTTGTGGGCATTTACATTCAGTAACCGCAAATGTTGCAGAAAAAAGCGCGCATAATCCTATAAAAATATAGATTAATTTACAAATTGTTGTTTCTGCACCTAAGAAATAGCTAAATATTTCAAAATTGAAAAAACCAACAAGTCCCCAATTTATTGCTCCTATCATAGATATTGCAAAGGATATATGTTTTAAAACTTGAATTATCTTATCTTTCATTTTATCAAGATAAAAAATTCTTATAAAAAAAGTAAGAGTTTAAAATACTATTCAATAGTATAAACTTTTTTGTAATACATGTATCCGCCCCAGATAGAAAGGACAATGTTAGGCAGCCAAGCCGCAAACCATGCCGGAATTGTTTGCGATTCACCAAATGAGATAGAAAGGGCTCTGATTAAATAATAGATAAATATGATTAATATGCAGAATAGAAATCCTCTGTTATACCTAACCCTTGGTGGAGTTATTGCAAGTGGTACCCCAACAAGAACAAAAACAAATGTGGTGATTGGCAGCGCAAGTTTGTCATAAAGTTGTATTTTGGCTTGTGAGCGTTCTTTTTTGTTTAAGTTCTTGTTTTCATTGAGATGTTTCATTAATGCTATAAAATTGTATTGTTGTGCATCATCTTTAGACATTTCGTCTTTTATATTAAGACCAAAATCAACGACGGTGTCTCCAAACCAAGTTGTGTTCAATATATTTCCGGAAGTAGAGACGGTATAAACAGCTCCTTTATTGAACTCCCAGCCATCAATAGATGCCCCGCCTGTTTTGGATTGAATTATTTTGATTGTCTTTTTATCTGACATATCTAAAACAGTTACATTATATAGGGTTTTGTCTTTGCAATGTTGAACATAGAATAAACGTTTTAATAATTGACCGTCTTGAAGCTCTTTAAAAGTAAAGTTGGTTTTATCATCAGGAATATTTTTTTGTCCTAATGACCATAGAGCCAAGGTTTTGGATTGTTGTGTTGTTACCGGCACAATTGTTTCATTGATGATGAAGCTAACTAGTGCCATAACAAGACCAAAAATGAATATTGGCTTTGCTATTCTTGTTATAGAAATTCCGCAAGCCCTCATAACTGTTAATTCAGAGGCTAAGCTTAATCTGTTTAGAGTCATAACCGTTGCAAATAGTGTCCCCATTGGTATTGTCATGACTATTACAGAAGGAAGATTTAATATTATAATCATTAATGCAATATGAAAAGGAATTCCATATAAAGAAATTTGTTTAATAAGAGTGATAAAAGTGTCTGATGCAAAAACAATTGACGTAAAAATTATAATTCCTAAAACAAAAATCTCGATTACTTGTTTAAGAATATACTTATCAAGTGGTAATAATTTTGCGTAAAAACTCTTAATTCTTTCCATAGTGTTATTTTAAAACAAAAATGTTATAAATTAAACATTATTTTTTATATTTCGTAAAATTCCATTGTTGTCTTTTAATAATTTTTCTGCGGTTTGTATATCAGTATTAAGCCATAGAATAACTACAGCTTTTTTTAAGTCATAATCTGTTTCTTCAAGAGTTCTTATTGCTTTATTTTTATCAACATTTGCAAGTTCACAAACAATGTTAATTGCCCTTTTTTTAAGTTTTTCGTTGGTAGGTTTTACATCTATCATATAGTTTTGATAAGTTTTGCCGATTTTTATCATCGCCCCTGTCGATAACATATTTAAAACCATTTTTTGTGAAGTTCCGCATTTCATTCTCGTTGAACCGGCAATTGCTTCTTCTTTAACAATAGGACAAATAAAAATATCTGAAAAATCTTTCATTTTAGCACTTTTGTTGTTACAAATTCCTATTGTTTTAATTTTTTTAGCTCGAGCGTTTTTTAATAAAGTAAGAATGTAATTAGCATTTCCGCTTGCAGAAATTGCAACAACAATATCTTTTGTGTCGGCTTGAGCTGTTATTAAATCGTTAATTGCATTTTCTGCGCTGTCTTCTGCGCCTTCAATTGCATTTCTAAGAGCGGTGTCTCCCCCTGCAATAAAGCCTTGAACCATAGTCGGTTCAACTCCAAACGTCGGTGGACATTCTGATGCATCAAGCACGCCTAATCTACCTGATGTCCCTGCTCCGAAGTATAATAGTCTTCCTCCTTGTAGAAATTTTTCAGAAATTAAATCTATTGCAGCAGCAATTTTTTTCTTTTCTTTTTCAACAGCCTTTGCTACAAATTTATCTTCGTTGTTAATCATTTCTACAAGTTTTATTGTAGGGACTATATCAATATTTTTTGTTTTTTTATTTGTATTTTCAGTAATAATATTCTTAAACATTTTTTCCTCATTAAATATAATTAATATTATACAAAATTTTATTAAGACTGTAAAAAATATGTGTTTTTTGTGTGTTAATTTTTGTTACAAAAATAATAATAAAAGAAATTTTTACATTTGTTTTGTTTTATGTATAATGGAAGGACTGTGAAGGAGTGAAGTTATGAATACATTAGCTAATCAAAACATTAATCAAAAAGAAGAACACAAAGGTGTAAAAAAAAGTTATGTTTCTCAACCAAGTAAAAAAGAGTCACTATCAAAGGTCATGCCAAGTCATGAAAGTGAAATAAAAGCAGCATGGCAAGATGAACATGTTTTAGACGATTTTCGTTGGTAATATTAATTTTTTTTAAGATGTTGAAAGCCATGCCTAGCATGGCTTTTGCTTTTTTCTTCTTTTATATTAAATATTGTAAAGTTTACACTTAACATGTCAAAAGCCATGTCGTACATGCCTTTTGACATGTTTTTTGTAAATTAGATTAAAAATTTCTATAGACTTTAAGCTGATGTCAAGGTTATCATTGTATAAGACTATTAGGGGAAGAGATGTTAAATACAACATTAGAAAAAAATCGTAAGTTTATTGTTGACATTCGAGCTGAAAAGTTATTTCGTGAAGCGGAAGATGATTTTTTCTATTTTGGTAAGATTAATGATGCTATAGAAAAATTAGAAAAAGCTTTAATGTTTTCGCCCCAAATGATAAAAGCTTTATTAATGCGTGCAAATATAGATGTAATAGAGGGTGAGTTAGAGAGCGCGTTAGGGTTTTATTTATTAGCAGAAACATATTCACCTGATAATGTTAAAGTTTTGGCGGGGCTTGCTAATATTTATGAGATGAAAGGTCAAAATGATAAAGCTTTAGAATATATAGAAAAGGCTTTTGATGTTGGTTTTTCTAAATTTAGTCCTTTGAATAAGGGGTTAATTGATTTAAAATTTACAGTTTTAGTGAAACAAAAAAAATATTTGGAAGCACAAAGAATTATTGAAAAATCTAAATATGTATTGTCAGAGAATGATTTTAGAGAAATACAATTAAGTAATTTATCTATTTTAAAACAAAAAATTTCTCTTCAAAAAAGATTAGAAAAAGCAAATTTAAAAGTAGTTAAATAAATTTAAGCAGTAAAACTATTTGTTACGGTGTACATATATTCTAAAAATTGCTTGTAATAAATAAGGTGAGATTCGCCATTTATAATAACATCACATTCATTTTTTTGTGGTTGAACATATTTTTCTGACGCGATTTGAATATAATCCCAATGTTTAAGTGCATTTTCATCGTCTTGATTTCGCTCGGTGGCACGGTTTAAAAACCAACGTTTTTGTAGTTTTTTATCAATATCAACGAATATTTTTATATCAAAAATATCTTTAATATCTTTGTAAACAGTTGCAATTCCTTCTACAACAATGATTTTTTTAGATTGTTTAGGAATTGCATTAGGAATACTAACACCGGTTCCGTTCACTAAATATTGAGGAATTCTAACGTCTTCGCCATTTTTAAGCTTAATTAAATCTTCTTTTAATTGATTTAGCTGAAAACTTTCAGGGGAATCAACATCATAACCGTGGTCTCTAAGCGCATCAAAGCTACCGTGTTTTTTTATTAATTTTGAAATATCATTAAAGTAATTATCCGCACTAATTATTTCAATAGGCATATCAAATTTATTAATAGCCTCTTGTATTGTTTTACAGATTGTTGTTTTTCCGCTAGCACTTTCCCCAGTTAGTGCAATCATAATACGTTGGGTCGGATTATCTATTAATCGTCTTGAAAATCCTGAAATAAAGTCTGGACAAACTTCTTTAAAAATTGGGATTTCATTTTTTTTGTCGTGTGATAAAATTTTCTTTAATTTTGCCTGTAAATAAAAAGCGAGAAATTCTCGTCCTGTTTTTGTCGAAAAATCTGGTTTCGATAATTTTATGTTTTCGTTTTGTTTTTCTTTTTCGATTAAACTTATCATATGTTTTCTATAATATCCCTAAATATTTTTATTTGCTATTCATGTTGAGAAAGATTTACAATTTGTCCTAAAAGCATGATGGGTATTAGGTTTTGCATGATTTTATATTTTAGCCAAGTATTAACTTATGTTAAGTTGGGTTTTTCTACGTCATTGTTGAGATAGAGGTGCATGTGGAAAATTTTTTTAAAAAAATAATTCAAGTTTTTTTCTCAATGTGCCGATAAAACATGACATATAACAGTAGCGTAGCTAAGGAGAAAAAGGAAAATGACAATTAACGGTATCAACAACATTCAAAAAATGATCGTAGGTAGTGATGAATGGAAGGCAATTCACTCACAATTAGGTGATACTAGCAATTCTCAAATTAATGATGATGAAACATTGTTTAATACGATGCAGTATTACGAAGTATCAAATCGTAGCGACAGTTGGTCTACAGAAGCGCAAAACCTTGATGTAAAGGAATTAATTGAAATATGGAAAGAATTAGACGCTGAAGATACAACATTTGCAGAAGATTTTGATAAATTTGACGCATTTATGACAACTTACAAAAAAGATGAACCAGTGGAAGAAGACATTATTCGTCCGTATATTCCACAACCATTAACACCTGAACAAGAACAAAGAATGCATGAATTTGACGAAATGCGTGCAAATGACGTTCATGCAAAATTAGATAAAGAAGGTGATTATGAACTCTTATTAGAATATGCGCGTCAAAGAGAAGGCACATCTTTCTTATATCCAAGCGATTATAATGCAGATGGTACAGTAAATGATAAAGGTAAAGCAAAAGAAGCTGATATGATTGCTAAGTTGGTAGAACTTGATAAAGCTGATAACGACTTAGGCGACGTTTTGGAAGACTTCTTAAAAGCTTATAATGTAGAAGAACCAACAGGCGCTGCAGAAAATGGTGAATTGCCTGACGGTTTAAAAGATGTCTTAACTTCAAAAGCAGGTGATGCTCAAGAATTATTGATTGGAGATAATAAATATTTAGTTACTAACAAAGGCGCAGACGGAAACACATTAGCCTATGAAGTGAAAACAAATAAACAAGGTGAAAAATACATTGAAATGAACGGTAGTGATTGGAGAATTCAGGATATTTCCGGAAAACTTCAAGACGATAAAATCCAAATTAATGGTGAAAACGTCGAATTAGACCTTGGATTAGGTGATGATATTGCTTATTTAGTTGGTAATGACAACCGTGCATTAATGGGTGATGGCGATGACAAAGTCTATATCGAAGGCGACAACGCATTCACTGATTTGTGGAGAGGTGACGACCAATTATTTAACATCAATAGTGATAATACTTTGGGTGTCGGTTTCACAGGTGACGATGAATTATACATTAAAGGTGATAATGTAGTTGTCAGTGGTGAAAACAACACAGCAGTGGGTGACGGTATTTATAAAGATGGTGCAATTACTGACCATGAAATTGAAAATACATTGGAAAAACCTGATTGGTTCCCAGGACCTGATGAACCAAACGGTGGCGAAACAGAAGAAGATACAGATATTGAATTTGACGGTATTAAATATCGTGTTTACAAAAAAACAGGTTCAAGTGCTGAGCCTACTCAAAAACTTGTTTACTATAAAGCAGAAGACGGTAGAACAGTATTTGAATCAAACGGATGGAACATTACAGTTGTTTCTGAAGATAATACAACCGGTGATGGTAAATATACAGATGTAGTTATCAAAGGTGACAGAAACTCATTCTTCGGTAGTAACTCAGAAGATGCTATTGAAATTCAAGGTACAGATAACAATATTCACGGTGATACAAGTCATACAAACGGCGGTGATGATGATATCACAATTACAACAGGAACCGGAAACTATATTTACGGTGAAACTGGAAGCGATGAAGTAACTACTAAAGTAGAAGGAAACTTCTTCAACGAAGCGATCCTCGACGTAGAAAAAGCTAACGGAGAAATTCAAGATTTAACACCTCCGGAAAAACCAAGTGCTTGGCAGTCTGTGACTGAGCCAAATGATTCACAAAAAGCTCAAATGGAAGCAACAATTAAAGCCTTTGACTTACCGGCAGAAACTACATTCAAAAAAGTTCAGCAAAATGGTTCAACAATGGGTATGAGCTATAATTCTCAAGCTTATTTGTCAAAAACAAATGCGGATGGAACTTTAGCAAGTATTACTAAAAAAGATGACGGTAAAACTTTAGCAAAAATTGAATATACATATGATAACAACGGAAATGTTGCATCAACAAAAATGATTGATTTTGTGAAAAATACAATCACAACTACTGACGCAGAAGGAAATAAAACCGTTAAAGAATATGATGATGTAACAGTTAAAAATCCTATCGAAAATAGTACTACAACAACTAAACCAGATGGAACAGTTGCTGAAAATGTAAAAGTTGATAAAGAAAATAATACTATTACAACAACAAACGAAGATGGCTCTGTTCAAGTAGATAAATATGATGATGTAACTTCTAATACTAAAAAACCAATTTCATCTGAATTAAAAGATGTTGATGGCAATGTAGTTTCAACAATAACATATGACTTTGACAAAGACGTTGCTGAAACAGTTAATGCAGACGGAACAAAATCAATTGCTCAATACGATGACTTGTCAGTTCCTACTACATTGCAAACAATCGAAACTTTTGATAAAGATGGTAATTCAGTAAAATTAGATACTTATAAAAATGGTAAACTGGATATGTCTATGCCAAAAGGTGAAATCATGAAAGCAGAAGAGTTCTTCAATGAAATCAACTTGAATGGTGACACTGTATTAACAGCAGATGAAATTAAAAAGTTGTATAACAATACTGATAAACCATTGGTTAAAGGTATCTTGAGCAACTTTACTGACGGATTTGAAATGACATTTGCTTATGAATTAGCGGCAACAGGTTCCGGCAGAAAAGCATACGCAAAAGATAAAACACTTACATTAAATGATATTAAAAAGATGATATCTGATGAAAAAGGTAATATTACTTCTGCTAAACTTGATAAACTTCAAACAGATGCTGCATACGCTTCATTAGTCGGATATGAATTAAATAATACTTGGTATTATGGCAAAAAGAATAATGATGGAACAATGAGCGCGGAAAACCCTGCATATGCATTGACAAATGAAAATGGTAAAAAATATGACGATATGACAATGGTATTGTTGAACGCAGCAGGTGGAAGCTCGGTAAATAGACAAGATTTGGCTGAGTTTGGTATCACAACTAAAGAAGACTACGAAAACAAAGAATTGTTTAATGACCTTCGTGAAGGTGCTGATATCATGGCTGCAGTTGGTTTCAAAACTAACGGATGGAAATTTGCAAGCTTAACTGCACAACAAGTACTCGATGCATACAATAAAGCAACTGATGACAAAGTAAAACAAGCTTGTTTGAAAACTGGTTTGATTAGGGTCGGCACAGATGGCTTGGCTAGAGTAGCTCAAGGTAAGTCAAGTACTTCTAAGTTTGAAGGTGATGTCAGAGAACTTTATAAATCAGTTCTTGTAGATATTGTAGGATATACAAATATCAAGAAAGAAGAAGAAAAATAAAATATCGTTGATATCGGATAAGGGGTAGCTTATGCTACCTCTTATTTTTTGTGTAATAATCAAAAACGACCTATTGAAGGTCGTTTTTTGAATTGTTGATATGTGCTATGTTTTGAACTATTGTTCGATATATTCTTTAAGACGTTTACTTCTGTTTGGATGACGAAGTTTTCTTAACGCTTTAGCCTCGATTTGTCTAATACGTTCACGAGTAACGCCGAATAATTGACCTACTTCTTCTAAAGTTCTTTGACGGCCATCGTCCATACCAAAACGTAATCTCAAAACGTCTCTTTCGCGAGGTGATAAACCTGATAAAACTTCTGCTAAATCTTCTCTTAAAAGTTCGTGAGCAACTGTTTTAACAGGAGCATCTGCGTCTTTATCTTCAATAAAATCACCTAAACGAGAATCTTCTTCTTTACCAATTGGTGTTTCTAAAGATAGAGGCTCTTGCGCAACTTTGATAATTTCTCTCAATTTGCCGATAGAAATATTCATTTCTGCTGCAAGTTCGTCTTCTGTTGGTTTTCTAGACAATTCTTGAGCTAGTTTTCTTGTAACTTTTTTCAATTTATTGATAGTTTCAACCATATGAACTGGTATACGAATTGTTCTAGCTTGATCAGCAATTGCACGAGTGATAGCTTGTCTAATCCACCAAGTTGCATAAGTAGAGAATTTGTATCCTCTTTCGTGGTCGAATTTTTCAGCTGCTCTAATAAGACCTAAATTACCTTCTTGAATAAGGTCTAAGAACAACATACCGCGACCAACATATTTTTTAGCAATACTAACAACCAAACGCAAGTTTGCTTGAACTAGTTTCTTTTTAGCGTGAACGCCAGCGGCTCCACCTTCAATAATTTTTCTAGCAAGATTAATTTCTTCATCTGCTGTCAATAATTTAATGCGACCAATTTCTCTTAAATACATTCTGACAGGATCATCTAGTGCTAAGCCTTTTGGCATTGTAATATCTTGAGAATCTTCTTCACTATCCGCGTCTGAAGAATAGATATCATCTATAATTGGATTACTAACTTTTCGAGTGCTGATAATTGCATCAATGTTGTCCGTAGTAATTTCGTGTTCTTCTGTGCCGTAAGCACCTACATCCATAATATCATCGGCTGCATCTGTTTCGTCTAAAACACTTACTACTGAATCGTCTGACATTCTTTTTCTGCTCATTAATTATTTTCTCCAGTTCTTAACCTATTTTTTAATCTTTCTTTAAGTTCGATTTGAATTTGTACTGCTTGTACATCATCGTCATCAATATGCTTGTATGTTTGTCTAATCTTTTCCTGCTCTTGGCGCTGTCTAAACCGTCTAATCTTTTGTAAGTTTTCATCGATTGCAAAACGTAAATCCGTTGCAGATAGTCCATCGTACGGTTTTGCCAATTCTATTAAATCTGTTATTATATTTTTAATATCATTATCTTCCGCAAAAGCATTATAAAGTGTTTCGATTAATTCTTCTACATTATTTACCTCACTTGAGAGTTTGTCAATCGTATTTTTAATATAATTTAACGTTTCGTCATCAAGTTCTTCATTTATTAAGATATTTGATATTTGAGAGGGAAGAAGTTGACTTCTGCTTATTAAATACATGGACAATAAATTTCTTTCCGCTTTTTCGTATAAACTGATACTTTTCTTAACAATTGGTGTTTCTTTTACAAAAGGTTTTATTGTCAAAGTGCTCGCGCTACGCAGTTCTTTGAGTAAATCTGTTTCTGGTATATTTAGTCTTTCAGCAACAATTTTTACATATTCATTTCGTGCAATTGTATTTTGAATGTTATTTAAAATTGGAATTACACCTTTAACGAGTTTTAATTTGTCACTTACAGGCATGTTTTTATTGTAATCTTTTAAAGCCAAATCAATCTCAAAATCTAAAAGCAACTGGGCTTTATTCAAATATTTTCTATAAGCATCAGCACCGTTTGCTCGAATAAACTCATCGGGGTCTTTTCCTTCCGGTGGAGAAACAACTCGAATTTCACAAGCATATTTTTCATCGTTTAAAGAAGATTGTATTTCATCAAATTGTTTAATTTCACCTAAACCACAAAAAGCTTCTTTAATAACTTCTGCTCCTCGTTGTGTTGCTTTTATCCCTGCATTATCCGTGTCAAATGCGAGGAATATTTTTCTTGATTTGCTATAACGTGATATTAAATTAATATGTCCTGATGTTAAAGAAGTTCCGCATGAGGCTACACAATTTTTAATTCCACTTGCTTGGGTTGAAATTACGTCGAAATAACCTTCCATAATAATTACTGCATCTTCTTCTTTTACCGTTTCTTTTGCATGATAAAGTCCGTACAATGTTTTACTTTTGTTATAGACAGGATTTTCCGGTGAATTTAAATATTTGGGTTCTTGCCCATCCAGTGCCCTTGCACCAAAAGCAACAACATTTCCGTTTTCATCAAAAATCGGAATAATAACTCTATGCCTAAACCTATCTACATATCCGGCTTCACGTTCACGTTTGATAACTAAACCTGACTCTTCTAAAACTTGGTTTGAATATTTACCTTGAAATCTTTTATATAAATCATCATAAGCATTTGGAGCATATCCGAGTTTGTATGTAGATATGACTTCATCACTTAAACCCCTATCTTCTTTTACGTACTCTAAGGCTTTTTGTGCACTTGGAGAAGATGTTAAGTTTAAATTATAAAAATCACATGCGTCTTTAAGCGCATTTAAAATTTGTTGTTTTAATTCTTTTTTTTCCGGTGAACCGCCAATATTTTTAGGAAGTTCAATCCCTAAAGCTTGCGCCTCATCTTTTATAACTTCCATAAAGTTTTTATTTTGAGTTTTCATTAAAAAACTTAAAACGTCTCCACCTTCCCCACAAGAAAAACATTTATAAATCCCTTTTGAAGGATTTACGCTAAATGATGGTGTTTTTTCTTTATGAAATGGGCACAAACCCCAATAATTTTGACCTTTTTTCTTCAAGATAACAGTTCTTGATACCACATCAAGGATATCAAGTTTATCTTTAATCTGTTGGGCTATATCTATATTATTCATTGACATTGGTAAGTCCGTTTAATTTTGCAAATCTGAATAAGAAATCATCGTCATCAAAACGAGCCAGTGATTTTGGAATAAAATTTTGATTATATTTCTGAACAATATACGTATCTGTCATACCAGAAATATAATCACATACTGTTTGTTGTGCTTTTATTTCGTCATAATTTATGGCATAAATTTCAAGTAAATGCATGTAATGTTCAAAAAGTTCTCTAATTATACGTTTTGCTTTATCTTCCTCGGCTTTTGCAACACTATTTAAATAAACATTTTCAAACATCCAGCTTCTAAGTTTATTCATATAGCCCAAGCATTCTTCATCCATTTCAATTTTGTTTTTGTCCATACTGTTCTCAACAAGATTATAGACCATTTTTGAAAATCTTTCTTGTCTACGGGGTGAAAAATATTGGATACAGTCTTTGGGCATATCTTCGATACGAATAATTCCTGCACGCAAAGAATCATCAATATCATGGTTTATATAAGCAATTTTATCCGCTATTTGAACAATCTGTCCTTCTAAAGTATAAGCTGGTTCCCAAGCATAAGAATGACAAAGAATACCGTTTAATGTTTCATCTGTTAGATTTAAATCTTCAATAACAGAAACTACACGAACACTATTTTCATTATGATTAAAACCATTAGTCATAATATTGTCTAAAACACTTTCTCCACTGTGTCCAAATGGAGTATGTCCAACATCATGACCTAAAGCAATAGCTTCAACTAAATCTTCATTTAGATTTAATGCTTTTGCAATTGTTCTTGAAACTTGAGCAACTTCTAAAGTGTGAGTTAAACGGGTTCTGTAATGGTCATCATTTGGTGCAAAAAAGACTTGTGTTTTATGCTTAAGCCTACGAAAAGCTTTAGAATGTAATATTCTATCTCTATCCCTTTGAAACTCTGTTCTAATAGAACAAGGTTTTTCTTCAACCTTACGCCCTTTAGAAAATTTGCTTTTTGCTGCGAATGGACTTAAATTATTAATTTCTTTTTCTTCGAGAATATTTTTAATTAAATTTGTTTCTAAAGTCATTTTTTACACATTCCAAAACCTACAAAAATAACTTATCACAAAAATAAAAAAGGCTCAATGAGCCTTTTTGTTTGTTTAATTTTTTACACAGCCTAACAATGCAACTGATTTTGGGCGGTTTTCTACAGCTATTGGCACACTTTTAGAAGAATCAAACCCTAAAATATTAGCGTTCAAAGGTTTACCCAAATTTCCTGCACCCCTTACTCCACCAGTAGAATTATTGGAATCATATTTTTTATAAAATGGTCCTGATAATCCCGTCTATTTAACATATGAATCCTCATGATAATAAATTAGCGCTGGTCCATAACCATTAATATTTCTAATCGCATCCTCTTGAACTGCGCCAACGCTTAATGTTTGTGAAGTTCCTGTTGTGTTCAATTTTTGAGTTGATGTATTATAACTCAACACGGTATAACTTCCTGCAAATCTAGGGAAACGTCCGTTCCAGTTGTCATCAATTTTTGTCCAACCGGTAGGACATGGATTGGTATTTGATTCCGGAGTAACAGTACTATTAAAGAACATAACAGCACCAGTAGGAATTGAGTTGTCTTCATTTTCTAGTTCTTCAATTCGATTTTCTAATTCGGTAATTCGGTTTAATATATCATCATTTTCTCTGTTTAAAACTCGAAATTGAGTATCTGTAAAATTGTTTTGCTTAATTTGCTTGGTTATCATAGGCGCAGCCATACCAAGCGCCAAACTACCAATTAACAAGGCTATCATTGCTTCTGCTACTGAAAAGGCTTTTTTGCTATTTTTATGATTGTTTTTTAATTTGAGGGAAAATTTTTGACACAAAGGAGAATTTATCGGACTAGCAATTGCCCCCTCAACACCTGCTTGCATTTTAGACATATTTTATTATCTCCTTTTTTGTGTTTTCTAACGTTTACATATTATCAAATTTTGGGTAAATTAGCAATGTTTTTTTGGTGGAATTGGTGCAATAAATTGCATCCTACATTTCCCCAAATCGTCATGCCGAACTCGTTTCGGCATCCCTAATGAATGCAATCCAAGAATTATGGGAGCAAATAGATGTAGGGTGCGTCGTTTTGACGCACCGCAAGGTTAAGCGAAGGAAATAAACAAATAAAAGTTTTTCGCAGGTCTTTGCGATAGATGCTCAAACGAGTTTGGCATGACGATATGGACAGGGAGGAGAGGAGGGTGTTTTTGCATACCTTGTTTGCTGAAATAATGCAATTTTTAAGTGTTGCACTTAGTTGAAGACTTTACCTTTTTTTGATTTTTTAAGTTTTTTTAATTTTTCTTTAAATTTCTTCATGTTTATATTATGCTGTTGTTGCAAGTTGATTAGTATGATAGGCGTGAGCTTAGTTCATAAATTAACCCAAATATGAATGATACTTTTCAAGTTGTGCGTATTAGTAAAACAAGGAGAAAACAATGTCACAAGCATCATTAATTGAGCTTTTAGAAGCAGGTGTACACTTTGGTCACCAAACACAACGCTGGAACCCAAAAATGAAACAGTATATTTTCGGTGCAAAAAACGGAATTTACGTTATTGATTTAAGAAAAACTGTTGATTTGCTTGATAACGCTTGTACAGCAGTTAGAGATGCTGCTGCAAGAGGAAGAAACATCCTTTTTGTTGGTACAAAAAAACAAGCTACTGATGTAATTAAAGAAGAAGCTCAAAGAGCAGGTCTTTATTATATTAACAGAAGATGGTTAGGCGGTATGCTTACTAATTTTGAAACTATCCGTTCTCGTGTTAACAAACTTAGAGAATTGGAAGAGTTCGTTGAATCTGGTCATATCGAAAAATTACCTAAAAAAGAAGTTGCTCAAATTTCTAGACAATTAGCTAAATTAAGCAAATCTTTAGGCGGTATCAAAGAAATGAGAGGATTGCCAGATTTAATTTTTGTTGTTGACCAACAAAAAGAACTTATCGCTATCCAAGAAGCTAACAAATTAAACATCCCTGTTGTTTGTTTAGCTGATACAAATGCTAATCCAGATGGCATCCAATACGTTATCCCTGGTAACGATGATGCTATCCGTTCTATTAAATTGGTTGCTTCTAAATTAGCAGATGCAGCTTTAGAAGGTAAACAATTAAGAGAAGCAAAAGCAGTTAAATCTTCTGCAAAAGTTGAAACAATTACCGCAGAAGATGCAGGCGTTGCTGAAGTAGAAGCTTAATAAAAAAATTTGGGAAAACCCTTATGGTAGGGTTTTCCCCTTATTTGAATTTTAAAAAGGAGATAGAGAACATGACATTTAGTGCAGCTCAAGTTAAAGAACTTAGAGAAAAAACCGGTGCAGGTATTATGGATGCTAAAAAAGCATTGGTTGAACACAATGGAGATATGGAAAAAGCTATGGAATACCTTAGACAAAAAGGTATTGCGTCTGCTGATAAAAAAATGGGAAGAATTGCAGCTGAAGGGGTTGTAGCTTCTTATGTTGCAGATGGCGTTGGTGCTATGGTTGAAATCAACTGTGAAACTGACTTCGTAGCTAAAAACGAAGAATTTAAAGCTTTGGCTAACGAAATTGCTCAAATTGTTGCTAAAGAAAACCCAGCAGATGTTGCAGCTTTAAACGCAGCTAAAACAACTTCTGGTTCTACTGTTGAAGAATTAATTAAAGAAAAAATCGCAACAATTGGTGAAAAAATCACTTTGAGAAGATTTGTTCGTTATGAAGGTAATATTGGAACATACATTCACAATTCAAAAATCGGTGTATTGTTAAATGCTTCTGAAAACGAAGAAACAATGATTAAAGATATTTGCTTACATATCGCATCTTCTGCTCCTGAATTCGTTTCAAGAGCTCAAATCCCTGCTTCTGTAATCGAAGAAGAAACAAGAATTGAAATGGGTAAAGAAGATTTGGCAAATAAACCTGAACAAATCAGAGCAAAAATCGTTGAAGGTCGTGTTAACAAATTGATGGCTCAAAGATGTCTTATCGAACAACCATTTGTTAAAGATCCTAACCAAACAATTGAACAATTGATTTCTGGTAAAATGGAAATTAAAGAATTCACAAGATTTATGCTTGGTGAAGGTCTTGAGAAAAAACAAGAAAACTTCGCAGAAGAAGTTATGGGTCAAATTAAAGGTTAATTTTTTTAATATTGATTTTAAAAAAGCTCTAAGGTTTTTCCTTAGGGTTTTTTTATTAATAGCAGAAACCAAGATTTGTTGGAACGAATGAACGACTTGGAAGAACGCATGGGGGTGTTGGAAAACGTTGATAATACAGGTGTTCCTGTAGGAACGATTGCGTTTTTTAATTTAGCAACTTGTCCAGATGATACATGGCAAAATGTTACCGAACTAGGCTGGGGTGGACAATTTTTTAGAGTTGCAGACGATTCAAATCCAAGAAATAGACCTCAAGAACAGTCTATTCAATCACATGTCCATACGGTTACTTTAAAAAAATCAGATAAAAAGGCAAGTTGGGGTGATTGGTATAGAAATATATTCACAACTGGAACTAGAAACCCAGTAAATACTACAGATGTTGTGCGAGGAGGAAGCCCTTATGTTTCGCAGGGCAACGAAACCCGTCCTAAAAACATCCCACTCACAACTTATGTAAAAATAAGATAATTAAAAATTTTACATAAAACTTCTTTAGGCTATAATTTAATTATGTTTAATTATGACGTAATAGTGGTAGGTGCAGGACATGCCGGCTGTGAGGCGGCAGTTAGTGCTGCGCGATTAGGACAAAAAGTTTTATTAACAACTTTAAATATTGAAAACATTGCTCTAATGCCATGTAATCCGGCAATTGGCGGACCAGCTAAATCTTGTTTGGTAAGAGAAATTGATGCGCTGGGTGGAGTTATGGGTGTTGTAACTGATGCTACTTATATTCAAATGAAAATGCTCAATCGTTCTAAAGGTCCTGCCGTAAGAGCATTACGAGCACAGTCTGACAAAAAAGAATATATGCGTTTTATGCGTCATTTGATTGAAGCTGAACAAAATATCAGACTTAAACAATGTATGGTCACAGCTTTATTAGTAGAAAATAATAAAGTTGTTGGTATTGTTGATGAATTAGGATTAGAATATAAAGCTAATGCCGTTATTTTAACAACTGGAACTTCTTTAGAAGGAAAAATCTGGATTGGGTTACAATCAATTCAAGCAGGCAGACTAGGCGAAGCTTCTGCAATTGGCTTATCTGATAGTTTAAGAAAACATGGACTTGAAGTTAAAAAATTAAAAACAGGAACGCCGGCAAGAGTTGATAGTCGGACAATTAATTACGATAAAATGATTATTCAACCAGGGGATGAAGAACTTAATTTCTTCTCATTTTTGCCAAATAGACCAATTCGTCCTCAAATTCCTTGTTATTTGACAAGAACTAATGAAAAAACACATGAAGTAATTCGTCAAAACCTTGATAAATCGCCAATGTATACAGGACTTATCCATGGAAAAGGTCCAAGATATTGTCCATCTATTGAAGATAAAATTGTACGATTTGCGCAAAATCCTTCACATCATATATTTATTGAACCTGAAGGAAAAGATACATACGAAGTTTATGTTCAAGGTTTTTCTACAAGTTTACCAGCTTTGGCACAGATTGATATGTTGAGAACTTTACCGGGGCTTGAAAATGTTCATGTTATTAAACCAGCCTACGCTGTTGAATATGATTATGTTCCGGCTGTACAATTAAGTCATACATTAATGACTAAAAAAATTAAAGGTTTATTCTGCGCCGGACAAATTAATGGTACAAGCGGATATGAGGAAGCGGCAGCTCAAGGTTTAATCGCTGGGATTAATGCCTCTTTGTACAATGATAAAAAAGAAATGATAACACTATCAAGAATGTCTTCTTATATTGGTACATTAATTGATGATTTAGTTACAAAAGATATTGATGAGCCTTATCGTATGCTTACTTCACGTTCAGAATACCGTTTGATTTTAAGGCAAGATAATGCAGATTTGAGACTTACGGAAATTGGTAAAAAAGTTGGTTTAATTAGTGATTTACGTTATCAAATGTTTTTAAACAAAAAAAATGCAATTGAAACAGAAATAGAAAGACTTAAAACTACTAAGTTATCTGTAACAGAGGATGTTTTAAATATTTTATCTAAATATGATGAAACGTTAGATAGAGGGAAAAAACTAGCAGAATTAATTAAACGTCCTAATTTAAGCTATGAAGTTTTGAAAGAATTACATCAGAAAACTAATGAATTGAATTTGTCAAAAGAGGTTTATGAGCAAGTTGAAATTGAGCTTAAATATGATGGTTATTTAAAACGTCAACAGGAACAAATAGATATTTCGGATAAATTGGAAAAAATTAAAATTCCAGAAGATATTGATTATAGAGCGATTGCGCAAATTTCAACAGAAACAAAAGATAAGTTAGAAAAAATCAGACCTGTAACGTTAGCGCAAGCTGCGAGAATAGGTGGAGTAAAGCCAGCAGATATTTCTGTTTTGATGGTAATTTTAGAAACTCGAAGAGCACCAAAATTGGAAAAGAAATAAAATCCTCCATTTGGAGTGCAGCTTTTTTTAAAAAATGATATATAATTTTATTGCGTAGCAGGAGTAGAAATGCAATATATAACAGTAGAAGAATTAATTAGCTATAAAATATTACCGTTTAATCTTTACACGAGCGGTGATAAAATTCTTTTTGCTGCAGGAGAAGTGTTAACTCCTGGTAAATTTTTGCAATTAAGACATATTGATGTAATATATCGTAAGCCAGAAGAAAAAGAGTATGTTCCACCTGCGATAGAACCAGAGCCAATTCCGGAACCTGAGAAAGAACCAGAACCAATTGCAGAATCTATAATTGAATTAATTAAACCCGAAGTTAAAATCGGATATTCTGTAGATGATGTTGTTATAAAAAATGTTGTTGCCGAAATAAATAAAAACTCAGTTTTTTCAGCAGAAGAACAAGTAAAGCTAAAAGTTTTTTATGAAACAACAGTGGGCGATATCACAAAAGTTGGAGTTGATGATGTTTTACCGCGGATGAAAAACTTAAGAGATAAAATTCTGCATGATTATATGGAGATTTTAGATAATGCAGTTTATTCATCTCAAATTAGACTTATAGGAGAATATGATAGGAGTCATGCTATAAATGTTGCTTTGCTAACAAACGCGTTGGCAAGAAAATTAGGGAAAACAGAAGATTTTGTTTCTGATATTACGATGGCAGCGTTGTTGCATGATATAGGTAAATCTTGTTTGCCCCAAAGTATTTTGGAGAAGCAGCAAGGGATGACAATGCAAGAGCAAAGATTGTACCAAGCTCATACAAAAATTGGTTATAATATTATTAAAAATAAAATGAATTTAAATGAAAGAATAGCAAGAGTAGCTTTAGAACATCACGAAAAAAATGACGGAACAGGTTTCCCTGCTGGAAAATCAGGAGAATCGATTTCGGTTGAAACACAAATTGTTTCTTTATGTAATTATTTTGATAATTTAGTTTTTAATAAAACTGCGCATAAAGTTTATAATACAAAAGAAGCTTTGAAATATATGTTAGAATTAGGTTCAAAGAATTTTGCAACAGATATTTTATATACTTTTATTTATATGTATAACTATGATGATACAAAATCATTTGAGGATATGGCTTTAACATAATGAAAGTTATTGTTGTTGGTGGGGGATTAGCAGGGTCAGAAGCTGCTTTGCAATTAGCGCAAAGAGGTTTTGAAGTTGATTTGTATGAAATGCGCCCTAATGTAAATACGCAAGCACATAAAACAGAAAAACTTGCAGAATTTGTTTGTTCTAATTCATTGGGTTCAAGTGATATAACAAATGCTAGTGGATTACTTAAAAAAGAAATGCAATTTCTAGGTGGTAAATCAATAGAAGTTGCTATAAAAAACTCTGTTCCTGCTGGAAATGCTTTAGCTATTGATAGAGAAGGTTTTTCTAAAGAAGTAACGGATTTGATTTCAAATAATGCAAATATTAATTTAATTAGAGAAGAAATAGAAAAAATTCCAATAGATGCTCCATGTATAATTGCATCTGGACCTTTAACTTCTCAAAAATTGGCTGATGATATAAAAAAATTTACTGGAGAAGAACATTTACATTTCTTTGATGCAATTGCTCCAATTGTAGAAAAAGAGAGCATAAACTTTGATAAAGCTTTTTATGCTTCAAGATATGATAAAGGTGAAGCTTCTTATATAAATTGTCCGATGAACAAAGAACAATATGAGACGTTTTATAATATCTTGATAAATGCCCCTAGAATTGAATGCAAAGAATTTGAAAAAAATGCTAAATTTTTTGAAAGTTGTTTACCCATAGAAGTTATAGCTTCTCGTGGGGTTGATACTTTGCGATTTGGACCAATGAAGCCGGTTGGACTAATTGATAAAAGGACAAATGAAAAAAATTACGCTGTAGTTCAACTTAGACAAGATGATGCACAAGCTAATTTGTATAACTTGGTAGGTTTTCAAACAAATTTAAAATGGGGTGCGCAAAAAGAACTTTTACAATCAATTCCAGGGCTTGAAAATGTAAATATAGTTAGATATGGTGTAATGCATCAAAATACATTTATAAATTCACCAAAAGTTTTGAATGCAACATTACAATCGCGAAAAAATCCAAATATTTTCTTTGCAGGACAAATCACAGGAACAGAAGGTTATACTGAATCTATTGCAGGAGGGTTGCTTTCAGGGATAAATATGGCTCGATATTTAAATAATGAAGAGTTGTTGGTTTTGCCACAAACAACTATGTTAGGTGCATTGACTTCATATATTTCTTGTTCGGAGCATACCTCTTTTCAGCCAATTAATTCAAATTGGGGGATTATTGCACCTATGGAAATGGATAGAAAAACAAGAAAAGATAAAAAATTAAAAAATCAATTGTATTCTAGTCGTGCAATTGATGAAATCAAAAAAATAAAAATATAAAATAGGCGTTATATAATGATTAATAATGTATCTGAAGATATTATAAATAAAATTGTTGAGGATATAAAAACAGATAAAATTCAAAAAATTGTTTTGGGCGCCGTTATTTTAATCGAAAACAATTCACCATTATTATTAAAACGAACTCAAAATGACTTTATGGGTGGTTTAGTTGAATTACCCAGTGGTACATTAGAACCACAAGAAGATATGATAATGGGGTTAATTCGTGAGGTTAAAGAAGAAACTGGATTGGATATAAAATCCATCGACTTTTTTATTGGGTCTTTTGATTATTTATCTTCTTCGGGGAAAAAAACAAGACAAATTAATTTTAAAGTTACAACTTATGAAAAAAATATAAAACTTTCCGAAGAACATGATAATTATTTTATATATTCAATTAATAGCAAAGAATATGAAAATTTAAATATTTCATCTAAAACAAAAAATATTGTTGAAAAGGCTATATTATTAAATAATAAATAAAAAACGAACTAATAAACAAAATCTTATTAGTTCGTACACATATTATAAAATTAAATTAATCAATAACCTTAATCCAGCCTTCTGGAGCTGTTATTCTTCCCATTTGAATTCCAGTTAGCGTATCGTATAATTTTTGAGAAATTTCTCCCATTTTTTCCATTCCAGCAGGGAATAAAACTTCTTCATCTCCATTTACAACTCTTCCGACTGGAGATAAAACCGCAGCGGTGCCGCAAAGAGCACATTCTGCAAACTCTTTTACTTCTGTAAATGGCACTTCTCTTTCTTCTACTTCTAATCCTAGATATTTTTCTGCTACATACATCAAAGAACGACGTGTAATTGATGGGAGAATAGTATTTGATTTAGGTGTGACAATTTTGTTGTCCTTTGTAATAAAAATAATATTGGCTCCGCCTGTTTCTTCTACATTTGTTCTAGTTGCAGAATCAAGATACATGTTTTCATTATAGCCCTGATTGTGCGCATCAACAATAGCGTGCAAACTCATAGCATAATTCAATCCAGCTTTTACATGTCCAGTCCCTTTAGGAGCAGCTCTGTCAAAATCCGGAACTCTTAGTGAGATTGGTTTTGCTCCACCTTTAAAATAAGGACCAACAGGCGTTACAAAAACTCTAAATTGGTATTCTTCTGCGGGTTTAACTCCAATAACTGCACTGCTTGCAAACATATATGGACGAATGTATAACGTTGCCCCTGAACCATAAGGAGGTACTAAGTCTTTGTTCGCGCTAACTACTTTTTTTATTGCCTCAATAAATTTATCTTCAGGAAAACTCGGCATTTCAAGTCTTTTACAAGAGTCAATCATTCTTTGTGCGTTTAAATCTGGTCTGAAGCAAACAATCTTGCCATCTTGAGTAGTATACGCTTTTAGTCCTTCAAAACATGTTTGAGCATATTGTAAAACACCAGCACTTTCATGGATGGTAACAGTTGAGTCTGTAGTTAATTCACCCTCATCCCAACATCCATCTTTATAGTTAGATACATAACGATAATCAGCTTTAATATATCCAAAACCTAAGTTGCTCCAGTCGATATCTTTTTCCATTTGTTTTCTCCAAAAAATAAATCTATAATCATATTAAATAATGATTGACTTGTTCAGTCAATAACTTAATTGAATGAAACAAATAAAGGTGATATATGTATTATATGTCTAAAATGGCAGGGTTTGTTAAGAATTGTTAAATGTTTTTTCCTTTATTTAGTGCCATTTTTGTGGTTATTTAAAAAAACAACAAATCGATAATTGTTAAATAATATAAACAAACGAGACAAGCACCTAAAAAATATGGTATTATATAAGAACCAAGACAAATAAGTGTTAAGCCTACCCTTAATCGGGACTAAATAAAAAGGGACAAGCCTTAAAATTATTAAAGGAAAAGGTAATTGTAACAAAATCTTAAAAAAGTATTAGTATTAGTCAATTATTTCTAACAAATTGTTTTTATATAAACAAGTGTGTAGGAAGAAAATGTCGGAGGAAAGACATGACAATTAGTGTGAATACAAAGAAAAAACAAGTAAAAAAATCATTTGACGAATTATTAACAGATTTAAGAACAAGTAATTCTGAAAAAGTTAGATACAATGCAGCTAGAGTGCTTGGAGAAATGGGTGATTCAGCTGCTGTTGATCCATTGATTGATGTTTTAAAAAATGATAAAAACGGTTCAGTCCGTTTGTACGCAGCTCGTGCACTTGGTGAATTGGGTGATAGCAACGCAACAATTCCACTTATCGAGTCTTTAAGAGAAGACCGCAACGTTGATGTTAGAGTCCGTGCAGCACGCGCATTAGGTCGTTTGGGCGGCAAAATTGTCGTTGAACCTCTAGTTGAAGCATTAAATGACGAAAACCCACAAGTTTGTATCACAGCAACTGATGCATTGATTGAAATTGGTGATGTAGCAACTGATGCATTGATTGAATCTTTAGACCATGAAAAAGTTAATGTTCGTTGTGATGCAACTCGTGCGTTGGGTGAAATTGGTAACCCTAAAGCAGTTGAAAGAATTATCGATATGCTTAAAGATGAATGGGTTAACGTTAGAATTTATGCAGTAACTTCATTAGGTAAATTAAATGATACAAAAGCTGTTCCAGCATTGATTGAAGTTATGAAAAACAAAGAAGAAAATGATTTGGTTAGAGCTGGTGCAGCGGCTGCGTTGGGTGTGCTTAGAGATCAAAGAGCGTTGTTGCCATTAAGAGAATTAATTATGAATGCAGAAGAACTTGGCGAGCTTGAAGATACAGCATTAAAATCTTTTAAAAAGATTATGGCTGCTAATTGGCAAACAATTCCAGGTGCGACAGCTCAAAAGAAAACAGTTCAAGCTTAATTCAAAATTAAAATATTTAAAAAGAGAACGCAAAGGCGTTCTCTTTTTTTGTTAAATCAATAAATCAATTTATACTAGCTAGCGTCTATGATTTAATTAATTGCTTGGCAAGGTTTAAGCTTTCTTCGGTTACATCTCCACTTGCAAGAATAGCGATTGCTTTAAGTTTGTTTTCTTCATTTAAATCATGAACTGATACTTTGGTTGTATCTTTTTGACTTTTTGCGACATAGAAGTGTTTAGCCCCTTTAGCAGCAATGATTGGCTGGTGAGTGATAACAATAACTTGATGAGATTTAGAAAGTTCTAAAAGTTCATCCGCAACAGCTTGTGAGGCTTTGCCGGAAATCCCTGTATCAATTTCATCAAAAATAACTGTGTTTACTTCGTCGGATGCGGCAAAAATAGATTTAATTGCAAGCATAACGCGAGAGATTTCTCCACCTGATGCAACTTTTATCAAAGGTTTTACTGTTTCTGAAACATTTGTAGAAATTAAAAATTCAACATCATCACATCCATTTTGATTTATATTGCACGGTTCAACTGAAATTTCAAAACGAGCTTTAGGTAGTTCCAATTTTTCCAATTCTTTTGTGATTTTTTCGGATAAAATTTGAGCATTGTTTTTTCGTGAATTTGTTAATTTTTGCGCTGAAGTTTGTAATTCATTTTGTAATGTTTCTAATTTTTGTTCTAATTCAACTACTTGTTCAGCTGAGAAACCAATAGAGCTTAATTCTTCTGACATTTTTTCATAATTTGTCAGAACATCTTCAAGTGTGCGTCCGTATTTCCGTTTGAGTTTATCTAAAATATCAATTCTTTCATTGATTTCATCCATTCTTTGTTCATTTGGTTCAACGGTTTCGGAGTAGTCACGTAGTCTTGAAGCTAAATCTTTTAGTGTTTCAAGAGCGTCTATGATTGATTCTTGAGCGTCGTTTAGACTTTCATCATAATTTGTCGCTTTTGAAATATTTACTTTGATATCATTTAGCGCATCTATCATGTTTCCATCATTTCCATAAATTTGCCAATAGGAGGAATAAGTTAATTCTTTTAAGGTTTGCGCATTTGATAAAATATCCAGTTCTTTTTCTAATTCAATATCTTCATCGGGATTTACAATTTCAGCGTCTTCTATTTCTTTAACTTGAAACTTTAAAAGCTCAATTTTATCTTGAGTTTGTTCACACATTTGCTTTGCTTTTTGGTATAGCTTTTGTGTTTCTTGATATTCTTTGAACGTTTTTTTGTATTTTTCCAAAATTGTTTTATGTTCATTATCAGCAAAAGAATCTAATAATGTAATATGAAATTTGGGTTGAATATAAGTATAGGTTTGATGTTGTGAGTGAATGTCAATAAATTTTTCTCTTAATATTTTAATAAAATCCTGAGTAACTAACACCCCGTTAACCCTTGAACGAGAAGATGTTTCAGTGATTTCTTTTGAAAGAATTATTTCATTTTTATCATAATCAATTTCATTTTCTTCAAAGATTTCTTTGGCGTTTTGATTTGGGTCGTAAATTGTTAATTCTATAAATGCTTTTTGAGAACCGGTTTTTATAACTTCTTTTTTTGCTTTTGCCCCAAAAATTATATCAATGGCGTTAATCATGATGCTTTTTCCGGCACCGGTTTCACCCGTAATAACATTAAAACCTTTATCAAAATCAAGTTTTAATTCATCTATCAATATAAAATTTTTAACAAAAAGTGATTTAATCATTTTTACGCCCTTGGGTCAATTCCCCAGTTTAATTTTTCTCTTAAAACCGTATAAAAACCGTCGTCATCTTTGTCTAATAATATGATTTTTGCTTTTACGGAAGCCTTATCAATAATAACATTTTCTTGGTTATTAATATCAACCTGACCATCTACAAATACAGAAAATTTTTCTTTGTTATTTTTAGAGCGAATTTCAATAGTTTCATTTGCTGGTATAACTAAAGGTCTAGCATTTAATGTATGAGGACATATTGGAACTAAAACAATTGCTTTAAGTGATGGTTCAACAACAGGTCCGCCAGCAGACAAAGTATAAGCAGTTGAACCGGTCGGGGTTGAAACAATCATTCCATCTGCAAGATAATTACATACAGGTTTATTATTTAAATAGACCATAAATTCAACTGTTTTTAATGAATTTGCGCTTTTTACAACTATGTCATTTAACGCCAAAGTGCCGTTATTATTAAGAGAAAGCATTAATCTTTCATCAATTTTGAATTCTTTTTTTATAAGTTGTTCTAATCCAAGTTCTAATTCATTAATTTTAACTTGTGCTAAAAAACCTAACCTTCCCATATTTATACCGAAAATAGGAATACCTAAAGGTGTATAAAATCTTGCGGCTCTAAGGATTGTGCCGTCTCCGCCTACGATTATCGCTAAATCTACATCTTTTGTTGGTTTATTAATTTCAGAAACAATTGTAACAAAATGTTTCGAAAAGAAAAAATTTTTTATTTTTTCACAAATCGTCAAAACGCCTACTGCGTCTGGCTTATAAATTATACCAATTTTTTTAAAGTCATTCATACGAATATTATATTATAAAATTTATAAAATTTGTGAAATTTTTTCAGATGAAATGTTTTTATATAAATATAAGGAAGAGAATATTTAAGTTAAGGAGTTTTAAAAATGTCAGTAAATCAAGTAGCAGCAGGACAAACAAATAGAACTGATAGTGTGTACAGTCAAATTTCAGCACCAGAGGTTGATGCAAGCACAGCTAGAAAGAAATGGCTTAATCAACAAATTCAAAATTTCTTGAATCCACAAAATACACTTCCACCAAGTTATGATAATTTTGCACCTAACGGCGGAGACGGATATACTGCATTTAATGGTTAAAAAAAATATAAAATCATAGAATTATTTTGTAGTAAAATAATTCTATGATTTTAGTAGCGGATATCGGAAATACAACTATAACACTCGGCGTTTATGATGGCGAAAAGCTACTTGCCAGCTGGCGGTTAGCTTCAGACAAAAAACGCTCGGAAGATGAATACGGGGTTTTATTATTAAACTTCCTAAAGCATGCCTGTCTTCATGAGAAACTAACAGGTGCTGCAATTTCTTCAGTTGTATTATCATTAACAGAACGTATAAAAGTTGCAATAGAAAAGTATCTTGATGTAAAAACACTTGTTGTCAATCACAAGACAAAATTAGGGATGGAAATAGCAATAGACTCTCCAGAAGAAGCTGGACCAGACAGAATTGTGAATGCATTTGCTGCGTCAAAATTATACCCGCAACCGGTTATTGTTGTTGATTTTGGCACAGCAACAACTTTTGATATTGTAAATGAAAATAAATTTATTGGGGGAATGATTACGGCAGGCATAAAAATTCAAGCTGATGCCTTAAGTAATTTTACATCACGACTTCCTAATGTAAAAATTGAAGCACCAAAAGATGCGATTGGAAAAAATACAATTGATGCAATGCTTTCAGGGTTGGTTCGTGGTCATTCTTGTATGATTGATGGAATGGTAGAAGCTTGTGAAAAAGAATTAGGTAAAAGAGCAACAATAGTGGCAACTGGAGGTTATTCTCCTATTATAAGTGACAACTTAAAACGTCCGTTTGATATCATAAACCCAGAACTTACTTTAGAAGGCTTGAGAATGATTTGGGAAAAGTGTCATAAATAATTTTTTTATCTTCTTCCGCCTGCTGGTAAATATGCTTGTGGGTAATGATAATCTTCTTTAAAACCACAATAGCGGTACATTTTTACAGCTGCAAAATTATCAGTCTCAACGCTTGCATTAATTTCTGACAGTTCCAACTCTTTGTTTTGAACCATATCAAAAACAGTATCCAAGGCGTTATATACCAAAGCATTTCCTAATCCTTTTTTTAAATGATCTTTTTGAATGCCTACTAAAGGAATATTTCCTATCAGGCCACCTGTAATATTAACAAAGCAAAGTCCAACCGGCTCATTATTGTAAAGAAGAACTTTTGTAGCTTGTGGTAAAAATTCGCCATATACCCCGTCAAGAATTTTTCCCACAATATCTTCACAACCTTCTTTTGTTAAAAATCTTGGATCAAATAAAGCATCAGAAGCATCTTTGA
Organism: Candidatus Gastranaerophilaceae bacterium; assembly: GCA_045638605.1. Lineage (GTDB taxonomy): Bacteria > Cyanobacteriota > Vampirovibrionia > Gastranaerophilales > Gastranaerophilaceae > RGIG2134. The sequence continues at coordinate 92,497 of JAZUBS010000012.1, forward strand.
ATGATTCATTTATAATTTCAACAGCTTTTTCTCTATACATATTATCCCAATTTTTAATTGAATAGCCTTCCATTATTTCAGGTTTAGGTGTATTTTTTAAAACGGCAACACTAGAGATATCATCAAACTTAAACCTTGTAACCGCAAGCCCTACTAGTTTAAATCCGTAGTGTGTAATATCACAGACAAAATCATCTTGTTTTCCTAAAAGTGGATATGTCGTAGTTTTTTCTTTTATAAGTGCTGTGTTTTCATCCAAGAATTTTTCTAATAAAACTTTTTTCTTTGCAATTATATTTTCTTCACCCAAACAATGAATAATATTTAGTTCAATTGCATCTGAAATTAACGTAGTTGCAGCTAAAAATGCTGTTGGAATTTCATCTTCTGTTAAAATTATACATTGAAGTAATCCATCTTCTACAGCTTGGCAAAATTCTTCGCAAGTCAATGGTTCAAGTTCAAACTTATATTCACTAAAAGCTTTTTTATAAAAATCATTATAAACACCAGCAAAAATCCTGTAATGGTGCGGTTGTAAATATTCTGTTTTATAAACCATTATATTAGCCATTAGCGAACCTCATTTCCTAATAAGTGATGCATTCTTTCTTTTTTTGTATGAAGATAACGTTCATTATATGGAGTTACGCAAGATGCAACTTGAACTCTTTCTACTATTTCCAGACCATAACCTTCAAGCCCAATAATTTTTTTAGGGTTATTAGTTATAAGTTTAAATTTAGTATATCCTAAATCTCTTAAAATTTGAGCTCCAATGCCATAATCTCTCAAATCAGAAGGGAAGCCTAAAGAAATATTAGCTTCAATTGTATCTTGTCCTTTTTCTTGAAGTTCATATGCCTTAATCTTATTGACAAGTCCAATTCCTCGACCTTCATGTCCACGAAGATAAACAACCGCACCTTTGCCATATTCATCAATCATCTGCATAGCTGCATGAAGCTGACTATTACAATCACATTTTAAACTTCCAAACGTATCGCCTGTTAAGCATTCTGAGTGCATACGAATTAATGGAACTTTATCTGAACCATCATCTTTCACTAGCGCAACTTGTTCAACGCCAGATAAATGATCAACAAATCCATAAATTTTGAAAGTACCATACTGTGTTGGTAAATTAGCACACGCCTCGCGACTTACAAATCTTTCTGTTGCAACTCTATATTTTATAAGTTGAGCAACGGTGATAAATTTTAAACCATGCTCATCGGCAAATTTTTTCAAATCATCACGACGAGCCATTTTTCCATCTTCGTTTAAAATTTCACAAATAACACCTGCTGGTTTTAACCCAGCAAGCTTTGCTAAATCAACTGCGGCTTCAGTGTGTCCTGCTCTTTTTAATACTCCGCCTTTTTTAGCAATCAATGGAAATATATGCCCTGGACGTCTCAAATCAGATGGACGAGCATCATGTGCAATCGCAACTTCTATTGTTTTTGCTCTATCATAAGCGGAAATTCCTGTCGTAACACCATATTTAGGGTCAGCGTCAATACTTTGAGTAAAAGCTGTTCCTTTAACATCAGTATTATTACTAACCATGCCTGAAAGATTTAATTGTTCGGCTTTTTCTTCGGTAATTGGCATACATATCAAACCTCGACACTTTGTTGCCATAAAATTAGCAATCTCAGGCGTGATTTTTTCTGCCGCGCAAATTGCATCACCTTCATTTTCTCTATCTTCATCATCGGCAATTATAACAATTTTGCCTTGTCTTAAATCTTCTATTGCTTCTTCAACTGTATTAAAAATTTTACTTGTATTATCTCTTTCCATTCCGTATCCCTACGATATTCTAGATTTTATATAAAACCGTTTTCTTCTAAAAAACTTTTTGTTATCTTAGTAGTATTATTGCTTACATGTGAAAAATTTTCAACATATTTTGCAATAACATCTGTTTCAATATTTACAATATCTCCAAGTTTTAAATCTGCCAAATTAGTTTGCTGCATTGTATGCGGAATAATTTCTACTGAAAACACTGTATTTTCAAGACTTGCAATTGTTAGACTAATTCCATTTACAGCAATTGAACCTTTATAAATAACATATTTTTTTAATTTTTCATCTAATTTAAAAAATAACTTATTTGAAAAACCATCTGTTTTTTTATCAATAAATGTAGCCAGACCATCAATATGTCCAGATACCAAATGCCCGTCTAATCTTGAAGATAAAGTCATTGCACGCTCTAAATTTACTTTATATCCTTTTTTCAAAGAACCAAAATTACTAACATTTAAAGTTTCATTACTTGTTTGAACAGTAATAGAATTAGAGGAAAAAGCGACAACTGTATGACACGCACCATTTATCGCAACACTTGCACCTAAACGAACATCATCAAGTATTTTTTTACATTCAATAATTAACAGCGCACCCGCAGAATTTCGTTCAAATGATTTTACTATTCCCAGTTCTTCAATCAATCCTGTAAACATATACTAAATTTACCATGAGTTTGGGTTAATTTCCAGTATCATATTTTTAGTTGAATTTTCTTGTTATATGTAACAAATTTGCAATATTTTGATATAATAAGATTACAAACAAAAATAAATCCTTATAAAGAAAATAAAGGATAGTGTTTGAAAGGTAGATGACTATGGCAATGAATTTAGTAAACTTTTTTATGCAACCACAAGCAGTTGGAAATGTTAATCTTTCCCCTGTGGTAGATAGTGCAAAATCAAGTGGAAACCCTTTTATTTCCTCTGCAGCTGCAGCAAAAAGTGAATTTTACGCTAAAAACAAACCTGTTCAAGGTGGATATTTTGCAGGATATTACAATGGAAAACCAAACATTGTTGGTCAAAGACTTTTTATTGAGATTTAGTTTTTTGTTTTTCTAATTTTTTAATATAATTTTTTAAATCTGCAATTTGTTTTGGTTTTAAATATTTAAATTGCCCTCTTTTTAATCCTGCCAAATCAATATTTGCACAAGAAGTTCTTTTTAAAGAAACAACTGGATGCCCAACAAAATCAAGCATTTTTCTAATTTGTCTGTTCAAGCCTTGATACAAAATGATTTCTAATACAGTGTTTTTGCCCTCATAATCTATAATTTGAGAATCAGCATATGCAATTTGACCTTTTTCGATTTCAATACCTTTTGCCATAGTTTGCATATTTTCCATTGTAACTTTTCCCTCAGCTACAACCCTGTATACTTTAGGTATTTCAACTGATGGGTGCGTTAGCTGATTAATCAAATCCCCATCATTAGTCATTATCAATAAACCAGTAGAGTCTTTATCCAGTCTTCCAACCGGTTTTAAATGTTTGACCTCTGGAGGAAGCAAATCATAAATTGTTTTTCTACCTTTTTCATCAGACATAGTTGTAATATATCCTGCTGGCTTATAATAACGAATATATGTTAATTTTGGAGTCGCCATCGGTTTATCATCAATTAAAATTTTATCTTTCAATGTAATGGATGTTCCGATTTCATTAACAACTTTACCATTAACTTTTACTCTGCCCTCTAAAATATACTCATCTGCCTTTCTTCGAGAGCAAAATCCACAAGATGCAATAAATTTATTTAATCTAATTTTATCTGTCATTTTCCAACAACCTTTTATTTTCTTTAATCAAATCTTCTTTACTTACAAATGCTCTTATAAAATCCCAAGGATTATTTTCCTCAAATGAAATTTCTCTAAGTGCAAAATAATCAGACTCTGGAAGCAAACCTTGTTTGTTCATTTCTTTATAAATTTGTTTGAATGAACCAAGATTTCCTTTATCATTATAAACCCTAATTAAATAATCGCACAAGCGTCTATCTCCACGCGACAACAACGCTTGAATATAATCCCATTTTACACTTGATAACCTCGCTTGCACGCCAATTTTATGGAATTGTTTTTTAATATATTCATATTTTTTCTCTAAAGATTTGGACTCTTCTCTTGCACAAAATTGAAATGGTGTATTAGCTTTTGGAACAAAAGACGCAAAAGAAAATGTAAACTCAAATCCTTTGAATTCTTTTTTTAATTTTGAAGCAAGATTAATCATTTCATCAATATCTTCTAGAGTTTCAGTAGGAAGCCCAATCATTGCATAAATTTTTAAACCTTTTAATCCGTTTTCTTTAGCAATCTTTACCGTTTTAAAAATTTGTTCTTCGGTAAGATTTTTATTAATAACTTTTCTTAATCTATCACTACCTGCTTCAATTGCAATTGTTGAATGTTTTTGCCCTGCGGCAACAAGTGTTTGAACAACCTCTGGAGAAATCGAGTCTGCTCTTAAAGAAGAAACTGAAAGCTCTATTTCTTCTCCATTTTGAATTTTTTGATAGACATAATCACAAATATCATTAAATCTTGGATGGGCTGAAATTAATGCCCCCAAAAAAGCTATTTTATTTGTATATTTCAAACCCAATTCAATACTTTCAATAATTTGCTCATACTTAGCAAATCTTACAGGTAAATTCAAATAAGAAGCTAAACAAAACCCACATCGTTGTGGACAGCCACGCACCAATTCAATAATATGAGTATTAGAAAAATAACTATCTTCTGTCAAAATTGGCGTAGCAACGCAATTTTCTAACGGGGCAGATATTTTTTTAATCTCAAAACTCTCCCCATTTTTAGTTACTTTTCGAGTTTTTGCATCATACTCAGAAAAAGATGGAATATAAACTTGTCCTGTTTTATCAAGTTCATTTAAAAGTTCTTTTCTTGAAGTATTTTTGTTTTCTCTAATTATTTCAAATAAATCAACAATGTTTTCACCATCTCCAACCATAATCACATCAAAAAACTCGCAAAATGGTTCAGGATTAGAACTTACAACCGGTCCACCTACAAAAATTAACGGATGTTTTTCGTTTCTATCTTTTGACTTAAAAGGAATATTATATTTTTCAAAAATTTTAAAAATTGAAAGAAAATCCAATTCAAAAGACATAGAAAAAGTCATTACATCAACATTATTTATTGATAATTGTGTATCTTTGGTATCCGTAAAAATACGTTCTACAAAATAATTTTCCTTTTCGTCAAGACGTTGAAAAATTGACATATAGCCTAAAGCTGACATGCCAAAATTATAAATTGCCGGAAAAGCGCTCCAAATATTTAATTCCGGACATGTTTTAATCTTTTTTTCATACAAGAACTGCTCGTTCATTCGTTCTCCGTATCAATTTGAGGTAAAGATTTAGGGGTATTAATTTGTTTCACATAAAGTTCATCAAACAAAACTGCAATAACAGCAGCGATAGCCGGAGCTAAAATAACACCCCAAACATCTAAAAATTCAGCTGCAACTAAAAAAGAAAGTAAAATAACAAGCGGATGTAAATTCATAAACTTTCCAAAAATCAACGGGCGAATAAAATTATTAGAAATCCATTGAGCAAGTATATAAACAACTAAAACGCCCACAATAATTCCCCAACCTTTTGAATAAGCAACAGAAATCGCCATGCCTGTTGCTAAAATCGGACCAACAATCGGGACTATATCTAAAATACCGGCTAAAAGCCCCAAGGCTAGCGCATAAGGAATACCTAAAATTGCTAGACCTATAGAAGTTACAAGCCCAACAGAAACCATTGATGTACATTGTGCAATAACAAATCCGCCAACTCGTTCTGTTATATTTCCCGCTATTTCTGCGGCTTTATCTCTAATATCTTGCGGAAATAAACTTAAAAACCAGTCTTTCATTATGTCTTTATCTTCCAGCATATAAAAAACTATCATTGCAATAATAAACATAATTGCAAAAGCTCCAACTACGCTGGCGGACGCAGCTAAGGTTGTCTGCACTGCGTTTCCTAAAAATTCAGTAGAAGTAGAGTTTAATGGCTTAGCTTCGCCAATAATATTAGATAACTGTAATCCAAAAATGGTTTTTGTTGCTAAAAAGTTTTGAATTATCGCTATTTTTTGAGGTATAGACAAAACCAACGCGCTTATTTCTTCAAGCATTATTAAAACTAAAGGAACAAATGCTCCTAAAATTACGATAAGAAAAGAAACTAAAGCCATACCGGTTGCAGCGCCTCTGTTCATAAATTTTTGCAATTTATCAACAAGCGGATTTAACGATGCGGCAATTACAAAGGACGCAAATACGAGCAGTGCAAGATTTTTAACCGTAAATATAAATTTAATTACTAACAAAATAAGTATTACAAAAATTATATTTTTTAATGTAAATCTCTCTTTAAAATCTTGCATAATTAGCCTCTTTTCTTTTTATAACTAATTATACTTTACTCGTTAATAATTGTCTATTACACTAAAACATACATCACAATGTAGTTTTTTTTGTAAAAATAAAATCTTATTAAAATTGATAATAAGGAAAAATTATAAATACCCAGTCGCTTATGAAAGTTTTTCTTTTTTCTGGTGTTTTGCCAATCTTTCAGCTTCTTTTTTTCGTTTTTTTCTTCGCATTAAATCAACAAAAGCTTCTAAACGAGTTAAATAACCTGCTTTTCCGGTTTGTTCATCCATAATCAATGTTAAAATAGGAATTTCACAATCCTCTCTCATTGAAGGGAAAATATTTTGAGAAATAATTTCTGGCATACAGGTAAAAGGACTAATATGAATAATGCCGTCTTTTCCTTGTTTATTTGCAAACATAACATCAGAAACACATTCAAGTGCATCACCACCAATATCACGTCTTAGGTATGGTTTTGCTAGTCTAAAAGAACGTTCTAAATGCGTTTCCCCTTTTTTAAACCATTTTGGAATAATTGCGTCTTTTAAGAAGCTTGAAATAGTTAATGTGCGACGAGTTTGAACCCCCATTTTCCCTAATTCGCGCTCAATATTTTGATTTGAAAAATAATCTAAAACTAAGAATATTTCTCCTGTTAAATCAACATACAAAATATCGCGATTTTTTTCAATTTTAGTTTTTCTGATTTCTTCAATTGCTTTTTTCTTTGCTTTTGCGAGTTCTCTGGTTGTATTTGCCGCATCTATCATTTTTAAGCCGCGATTAAAAGCTTTTTCCGCAGAACCTGCAACGACTTCACGAGCTCTATAATATGACAAAGTTTTTTCTAATCTATCTAAAACAAAAACTTTTCTAATTGCAATATTAATAGCTTTTATCATAGAAATTGGGTTTTTTGTAGGGCTTATTTGTTTTAAAAACTCATACATTCCCTTAAATCCATCATATAATTGAAGCTCAATGTAATTTGCTTCATATCCCAAATCCGCAAGTGCGTGTTTGATACTGCTACCATATTCTCCTAAACGGCAAATTCCAGGAGAAGTAATCATTGCAACATAATCCGTTCCACCTTCTATGGCTTCTATAAAATTACCTAAAATTAATTTATAAGGTAAACAAATTGATTCTGGGCTGTTTTTTGTCCCTAAAGATAAAGTTTTTTTACTAGTGTATGGAGGAACAAATGGTTCTACTCCAATTTTTCTCAATGCAGCTGCCCACGCAATAGAAACGGTGCCCATATGCGGGAATGCTACTTTTATCTTCTTTTTTTCATTATTTTCTGTCATTAATCTATCCATCTAACAATGTTATGCTTTTAAAACATAGCCGCCATTGCTAGCATTTTCCAACGTATCACCAATGATTTTATTTCTCAAATTTTTAATATATTTATAAACATAATCTCTTGGTAAATCAAGAAGCTTTGCCAAATCTTTGGCATAGACTATTGAGTTTTTGTTTGCTAAAAAATGATTGAATACTAATTGTTCTCTTTCTGTTAGTGGCTTTTTGAAAGAAACATTAACACCTTCATTTGTTGTTTCAACTTTTAATGAAACCGTTTCTTTTTTTGCTTTTTTAGCCTCTTTAACTTTTGTTTTTTGTGTTTTAGGTGTTTTTTCTTCTTTCTTTGCAATTTGTTTTATCGCAGTAGCCTCTGTTAAAATTTCTTTAATTGCTTCTCTTGATACTTCAGCTTTTTCTTTAGTAATTATAGGTTTTACTGTAGTAATATCTTTTTCTCTTGAAAGTGCTCTTTGTACAATTGAAGTTAATTTTTCTGTTTTAACCTTATAACTGTCGTGAACCAAATGAGAGTCTTTCTCTAAAACAATATCTACAATATCTCTCGTTTCTTTTTCTTCATTAATAACCTTCCCAAGTCTAGCAGCGAACTCCTCTAGTGTAATTTTTTCTAACGAGCTTCTCCATTGTCTAATTTCTTCTTTGCTCAAATATTGTGACATTTTAATCTCCTTGACTCTCAACATTTAAATTAAATAACGATACATTTAATTAGAAGTTTTTAAAATTTACTTCATATTATAAAATTTAGCACAAATCTTTATTTTAATCTCAAAATATTTAACAATTTAAACAAAATTTTATAAAGGTTTACAAAGATTAGATAAGACTTGACTTAATTTTTATTTGCGAATAGAAATCGCCCATTTATAACCGAATAATAACTAATTTTTTTAAAATTGCCATTATTGTTACAAAACTTAAAAATCTAAAAATAGACCTAAAGTCATGTGCTGAGCATGTTTATCCTCCATAAAACATGCAAAACCATGTGGTAATGCATGTTTTCACTTAGAACAAGGCGTACAATTCAGTATTTATAGGCAATTAAGCAATTGTAATATTTCTTCATGATTGTATTGTAAATGAAATGTTTATCGTTATAATTAAATTAAAGCCGTGCTGATATTGGTTTTTAGAGCATGGTTAGGGGAAGAACATATAATTTAATGGGATTTTAAAATTTTCTATTAACATTAAGTTAATCGGGAGGAATATAAAGTGTTAAGAAGTAGAGATATGGGAAGAGCAGTAGCAGTAAGAAGATGGACAAATACAGCTTTGGAATGTTATAAAAGAGGATGCGTTTGTGATGGTTGTTTTTATTCAGACTTCTTTAATGGTAGTTCTCAAAAATGCCAAATGAAAGCATCTGTTCTTGAACTTGTAAGAGTTCTTGGTAAACCAGATGTCGAACTTCAACAATTATTATCAGAGTAAATTAAACTCAGAACTTTTAATTAATTTTACCGAAGTTAAAACTGATATTTTTGTAATTTCAAATTCATCCCAATAATAATTTGGTGGGGAAGTTGTATTTAAGCTTAAGCGAATATATTTCGCAGCGCCTAAATTATTCAGGCCAGTACAATTATCATCAACATTATACCAAGCCCCCCCATCTTTGTTATGAGCAGAACAAGTTACTTCTACCCAGCGCAGAGCAGAAGCTTTGTTTTCTTCGTTTGATAACCCTACAAAAACCCTAAAGTTTCTACCTGCATTTGTGCCCCCTCTTTTAACATAAAATGCTGATTTTCTAGAAAGAAATGGTTTAGATGTTTTGTACTGTTTATGATTTGGTGGAACTCCACCAGTTGAATTTGTTGTAGGTGTTTCATATATGCCTTTTGCAGCGGCTTTTGCTTGAACTTCTATAATATGAATACCTAATGCGCTTAAAAAGAAGGGCTGCACAGGCGCTGATGCTTGTATCATAATTGCTCTTGATGTAGTTTTTATATTTATTGATTTTATCTTAGCGTTTTTTAAGCCACCAACACAAGAATAATTAAAAACTCTTTGCGCCTTTCTTCTAATTCCATTTTCATCACTTTCATCCAGTGCACTTAAAACTGCAACTTCAACAGCGTTTTGAAGCTGCAAACGCGAAACAAGTACTAAAGTAAAATCTACGGCAAAGCCGCAAAAAATAAAAAACAACGCAAAAAAAGCAGCAACAGAAATAACAACGTTAGACTTTAACTTTTTCAATGACATATATTATGCTCCGGTTTTTCTGTACCCTCACATTCTTTTTCAGGATCATCTACGCACCACCAATCGCTTTGTCGTCTGGAACACTCAGACACACAAACCTGATAAGAATTATAGCCGATTTTCGCACCCAATAAATCATATATTGGGTCTGTTATTGTATCCCAACCATCACACTCATTAACATAACAAGGTTTACAAATTGGCTGATAATCATAACTTTTTTTATAATTTATTTCAGAAGAAGCAGGATTTATTCCTCTATCATATCCATCAAAATCTCTAAAAGTATATGGAAAAACGGCAACCGCAGACATATTTATGGTTTTTAACGCGGGCAAAAATACAAATGTAAAATCCGGCTTATATTCATAACTAGCAACAACAACTGGATTTTCTTCGATTGTTATAAATTGAACATCTAATTTGCTTTCATCTAATTTCATTGCTTTTAAATTTTCTATAACATAAGCTTTTATGTCGTTTCCATTTGGATACGAATAATTTCTGTTGACATCAGACATTTTATAACCGTACGAGGAAACGCTAGATTTTAAAGTGTTTGACAAAACCAACTGTGTATTAAAAGCAAAGGCAAATTCGGTTAAAATAACAAAAAAAGCAATCAACAAGGGGACTGCAAGCATAAATTCTGTAATTTGTTGAGCTTTTAACGTTTTCACTCTTCCTCTTTTCGTTTGTTCTTTTTCATTTGTTCTTGTTTAAGATAGGCTTGAACATCTTTTGATACTTGAATATTTTGCAGACTAAACATATATTTTTTTAAATCAGCTATATTTGATTGTTCTTGAAGCAAATCTTTTTGAGGAATATTAATTGAATTTTTAACATCTTCAAATTGAGAAGAAACTTGTTTTTGAGCAATTTTTAAAATCACGTCGTCTAAATCTTCTGTAGAAAGAGAATATTTTGCGGCAATTTCTTTAGGTGTTGCGCCATGTGGTAATCTATATAGCCATAACAAAGTCGCGACATCTCCTTGTCCAATTTTTGTTACTCCATATTTATGCGGAACATACATAATATCATTTGGAAAAGGACTATGTCCTAACCCGACTGCGTGTCCAATTTCATGGACAATTGTGTGATAAACTTCATCTTCATGCATATATTTTTGACAAACATATCCATCAGAAATCCCTATTTCTACTTCTGCGGAATAGTATCTGAAATATTCGTCGTGATTCCATGTGCAATGTCCCAAAGATTCGCGATTAACCCTTCTCCAGCTTAAATTAATTTGTGAATCATACAAGTTATTTACAACTTGAAATTTAACAATGCCATTACTTACTCTTTCCCATTCTCGGAGTGCTCGCAAAACCATTTCGTGATATTTATGAGCTTCATGAGCAACAGAATAAAACTTGCAAGGAGCAATATAAATTTTAAGCGGCATACAATTAGGCGACCACCTTGCAATATGTCCTTTATTTAAACTTTGCTGCAAATAAGTAAATTTTCTCATAATTCTATTTAAAATTTATCATAGAATTTAATCAAGTTCAATTTTGCTTAAATTATCGCAATATTTTGCCTAAACCATGATTGACAACGGGATTTGTCTGGGTTAGATTTAGTATAAATGTATTAGATAGGTTGATTGTCTCTAAATGTCTAAAAAGGCTACAATCCCTTAAAAACGAAAGGAAAAAGAAAAATGTACGCAATAGTTGAAACAGGCGGAAAACAGTACCCAATGACAGAAGGCAGATACATTGATATCGAACTTCTTGAAGATGCAAAAGATTCAAAAGTAGTTTTTGATAAAGTTGTAATGTTGGTTAACGGTAAAAAATCAAAAGTTGGTCAACCATACGTTGAAAAAGCAACTGTTGAAGGAACAATTGTTGAACACGACAGAGCTAAAAAAGTTATCGTTTACAAACAAAGACCTAAAAAAGGTTACAGAAAAAAACAAGGTCACAGACAAGGCTTCACAAGAGTTATGATTACAAAAATCAGAACTTCTGCAGCTTCAAAAGCAGCTAAATCTGAAGAAGAAGCAGCTGAATAGTTAGTAAGTAGATAATAATTATAAGGAGATATAAAGATGGCTCATAAGAAGGGTGTCGGTTCGTCCAAGAACGGAAGAGATTCGGAAAGTAAGCGACTCGGCGTTAAAAAATACGGCGGTGAATCTGTATTAGCAGGTAACATTTTAGTTCGTCAACGTGGAACAAAAATCCACCCAGGCAATAACGTAGGTATCGGTTCGGATGATACATTATTTGCTTTGATTGAGGGTGTTGTTAAATTCGAACCTCACAGAAGAACCAGAAAACAAGTTAGCGTTTACGCTCAATAGTTTTCTTAAAAAAGACTAAAACAGGACTCATTTGAGTCCTGTTTTTTTATTTTAATTTATCTATGCTTATTTTGTATCCAAGTAATTTAGTGAATTCTTCCATCTCATCGTATCTTAATGAACTTAAAAATATTTTATGTTGTAAACTCTGCTGAGTATAATTTTTACCGGTTATTTCTGTCAACATTGCGGCTAACTTTTTGACTCTTAACCCTTCTTTAACCAATAAAATCTTTAACGGCTCTTTTGTTTACTCTTTTGTAAAATCTACTTACAATTTATTTTACACCGCAACTTTGTTTTCGTTCTTTGTGGAATTCAAAAGATTTTGGATGTTTGGTGGTAAATTATTGATTTTTTCACTTGACTCGTTTTTTTTCATAAATTGTTCAACAAGTAAGGAGGATTGATTATTATGCGTTTGTTTTGGTTGTTCATCTGCGTATATTCTATCATCTTGTAATTCTTCCATAGCTTTCATAACACCTAAACGACCGGCTTCTTTTTGCAATTTTGCAAAGTAAGATTGAACTGCAAAGGTCAGTGCCACACAAATAACTGCCCAAGAAATTCCGGTTGTAACCATAACGGTTTTCAGGGCTGGAGTCATAAAGATTTTTTTAGCTTCTTCTGGATCGCTCATCAACTTAACAAATTTTTCTGGCTCATCTACAGCTAGCTTTAATGCTTTTTGAACTAAAAGAGATAGTTCTTTTGCTGGAGCATTTTTAGATAATCTAGCGAATGCTCTTGCTCCACGGATATAATATTTCTTATCTTTTGCAAACGAAGATGTAATACCACTTATTTTTTTAGTTGATTCAATATATTTTTCTAAACTAGAAACATTATCAGGTAGTCCAGCTATCTGTCGATTTATAAATTCTGTTAATTTAAACTCAGCTAACTCGTCTAAAAATTCTTTTTGAGCAAGTTTTTCAGCATTAATCCCAGCTTCTGCTGTAACTTTTTCACCTAATTTTTCTGTAGCATCTACATTTAGTTTTGCTTGTTCAAGCATATCATCTGCTAATCGTAATGAATTTTGTTCTGACTTTGCTATAAATCCTTTTAAGAATTCAATTCCACCATCAAGGGTTTTAACATGACCTAACAATTTAGAAAGAAAATCAATATCAGATGAATCTAATGGAAGCTCTGAAGCTTTTATCATTTGAGATAATTTATCTTTATTCATAAGGTCTTCTACAGTACTAGCTTTTAAAGATGCAAGGAAAGTATTAATATTTTTAGTTTCAACTTGCGCCAATTTATCCATTAAAGGCTTAACTTTGTTTAAATCTAACTTTTCTAAACCTGCAACTAATTTTAAAAGAGCTGCACTTGTCATGCCTTGAGCAGAATTAATAAGCTCTGGCAAATTAACCGCACCGTTTTCTTTAAGTTTATTATTTATTTTATCTAATATTCGTTTTTGTGTTCCATCTAACTTATCTGTTTCAGAAACTACTTGTTTTTCAACAGCTTTTTTTAAGTTTTCAGACATTTGATTTATATGATTTTTAAACAATTTTGATTTAGCAACAAATGAGAATCTAGAAATAAAATCAGCCGCATTTACGCTCATTTTTGCCAATAAATCATATCTTTTAGTTGCTAATAAAATACCAGCAGTAACAAATGGTGCATAAATAGCCGCAATTCCTCCCAATTGAGCAAACTGCATAGAAATATCGGATGCCGCTTCCATATTTTCTGAATATTCTTGTGATTTATCATCTATCTTTTCAAATGTATTAAACAATTTACGTTGCAAGTTTTTACCTTCTCGCAATTGTTCTTCACTTACTTCTAATTTTTTAAGCTCTTCTTTAAGCGCTTTTGTATCTTTTAATTCGCCTTTTTTGTAGTTGTTGTATTCTTTATAATGTTTCCAGGCAGTAGGAAGAAAAGTCATATATTCTTTAAATTTTTGTCCTATTGTCTTTTGTTCAGCCTTAACATTTTCAACTTGTTTCATTTCTTTTTCGCTGTATGAAATGAACTCTTGTGGATTATTTCTTAGTTCTTCTTTAGCATTATAACGACCAGCTCTAGCGGCATTTTTTTGTAATTTTAATGCCATGATAAGTCCAATAAATGAAGTAATGCCAGTTCCAATAAAGCCAAATAATCCAATATTCCTTCCTTTTCTTGAAGTTAATATTTTGGCATAAAACTCTTTTAAATTTTCTTTTATTTCTGTAAATCTAGATCTAGAAGCTTTTCTATCATAAAAATGCTTTGAACATTTTTCAAAAAACTCTTTTCTCGCTGTTTTAAATTCATTTGTTTTTGGATCTAGCTTTAATAATTCATTATAAGCCGCTTGTGTTTCTTTATTTGTTAATTTTCCAACAACCCAAGAAGCTATTTTATTATTTGTACCTGATTTATTCAAAATCCAGTTTACGGCCGCACTCATTATTCCGCCCAATAAAATTGAGCTACCTAGAATAGTAGTCGCCGCTGTTTCCATGTTTTCTGAATATTCTTCAGCCCTGTTATTGATTTTCTTTGTAATTCTTTGAATAACTTCTTTATCTCGTTTTGCTTCTTCTAATTCTTCAGGGGTTAATTCACGCATAATACGAGGATCGCGTTTATCATTTTCTTTTTTCCACGCATTATATTTTCGTTTATTCAGAGCAAGATTTTTCATATTACCGAAAAATCCAGCAGTATCATCATCCTTTTTAAATTTAGAGAAAAAGCCTTTTTTCTCCTTTGGCTTATTTTTCAAGTTTTCTTTTGCTTGTTCTATTTGTTCATCTGTATAAATTACAAAATTCTTAGGATCGTTCAAGTTTTCACGTGCATTGTATCTGGCAACTCTTGAACTTCCAACCTGAAACTTTGTTGCACCAATAGTTGCAGCTAAAAATGCAGCAATACCAGAAAGAATAACTCCAGCCACGGCATATCCTGCGGATCTAAACATTTTTTTATTAAGTTTAAGATAATTTTCGTGCATATCTTGAACTATAGATTTTAAATCTTCTGGTATTATTAATTTTTTGTATTCTTTACTATCTTTTAAAACCGGTTTAACTTCATAGTACCTCGTTATTGGGTATTTAAAAGCTTTATTTTTTTCATTGAGTTTTATAATTTGTTTATATTGGTCATAAGTTAATTTTTTGCCTACCTTAGCTATTTCTTCAGAATTTTCATCATTCTTAGCATTTAAATATTTGTAAGCAACAATAGAAGATAAAACAGTACCACCGGTCATTGAAAGACCAACAATAGGTTGAGTTATTGCTTCAACGTCCTCAGACACACTTTCAGACTGTTCGTCCATTATAGTTATTGTATCAATTATTGTATCGGCAAGTTTTTGTTTCTCTTTTAATTCTTGTTCAGACAAAGGATTGCGTTGATAAAGCTCTTTGCGCTTTTCGTCATTATTTGCTTCGTCTTTTTCCCATTGTTTGAAATTTGCTCTGTTGGCTCTTATGGAACCTAATGTGCTCCAAAATCCCATAATTTTCCCTTTATAAAAAACCTTACTATATTTATAATAAAAATAAAATGGAATATTTCTTGCTTTTGAAAAATTGTATTTAATAAAAAATTTACACTTTGTAACAAAAATTGAGCATGTTTTACTTTTTACCGATATCGTAGGCAAGAACTCAGTTTGTAGATAGTTTCAATTATGTCAGGGGTTGCGTCCCCGAACTCCCTTTGTTTTTTTGTTAATTTTTTCGTTCCATTGATATTTGTTTGTTGTTTTTATAATAATTTAAAATCTTTTAAATGTTAAGGAAAATTTACAAATCATGGCGAAAACGTATTAAATAGGGCGAAAAACTAAATCAAGTTAGTATTGTTAATATCACTACATTTTAAAAACAACAAGTAAAGATTTGTTAAAAAAACCATGCAAATGCACTATTTATCAATAAAAAAGCTTGTAAAACATTTTTTAGCATGTACGATTAATAAACGGCGTGTTGTATTCACGTGTAAGTTAAAAGTCAAAGGCCGAAAAAAGGAAAAATAAATGGCAAAAGATGTAATCGAATTTGAAGGAACTATATTAGAGTCAATGCCTAACGCTATGTTTAGAGTTGAACTAGAAAACGGACACGAAATTTTGGCTCATATTTCCGGAAAAATCAGAAAGAATTTTATAAGAATTCTTCCAGGTGATAAAGTAAAAGTTGAAATGACACCATATGACTTAACTCGCGGAAGAATTACATACAGACTTAAATAGAAGTAATTACATAAGACCGAAAGGACAGAATAATGAAAGTTAGAGCATCAGTAAAACCAATTTGCAAAGACTGCCAAGTTATTAAAAGACGTGGTAGAGTTACTGTTATTTGCAAACACCCTAAACATAAACAAAGACAAGGATAACGAAGTCGGGGTGTAGGCTTGTAGGATTTGCGTTGGGCAAAGCCGGAAAGCCGAACTTAACGTCAGCGATGTAGGACTGCAGGGCGAACGCCCGAAGCCCACAGGAGCATACGAACGATTAACTTATAGCACAAGTTAAAAAACAAAAAAGTAAAGTACAAAAGAAATAAAGGAAAAAAACATGGCAAGATTAGCTGGGGTGGATTTACCCCGTAACAAAAGAATGATTATCGCCCTTACCTATATATTTGGTATTGGACCTACTCGTTCAGCAAAAATTCTTGAAGCTACAGGTATTTCACCTGATTTAAGAACAGATGATTTAACTGAAGATGACATTAAAAAATTGAGAGACGAGCTTTCTCACTATGTTATCGAAGGTGATTTGAGAAGAGAAGAAGGCTTGAGCATTAAAAGACTTTCTGAAATCAACTCTTACAGAGGTATGAGACACAGAAGAAAACTTCCATGCCGCGGACAAAGAACAAAAACAAACGCAAAAACAAGACGTGGAAAAAGCTCAGGACCAGTAGCTAAAAAGAAATAGTAATTAAAAAAATAAATTAATAAAAGGAAAATAAAAATGGCAAGACCAACAAAAACTAAGAAAAAAGAGAAAAAGAACGTATTGCAGGGTGTAGTACATATTCAATCTACATTTAACAACACAATCGTTACTTCTACAGACGCTCAAGGTAACTCAATTGCTTGGGCATCAGCAGGTGCTTGCGGATTTAAAGGTGCTAGAAAAGGAACACCATTCGCAGCGCAATCAGCAGCAGAACAAGTTGCTAAAAAATCAATGGATCAAGGTATGAAAAAAGTTGAAGTTTATATCAAAGGTCCTGGCTCAGGTCGTGAAACTGCAATCAGAGCTATTCAAGCAGCAGGCTTGGAAATCACATTAATCAAGGACGTTACTCCAATTCCTCACAACGGATGCCGTCCACCTAAAAAACGTAGAGTATAATTAAAAGGAGCTAACAGTGGCTAGATATACAGGACCTTCACATAAGTTATTCCGTAACTACGGAGTTAAAGACTTATCTAACAGAAAGCTAGTTTCTTCTATGAGACAAAGTGCTTCAGGTCAGCACGGTGCAGCAAGAAAAAAACTTTCTGAATATGCTATTCACTTAAACGAAAAGCAAAAAATTAGAATGACTTATTTAGTAAGCGAAAAACAATTCGCTAAATATTATGTAAATGCAGCTAAGAAAAAAGGCGTTACAGGTACAATTCTTCTTCAAATGTTGGAATCAAGACTTGATAACGTAATTTTCAGAGCAGGTTATGCAAACAGCCGTAAACAATCAAGACAAATCGTTAACCACGGTCACGTTCTTGTAAACGGTAAAAGAGTAGATATTCCATCATATTTAGTTAAAGCTGGCGATGTAATTTCTATTAAAGCTTCAAGCGCAGCATTCATCAACTCAATCGTTGAAGGTATCGATGCAGTTTCTGCACCGGCATGGATGACTCAAGACAAAGCAGCTTTAAAAGTTACTTTCGACAGAATCCCAGAAAGAGATGAATTAGATCCGGAGTTCAAAGAACATCTTGTAATTGAGTTTTACTCTAAATAATCAAGTTAATCAGGAGAAAAAATAATGGAATTAAAAATTAAATGCGTAAATACTACAACAAGTTCAGACGGTTCACAATACGGTAAATTCGTAATCGAGCCGTTGGAAAGAGGTTTTGGTGCAACAATCGGTAACTCTTTAAGAAGAGTATTGCTTTCAAGCTTAGAAGGTGCAGCTTGTACTGCTTTAAGAATTGAAGGTATTACACACGAATACACATCAATCCCTGGTATTGTTGAAGATGTAATCGATATTATGCTTAACCTTAAAGGGTTGGTTGTTAAATGTGAATCAGATGAACCACAAAACATTAGAATAGACATTGACAGACCTGGCCCTGTATTAGCAGCTGACTTGCAATTACCTTCAGGTGTTAAAGTTGTTAACCCAGATTGGTTAATTTGTACAGTTGCAGATGGCGGATCTATACACGGTGATATCACTGTTGAAACAGGTAAAGGTTATATTGCAATCGACGTATTGAAAGAAAACAAAGGTTCAATGCCTATCGATATGCTTCCAATTGATGCAACATTTATGCCTATTAAACGTGTAAGCTATAATGTTGAACCAACTCGTGTTGGCGATGTTATTGATTATGACAAATTAACTCTTGAAATTTGGTCAAACGGTAGTATCGATGTTAATAACGCATTATCTCAATCTGCTAACTTGTTGATTGAACATTTTATGCAAATTGCAGCTATTACAGGACAAATTTCAGCTTCAGTTCCTAAAGTTTCTATGATTATGGAAGAAGAAGTTGAAGAATATGAAGATGAAGATGCACCAAGTTTAACAATTGAAGATTTGGAATTGTCTGTAAGAGCTTATAATTGCTTAAAAAGAGCTTCAATTAATTCAATGGCAGAGTTGTTGAAAAAATCAGAACATGATTTATTAAACATCAAAAACTTCGGTAAAAAATCATCAGACGAAGTTGTTGAAAAACTAAGACTTGCTGGTTTGGATTTAGCTCCAAGTCCAGAAGGTGTAGAACTTGAATAATAATTAAAGGAAAATAAAAATGAGACACCAAACTAAAAAACATATGCTTGGAAAAGCTCAAGACCAAAGAAAAGCGTTATTGCGCTCTTTGGCTACTGAGTTATTCCTTCATGGCGAAATAAAAACAACGATGGCTAGAGCAAAAGCTCTTCGTCCATACGCTGAAGATTTAATTTCTTTAGCTAAAAAAGGCGATTTGCACTCTCGTCGTCATGCTGCTAAATTTATTTATGATAATAAAACTGGTCGTTTAATGAACTCAATTACAAAAGAAGTTGTAACTGAAGCTAAAGAAAACGAAAAAGTTATGGCAGAAACTGTTTTGAGAAAACTATTCTCAGAAATAGGTAAAAAATACTCAAACAGACAAGGTGGATACACAAGAATTTTGAGAATGCCTCCAAGACGTGGTGATGCTGCAGAAATGGCATTAATTCAATTAGTGTAGATACGTGGCACGATATAAACTTGAAATAGAATATATCGGTCAAAATTACAAGGGAAGCCAAAAGCAACCTGACGGAGTTGTAACAATTCAATCCGAAGTTGAAACAGCTCTTAGAACATTGACAAAACAAAACATAAAAACAGTATTTTCTGGACGAACAGATGCCGGTGTTAATGCAAAAGGACAAGCATTACATTTTGATTATGATAAAACTTTTGTTGCTTCAAAGTTTATTAATTCTCTAAATGGATTGCTACCAGATGACATTAGCGTAAAAAGTATTGAGGAAGTACCTGCAAGGTTTCACGCTCAAAAGAGTGCAAAATGGCGTTGGTATAGATATTCAATAACAAATAGAGCGCAACGCAGTGCATTTGACAGATTTTCGCTTCTTGTAAGAAAAGATTTGAGTCTTGAAAATATACAATGTGCCCTAAAACAACTTGAAGGCGAGCACGATTTTTCTGCCTTTAAAAGTTCTGGCACAGATAATCCCAGCACTATTTGTAAAATTTTGTTTACTAATGCGCAAAAAATTGGTGATACGGTTTTTATAGATATTGTTGGAACAAGGTTCTTATATAATATGGTAAGAACAATAGTTGGCACTATTTTGATGTTAGAAAAAGATGGCTTAAACCCTGAAATAATAAAAGACATTCTTGACTCTAAAGATAGAAGAAATGCCGGCGCAACAATTAGTCCAGAGGGATTAACCTTTATGAAAGTAGGTTATGAAGACTGGAATGATGATACAAAAAACAAACTAATAAACGGAGATTAAAGAATATGAAAACTTATTCAGCAAAACCTCTTGAAGTTGAAAGAAAGTGGTATGTGATTGATGCGACAGATATGCCGCTCGGTCGTCTTGCTGTTGCTGCTACTAACTTGCTAAGAGGTAAAACAAAGCCTGAATTCACTCCAAACGTTGACACAGGTGACTTCGTTATCGTTATCAACGCTGAAAAAGTGATTGTTACAGGTAAAAAAGAAACAGATAAAATCTATCGCCACCATACAGGTTTCCCTGGTGGATTGAAAGAAATAAGCTTCAAAGCTTTGATGGAAAAAGACCCAAGATTAGCAATTGAAAAAGCTGTTAAAGGTATGCTTCCTCATAACACTCTTGGAGCTGAACAATTTACAAAATTGAAAGTATACGCTGGTTCTGAGCATCCACATGCAGCTCAAAAACCTGTTGAATACAAAGCGGAGGTTAAATAATGGCTGATAAAGAAATTATGGCAACAGGCAGAAGAAAGACTTCTATTGCAGTTGTAAAATTAGTTAAAGGTAAAGGCAGAGTATTTGTTAACGGAAAAACTCTTGCTAACTACATCGGCAACAGACCAACTTTGGAAATGATGATTTTCAAACCATTGGCATTAACCGACAATCAAGAAAATTATGATGTACGAGTAAAAGCTGTTGGTGGTGGTGTTTCATCACAAGCTGGAGCTATCAAACATGCTATTTCAAGAGCTTTGTTAAAAGTTAACGAAGAATACAAATCAGTATTAAAATCTGAAGGTATGTTAACTCGTGACCCACGTGTTAAAGAACGTAAAAAATACGGTAGAAAAAGAGCTAGAAAAAGATTTCAGTTCTCAAAACGTTAATCTATACGTTATATGGATATTCAAAAGCCCGACAATTTGTCGGGTTTTTTATTGTTCATTGTTTTGCTTAAAGATTATATTTTGGGTTTAAAAAATAAGCTAAAAGCCAAAAACTTTAATATTTATTAAATTATAAGTTTTGTCTAATTTGCAACTTTTATTTTTCTAAATTTTTTAAGGCATAATCACAACATTGAATAATCAAATTATTTAGAGAAACACCTTTTTCTTGTGCAATTATTTGTAGTTTTTCAACTAAATTAAGTGGCATTCTAAAAGTTTTATTAATCATTTCGGGTTTGGAAATCTTAAACATATTGCACCTCATATATATTATATTAAGTGTATTTTTTAATTTTTTATACACCATAAATTTGCACTTCATTAATTATGTTCAATAATTGAATTAAAGGAGGAATTTATGCATAGACACAGAATCTTAATTGATTTAGATGGTGTATTAAATACATATTCTGGAAATTATCAAAAAAACAAAATTGAGGAGGTTAAAAAAGGTGCGAAGGAGTTTTTAAAAAATTTAGCAAAAGATTATGATTTATATTTATTTACTACTAGGAATTTATTATTGGCGTCAAAATGGTTGATAAAAAATGGTTTGGATAAATATTTCATTGATGTAACTAATGTCAAGATAACTGCGACAATTCATTTAGATGATAGAGCAATATGTTTTAATGGGGATTTTGAGGAAGCTTTCAATAAGATTAAAAATTTTAAAACATTTTGGGAGAAAAATTAATTATCTTCAAAAATCATTTGTTGAAGCTCTATCCCATCTATAGCACATAGCGCTTTTTGTAGGATTGGTAAAGATTGTGCGTCTATAACCTCTAATAATATTATACCATTTTCTTTGCATTTATTGTTACAAACATCGTGTAAGCCAATTCTTGTTTTGATGATACAACCAAAATCGCTTAATATATCTTGCATTTGAGAAGAATGTTGAATTCTATTATTTAGTTTTATGCCAATTATTGCTGTCATAAATTCCTCCGTATGAGTTGGTGCTCACGACTTTAAAGAGGTGAGCACCATATAAATTTATTCTATTTCTAGTTTTTTAAGTTCTTCTTTTTCTATTTTTATTTTAGGTGCGTTTATACATAAAATGCCGTGTTCTAATTTTGCTTTTGTTTCCTCAACGTTAATTTCTTGTGGAAAATATATTACACGTGAAAAATCACCGTATTTAAATTCAGATTTTCTATATGATTTTGTATCTTCTTGATTTTCTTCGTGTTTTTTGGCTTTGATAGATAGATGATTTTTGTCGACATCTATTTCTAAATTTTCTTTTTTTACTCCAGGAAGTTCTGCTTTTATTTTATATGTATCGTCTTTTTCGTGAATTTCTACAGGCATGGCAAATTTATCCATTTCTTCAGAAAAAATAAATTCTGGGAATAAACTATCAAAGTTTCTATTCAGGATTGAGTTAATTTCGTCGTTAATTGTTTTTATAAATCCATCAGGTGTTTTTTTTATTAAATATTTCATTGTATACACTCCTTTCAAAAAGTCATATTACATGCTAAAGCAAAAAAATAACACTTACATTACCAGTAAGTGTTATTTTTTTAGTTAATAAAAAAAGTCAATTCAAAAGATTAGTAAATAGATATAGTATAATTTATTTATCTAGTGCTTTAAGCTGTTTTTTCTTTAAATTATGAATAACTGCATCCACCAATAACTCATATGATGCTGAGTTTTGAATTGATGGGCCAAACTCTTTGATAAGAGTATCTTTAACCATTGCTTCTAAGGAGTTGTTATCTGCATTTGGAGCTTTGGGCTCGTCGTTACAAATCATATCAACATAATTTGAGTTGATTTTGTAATCTTGCATTTGCGAAAACATCAACCATTTTAAGCGAGGTTTTACAGCTTTTAGTGATTTTACTAATTTTAATTCTTTTAAATTGAACATAATTTTTGCCTTTTTATTTTATCACTTATGACTATTTGTGTTTTAGTAAATACTTGTGAAAAAAATTTTTTACTATTTTTTGATAATTTATTTACAAATATTTACTTTAAAATAATAGCATATTTTTTTTAAAAGATATATACCTGAATTAAATATTTTTTTTGTTATAATTAAAAAATGATGAAAATACTTGTAGTAGATGATTTGGGGCAATGGCGCAGCTATCATAAAAGCGCGCTTAATGTTATATTAGAAAATATTGAGTATGAATTGGTAATACAAAATTCTGCAACTGAGGCGTATAAAAATATTATAGAAAATACAAATAATACTTATAACTTAATAATAACGGACTTGCAAATGGAAGAATGTTATGAACCAGATTATGCAGGAGAATGGTTAGTTAAAAATGTTCAAAAACTCAAGCAGTATGTAAGCACGCCGATAATAATAGTATCGGCTGCGCCGAATATTAAATATATTGCGCAACAATTAAATGTGAATTATATTTCTAAGCCAACTCTTATACATAATCCTTTGGCATATGAATTAAAAATAAAAGAATTACTTAATATTTAAAAATTGCATTGCAAAATTTATTTCTTCTTCTTTTGTTTGTAGTTTTCCATCTAATTTTTCTTTGATGATAAACAAGAGGATTTCTCCAATAATTTGTCCTGTAGAAAAACCCATGGATAATAAATCTTTACCTGTTAGTATTGGTTTTATGTTTATTAATTCATTTAAAAATTTTTGTGCTTTTGTTTTTTTGTCAAATAAACAACAAGTAATTGTCGCTTCTAGGGGTTTATTTTTGAAAAAATTATATATATCAAAATTTGAACACAGTTTTGGACTTATCTTAAGATATTCATCTATACTTTCAATAATTAAAGTTTCTTTGGCACTTAAATTGAATTTTGATAAATCATTAGGTGTAAGAATTGCAGAAAGATAAATAAGCCAAATATTTTCATTTGAAACATATTTTTTATTTTTATTTATTATTTTAAACAATGTTTGTCCTTTGATTTGTCTGGTTTTTTGACACAATAATTTATAAATATTTTTTTCTATAAAATCATCAAAAAGTTCTGCCGAATTTAGATTAAAAGCCAATTTTATCACTTGTTTAATTCTTTCGTAACAAATATCATTGTTATCAAACTTTGATAAATATTCATTTTGTAATCTTTGAGTGTTTTTTTCTAATTTAAATCCTAATTTATGGCAAAATCTTAAGCCTCGGATAATTCTTGTTGGATCATCAATAAAGCTTTTTTCATGCAGAATTTTAAGTTCTTTTTTTTCAATATCTTCCAGTCCTCCTGTGTAATCAATTAATTCCCCAAATTTTGAAGAATTTATATTTATTGCAAGAGAATTAACACTAAAATCACGTCTTAAGATATCTTCTTTTAAGGAACAACCAATTTTTTCTATAACCGGTAAATGTCCAGCCTTTGGATAAATTTCGGTTCTTGTTGATGCAAAATCTATAATAAAGTCATCGATTGTATTAAATTTAATTTTTGTGGTTCCAAAGTTTTTTGCAGTGCGTATAATTTGGCAAATTTTATTTTCTTGTAAAAAATTACAAAAGTCTATTGCGTTTCCTTCAATTACTATATCTATGTCATAAATAGGTTCCTTTAATAATAAATCACGAACAACTCCACCAATGATGTATGCATTAACCCCATATAAATCAGCATTTTTTCCGGATAGTTCAATTATTTTTAGAAAATTAGGATTTAAGGCGTTTTTTAGTTGTTCTGAAAGATTCATACTAAAACCCTTTCAGATTATTTGCTTTTAACATAAATATTGCCAAATACTGGATGAAATTTGTGTATTTCGTATTCTAATTGGCGCAATCTTTCAATTAATTTTTTATTGTCATTAATTGTGTCTTGTAGTTTTTTAGAAAGAATTTCGTTATCACGTTTAAACACACCGGCTTTAAAAGCTTCTTCTGTAGAAATGTTTTTTCTTATAAAATCGGTAATATCCGCACTTATTCTTTTGGATATTGTGTTTGCAATGATTTCTACATTTTTACCTGAGTTATCAACAATTAACGCTGTTTGTGGACTTTGTTTATCTGTTGTATCATTGTTTTCTTCAATTATTTGAGCTGTTTTTGTTGTTTCTTTTTTTTGTGGTGGTCTTGTTTCTAAATAGCTTTTTATAGACTCATAAGCATCATCATCATAATATAATTCGCCTTGTTCATTTTCAAATATTGGTTCTAATCTGAGTGATTTTATAAGTTTATCAATTTCTTCCATATCACATTCAATATCAAAAAAGTTTAATTTTTCAACAATATTTACAACAGTGAACATATAAATCCTTATATTATAACGATACCTTAAGATTATAATAGCATAACTTTAAATTATAAGCTATTATTTTATTAATAAAAAAAAGGGCTAAAAGCCCCAGTAATTTGTTGAGTATCGTTTTTATGTGTGTTTAAAATTTTGCTTTGCTGATATTGTTTTTTAATCCTTGAGCTAAATCGTTACGACCGCTTTTTTCGTAAATTTTTGTCATTGCTTCTAAGAATTTTTTACTATCAACATTGGATGTTTCTTTATATAATGATGTATTATTAATTTTTGGTTTAATAGTTCGTTCTGGTTTTGATATTAATTTATTGGTTGTTGGTTTTGGTATATTTAATGAACTAACTTGAGGTTTAGAAATCGTAGATGTTTGTGTTGAAGTTGTTTCAACTTTTCTAACTGGTCTAATTGGTGTTGACATATTTTCATATGGATTTTTTTGTGAATTTTGATATGATTTTAGACCGTAATTTATAGATGGAGCTGAAATATTTTCTGCCATTTTGCTACGTAAAGACAAAGTTTCTCTTACACTGTTGTTTAATTTTTCAGCTATTTCTTTTTCTCTATCTTTTAGGTTTTGAGATAACCCGATTTGTGTGTTTGGAGCCGTTTTAACAAGGTTTCTAAAGGCACTAAACATAATAATTGCTAATCCTAAATATGTAAGCCATTTATAATCATTTTTCTTTGTTGGATAATTATTGGCTGGAGTTTTAACTTTTGTCGTAGTTAATGGATTAATTTTGCTTAAAATATTTTCAACGGAAGTTTCTTCTTCTATGTTTTCTTCTTCATCGTCAATTTCTTCATATACTGGTTTGTAATTTTCGATTGGAAGGCTTAGATTAATTTGATTAGCCTCAAAATTTTGTTTTATAGCTTGGTTGTCAATTGAAGAGTCAATGCTAACAAAGCTATTGTTTACGTTTCTTCCTTGGATTTGGATTTTTAAATCATCTTTTCCAACAGGTGTGACTGTGACATTGTTTATGTCTGCTACATCGTTGTAAATAGTAGAAAAATCATTGCTTGTTGTTGTGTTTTTTAATTCAAGAATAAGTTTGTCAGAATTTTGAATGGTCTTTCTAAAGCTTGTATTTTTGTCTGTTTTTAAAACAATGTTAAAGCCTTTGTTTGCTGTTGAAAATTCTATTTCAGAAAGATTAACATCTGCAGCAAAAGCGCTTGAACAAATTAATAAACTACATGCTGCAACTAAAATTTTGTTTTTCATCTTTCCAGAAACTATACTCATTTTTCCCTCTTATTACTCCCCTGTAAAACATTTACTCAACACATTGTTTTACTGTGCTTTAATCATATTCTTTTTGGATTGTATAAACATCAACCAAAGGGTTAAACTTGTTTCTAAACCTTTTGGTCTATATGAAAGTTTGGTAAATATTAATTATTAAGAATTAAGAATAAACGTAACAAATTGTTCACATATTTGCATTAGTATATGCATTTGTGTAATAATCAATTATAGTTAATAGTCTAACCATTCCTTTCTTGACTTATGCGGCTTATAGCCGCATTTATTTTGTCTAAAAGGTCTTTAGTTAGTTAACCTTAGATAAAAGACTAATTCTCTTCTTTGTAAACACAAGCGCTTATTGCGTCCATTAGTCGTTTTATAGAAATTATTTCTATATTAAATTCTTTAGGGTTCAATTTTGTATTTTCTGGGATAATAACTTTTTTAAACCCAAGCTTTTCGCATTCTTTAATTCTATTTTCTAAGTTATTAACACCTCTAATTTCACCGGATAAACCAACTTCTCCAATGATTACAGTGTCAGGGCTTACGACTACATCTCTAGCACAAGTTGCAACAGCAAGCGCAATCCCTAAATCTGCTGCAGGCTCATCAATTTCTATTCCGCCAATCACATTAACATAAACATCTAATTTGCTTAAATTAAGTCCAATTCTTTTTTCTAAAACCGCAAGAATTTGCAATAACCTATTATAGTCAATACCATTTACAACTCTTCTTGGAGAAGGGTATGATGTTTGTCCAACAAGCGCTTGAAGCTCTATTAGTACAGGTCTTGTTCCTTCTTTTGTTGCAATTACAATATTACCAGAAGTTATATTTTTTTCTCTATCATGTAAAAATAATTCGCTAGGATTTAACACTTCTTCTAGCCCATTGTCTTTCATTTCAAAAATACCAACTTCCGCTGTATTTCCAAAACGATTTTTTATAGAGCGTAAAAGTCGATAAGATTTATATCTATCGCCTTCAAAATAAATAACCGTATCAACCATATGCTCTAAAACCTTAGGTCCTGCAATTGTTCCATCTTTTGTAACATGCCCAACTACAATTACAGTTATATTTTTAGTTTTAGCAATTGTCATTAATTCATTTGTACATTCTCTAATTTGGGATACACTTCCAGGGGAAGAGGTTATATTTTGCGTGTAAACCGCTTGAATGCTATCTATTATCAATACATCTGGCTTAATTTGCTCAAGTTGTTGTTTTATCAATTCAAAATTTGATTGAGAATAAACAAACAAATTTTCTGACTCAACACCCAATCGTTGGGCGCGTAATTTCACTTGGGAAGTAGACTCTTCAGCAGAAACATATAAAACTGTTCTTTTTTTTGCTATAGAGTTTGAAGTTTGCAAAAGTATTGTAGATTTGCCAATACCAGGGTCACCCGCAATAAGAACCAGTGAACCTTGAACAAAACCGCCGCCTAAAGTTCTATCAAATTCAGACAAACCAGTTGTAAATCTAATAGTATTACTAATTTGAATTTGATTAATCGGACATGCCGGCTGTGCGTTATCAGCTATAATTGATTTAATGGAATTAACAGTTGTTTGTGTTTCTTCAATCAAAGTTCCCCAAGCACCGCAATCCGGACATTTTCCTATATATTTAACCGTTTCATATCCACAGTCTTGGCATATCCATTTAGACTTAACTTTAGCCATATTTCACCAATTATTGGACTATTTCAAAAATATCTTTGCAAGTTTTAAATAAAGATTTTGCATCAGATAATTTAATCATATTAGGACCATCGCAAAGAGCTTTATCAGGGTCTGGATGCACTTCGAAAAATAAGGCTTTAGCTCCTGCAGCAACAGCAGCTTTTGCAAGGACTGGTACAAATTTTCTATCGCCACCCGAACATTCACCAAGTCCACCCGGGAGTTGTACGCTATGAGTAGCATCAAAAACTACAGGATATCCTATTTCTTGCATAATAGAAATTCCACGCATATCCGTAACTAGGTTGTTGTAACCAAATGTTGTTCCTCTATCAGTAAATAATATATTATCATTTCCCGACTCTAAAACTTTTTGTGCAAGAGGTTTCATTTGTTGTGGGGCTAAAAACTGACCTTTTTTGATATTTACAATTTTACCTGTTTTAGCGGCGGCTACTAACAAGTCTGTTTGTCTACATAAAAACGCAGGAATTTGGATAATATCAGCTACTTCTGCCGCAATAGCTGCTTCTTCAGGTGAATGGATATCTGTAACTATTGGTAAATTATATTTTGTTTTTACTTCGTTTAAAATTTCCAATCCTTTTTTAATCCCAGGACCCCTAAAAGAATTGATAGAACTGCGATTAGCTTTATCATAAGAGGATTTAAAAACGAAATTTATATCTAATTCTGTAGTGATTTCTTTTAATTTTTCTGCTGTTTCAAAAATAATATCTTTATCTTCTATAACACAAGGTCCAGCAAGAATTGTTAATTTATCTCCACCTATTTCAAAATTATTCAACTTGATTTTTTTAATTTCTGCCATAATATCCTCTTTTTTGCGTATAATTTTAATAAAAATTGATATTTTTTAATTCATATAATAATATTATATTATATAAAAATATTTTATTCATAAAATATAATAAAAATTAAAAATTAAATTTGAGTAATGGAGTTTAAATAAATGTTAATTGATGAATTATTAGAGTTAGTGCGCGAAAAAAAAGCTAGTGACTTACATATTTCTGCAGGATTGCCGCCTGTAATTCGTGTTGATGGCAAACTAATCAGGGTAGATATGTCTCCACTAACATCTGATGATGTTGAATCCTTGATTTTTCCTATGTTAAATAATGAGCAAAGAAGAACATTAGAACAATATTGGGAATTAGACTTGTCTTATGGTGTTTATGGTTTAGGGCGATTTAGGGTTAACATTTATAAAGATAGAGGTAATTTTGCGGCTGCATTTCGTACAATTAACTCTGAATGTCCATCTTTTGAACAATTGGGACTTCCTGAAATAGTAAGAGAAATTACAGGCAAACCGCGTGGTCTTATATTGGTAACTGGTCCTACTGGTTCTGGTAAATCCACAACTCTAGCTACAATGGTTGATTACATTAATACAAATCGTTCAGAACACATTTTAACAATTGAAGACCCTGTTGAATTTGTTCATACATCCAAAAAAAGTATTGTTCACCAACGTGAATTAGGACAAGATACTCGTTCATTTGCTAACGCATTAAAATCAGCTTTACGTGAAGACCCTGATGTTATTCTCTTAGGTGAGATGAGAGATTTAGAAACAATATCTCTTGCAATCACTGCAGCAGAAACCGGTCACTTAGTAATGGGTACATTGCATACCTCTTCTGCCCCTCAAACGGTCGATCGTATGATTGATGTTTTCCCAGAAGGACAACAACAACAAATTAGAATTATGCTTTCTAACTCTTTAGCTGCAGTATTTTCACAAACATTAATTCCAAAATTAGCAGAAGATGGAATTACTAAAAAAGGACGCGTAATGGCTCAAGAAATTTTGATTGTAAATTCTGCAGTTTCTAACCTTATTCGCGAAGGAAAAACCGCTCAGCTTTATTCTGTAATGCAAACTGGTGCATCATCTGGCATGCAAACAATTGAAATGGCTCTTAAAGATTTGTATTTACAGAAAAAAATCACTATGGAAGATGCTCTATCAAAAACATCTAGACCTGAAGAATTCAAAAGACTTGTAGGGTTATTCTAATTGATAAAAAAAGTAGTCTTATTGTTTTTTGTTTTTTGTCTCGGTGCACTAAAATCTAGTGCACTAAACGTTATACAAGAAAATGTTGTTTTACGAAAACAATTGAATTCCCAAAGCTATAAACAACAAAAAGAAAATAAAAAACAGATATTATATTACAAAGGGATATCCTCCTATTCAGGGATAAGCCGAACAATAGGTGGTGTGTATTCAACTAAAAACTTATCTAATGAAAAAAATATTTATGAGAAAAAAGGTGTAAAATTTAAAATAGACACAAAAAAACAAGAAGAAAAACTAAAAGAAATTCAAGAACAAGAAAAAATAACATCCCAAGAAGTTCTTTCTAATACAAAAAATGAAAGTACTATTAAAATAAAAAACGAAACAAAAACTGTTTCTCAATCAAAAAAAGCAAATCACAATTTTGATGCGGAATAATTTTTTAATTGTTAATTTATTACAAATAACATCTTTCTATAATTAAGCATATATGGTGAATAAAAAAGCAAAAAGCATGTATTTTAATAAAGAATTAAAAAACGTGAGCCCTCCAAAAATCGTCATGCCGAACTCGTTTCCATTACTGTCCATGATAATTTAAATATAAATTTTACGAATGGAGACAATGGCGGAGATGAAATCTCCGCAATAGCTGCGTTGCCGCTTTAGCTAGGGGTTTCAGGGGAGCGTAGCGTCCCCTGACATAACAAGGAGGTTCGGAGGGGCGGTTTTAGCCCCTCTGACCTAACTTTAGCATAGAGAGAGTTCTATTTTGCGCCAGAAATTTCTTCCGCTTTTTGTAAAAAAGCTTAAGAAATTTCCAGCAAAATCGT
>JAZUBS010000013.1:0-3204 GCA_045638605.1 Candidatus Gastranaerophilaceae bacterium
CCCATCCCGAACACGGTCGTAAAGACTTACTGCAGTGACAATACTTGGTGGGAGACCGCCTGGGAAGATAGCCGTTGCCGAGACCTAATTTAAGAAAAATAGAGAATTCATCAAGTGTATGAGTTCTCTATTTTTTTTGTAGATTTCCTGTTTGAATGAACGGAGAAAGACTACATACTTTAAGTGTGAGATAAATTTAAATATTTTAGGAATGGAGCTCCAAAGCTAACGCTTTGAAGATGACTGTATAATATTTGTCCTAATACTTTAAGCAAACACCGTCATCCTCGAGCTTGACTCGGGATCCAAAGGATGAAAACAAATCTGGCTTTAAGTGCAGCTTGAGTAGGTAGGTTGGAGGTTCTACCTCAACATTAGATTTTTTGTTGGGATAAAAGCACAACCTACATAACTTAACATTGTAACAATTTAGGCAAAAAAAATATTTACGGGTTTTAATAATCTTGTAAAGGTGATTTTATGCAAATATATTCTAATACAAATAATTTCTATACGAATAAGCAAAATTATAAAACTTTTTCAAAAAATCAAACCCCTGTAGCATTTTGTAGCCAACAAAAGGTTTTGGATAATATTTCAAAAGCGACGTTAAAAGAAATGTATAAAGAAAAACTAATAAATGCGATAAAAAATTGTGATGTAAAAATACTTTTTGAAGCAGTAGGAATTAAAGCCAAAAAAGATTTGTTTGGGAAATATTATACCGTTTATGGATATGGCAAAGGTGGCGGTGCAACACATAATTTTTCTGAGCTTGGTGTTGATGAAAATAAATTATTCAAAAAGATAAAAAAGGTAAAAGGTGTTCTTGATTTAAGAGAATCAAATGTTGAAGATTTGGGTAATCTTAAGCGGGTAGATGGCGAAATTATGATGTATTGTGGTATGCAATGGCCGAAAGGTTATGCTCGTATATTACTAGAGGATAATGTAAGAGTAAAACATTATTTAGATCCTAGAGATAACACAAGTACCGACTCTTTACTTAAAGATAGTAATCTTTCTAGTCGTGCCGATGATTTTTATCTTCCATCTACAGAGTATCTACTTCGTAAAGATAATCATCGTTTCACTTGTGACTCTACCATCTCTATATTAAGACATAATGATAGTGGTGAACTGATTAAAGTTAAATATTTTACAGGCGGAATATAACAAAAAGGAATATATTTTTACTATTTATGAATTGAATTATAAAATGTTGCAGGAAGAATATCATCATCAATTGTTTTAAATATTAGATAAATTGTAATAAATTAGGCAAAATGATAAAATATTAAGCAATAGCAATGCTGATTTATTAAAAGAAGAAGAACGTGTAGCTAATAATTATTTAGACAAACTTATAAAAAATATTGCAACTAGATAATAATAAAAGGAAAAAGTAAACAGGTCGGGTTTCACCCCGACCTGTTTACTCAATATTGTAACAAATTATTAAGAAGTAAGCAATTTATTTTCTTTACCGATATTAAACTTAGTGTGTCCCCAAACTTTAAGGAAGGAATTAGAAATGAGAATTATCCCCACAAACATTACCAATACGACAAAGATAAAAGATAATAATTATCAAGTTGGTTTTAATGGCAAAATTGCTACACGAAAACTACTTATTGATGCCAATGATATACGCTCTGTTGTTTCAGTTAAAGACAATAAAACCTTACTAAACTTGAAAGAAGCTATTAAAACTAAAATTCCAACCACAGAAGCTTTGGAAAAACATTATCAAACACTCGATAAAATAGTATTCAATGAAAGAAATCACTATGCTTTAGGTAAAAAGTTTGTACAAGATAGAAGTGGTCGATTTTGTCCAAGCACTGAATTTGTAGGAGAGGAAGCTGTAGCGGCTCCTAATAAAGCTAGTTTAATGGTTGAAAATGTCAAAGAAGATTTTTGGAAAGACTATATTCAAGATACGATTTTACTAGATATCAGCTACAAAGATTTTCTTAATGTCTACAAAAAAGCTATTGCAAAAGAAAATTGTGATAAAGTTTTTGATTTAAATTGCTAATCAAATATTGAATACATCAAAAGTTATAAGGAATGAAATAAAAATGAAAATTATCCCTGCCAACATTACCAATACAACAAAGAGATATGCGCAGAAGTAGTTAGGTTTAGGTTTCTACCCCAATATTAGATTTTTTTGTTGGGCTAAAAGCCCAACCTACATAACTCGGAATTTTATTAAGAAAGGTAACAAAAAGATATGTTTTGGGCAAATATTTTTATTTACTGTTTTTGTAGTGTATGAGCGTGTACATTTGAAAGGACTTACAATGAATATTAGAAATAATAATGATACATCATTCAATGGCTTATGGGGGTTTAAAACTTATAATAAGCAACCTGTACGTGAAGGTTTTTCTACTCATGGTTATAGAAATTCTTTGCCAATAGGTTTGGAACTTTTTCAAATAGATAGATTTTATCCTTTTGCAGACGATTCAAAAGAGGTAATTGAAAAAGAGATGAATGAAGCTCTAAAGAAAGGTTTTGTCTCTCGTGGTACAGAAAAAGTACCTTTTTCTAAGACCGGTGTAATTTTAGAAGAAGTGTTGCCGTTTACTCGTGCTGAGTATATGGCATACAAATCAAAAAATATGCAAAGTAAAATCATTGAACTTACTGCTGTAGAAAAGAATATTGAGAATTTTTTAGAGCCATTAATGAAAGGTCTAAGCTCTTATAAAAATCAATATAAAGAAGCTACCTTTGTAGATAAGTTTAAATTTGCACTACGTAAGTGTATAAAATAATAGAAATATCATATCTTGAAAGTTTCTAAGAAAAGCTATTAAAGTATAATTTGTTAAACAGGCATAAAATAAAAAAAGAGGTGTACAATTCGTGCAACTCTTTTTTTAAATTAATCTTGCAAACCTTTGAAAAATTTGGTAATATATACTCAACAACTATCTAGTACATATCTTATATCTACAAATTGAGTAACATAACTTAATAAAGCGTTAGTGTTACACCTAATTGTGGAATAGGTAATATAAGGAAAGTGTCGCAAATTTCCTTAAATAGACAAACAACGAGTACTTTATTGTTCAGGGACGCTTGGACGTGCTTGTTAAGAGAAGCCAAAAAACCAGTGATGGTTGCCCCGTAGAGGTGAAATCAAAAAACGGATGATTTCGTTGGCGAGTACAGAAAGGTTACAGCGAT
>JAZUBS010000014.1:0-13479 GCA_045638605.1 Candidatus Gastranaerophilaceae bacterium
GCAAGAGAAACTTTTGATTGGGCTGATATGTGCGATATAGATATTGATTTACCCCCACTTTCAATTCAACAAAAATATGTTGATGTTTATAATGCAATGTTGGAAAATCAGAAAAGTTATGAACGTGGATTAGACGATTTAAAACTTGTTTGCGATGCATATATTGAAAATTTATCTGACTGTAAATATGATAAAATTGGCAACTATATTGAAAGAAATCGTAATAGAAACCAAGATAAAATTTATAATACTTCTCATGTTAAAGGTTTTAACAATGAAGGTGAATTTATTAAACCTATGCGCTTATTCTCGGGTGATATTTCAACATTTAAAGTATTAAAAAAAGATGATTTTGTATATAATTCTAGGATAAATAGTACTATTAGAAAATTGAGCATTGCTATTAATGAAGGAAGCGAACTCATAGTAAGTCCAGCTTATGAATCTTTTTATATAAACAAACCAAATGAACTATATCCATTTTATTTATACATGATACTTCAAAGAGAAATTTTTGCTAAAAAAGTTTTATTTAATTCTTTTGGAAGTTCAACATTAGTGTTTGGACTTGATGATTTGGGTGATGTTGAAATACCTATACCTAAAATTGAGATTCAAAAATCTATTGTAAATATTTTTGCAGTATACAAAAAACGCAAAGAAATCAATGAACGTCTTAAAACCCAAATAAAAGATATTTGTCCAATTTTGATTAAAGGTTCTATCGAAGAAGCAAGGAGGAATGTGAATGTACACACCGCCGTTTGAAATCACATCAAAAATAATTGAACTTATCTCCAATATTTCAGAAAAAATTGGAGAAATAAACTATCTTCAAAATACTCCTTCTCATATTCGTTTAAGAAAAGAAAACCGAATAAAAACAATTCATTCTTCTTTGGCTATTGAAAACAATAGTTTAAGCCTAAAACAAATTACAGCAATAATTAATGGTAAACATGTTTTGGGAAATCCAAATGAAATTCAAGAAGTAAAAAATTCCATTCAAGCCTATGACTTACTTTTGTCGCTTAATCCGTATAATGAAAAAGATTTGCTAAAAGCACATAAACTGATGATGCAGGATTTGGTTGAAAGAAATGGAAAATACAGAATAGATGGAGTTGGTATTTTCGATGGAGAACGTGTTGTTCATATGGCACCTCCAGCAGATAGGGTTCCTGAACTAATGTTTGATTTATTTGAATGGCTAAAAACAAGCGATGTTCATCCGTTAATAAAAAGTTGTGTTTTTCATTATGAGTTTGAATTTATTCACCCTTTTCAAGATGGAAATGGCAGAATTGGTCGCTTGTGGCAAACTGTTATTTTAAAAGAATGGAAAGAAATTTTTGCTTGGTTGCCTGTTGAAACATTAATAAAAGAAAATCAAAAAGAATATTACAGTGTTCTTGGTGCAAGTGATAGTGCTGCTAATAGTACAAAATTCATAGAATTTATGCTTTCTTTGATTTTGAATACAATTGAAGAAATTATAGAAACAGAAAAAAAGGTTACAGAAAAGGTTACTGTAAAAGTAACTGCAAATCAAAAGAAAATTATTGATGCAATAAAAGATAATCCGTTTGTAACTCAAGAAGAACTTGCTGAAATTGTTGGAATTGCAAGAAAAAATATAGTTGCGAACATGAAAAAACTTCAAGATAACGGATTAATAAAGCGTGTTGGTGCTGATAAAAATGGGCATTGGCAAATAGAGGAATAAGAATGGTTAAATTACAAGAATACAATGGTCGTTATTGTGAATCAGAATTTGAATGTGCCTTTCTTGCGTTTTTAGAAGCAGAAGGCTGGAAGTATATTTCTGGTAATAATATTTCTCGCATTACTAAAAGAGATGTATTAATTGCAGATGATTTTAAATTATTTTTATCAAAACAAAATCCCGATTTAACCGAAGATGAGGTTACTCAAATATATGATAATGTAAGGCTTGTTGGTAGCGAAAGTGATTTTGCAACGTTGCATAAAGTATATGGCTGGATGGTTGATGGAATTCAATTTACACCACAAAATGGTTTAGCCAAAATGATTGCGCTTATTGATTTTGAAACTCCTGAAAATAATATTTTTCGTGCAGTTAATCAATTCAGCGTTGAATACACAAACAACGGACAAAAAGAAAATCGCAGACCGGATATTATTTTATATGTAAATGGAATGCCGTTATGTATTATTGAGCTTAAAAATCCTGCTGATGCTAACGCTACTATATTTAATGCTTGGGAACAAATTTATAACAGGTATTGGAGGGATATCCCACACCTTTTACACTATTGTCCTTTAGCTTGTGTTTCAGACGGTGTAAAAACAAGACTTGGTACCGTTAGAACTCCTTATGAGCATTTTTATGCTTGGAGACGAGTTAATGACGGAGATGAAGTATCTTCTATGCCGTTTGCTGAAACTGAAACAATGATAAAAGGTGTATATAGTCCAGCTCGATTCCTTGAAATATTTAGGGATTATATTTATTTTCAAGATAGTATTTATGACAAAGAAGAACGAGAAATAGTTTGCAGATATCCTCAATTTTTTGCTTCAAAATTATTAAAACAAAGCATTGTTGAATCTGTTACAACTAAAAGTGGCAAAGGCGGAACATATTTTGGTGCAACAGGTTGTGGAAAAACTTATACAATGGCATTTTTAGCGCGTCAACTTGCATTACGTTGTACGGATATTCCTGAAATTGGCTCACCAACAATTATTCTAATTGTTGATAGAGAAGAATTGCAAAAACAAGGGGCTAAATTATTTACCAAAAGTACTGAATTTTTAAATTTGGGTGCTGTTTCTGTTGTTAAAGATAGAAAACAATTAAGAGAAGAGCTTGCAGCAAGACAAAGTGGTGGTTTTTATATTTGTACTATTCAAAAATTCTGCGATAGAAAAGAAGATGTGATAGGACTTATTAATGAAAGACAAAATATTATTTGTTTTTCAGATGAGGCTCATAGAACTCAACTTGAACACGCAAAGAAAATCCAATTTAGCGAGGATGTTGATAAAAATATGAAAGCAATGGTTTCAAAACCATATGCAAAAGTTTTAAAAGAGGCATTTCCAAATGCAACATTTGTTGGATTTACAGGTACTCCAATTGCAGAGACTTATCAAACATTTGGAGATGAAATTGATAGATATACAATGGACCAAGCTGTTGCAGATGGTTTAACAGTTTCCATCAAATATCATCCACGTATAGCCAAAGTGCTACTAGATAATGAAAAAGTAAAAGAAATTGAAGCATATTATAAAAGGTGTGCTGATGATGGTGCAACTCAAGAAGATATTGAAGCAAGTAAAAGTGCAATGAGTTCTATGGAAGTAATTCTTGGCGAGCCATTACGTTTAGAACGCCTTGCAAAAGATATCCATGATCATTATGTTGCTTCTTGTACAGGGGATCCAGATAGAATACAAAAAGCAATGATTGTTTGTTCAAAAAGAGAAATTGCTTATGAGTTATTGCAAAAATTTAAAGAAAAATATCCGGAGTGGTTTGAAGAAAAGAAAGCTCCAGATGATATAAAAGTAACAGAAGAAGAATTAAGAGAATTAAAGCCGATGCCATTTATGGCTATGGTTTCAAGCGTTGCTAGTAACGACAAAGAAGATATGTATAATTATCTTGGTGGCGCTAGAAATGACAAACGTTCTGAAGAATTGGATGCAGCATTTAAGCAAGAAAAATCCAATTTCAGAATTGTAATTGTTGTTGATATGTGGATTACAGGTTTTGACGTGCCATCTTTGACCTATTTATACAATGATAAGCCATTGAAAAAACATTTGTTAATTCAAACAATAAGTCGTGTTAATAGAAAATATCCAGGCAAAGAATTTGGAATGATTGTCGATTATATTGGCATTCGTGACAATATGCGAGAAGCAATGAAAATCTATGGCGGAAATACTTCCGTTGCTCCTACAGCAGATGATGTTGAGCAAGCAACAAGAGTATTTAGAGATGAATTAGAAATTCTTAAAAAACTGTTTAATGATTACGATTTAACACCATTTTTAAATCCAAATTGTGATCCTTTTGAACGTTATAAATTATTAGATGAAGCTGGAGAGTATGTATTTACATCAACTCAAGAATTAAAAACGGAAACTAAAAAAGGTAGCAGGAGTGTTTCTTTTAAAACATATTTCCTGAAAACAGTAAAAAGAATGAGAGGTGGTTATGATATTTGCCAACCATCTGGAAATCTTGGTGATGAAGAATCTGCACTTGCACAATGTTTTATGGCAATAGCAGGTTTTGTTCGCAAAATGAGTGGAACAACAGAAATTGATACAGAAACAATGAATCGTGCAGTTTCTAAAATGGTTGAGGAAGCATTAAAATATAATCACGTGGAAAGTGTTCTTGAAAGCGGCGAAGAAGAAGATTTATTTTCGCCAGAGTATTTTGAAAAATTATCAGATATAAAAATGCCAGCAACAAAATTGGAACTTCTTGTAAAAATGTTGCGTAAACAAATTAAAGAGTATGGCAAAGTTAATAAAGTTGCAGCAAAAACATATCAAGAATTATTAGAAAAAACTATTGAAGAATATAATGAACGCAGAAAGTACCTTACTCTTGAAGAAGCAGGAGAAACACAAGAACAAGCCTCTGAAAGTATTATCATAAATGCGACAGAACAGGCTTTAAGTATTTTGCAACAAATGAATGAGAGTAGGGAAAGTTTTAGAAAAATCGGCTTAACTTTTGAAGAAAAAGCATTCTATGATATTTTAATCGCAATGCGAGATCAACATAACTTTGAATACGGCACAGATAAAGAAATAGATGGCATTATTGTCAATGATAAATGCAAAACGCTTGCTAAAAAAGTTAAGGAAATTATTGATACAAAATCATCCTTTGCAGATTGGTTAAATAATCAAAATGTCCGAGACCAATTAAAATTTGATATCAAAATTTGTCTAGTTAAAAATGGATACCCGCCACAATACAGCCCTGAAGTGTTTAATAAAGTAATGGAACAAGTGGAAAACTTTGAAGAACATAGGATGTAAGAATGAATATTTTAATTTTAGGGAATGGGTTTGATATCGCGCATGGATTAGACACTAGATATACAGATTTTTTAAATTATTGTCAGGCTCAATTTTATAAGTTGCCAGGTTACAAACCTTCAAATTGCTATTTTACTAATATGTGGCTACGCCATTTTTTAAATATTATAAATAAAATAGGTAATAATTGGATTGACCTAGAAACTGAAATACACAAAGTAATTCATTTTATTGCAAAAACAGCTCCTTTTAATACACAGGATTGTTATGGTTTATTTAATTTAAATTTCGATGATGCAAACTTCAACTTTTATAATATAGAAAATTATTTATCAAAACAATTTGCAGGTTTGGGAGTTGATAAAAAAGAATACGTTAGATTAGACGAACATAATTGGATTGAATACAGAATATATTTTGCTTCTTTGAATGGTTTTATAAATTTTTTATACGATCAATTAAGAGATTTTGCTCTATTGTTTAAAAATTATCTAAAAAATGAAGTTTTAAAACCAATGCCTTTAGCTTCACAATACAAATTATCTCTTAAAACAAAAAACAAAAATGTTTATGTATTAAGTTTTAATTATACAAATACTTGTGTTAAATTATATGACAATAATGCAAACGCAGATTCTGATTTTAAAATTAAACCAGTTTATGTTCATGGAAATATTACCAATAACAATAAATGCAATTTGGTGTTTGGAACACAAACTTTTGAAATAAATCCTTCAAAAATTCCTTTACCGGCACATTTTAACATTTTTCAAAAACATTACCAAAGACATAAATATCAAACAATAGAACCTTATCAAGAGTTAATAAGACAAATTAAAAAATCTCGTTCTATACCAAAATTTCATATTATAGGGCATTCTTTGGATGAAACTGATCACAAAATCCTTAAACATATACTTCAAGCCAAATGTGATTGCATTATTAATATTTATTTTCACAATGAAGAAATGCAAAAAATATTGATGGATCGCATAAATGATATTATTGGCGAGGATGAAGTTATGTCTAAAGTTAGATTTATCCACCAACATGAAGATGAAAGAAGTATATTGAAACCTAAAAATCAAACAACTTGACTTCCCAGCACTTCCAAGTGATGAATGTCACAACCTAAAAGGAGGTTGTGTATGGAAGAAAGATTTATTATCAAAAGGAAAGATTTTAAAAAGCTAGAACGATATGCTGAAAATATCTACAACACAACAGTTGTTATTGATTATTTTTGCTCATCACAAAAGGAATGCGAGGAACTTTATAACCTAGCACCAATTGTAAAAAATCTTCGTCGTGATGCCAACCAAGTTAATGCATTTTTCATAAATTATCCTGAAAGTATAGATGAATAATTTAAAACTACATTAAAACCTTTTTTAAAACCTTTTTAACTCTTTTTAATTTTAACGTTTTATATGGTTTTAGTATAATTCTTCATCTTAAAAATAAAAACGGCTTAAAAACGATTTTAAGCCGAGATAAATTAATGACAATCGATAATTTTTTCTAAAGGATTATAAACCTCTTTTTCATTTTCCTTATAAAGCGCGTGATAAACTTCTAAAAATTTGTTCATTGAACTATACCCACAATTTTTCCGTATATATGTTATTGGAACATTTTGCTGAATCAATAAATTTACATAATTATGAACCAAATCACTTGATATGAGTTGCGTTAAACCCATTTCGTTTTTTATTGGTTCTAAAACTGTTTCTTCAAAATATTGTTGTAGATATCTTTCTGTCTCAATTTCAAAAACAAGTCTGTCTTTAGGTGGCAATTTCCCTTGAAATAGTTT
Organism: Candidatus Gastranaerophilaceae bacterium; assembly: GCA_045638605.1. Classification (GTDB taxonomy): domain Bacteria; phylum Cyanobacteriota; class Vampirovibrionia; order Gastranaerophilales; family Gastranaerophilaceae; genus RGIG2134. Next base: position 6,872 of record JAZUBS010000014.1, read on the forward strand.
TAACAAATTTTTTGTAATGTCATCATCAATATTTACTGCTCTAAATGCAGAGTTTATAGTGTGGCGAATTATTTTATCAAAATGCAAAAACTGCCTTATGTTTATAGCTCTATTAGTTAAATTGATATTTTCCCAAGTTAAGCCTAGAATTTCAGGAACATTTGCACCAGTTGTTAATGCCATTTTAACAATTGCATACCCCCATTCATTTTGTTTCTTTGCCAATTTCAATAATTCTTTAATTTGATTGTTACTTAAAATTGTCATAGTGCTGAAATATTGCAAACTTTTTTTATTAAAATTAGGTGATTTTTTATCGGTAATATTATTAATAATTGATTTAACTAAAGAAACATAACTAGTTATAGAAGCTACACTATAACCCTCATTAAAGATTTTTCGTTTAAATTCATTAATTATTTTTTCAGTTATGTCGTCAAGTTTTAGATTATTAAAAAATGAAGATATATGGTTATCGTAAGCTGTTTTATCTGAAACATATTTGTTTTTATTATCATTTGCTTTTAACTCTTGAAAATATTTTTCAGCAGCTGTTGAAAATAAAACATCGCATTTTGCAACTTCTTGTGCTGGATAATCTTCGCCTGTGTTAAAAATTGCATTGTTTCTTAAATTTTTAATAGTGCTTCTCGAGAATTCTCTTTCTAATCTATGAACAAATTGTTTAGCACTATATACCATCGGATATTCTATCTTATGTAAACACATTAATTCGTTCTGTGCTTGTAATAGTGCTTCATCAGCGCTCAATTTTTTATTATTTAAAAAGTATTTTTTAAAAGCTTCATACACTTCAATAGGAAATATTTTTTCTTTTTGTGAAGCTGGTCTTTCTGCAATGATTCCTTTAAAACCATAGTTTTTAAATCTGATTTTTAACTCTATTAAAGTTGAATATGCAATTTTATCATCAGGATTTTGTTTGTTATAAAGTTTTATTGTTTCTAATTGTTCCTTGCCATATAACCCATTAGTAAGTTTTAAAATTTTCATGCGTTTTTCGGTAAGTTTTTTGGCCCTGCCATATAAAGATAAATATTTATCATAGCCATCCATTGATTCAAAATCAGTATCATATTCTTGTGAATAAGTTTCTTTTCTTGACATATTTTGAACCTTTTTAGGATAGATATAAAAATAGGTGTCTTTGTTTAATTTTAAATGCTTTTCATCAATTAAAACGTTTAAAAGATTTTTTACTTCATCTTCAGCAAGTTCTGAAAGAGTTATAATTTCATACAATTTAAATTTTTCAAGTCGTCGTGCGAATTTTAATATCAATTTTTTATTCTTCAAAACTTACTCCTTTCACGTGTTTTTCTTCGATTTTCAATAAACCGTTTGTTTGTGCCAAATTTTCTAAGGTGGTGATAGCTTTTGTTAATTGTCTAAATCTGTTTATTTTTTCAAATATTATTTCTTTTGCTTTATCGGTCATTTTTACCTCTGCAAGTTCATCAACAATAATATCGACATCATCTTGATTAAATGGTTGAAATTCTAATTTTTCTGAAATCCTATCGTATAAATGTTTATAGGTGCATAATTTCTTTTTTGCTTGTTGCATACCAATTAGAACAACCGGAACAGATGTCATATCGTGAATATCTCTTAATGTTTCAATTGCACGATTACTATTTACTAGATAATCTATTTCATCAACAACTATAATATGTGGATTTAAACGTAAATGATTAATGCATTGCTCAAACATATCAGACATTTTTCTTTTAGGTATTTCCCCTAATTCTGATATGATTTTTTCTAACAACCATTTGCTTGTCATTTTATTTTGAGCTCTAACGTATACCTCATTATTTCTTGTTGTCCACCAAACAGCAGTATGCGTTTTACCAAGACCGGGATCACCATAAATCAACCCCATTTTAGGTGTGTCAGAATGGATGTTTAAAAGATTATTCATTAAATTAATGAACCCTTTTACATTTTTGGTTTTTACAAAAAATTTTTTCATTCGTTAATTACCTCCTCGTTGCCATATATATCTTGAAATTCATCTGTTGATTCATATTCTTTTATCCAAGATTTTTCTTCTTTGGATAAATTTTCTTTTTGAATTAAATATTCATATTTTTCAAACCTATTTTGAAAACAAATCGGCTCTTTTACTTTTTCATCTTTAATTTCGTTCAGGCAAATACGTTTGATTTCTTTTTCTTCTGTATATTCTTCTAAATCAAGTGTTTGCATTGGAAAATATGCTTTTTCTCGCTTTAGGTGCTGAATATATTTTCTTTCAGTTTCTCGTTCTAATTTCTTTTGAAGTTTTAATTTTTGTTTTAAGTCCTCAATGTCCTTAACTTCCCCAAAATGATTAGCAAGCGGATGCACAGGTTCTAGTCTTTTTGCTTCGCAGATAAATTTACCTTTAGGTGTAAAAACTTTAATTGTTTTTAAATCAAACAAGCTATACTTAATTAGCACTTGACCTCTGTATCCATACAATTCTTCACTGAAATAATCAGCTTTTAAGAAACGTATACCATTTTGATGAACAGTTTTTATTTCTCTAGCCATCATTAAATCGTTAAGTGTATCAACATTAACTCCTTGTCCTATACCACTTTCAAGAACTTCACCGATAGTAAGTTCAGGATAATTTGAGCATTTTTGAGAATAATGAAAATCTAGCCATTTATTTAAACAAACAAAAACTTGTTCAATAGTTGGAACAAAATTATTATGCAAACCTTTATGGAATTTCTCATTTCTTTTTAGATATGCAGGTTTATTATCTATGCTAGAGCCGACATAAGAAGAAAACAGAGTTTCAAAACTATCTTGAAATTCTCTGAAAAATCTTTCAATAGATTTTGCTCTTGCGTTGTATGGTTTTGCATAAACAGGCTCTATTCCTAAATTCACAAACAAACCACTTAATCCGTTTTCAATAAAATATTTGGCTTTAAAAGCTTTGCCGTTGTCTTGATAACAATATTTAGGGATTTTACCTATTCTAATAATTGCATTTCTTAACGCTGATGCGATACATTGTGTATTTTCTTCAAGCATTATTTCAAAACCAACTAAAGCCGTTGATTTCCAATCTTGGTAAGCTACCATTGTTGCCCTTGTTGGGAAACCAGTATATGGATTTATAACTTGAAAAGCCAAAACGTGACCATCACCTATTAACACATCTCCGACTTCGATTTTTGATAAATCTCTTGGAATATATGGTATAACTTTATCTTTTAATGCTTTTGAACCTTCTCTTGCTAAAACCCAAGTGTCATAATGTTCGCTCATATATTTTTTAGCAAATCTTCGATAAGTCATATCACAACAAAATTCTTCAATTCCACGTTCTTTTAACGTGTATTTTGTAATTTTTATTGCCTTACCGACATTTAATTTGTTTGGGTGTAATAAAAGACTTAAAAATGTTGCTTGCTCTAATTCGGATAAAGATGGCTTTACTGTCTTTTTCCCAAAAGTATAATTTGGAACTAAAACGTGCCAATCGTCATTAAAGATTTTTAATTTTTTATGCCACTCATAAATTGTCCCAATTGCAACTTTACCTACTTTATTTAATAGTTCCGAATGGATTAAACCGCTATTGTATAATGTTAAAAAATCCATTCCTGCTTTTGTTTTATTCTTTTCTTTTTTGCGAAAACTATCCCATTTTTTGATTAAATCATACTTTGCTAATGCAATACTTTTATGTTCTTCAGGAATATATTCAGGAATATTTGCAAGTGGATAAAATTTTTCTTGGTATCCTGTTACTTTTTCTCTAACATTTTCTTCCAAAGATGTTATTAAAATTTCATAAGTTTTAGAGCATTTTCTGATAACATACTTATTTTTCTCAATAGATTTTCTAACGGCACGTTCTGATATGCCTTTTATTTCTGCTAATTCTCTTGTTGTAATCCATTCTCTGTTCATAATATTCCTCCATACATTAGCTCGTAGTAAACAATAAATCGAGTTAATGTGTCTTTATGGAAACATAATATTTATGACTATTTCAACTGTAAAATGACACTGCTTTTCGCACGTTGAATATGCACTTTTTTTATGATATTTTATGCCGATTTTTAAACGGAACTTTACGGAACCGATTTTGGTTCCGTTTGAGATATAATGAAATAAAATCAAATGTTGCGAGGTGTTAAATGCTAGATATGGAAATGTTTAGATATAACGAAGAAAATCCAGTTTGGGGAAAATATATAACTGAAGATAACTTGCCTCCAGAACTAGAAGAACTTGCATCAGTAATTGGATTAGAAGCTACAAAAAAGCTTATTTATAAATACAATGGCAGAACCTTCAATATTCCTAGAAATATACAGTACAAGTATAAAAAACAATATGTGATTGATAATTACAAAGGAACTAAAACATCACTGAATCACCTAATTTTGGCTTGCAGGGTTTCTGCAAGATATGTTTATAAAGTGATTAAGGAACACGTTGAGGGGAAATAGTTAAAGTAGTTTTTTTATTGTATAATTACTTTGGTATATAATTCTATTAATTTTTCATTGAGTTTATCGCAATGATTTTATAAAAGTTACACATAAGTAAAGCTGGCCCTGTGTTCCAGTGTACACATAGCCAAAGGAAATGAATTATATACCATTTTTACAATTGAATGTTCATATGCAAGAAAATTTAAAACAGAAATTTTTAAATATTAAAACATTTTCAGATTTAGCAGAAGTATTAAATGTTAAGACTGGACATTTATATTATTGGTTAAATGTTCAAAAAGACCCAGATAAATATACTAAATTTTCTATACCAAAGAAAAATGGAAAAATGCGCGTGATATATGCGCCTAAAAAATCTTTAAAAATATTACAACAAAAATTAAATAATATTCTAACATTATTTTACGAAACCAAGGAACCTGTTCATGGTTTTGTAAAAGGTAAAAATATAATAACAAATGCAAATTATCATTTAAGCAAAAGGCTCATTTTAAATATAGATTTAGAAGATTTTTTTATGACTATAAATAAAGGCAGGGTCTTTGGTATATTTAGAAATAAACCTTTTCAATTTTCTATTTTAATTTCAAAAATATTAAGCAATATTTGTTGTTTGCAAAATATAACACCTCAAGGAGCACCAACATCACCCATAATATCAAATTTTGTTTGTAGAAAATTAGATAATGATTTAACTCGGTTAGCAAAAGCTTTTCATTGTAGCTATTCGAGATATGCAGATGATATAACATTTTCTACTAATCAAAAAGAATTTCCTAAAGAAATTGCTGAAATTGTATATGATGAAGAATCTAAAGAAATTAAACACGTTTCAGGGTGTGTTTTAAAGCGTTTTATTTCTATAAATGGATTTAAAATAAATGAAACTAAAACTCGCATTCAAAATAAGAATAATCGCCAAAGCGTAACTGGTATAACTATAAATGAAAAATTGAACGTTTCAAGAAAGTATATAAGAACAACTAAATCTATGTTACATAATTGGGAGGTTAATAAAAAGAAATATTCACAACTTTTGCCTGAAGATATAGATAAGTTATCTTTAAAATATCACTTAGACAAAAACAATGAGAAAATATTTATAGATAGTAAGAAAAATTGCTTTAAAAAAATTTTAAAAGGGCGAATTAATTTTATAAAAGATGTCCGAGGTGAAAGTGATTTTGTATATGCAAAATTAATAAATAAATTTAATAAATTAGATGAAAATCAATCAAAACACATACCTGAAAATTATCAAGAAGTTATAAAAGATAATTTGTGGATTATTGAAAATGGTTCTAGTCAAGGAACGGCTTTCTTGTTGAAAGATATTGGTTTTGTCACTTGTTATCATTGCGTATTTGATCACAATGAACAATTAATGAATGATTTGCGAGTTTTTCAAAATGCTACAAAAATGTTTGAAATAGAGGTTTTAAAATATAATAAACACATTGATTTTGCTATTTTTAAATTAAAAAATGCTGAAATTGATATTACGAATAATGGGTTTACAGTAGGAAATAGCGACAATATAATGGTTGGCTCAAAACTTATATTGGCAGGTTTTCCTCAACGTGGTGGGGAATTTGAACCAGATATACGAGAGATGAAAGTAACTCGAACAAAAGTTCTAAGTCTTGTTGAACACATTTGCGTAGATACACCAATTATAACTGGGCATAGTGGCGGCCCAATATTTAATAAGAGAAATGAAGTTGTTGGAATGGCAACTAGGGGAAGTTGTTTCGAAAATACCGATAAGACAACAAATAATGCTTTTATTAAAATAAATATGATTAAAAAATATATTTAGGTTCCGTTTGAGTTCCGAAAAAAGTTCCACATAAGTTCCGTTTGTGGCAGAAAAAATATTTTTCCGGAACCATTGTTACTTTTTATTTTATCAATATCCACAATTTGTCTACACCTAACTCCTTACGGAAATAGGCATTTTGGGGATTTGTACTTAAAATCAAGACCACTTTTTGGACAACAAAAGGGTGCGAAACGGACACATCGGACTTTTCTGAAACTTATTTATTATCGCCAAACTTTACAACAACAGGGCGTTTCCCCTAGTTCCCCTTTTCTGTATTGTCCTGTTTCTTATTA
>JAZUBS010000015.1:0-119868 GCA_045638605.1 Candidatus Gastranaerophilaceae bacterium
TACCAGCCGTGCAACTGCTATGCAGTTGCCCTAGCGACTCTGTCGCTCTAACTAGGGGTTCGGGGGAGCGTAGCGTCCCCTGACTTAACTTTGACGTAGAGAGAGTTTGATTTTGCGCCAGAATTTTTTTCCACTTTTCGATAGAAAAGTTTTAAAAAATTCCAAGCAAAATCATTACTCTCTCTAACGAATAGCGTGTTTTTCTTCTTTGGTTCGTTTCTTCTTTTTATATCGCAATAAAAAGAAGAAATGAACGTTAAAAATATATTTTAAATTTTAAGATTTTCAAATTTATATTTTGATATTTCAAGAGTTATGTAGGGTGCGTCGTTTTGACGCACCGATTATTTTTCAAATCTTGTGGTGCGTCTAAAGACAGCACCCTACTGTTTGCTAATTTTTGATTTTATTTGCACCGCTAAATTATAATTTATAAAATCATAGCCAAGAGCATTAAAATCATTCCTCCAATTTGAATACCCGTCGATACGTGCTGCATAAGCTTGCTTTCTTTATAAACTTGTGAAGATTGCTGAGCGTTTGCAACCGTTGTAAGTCGCTCAATTCTAAGTTCGTCTGGTTCTGTTGCGAAGTCTTTATTAAGGATTTTTTTCTCAAGTCGAGATAATCTTCTGCTGGTGCTATCGGTTGTATAGGTTTTACCCAGTATGTTTTGTTCAAGGGCGAGTAAATCGGCAGTGCTTGAAGGACTTGATATTTGCTCTGGTATATAAGTTTGTGCTGAAGATGCACGGGGATTGCCGTTTGTTGTGGGACTGTAGTAATTGTAATCATCATTGTTTGCCATAAATTCATCGTAACTTCTTTGTGGTGAGATTGGTTCAACGAGGGTTGATAAGCGTTCCACTCGTTCACTTAGTGAACCTTTTAAAACTTTGCCATATGCCTTTTTTTCTAATCTGTCTAATCTTTTATAAATATTTTCATTTTTGTATGTTTGGCTTAGAAGAGAGGTTTCTATATTGTCAACAACAGGATATTGTGCGCTTGGATCTGTTGGTTCGTTAGAATAATCATATTCTTGAGCTGTTGGATTAGTAGATTGTGACATTGATGTTATTTTTTCTTCTTTTCCTGTTGATAAGCCTAAATCTTCATTTAGATTGCTTAACCTAGTGTCTATGTTTGTATTTTGAGTTTTTCCATAAACAAATTTTTCAATAGTATCAAGTCTTTGAATATCACTCATGCGAGAATTTTCATAGCCAAAAATGTGGTTTTCAATCATTGCAAGATTTTGCGTTGGAGTAAGTGCCAAAACTTGTAAATTCATTGCAATCAAAATTGTAAATATAAATAAAATATTACGTTTTTTCACTCTCATAATAATTATTTATATTTGATGTTTAGTTTTTTTACATTAATCTAACAAAGATTATTTTTTTGTAAAAACTAATACTTTTTTGCAATAGATTTTAATCTAGTTTAAAAATTAGCTTGTGTGTTATTCAAGACAAAGAAACGTAAAACTTTAAGCAGTCTTACAGGTTAATACAAGTTAAAATTTATTAGATAAAAGTTTTTATTTTTGTGAGGAATAAACTATAACTCTATTTCTGCCGCGTTCTTTTGCTTCATAAAGGGCATTATCAGCCATTTTATAAAGTTCTTGTGGGTCTTTTATTGTATTTACATATTCACTTATTCCAAATGACGCCGTTACTTTTATAGTTTTTATGTTTGGAACACGAGCTTCTGATATATCCATTTCTTTTTCTTCAATAGTTTTTCTTAAACGTTGAGCAACTGCAAATGTTTCTTGGATAGTTGTATACGGTAATAGGATAGAAAACTCTTCTCCGCCGTAGCGTGAAGGAATATCGTATTCTCGAAGTACTTCTTGAATGATTTGTCCTACTTGTTTTAAAACGCAATCACCTGCAATATGCCCATATGTATCGTTAACTTTTTTGAAATAATCAATGTCAACCATAATACAGCAAAGAGGTTTTTTCTTACGTTTTGCAGTAGAAACTTCTTGCCCTAATCGAACATCAAATTGGCGACGATTGTTTAATCCAGTTAAAGCGTCTAATGTTGCGTGTTTTAATGTCTCTGCGTAAATATTAGCTCTTTGAATTGTTATAGATGATTGATTTGATAATTGTTGCAAATACTGAATGTCGTTATTGGAAAGAACATCAATATTGCTATAAGCAACAATTCCGCCTATAAGTTTTTTCTCTTGAATAAGAGGGAAAACACCGGTTTTTTTATCTTCTGTAACTAAATATTCGCTATTTTTGTTTATTCCTTTCAATAATTCTGGAATATGTTTTTCATGGCAAGCGTTTGGCCATAATAGTGAAAAACCTGCTTTTTCATTATATAAAAATATATAAATCAAATGACTTGAGACAAATCTATCAATCATTTCTCCGATAAGTGGAATAATATAACTTAGTTCATATTGGCTTTCTATGATTTTTGCAATGTTTTTCATAGCATCATGGAAGTTTACATTTACTTGCATTTGATTGTTTAAAATATTATTTAAAATACTTGAAGATAGTTGATATAAAAGAACGCCAAAAGTTTTTAAAAGTTCCGGTGAAATTTTTTCTTTTTCTTGGCTTACGTCAAGCTCTACAAAACCAAAAACATCTTCTTTTCTAAACAATGGAAGATAAATTTTTATAGAGTTATTATTTTTAAGTTTTTTAATTGAAAGGCTTGTTTTTTCACCAGTAATTAAGCTATATACAGTATCATTATAAATAATGGCGTTTTTTAAAATTTCAAAAGTATCAAGAATTTGGTGCAGATAATAATCTTGTTTTTCTGCGTCAATAATAATCCAACTTTTAGAAAAATTCTTTACGGTTTTGGTGTTTTTATCCCAAATTAAGACTTCTGCTTTATCACAATTAATATATTTTTTTAAACAAACTTGTATAGTGCTAACAATTTTTTCCGCATCGTAACTATCAGAAAGTGCTTTTGATATATCCCATAAAAAATCAAGTTGGTTATTTTTCATTTGTTGTATATTCCTTAAATATATGTTTAGTAGGACATGATTTCATAAATCGATGTAGTTTGTGCTTGTCGTGATGATCAACAACAACTTTGCCATGACGAAAAACAACTTCTTCTTTTGTTTGATGATAACTTTCGGTTTTGTTTTTTAAATAATCATATTCCCCGATTAAGACAAGTCTTTGGTTAACTTCATTAAGCGCACCATAAATTAATTGAGCTTTGTAGTTATCCCCACGTGCATCCATAAGCATACCCGCTTTTTCAAATTCTACCAAAGATTCTTTATAATGTCCAAGATGTCTTAATAAAATAGCTAAATTGTAATGAGCTTCAAAATTCATAGGTTCAAGTTCTATCGCTTTGCAGTATTCAATTCCAGCCTCTCTGTAATCTCCTAATAAGTGGTTTGTTAAAGCTAAATTATAGTGAGTGTTAAAACTTTTTTTAAGAGTTTTTAGTGCATACTTATATGCGGCTTCTGCTTTTTCTAAGTATTGCTTTGCGATAAAAGACCTTTCTCCGATGTATAATGATTTTCCTCTGTAAGCTAAGCCTTTGTTGTAACTAGCTATTGCGCGGTTTTGTTTTGTGCTCTTCCAATTGCTATAAATAAAAGGAATTTGTATAATTCTAGGTTTAGTCTTGATTATAGTGTCATATTCTCTAATTGCAGTGTCATAATTTGCAAGTTTTTCAGCTTCAACAATCCCGTGGTTCATTCGACAAACAATAAAATTAGGCTTATATTCTAATGCTTTTACATAAGATTCTGTAGCTGAATAATAATCTTCAAACATTACGTAAATATTGCCTAAATTGCAACGGGCTTTTGCATGTTCTGGGTATAGTTTTAGACCTGTATTGTAATTATTGATAGCTTTTTGAAGTTGGTGTTTTTTAAATGCTTTATCACCTTTGTAAACATAATACATTCCACGAACTTTGTTTATTTGTTTTTCGTACCAGCCCCAAAAAATAAATATACTTAAAATCAACAATACTATAATTAGTATTGAAATTACTTTTGTTACAGTCTTTTTGAACAAATTTTTTATAAAATTCATTTTAATATTATTCCGGTGTTGTTTCCGTTTCTACTTTATAACCTTGAGATTCATCTGAGCCAGTTATATTGTTTAATATTTTAGAAGAATTAATTCTTCTTGTTTCTGAAGAGTAAATTTCATTTAAAATTAAAACATTTTTAGCTGCTTCTTCGTTACTTCCTGTGAGTTGTAATGCGGCATCAGACAAGCCTTTAACTTTGTTAATCGCTTTGATGTGTTCTAGTCTATAGGCTTCTTGTTCCTGTTGAGTCATCTTAATTATAGAATTTTGCGCATTTTCAGTGTTTTTAAATCTATTTCTCAAAATTACAATTTCAACACGTCTGTTTTTTTTACGCCCAGCTTCGGTATTATTATCCGCGATAGGACGGGTATCGCCATAGCCAATCGCCGTGAATAAATCCGGTTTAAATCTAAATCTATCAATTAAGTATCTAGCAATTGTGCACGCTCTAGCGCTAGAAAGTTCCCAGTTGGATGGAAAATATTCGTTAGAAAATGGTAAATTGTCCGTATTTCCTTCAACTCTTATTGAATGCATTAAAAATCTTTTAGCAATAACTAAACCAATTTTATCAAGTTTTAATTTTGATGCGTGTTCAAGTTTAGCAGATGCTGATTCAAAAACAATATCTGTATCTGTAATTTTAATTACAAGTCCTTTTTCTTCCATTTGAACGGATACGCCATCAAGTTCTTTAGTCGTAATTAATTCTTCTAACTCGTTTTTTATTGCTTCATAAGCTTCATTTTCATATTTTGGACTTAAATATTCCATCATTAAGGCGGAAATAATTGAATTTGCACCAGAATTATCAAGTAAACTTTCTCCTGCGTTTTCCATTATACCTTTGTTTCCATCCATAATGCTTGGAGTCGCGAATGCATGTTTTAAAGATTCTTCAAGTTTTGAAAAAGCACTAATATCAACTTGCGAAAGAGCGTACAATACAACGAATGTTGCAAAAAGCAACGTAATAAAATCCGCATAAGATACGAGATATCTTTCTAAATTTACATGTTCTTCGTGTTTTTGCTTTCTTCCCATATTATTCTGCTTTATTCATGTGCTTATCTAAAACATATGCATTTAATTTTCTTTCAATCAATGCAGGGCTTTCTCCAGCCTGAATAGAAAGAATTCCTTCTATAATTAATTCTTTTTTAGTAAATACTTTAGCATATTTTGTTTTAATTTTTGTACTAAATGGAATAAGAATTAAGTTTGCGGCATACAAACCATAAACTGTAGCAACGAATGCAACAGCAATACCAGCACCTAGTTTTGTCGGGTCGGATAAGTTTTGCATAACTTGAATTAACCCCATAACAGCACCAATAATACCAAAGGTTGGAGAATATGCACCAGCAGATTCCCATACTTTTGATGCGGCATTAACTCTTTCTTCTAATCTTCCAAATTGAGTTTCTAGCATTTCTTTTACTAGCGCTGGGTCTACACCGTCAGCAACAGCTTCCAAGCCCAAACATAATAAAGAATCAGATGCCCCTCTTGCGTCTTTTTCAAGGGCAATAATCCCTTCCCTACGTGCTTTTGTCGCATACTGAATTAGTTCTGCAATAATTTCATCAAAATCAACTTTTAATGGACCATATACATCTTTTAAATACAAAAACGCGTCGCCTAATTGTGAAGCAGGGAAACTAACTATAACAGCACCAGCGGTACCTCCAAATACAATCATAGCGGCTGTTATTTGCATTAATTGTCCAGCATTTCCTCCTTCTAAGGCTTGTCCGCCTAAAAGCATTGCCGTACCTATTATAAATCCTAATATTGAGGTTAAATCCATTTTTGCTCCCAAAAATTATATATTTATTCCTATACACATATTATTAAATAATATTTATAAATCTTTAAAATCATTTAATTGGTTTATTTTCCAGAATTTATACAGACTTTTAATACTAAATTTGGTAAAATAATGTTAAAATGTGTAAGAAGTATATAGAAAGAATATCTTTTTATGTTATAATGTTTTAGTTAAAGATAAATGGAGAATAAAAATGGCTCGTATTTTAATTTCTATGCCTGATGAGTTTTTAAATAAAGTGGATTCTGTAGCTGATGGTGAACAGCGTTCAAGAAGTGAATTGATTAGAGAAGCTTTGCGCTCATATATTAGACGTTCTAGAATTACTAACGTTGAAAAAGCAAAAACAAACGCGGACATTTTGGATAAAATTTTAGACTAATTTTACTATGGAATTATTAGCAATTATTCCTGCTCGTGGTGGTTCAAAAGGTATTCCTAGGAAGAATATAAAATTACTTAAAGGAAGACCTTTGATTTGGTATACCATTCAAGCAGCTTTAAATTCTAAATATATAAATAGAGTTATTTTATCAACTGAGGACGAAGAAATAGCACAAGTTGCACACGAATGCGGCGCTGAAATTAGTTGGCGTCCTGTAGAGTTAGCACAAGATGAAACAAAAACGGCACCTGTATTAGTTGATGTAATAAATCAATTAGAAAAAATAAATTATAGACCCGATGTAGTTGTTCTGTTACAAGCAACTTGTCCTTTAAGGGATGCTAAAAAACTAGATGAGGCAATTGAATTATTTTTGAGTAATCCGACTTGTGATTCTGTTTTTACAGTAAAAAAAGAGGGCTGGACTCATTCTTTGTGGAGAGAAAACCATGATGGTTCACCTTTTGGGTTGTACGATTATAGAAACAGACCTCGTAGGCAAGATGAAAAACAGCATTATAATCTGATGAGAGAAACTGGTGAAACTTATATAGTAAAAACGGATGTTTTAATGAAAGTTAAGGATTTTATTGGAGAAAAACCCATTTTTCATGTGGTTGACTCATCTATAGATATTGATACAGAAGAAGATTTTAAGAAAGCTGAGGAATTATTATGAAAACTGTTTTTGGATTTAAGATATATGAAACAGAGCAGGTTATTGATTTTTTACAAGATTGTTTAATAAATTTAGGTGTTTTAGCTTTATATGTAGTTATTGCAGGATTAGTTTTAAGAATATCTGGCATGATAACAGATAAATTATTTAGTAAATTGATAAGTGCAAGTAAAGATGTTGAACATAAAAAACATATAGCAACAATAAAAAATCTTGTAAAATCCATAGTAAATGGGGTTATTGTTGTTTTATTTGTTTTAAGCTTTTTAGGTCGTTATAATATTGATATTAGACCTTTACTTACTGCAGCAGGGGTTGTTGGTGTTGCAGTTGGTTTTGCCGCTAGACGATTTGTTGAAGATATCATAATGGGTATTTTTATCTTGTTAGAAGGACAAGTTAGAGTTGGTGATTTTGTAACTATTGATAATTTATCTGGAACTGTTGAAAAAGTTACATTAAAAATGATTATTATACGTAATGCTAATGGGCATGTTCATTATATAAGAAATGGAATGATTGGAATTGTTACAAATCATACAACTGAATATGCTTCTCCTACAATTGATATGGGCGTAGCTTATAATTCAAATATGGATCATGTTATGAGTGTTATGAAAGATGTTGCTCAAAAAATGCGCAATGATGAAAAATACTCTAAATACATTTTAGATGATATGGATATTTTAGGTCTTAATGAATTTCAAGATAGTGCAATTATTATTCGAGCAAAAATTAAAACTGTTTCTTCTCAACAATGGTTTATTGTTAGAGAATATAATAAGCTTATAAAAGAAGCTTTTGATAGAGAAGGAATTGAAATTCCATTTCCACAAAGAGATGTGCATTTAATAAAAAGTGAATAAAGATTATTTTAATAGATAAAAAAGCTGAGTAAATCTCAGCTTTTTTTGTAAATTCGTAATTATGATTGATGTTTAGAGAAAATAATTGTACTATATAGATAAAAGAAATGGAATAAACATAGCATATGGTAGAAAAAAGAAAATTTTTAGGAATATATTTTGATTGTTGCCATGTATATGGCCGAGTTTATAAAAACAAAGAAGGCACGGCATATGAAGGTTGGTGTCCAAAATGTAGACGTATAGTTCATGTGCCAGTTGGGGAAGGTGGCACCAATCAAAGATTTTTTAGAGCAAGGTAGTTTGAAAGGATATAATAAAATGGAAAGTTTAATTTGTTTGTTTTGTATGTTAGCTAAAATACCGTCTCCATCGTTGCAAGAACAGCTTGTGGCAGAAAAAATTATTCAAACTTTTCATGAATTACAAATTGATTCTAGGCAAGATGCTTATGGCAATGTTTATGCAAATATTCCAGCGACGGATGAAACAAAACAGCCAATTATGTTATCTGCGCATATGGATGTCGTTGGAGATTCAAGCCCAGTTAATATTGTATATTCTGAAGATAAAAAATTCATAGAAACTGATAAAGCAAGAACATTAGGTGCGGACGATAAAGCAGGTGTAGCTCAAGCTATTTGGCTTGCAAAAACAATAAAAGAGGATGCAAATTTAAAACATGGCGGACTTGAAATTGTATTTACAAAAGATGAAGAACAAGGAATGAGTGGTGTTCATAATGTTGAATTTGATAAGTTGAACTCTGAATATATCCTTGTTTTAGATTCGGATAAACTAGGCAAATTAGAAATTTCTGGAGCAGGATATACCAAAATGATTTTATCTGTAAAAGCATTTAAGGGTGGGCATTCTGGAATTGATATACAGGATAAGGGTAGATTAAATGCTGTTAATCTTATTTCTGAACTTGTATCAATAATTCCACATGGTGTGATAAAAAAGGATAAAACCGGAACTATTACATCCCTAAACGCAGGTGCAATTGTTGGTGGGGGTGTAAAAAATATTTCATCTAATAAATCAGGAGCTCAATATTCATATGAATTAACACAAAACGCTATGGATAACATTATAAATACTGATGCTTTTGCAATTTATTCTATACGAAGTTCGGATGTGTCTGTTGAGAAAAAACTTCACTCTAAAATAGAAAAAATAATAGCAAAATTTAATAAAAAATATGCAGGTTTAGCCCAAGCCAAGGTTGAATTTCAAGAACATTTAAAACCGTTTGAAAAAGTTGATGATAATACAATCATAGAAGTTGCACAAAAAGCTGCAAAACTCACTGGAATAGATATGGATGTTTCTTCTTTCCATGCAGGAGCGGAAACTCATGTTTATGCGCATCAAAAAAATTCCAAAGGTCAACCTTTTAAACCTTATTTAGTTGGGCTTGCAAATATTTATAACATGCATTCCCCAGAAGAAAAAGTTGAAATTGAGTCTATGGAAAAAGGTTCAACTTTGCTTCAAACAATGTTTTACGTATTTAATGGGGCGAAATAATTGTATATTATAGAATTATTTAATAAATTAAAAAAAAGCCGGCAAAAAAAAGAACCTGAATTTGAGGAATATATTGAACAAAATGAAGAACTAGAAGATGTTCTGAGTTGTAAGCATAATTTTATGCCGATTGACAGTACAAAAACGGTATTATCTTGTACTAAATGTGGTTATGTAATAAAAAACACAAAGATGAAATTTAATTCTTCAGATAAAAACCCTTTTAGGTTTACTTAGTTTGTAGTTTTTGGTTGTGTGTTTTCTTGCTCAGTATTTTCTTGCTCGGCTTCATTATCTTGTTGAATTGCTTGCTGTTCGGAATTTTGTTTTTTTACTTTAGACAGTTCAATCATTAATTCTAATTTTTGTTTTAATGGTTCTAAAGCACCAATTTTAGGGTGATCTGCAAAGTGATTTGCGATATATTCTATTTTGGATTTAAAATCATGAATTCTTCCTAATTTTTCATATGTTAAAGCGATGTTATAATTTGTATCAAAATTTTTAATAGGGTTAATAAATAAAGCCCTTTCGTAATACTTTAGTGCTTCTTCATAATTGTGACTACAATATAGTACTAAACCCGTATGACTATTAATTTCAAATGATTTAGGTTCTATATCATACGCAGCCAAACTGTGTTTTAATGCTAGGTTCCAATTTCCTATTTTTCCATAACAAATAGACGCTTGGATATGCGCTTTACTGCTTTTCGGTTTGAGTTTTATATAGCTGTTTAATAGTCTAATAACACTGCTTATTGCTTCAATATCTTTTTCGCCAAAACTTTGACTTTCAATATGTTTGGCAACATCAAGTGTAAAATCCAAATATGTTTTGTTTGATTTAACAATTTCTATAGTATGTTCAATGGCATCATCAACTTGATTATTAGCAATTAATGCCAAAGTATAACTCATTTTTGTTGCAACATCATTTGGATTTTTTTCTAAGGCTTGCCCAATATATTTTTCTGCTAATTCTCCATTATGCGTACTAAGATAACAAAGTCCCAAGTTGTATATTGCGTCAATATCGCTTTCTCTAATTTTAATAGCATCACTGTAGTGTTTAATTGCCTTTTCAAAATTTTTATCATTTTGATATGCTAGTGCTAAATTATATAAACAACTAAAATTTCGAGGTTGTTCACTTAATGCTTTTTCAAAATAATAAATAGCTCTTTTGTATCTTTGTCTTGCATATGTATTAAGCCCTTCTTGAAAAAGGGCGTCAAATCCTACTATAAACATGTTTTCATGCAAAATATCCGATAAGGTTTCAATTTGAGTTGAATACTTGTTCTTAAATTCGTCCCAGTATTCTTCAAAATTTAAAAATAATTCTTTAAGTTTACTTTCACCCATAATAAAACTTTTAAAAAACTTTCTTTTATCTTAATATAATTATATAATATAAAGTTAAAAATATAAATCCATAATTATATTGATTTTAAAGAGGATGATAAAAAATGTACGATTATATTAAAGGTCTTTTAGTTCATAAACATCAAAATACCCCCAAAGGAAATTTTATTACTCTTGAAAGTAATGGTATTGGATATTTTATAGAAATTAATCGACGTTCTATGAATTTGTTAAACGCGATAAACTCAGAACAAAAAATTTATGTTTCTTTGACACACAGGGAAGATTTTATGGGCTTATGTGGATTTGTTAACAAGGAAGATAGAGATTTATTTAATATTTTGCAAAGTGTTTCAGGTGTTGGTGTCAAGGTTGCATTGTTATTGTTAGACGAATTTTCAGGTTGTGAATTGATTTCTGCAGTTATAAAAGAGGACGCAAAAGCACTTTCAAGAACAAAAGGTGTCGGGGCTAAAATGGCACAAAAAATAATATTAGAATTAAAAGATAAACTAATAAATTGGCAAGAAAAAATGCCAGTGGATTTATCTGATGTTGAAGTTGACTGTGTTGATACAACGGATGTTTGTGATGCACAATCAGTGCTGATTTCTTTAGGCTATACTATTGAAGAAATTAAACCAGCAATTAAAACAGCGATTGCAAAATCGGGTAAAAATATTTCATCTGAAGAAATATTAAAATTAGCTTTGACATATCTGGCACAATAGGTGTAAAATAAAAACATAGGATGGATTGTTAGACAGGAGTATAATATGAAAATTTTGTTTGCTTCGGCAGAAGTTGCGCCGTTTTCGAAAGTGGGTGGATTGGCTGATGTTGTTGGAAGTTTGCCAAAAGCATTAGAAAAAGATGCACAAATTTGTATTTTTACTCCGCTTTATGGCTCTATTAACCAAGAAAAATTTGGAATAAAAGAATTAGAAAATTCATCATTAAAAATTTCAATGGGCAACACTGAGCATATTTTTAAATTAAAAATGTGTAAATTACCAAACACAAATATTAATGTGTTTTTTGTGGATAACCCTAAATACTACTCTTGTTTTAATTGTGTTTATCCTCAATGGGTTGATACAATGTACGAACAACAAAGATTTGTGGCTTTTTCTTTAGCTGTTCTTGAATACGCTAAACTTTTAAACTTTAGACCGGATGTAATTCATGCTAATGATTGGCATACAGCGATGATTCCTGTTTATATTAAAAACAATTATAAATATGATGATTTTTATAAAGATACAAAAACAGTATTTTCAATCCACAACCTTGCATATCAAGGTTCTTGTGACTCTAAAATTATTGATTTTGCAAATATGCGTTGGGATAATGTTTATAACGACAAATGCGTTGAACATTATGGGCGTGTAAATTGGGTAAAAGGTGCTATTTATTGTTCTGATAAAATAATTGCAGTTTCAGAAAAATATGCTCAAGAAATTATGGGCGATGAATTCGGTGAAGGTATGGATTATACCCTTCGAGATAATTCTTGGAAGGTTATGGGGATTACAAACGGTATAGATTATACCGAATTCAACCCTAAAACTGACAAAAATTTAACACAAAATTATGATATCAACGATATGTCAGGTAAAGAAGCCTGCAAAAAAGAACTTGTTGAAATGTTTGGTATGCCTTATTGTCCAGATACTCCTGTTATCGGGCTTGTTTCAAGACTTGTTTATCAAAAAGGTCTCGATTTAATTCGTGATATGCAATGGGAATTACAAAAAGTTAATGCTCAATATATTATTTTGGGAACAGGTGAATATGGCTATGAAAATCTTATGATTTGGTTGTCTAATAATTCTTGGAATATTAGAGCAATGGTTGATTACAAAGCAGATGTTGCAAACAAAATTTATGGCGGTTCGGATTTCTTCTTGATGCCATCTAAGTTTGAGCCTTGTGGTCTGTCTCAACTTATTGCAATGAGATATGGTTCATTGCCAATTGCAAGAGCTACTGGTGGGTTAGAAGATACAATTAAAGGGTATCCGCTTGATGGCTCAACTGGTTTTAAATTCTACGGATACAATGGCTGGGATATGCTTGATGCAATTAAACGGGCGCAATGTGTTTTTCAAGATAAATATACGTTCAATGCTATGCGCAAAAGTGCAATGGAAGCGGATTTTACTTGGGATAAAAGCGCTAAAAAATATATGGATGTATACAAGCAAATTTGTAATAAATAAAAAAAATTGTATGCAAATATTTGTTTAGATATGCATTTTTGTTTTGCAAACTTTTTTAATTAATTTGTGAGTTTTTCATAATAATTAGGAAAGTTTGTGCTTGTTTTTCATTGTAAAATATTGTAAAATCGCACTATGAGCACAAAAAAATCAAAGTATGTAATAGGTTTAATGAGTGGGACATCTGCTGATGGCGTGGATGCATCGCTAGTAAAGATTAATCCTGATTTTTCTTTTAAAGAAATTCATAGTACTGTTTATAACTATCCTGCGGATTTTCAACATCGAATAAAATCACTTTTTAATGAAAGTGTGTCGATGAAAGAAATTTGTATAATGAATTTTCTTGTGGCTGAGCATTTTTCTAGTGCTGTTCATAAATTGATAGAAGAAGTGGACTTGCCTTCAAGTGATGTCGATTTTATTGGTTCGCACGGTCAAACCATATATCATTATCCAACAGATGAAACTGTAAATGGGGTACCGTTAAGAAGTACATTGCAAATTGGCGATATATCTGTTATTGCTAAAAATACTGAAATTGATACAATTGGGAATTTTAGAACGGCAGATGTTGCAGTTGGTGGAAATGGCGCACCTTTGGTTTGTTTTGCAGATGAAAAGATTTTTGGCAAAGATAAAACACCTCGAGCTATTCAAAATTTGGGTGGAATTGCCAATGTTACTATCGTTTCGCCGGAATGTGAAACATTTGCGTTTGATAATGGTCCAGCAAATGTTTTGATTGATTATTTTGCAAATAAATATTTTAATCTGCCTTATGATAAAAATGGTGAGATTTCGCGCAAAGGCGTTGTTAATGAATATGTATTATCGGAGTTGATGAGCTTGCCTTATTTTGATATGATGCCGCCAAAAACTACGGGTAGAGAGTTGTTCAGTTACGATTTTGCTGAAAAAATAGAACAAAAATATGCGTTGGCTCCAGAAGATATGATTGCAACAATGACTTCGTTTAGTGCGCGCGCAATCAGCGATAGTTACAAAAAATTTGTTTTGCCAAAAACGTCAATTAAAGAAATTGTTTTAGGTGGCGGTGGGGCTTATAATTCAACGCTTAGACAAATGATTTCAAAAGAGTTCAATGATGAAATTATTGTAAAAACGCATGAGGATTTTGGTATTTCAAATAAATTTAAAGAAGCAATTGCATTTGCTATGCTTGCTTATGCGTATTATTACGATATTGCGAATAATATACCATCTTGTACCGGTGCGAGTAGAAAAACTTTGTTGGGTCAATATTGTAAAGCTTTATAATTTTATTTTGTAAAAATGTATTCCTAAGCAGATTGTTAAGAAATGTGAAGTCGAAGAGGTGCTTCATTGCGCGCTTTTATATTTTTTGTATATAAAATTGAGACAAATTAGGCAACTTTTTGAGAGAAAAATTGTTTATATAAGAGTAAGCAGTTAACCACTGAAAAGTAATTAAGAATATTAGATAATCGGAGGAATTTTACATGGCACGCGTTTTAATTTCAATGCCTGAAGCATTTTTGAAAAACATTGATGAAGTAGCAGACAATGAAAATCGTACAAGAAGTGAATTAATCAGAGAGGCATTGAGAACTTATATTCATCGTAACAAAGTACGTGAAAACACTTATGCAACTAAAAATGCACAAATCTTAGAGGCGATGCTAGACTAAAAACAAACATTGGTTAAGTAAAAAAGGACAATGTTTTAATAGTTTTGGGGAAAAGGAACGAGAGACATTTTTGTCTCTCGTTGGCTTTTGTTGTAATCCTTTAACTTTCAATAAAAACGTGGTTGCCCTTAATTGTAACCCAGTGCCCGTCTTTGTTTGAATAATCTTCATACTGTTTTTGTTTTGTGTAAGTCATAATGTTTTGAGGTAATTCTTTTTCTGAAGGAACGCCGATTTTTGACATCTGAGTTTTTATTTCATCCCAGTTGTTGTTAAATTCATCGATAGACATATTATTTACGTCTTCTTTTGTGATTATACGTTTAAGCGCATTAGCAACAGTAGCATAGTTTTCAAATATTTGAGCTTTTTGTTGTGATTTTTGAGTAGGGTTAAAATAGTTCATTATTTCGACTTGGCGGGCGTTAAATTCATCAATTGGCATAGAAGCAATTAGATTTAAAACATCTTCCCTGCTTTTGGTATACCAATCATTTAGGGTAGTAGGTACATCCATATTTATATAAGGTTTATTTTTGTGTGAAGAAAAATTGTTTAAAATCGGTTGCTTATTTTGTACGTAATCTTGAGCATTATTAATCATTTGTTGTAAATTTTGTCCTTGTGTAGAAAAATTATTTTTTAAAGAATTTGTAAGATTTTGCATATTTCGCTCAAATGCATCAGCTGTACCCTGCATAGAGTTCTGTGCGTTGGTCATAATTTCTTGTTTAAATGTAGGAATTATATCAGGTTTTTTGTATCCTTGAGCATATTGTGCATCTCCGGCTTGGAAATTATGTAAATAATGTTGATCAAATTCTGACCCATTAATATTGGGTAGAATATATACTTTCCCAAGCTGGTCATTAAGTTGATAACCAAAAAATATATCATTTTTTCGTCCATATGTTGCTATATTGGAATCTCCATATGAAAAAGTATTTTTATCTTTTTGTGTAATAAAATACCCTCCAGGAGGTGCGATAGCCGTTGATGGGGTACCAGTTTTACAAGAAATTAAATTTGCCAATGTCCCGCCTAAAGAATAGCCGACTAACTTGATATTTTGGGGGGCATAATCTTTTGCTACTGAATTATAAATATGTTCAGCATCTTGATATTGTGGAGGCACTTTATTTAGCATCATTGTATTAATTGCACTGTGTAAATCATTAATTCTAAATATATTCATTCCTGCTAGTGCAATAACCACTTCATCCTTCTTTTTGTATACTTTAAAAGTAAAATCTGGATTATTAGAAAGTTCATCATATTTGCTCAATGTTTCCCATCCAGGGACCTCTTTATTATTTTGGACTCCAAGGCAAAATGTTAATGCTTCATCAAATGTTAAATTTTTTGTCATAAAATCTCCTTTTATATTATAATAGTGTAATGAAAATGTTTTTGTTAAAAAGTTTGTATTTCTTTGTAAGGTTGGTTAAATATATCAACTTCCTTTTGTACTTGTCTTTGGTTGGACTTTTTTATGGTGCCTATGGATTAGCGGGTGGCACTGTAAAATCGATATGGGATTTGCGTCTAATTTTTTTTCTTGCTTGTATAATTTTTTTTATCATCACTTTATTTTGTTTTTTAACTTTTAAACTATTAAAAAATATAAAAATGTATATACAATCAAAAAATGAATTTCGATTATCAGTTCCATTGTTTTTGTCTTGGTTTGTATTGTTTTTTTTAATTTATTCTTGTTCTGCGGGTTGGGGTGTTGGCTTATTTGTAGCGGCACACATGTTTATTAGATTTTAGTTATTTTAAGGTGGTATATTGTGATTAATCATTCGTATCTCCTTTTTGTTTAAATAATTTCAAGTAAAAATATTGGCACAGCCAAGCCAAGGAGTATGAAAAAATCCTTGAGTAACGATACTAATAACTTTACTTGTGTAAACTTAGTGGATGACAAAGAAAATGGTGTATTTCTTTTGTGTGATATTAATTTGTTATTTTTATAATAGTATATTACTTGAATATTGTCAAGTGTTTGTCAATATTTGTTTTCTTTTGTCATGGAGGGGTGTTTTATCTGAGCCGTTATGTGCCTGTACAAAACATTAATGCCTTTTTAAATGATAAATTTTTTGTCATAAAATCTCCTTTTATATTATAATGGCGTAATGAAAATGTTTTTGTTAAAAAGTTTGTATTTATTTGTAAGGTTGGTTAAATATATCAACTTCCTTTTGTACTTGTCTGTAGTTGGACTTGCTACAGGATTAGGTATAATGGGTGGTGATACGGCAAAATCAATATGGGATTTTCGCTTAATATTTTTTGCTGCATTTATACTTTTTCTAATTATTACTTTGTTTTGTTTTTTAACGTCTAAATTATTAAAGAAAATAAAAATGCATATACAAGAAAAAAATGAAATTCGACCATCAATCCCCTTATTTGTGTTATGGACAGCTTTTTTAATGTTGATATATAGATTTGCCATATTTTGGGGATTTGGATTGGCTGGCGTATATCTTATCTTTATTGAGCCTTTGTTTGATTAAGGTGGTATATTATGATTAATCATGCGTATCTCCTTTTTATTTAAATAATTTCAAGTAAAAATATTGGCACAGCCAAGCCAAGGAGTATAAAAAATCCTAGAGTAACGATATCAACAAGTTTACTTGTGTAAATTTAATGTATGGCAAAGAAAAATGGTGTATTTCTTTTGTCATGGAGGGATGTTTTATCTGAGCCGTTATGTGCCTGTACAAAACATTAATGCCTTTTTAAATGATAAGTTTTTTGTCATATTAATTTCCTTTTATGATAGACTGATTACATGAAAAAATCGTTATTAAAAATTCTATATTTATTGCTGCGCATTATTAATATACTAAATTTTCTATGGTTTCCCCTTTTGTTTTCAACTTTTTCAATTATTGGATTAGGGGGTGAAAATATTGGTGATATTATGCTAACAATATACACATATATTATTATGCCTGTATACATAGCTTTAATAATTTACTATATTAGAATTACTGACAAAACCATCAAAATGATAAAGCGATATATAGAATATAATACAATCTCAAAAGATGAAACCAATCTTTTAAAAATGTTTTCTATTGTGTCTATAATAATAATATTTTCTATAGTAAAGTTTGGCTATTTTCTTCTGTATGGTTTTTTGATAACGATAAAATTATTTTTTAATTTTTAAGGTGGTATATTGTGATTAATCATTCGTATCTCCTTTTTGTTTAAATAATTTCAAGTAAAAATATTGGCACAGCCAAGCCAAGGAGTATAAAAAACCCTTGAGTAACGATACTAACAACTTTACTTGTGTAAACTTAATGGATGACAAAGAAAATGGTGAATTTTTTTTGTGTGGTGGTGATATATAAGGCTTGTAATGTCGTTTGAAAATTGTTTTTATGTGTTTGAATTGTCATATTTTGCAGGAGCGATAATTTTAGGGGGTTTAATTTCAAGGTTTTAGGTAGGGAAGAGGCGTGATATATTAACAAATATTAAGGATTAAATGGGTGTCTTATATACATTTATTAAGAAATGTAAAAATGGGTTAATCATGCAAAACATGCACCAGTACATGATTTCGACATGTTATAAATATTCATTTATTTGTTTACTCAACAAATGTTTGTAATAATAAATGATTTATCCTATAATAAAAAAGTCGGCTGCATGTCGATGTTAATCTTGAAACAGTGGGTTAAATGGGAAGAAGTTGAGGACAAAAAGTGAGACACGCCATTGAACGTAATTTGTTAGAGGTTAAGTCAAAAATTGTACCTTATACACCGAATATAATCGCAGTTACTAAATATTTTGACCACAAGGCTATAATTGAGGCGTATCAAGCTGGAGTAAGAGATTTTGGGGAAAATCGTGTGCTTGATGCTGTTGGGAAGATTGAGCAGTTGAGTGAAGATGTGAGGGAAAATTCGAGGTTTCACTTGATTGGGCATCTTCAAAAAAATAAGGTCAAAAAAGCAGTTGGTAGGTTTGATTTGATACATTCTGTTGATTCGTATGAGCTTGCTTGTTTGATAGATGAAGAAGCAAGAAAAATAGGGGTTGTTCAAGATGTGTTAATTCAGGTGAACAATGCAAAAGAACCGCAGAAGTCAGGCTTTTATCCTGAAGAGATTTTGAAGATTTTTGGGGATATTGTTAATCTTAAAAATATCAGGGTACGGGGATTGATGAATATGGCGCCTTTGATTGAGGATAGAAATGAAATTGAAAGGCTGTTTAAAGATGTTGCGGTATTGAAAGCTGAACTTGAAGAAAAGTTTTCATTTAAGATGAGTGAGCTTTCAATGGGGATGAGTGGCGATTATGATATAGCTGTGCGTTGCGGAGCTACGATGATAAGGCTGGGTAGGACGTTATTTAAAAATAATTAATATTGGGAGGAAAAACAGTGAGTATATCACAAGGAATTAAATCAATTGTAGGTCTTTTGGCTCAAGGGTTTGAACAAAAAGAAGAAGACATTTTTGAAACAATGCAAGACGATCTTGAATATCCAACTCAAGATAATTTGGCTTTGGAACCACTTTATGGTTCAAGAACTCGCGATAGAGAAGAAAGAGAATCAAAAGTAGTATCTCATCCAAGTTTTCGCGGATATGAAGTTATCGTGTGTGAGCCACGTTCATATGATCAATCAGTTAATATTGTTAAACATTTGAAAGAAAGAAAAACAGTTATTTTAAACCTTCATCTTTTAGATAAAGACCAATCATTGAGAATTGTAGATTTCCTTTGTGGTGCTACTCATGCGCTAAACGGTAACCAACAAAGAATTGGGGAATCAGTATTTATTTTCACACCACAAAACATTAATCTTTCAGCAGAAAGTCAAAAAAGTAAAATGCTTATAAAAGATGCTTTGTGGAATCAAGCTCAACAATAGGAGCTTTGTTGGAGGAGGACGCCAAATTTTTTGGCGATGCAAATATTATTTTGTAATATGATTTGTATTTGACCGCAAGCAATTTGCGGTCTTTTTATTTTAAGCTATTTTTATTATAATTATGTTTATGGAGAATAAGAAAAAATATAATTTAATAGCGGAGATTGGTTGCAATCATCAGGGTGATTTATCTAGAGCAAAAGAGTTGATTGTTGCTGCTAAAGATTGTGGGTGTACTATTGTTAAGTTTCAAAAACGAGAACCAAGATTACAGTTTTCGCCAGACAAATACAATGCTCCCCATCCAAATCCCCAAAATGCTTTTGGTAAAACTTATGGCGAACATAGAGAAAAATTAGAATTTACTAGTGATGAACATTGTGAATTGATGAATTATGCAATGTCTTTGGGTATTGGATATTCTTGCAGTGTTTTTGATATTGTTTCAGCTGAAAATATATTGAGATTTAAACCAAAACATATAAAAATCCCATCTCCTGTTAATAATAATTCAGAAATGGTTGAGTTAATTGCTAAAAGTTTTGAGGGAATTATACATGTTTCGTTAGGTATGACAACAAGGCAAGAAGAAAAAACGTTAATAAATATATTGAAAAAATATGACAAATTAAAGCGTACTGTATTATATCATTGTGTATCTTCTTATCCTACTGAGGATAGCGATTTATCTTTGTTGGAGCTTTTGCGATTAAAGGAGCTTTATTCAAAAGAGATTATGGCGTTTGGAATGTCCGGACATCATTTTGGTTGGTTGCCTGATTGTTTGGCTTTGTCTTTGGGGGCGTCATATATAGAGCGACATTTTACGTTTGATAAGTTTGCTAAAGGGTCTGATCACAAGATATCTTTGAATTATCAAGAAATGGCGGAATTAGCCTTGAATTTGCAAAGATCAGAAAAGATGTTGGCGTATAAATCTAAAGAAATTTTAGATTGTGAGAGTGCGACGTATAATTTTCATAAGTACAAAAAGAGTGTGTAAGTAATGGCGGGTAATACTATAAAAAAAAGGTTATTTATAATTTCTAGTACTTTTACTGTTGCAGTAGCTGCGGCATTGGTTAAGCAGTTTGGCGATGATGGTGTTGAAAATTATCTTGTTTCAATAGCCCCTCTTATTTATGAAAATGTGGATGAACATATAAGACGAGAAGTTAAGCAGTTAGGTGTATTTAAGGATGTAAAATTTTATTTTGATTTTTGTAAGCCCAAAAAAAATTTTAAGGAAGAAAAAAGTCATATATTAAGTTTTAATGTAAAAAAATTCAAAGAGTCTATTTCTAATGTAGAGTTTGATGAAATATATTCAGTTTATATTCATGGGGCGGCAAATCATCTTTTTAATCAATATCCAAAAGCGGATTTGTACTTTATAGAGGATGGTACGGCTACTTATTTGAAGATGGATAATGCAGAGATTATTAATAAAAGAGCGAAAAAAATATATACTTTAAATTATTTTGATAAAATCATTCCTTATATAACGACTTATGAAAAAGTTCCAACTGAACAAATTGATAAATATATTTTAAGAGATGTTTTTGAAGTTTTATCTAAAAATATAAAATTTAATCTCGAGAAAAAAGAAAAAACAATTGTTTTTTGCGCACAAAATATTTCTATTAGTCAAGTTGCAATGACTTATCAAGATGAGTTAATGTTGTATGTGAAATATATCAAAAAATTACTTAATATGGGATATTTTGTTTATTTTAAAGACCATCCTAAAACCCCAAATATGTTTTATAAGAATTTAGTTCAATTTATTAAACATCCTAATTTTGATACAGTTGGGGCGTATTCAGTGTTACCTATGGAAACTTTAGTCTTATTCTTGAAACCTTGTGCTATTGTTTCAATGTTTTCATCTGCGTTGCTAAGTATTCCTTGGCTTTATGGAATTCCATCTTTTACTTTTTTGAGTGATAAGGATTTCAAAGATCATAAAATTTTTGGAATTGCGCATATGTTGGTGGCAAATTATATTCCTTCTATTGAATTTATACATGAAAATGTTGATGTAACGAATAAAAATTTTCAGTTATTTGTAGATAAAACTCTTTCTTTGCCAGAGCTTGTTTATTATCGTATTAAAAATATAGATTTCTTTAAATTTTTTATATCAAGAAGGGAATATTATTCTCTTCAAAAGAAATTAAAAACTTCAAATAATTTGATTTTACGTTTTTTCAAGCTTGATAGTGAAGTTCTTTTATTATTTAAATCACAGTCATATTGGAAATATTTATCATACTATCGAAAGTATTTTTATAATTATTATCTTAGTTATAAAAAAGAAAAAGAAAAGCAAATTAAAAAATCCAAGAAAGTTATAATCGATATTTTTAATGATATAATAAATGTTATATTTAAAGTGTTTTTTTAATAATTAGATTTAATTACTAAAAACAAATTTATTTTATTTATATAAAAAGGACTTACACATGCCATTAAATATTGCCACATCTCAATTATTGAGTTTTGCTCAGCAGCCAATCAAAAAAGATATTAAACAATCAGAGAACGATTATGTTGATCCATTAACAAAATGGCCAATAAGAGGTTTGGCGTATTCAAATGAATTAGGGGTAGCGATAGGAGAGATTGCACCTAGAATTGGAACTATGTTGTGGATTCCAGCTTTGATGTATTTTGGTGCGGATATTTATGATAAATATAAAACTCAAGAAACTAATTATAATCCTAGTACGCAAAGAGCATTAGAACGGGCAACATTTCAGGCTTTAGCTAGTGTTATTTTGCCGACTATTTCTGTTCAGGTTGGGCAAAAAACCATATCATTTTTGGATAAATTTTCAAAACAGAATTTGTCAACTAATGCGAAAGAAGAAACTTTAAATTTTATTCTTGATTTTATTAATAAATCTAAGCTTTCAAATTTTGAAAATAATTATAAATCTTTGGAAGAATTTTTTAATACATCCTTTTCAACATATTTGGCAGATATAAAGGGGCAAGAACGCTCAAAAGGTTTTTTGTCAAAAATGGCTAATTTTTTATTTTTATCTGGGGGCAATAGTGATTTAGTGAATTCAAATAAAAATAAATTGAAAGAGTTTGCTAATAGTCAATTAAAAAATTTAATAAATATAAGAACTTCATTGATGAAGAATGAATGCCCGCAGATTTTATCAAATAAAAATTATAAGAAATTTATTGATATTCAAAAATCTTTTATAAAAGAATATGGACAAGAACATTATTTACATAAATCAGCAAAATATGCGCTGCGAGAACATATTAATACTAATATTTTTAAGTTGAAAATGTTTAAAACGTTAGGTGGGTTTATTGCATTAGGATTTATGATTAAACCTATTGATTCATTTGTAGATACTGTAATAATGAAAAAAGTTGTTGAGCCTAATATTAATAAGCTCAACAACTTGAATTTTAAATCATTAAAAAATAATTAGACGTTATTTCGCCTTATTTGAAAATCAATTGATTTTTCAATTGTATCCTCTGTTACATTTGAAAATCTTACATTTAGTTTTTGTAGTTTATAATTTATTTTGTATGAACGGTGTGGAATAATATCTGTTATGGTTATTCCAGTATTTGGAAAGTAGAATATTTTTTTAGTGTATCCGGATTTATTTTTTGAAGCAGATATAGTTTTATCAATTTCAGTGTATTGATAAGGTTGGCGTTTTCTATGAAATAATTTGTGCCAAAAACTTTGTGTATATTCTGATACGTTTTTTGTTATTTGTGTAAATTTATCTTTTTGTCTCATAGAAAAAGTCAAAAAACCATTTCCCCACTTTGTGATGTATTCACTGTCTGGACCTTTTCGTGTTTTGCTTACAATCAAAGCAGTCTCTTTATCGAAGTTATATGTGTAATGATTATTTTTTTTATCTTGGAATTCAATTTTAATTACTTGTTCATTTGAACTTCTTAGAAAGTTAATGTTTCTTTTTCTTAAATTTTGGGTTAATTTTCCTGCAGTAAAATTGTTTGCAGCACCAATCATTGGTCTGATAATAGGCATAATTTTGTTTCCTCGCTAGTGTAAATATGTGTGTTATTTAATGTTTGATTTTATTATATCACAAAGAATTATGAAAGAATATAAAAATATTTTGTTTTTTGTTAGTTATTTTCTTGAATATATTTATTTAAGTCTAGTTTGCCTTTTGATTCTTTCATGTATGTTTTAGCAATTGCGCTTATATAGTTTTTAAACGCGGCATTAGAGTTTAAATCTTGTAAATATCTTTGGTAATTTTCGTTATTAATATTTTTTTCAGATAATTTCTTATATAACAGTTTACTTTGTTTAGAAGAGTATGCTAGAATTGCGTCGAAATTTTTTCTTAAATTTTTGTGAATTTCAGGGTGTTCGTCTGTAAATTTATCCATAGGACGATTATTGCGAACAAGATTATTGCATTGAGCGCAAGCTACAGAAAGGTTTTCTGGAATTGTAAGTCCTCCATTTTGTTGAGGTTTTATGTGTTCAATAGTAGACATTGGCTCATAAATCATTAATTCGGAAATCTCGCGAGACGAGCGTCTAGCGTATTTTACAACGAAAGCGTTTTCACTTTCTATAGATTGTGGTAATTTTTCTGCTTCTGTTAGAATTTTTTTTATTAATTGATTATTTCTTTTAAAAATAGGTAAATGTAATATCCTCTTTAGTTCATTTAAGAAAGCTTTTCTTTTAAATGGAGTGCTTTCTTCTGCGCTGTTTATCCATTGGGTTGTTTCGTATAGTAAGCTTTGAAATAATTTTGTTTCTTCTTTTGTGTCAAATGAATTGCCGTATAATATATTTATTCTTCTGATGACTTCCATTTGTTCGTTTTCTAGTTTTGAACGATATTGTGGCGCAAGTTTTATGAAAATTTCTTGTATGTTGTCGTCAGGATATTGTTTAGCAATTTTTATTATATTGTCGGCAATATTAGCTTTGTGGTTTCTAAAAAAATTTTTATTTTTATTGATTGTATCAATTAGTTCTTCTCCGCTGCGAGTGGAGAGTTCTTTTATAAGTCTTTTTCTATTTGGAATAGATAGCATAGGTTCACCACAATATACACAAGGTAGGTTTGGAATGTTTTTTAATTCATTGTATACATGATGATAAATTAAATTAGAGTCATTGTTTATTAGCGGAATCTTATTTGATGATTGTTTTCCAAATGAAATTGTGTCGCATAATATCGGACTTATTGGGGATATAGTTTTGTTAATTGTTGAATTCTCGATTTTTTTGTTTTTATCGAGATAATTGTTTTTGCTTATTAAGTTAACATTATAAATTTTCATACATTTAATTAAATATCAAAAAAGATTTTTTTTGCTAATCTTTTTATAATAATTTACAAAAAATATGAATTTCTACAATGGTGTGTTTTGCCATCAGATTAAATGTTTGCTATCTTTAAAGTTCATGTTTTATGTGTAGTTTGATAGGATAAAATTATATCTTAGAGTTGTTGTTCTAATTTTTTATAAAAATCTATAATCTTTGGATTTGCCATAATTTTTTGAGGATTAAAGCCTTTTAAATACAAGCCATCTATAGACTTAGCTCGACTTAGTGCAACATATGCTTGTCCATATTCAAATATCCGATTAAAATCAATAAAAACTTCATCCAGCGTCATCCCTTGAGATTTGTGTATTGTTATACCATAAGCAAGTCTAAGTGGATATTGAATTCTTCGAGCTAAAAGTTTGCCATCTTTTGAATAGTCAAACTCTTCTTGTTTTATAATTCTTAATTCTCCGTTATCAAATTTTACAGTTATACCTTCGTCACCAATATTTTCCACTTCTCCGCATGAACCATTAATGAGCCCAGCTTCAAAGTCTATATTTTTGAGTAACATTACTCTACACCCTTTTTTTAGTGTTATTACTTGTGTAACTTTACAATACTTATCCAAAATGTCCCAAGTTTTTTTCTTGGCAATGCTTAATTTTTCTATTTCTTCAATTGTTGTTATTAGTTTATCGGCTTCTTCATTTTTCATTAAAATATCTTTGGAAATAAGTTCATGAGCTTGGGTTTGTAATGCGTTGAATTTTTGTAAATTATAATTGTCCGCTGCCTCGTTAGTTGAAAATATATGTAAAATGTCTTTGTTTGGAGGAAGTGGATGATTGTTTCTTTGATAAAAAGTATTTAAATCATTTTGGTTTAGTTTGTTTTGTCTTATATCATTTAAAATTTGCGCAAAAGCGGCATCGTCTTGTCTATATATTTTTTTTAAGAGAATATTTTTGATATTTAATTCTTTCCAAGCGGTAGCTTCAAAACAAAATCCTCCATTTTTTTCTACCGGTGGAAGTTGGAAAAAATCTCCAAATAAAATTAATTGAATTCCCCCAAAAGGTTTATTGTTAGAACGTATAGCCTTTAAAACATTGTTTATATAATCAAAAGTTTGTGCGTCTAACATTGAGATTTCATCAATTGCTAAAATTTTTGTGTTTCTGATTTTTTTTGTTAAATGAGATTTTTTTATAATGCTTTTTATTGCATAATCAATAGGTAAGTTACAAATACCAACACCTGTCCAGGCATGTATTGTTTGTCCTCCAATATTTACGGCAGCCAGTCCAGTTGTGCTTGTGACTTCAATGTTAAATTCCTTTTTAAGTCTATTTAAAAGAAAGCTTTTTCCTGTGCCTGCTGAACCTGTGATAAATATATTTTCTCCATTTTTTATTAGTTCTTTGATTTTTAAGGTTGTTTCATCTTCGATAAAATTAATTTCAATTTCTTCTTTTTTTTCTATTTTAGGTAAGTCAATTTTTTGACTTTTTTTGTTTTTTATCGTTGTTGGAATTTCTTTAGATTTGTGTTGTGGGTTGTTTTTTATAAAATTATTTACTAATTCAATTATTTCATCACCATATTGTTCAATTTTCTTTTTTCCCAAACCTTTTATTTTTATTAAATCATCTTTGTTGGTTGGCAAAAAATTGGAAATATCGTCTATAACTGAATTTGCGAAAATACAATATAGTGGAAGATTTTTTAAATGAGCCTCTCGACTGCGCAAATCTTTGAGATTTTTAATTAATTCTAAAATTTCTTTATTCTCGTGTTTTGATAGGTTTTTTTCTTTTTCTTGGTTTTTTTGAATAGTAGTAATAGGCGGATTTTTCTGATTTTTTATGCTTTCGGGTTCGTTTTTAGTAAAACTTAATGTAGAAAGCCCGTCGGTTTCTACATTGTTTTCTTGGTATTTTAAAAAATCGCCAAACCAATCCGACATTATGATACCTGTTTGCGGTTATACATAATTGAAGAAATTAAAGCAAGTACTATAAATACAAGACCAATAAGTCCGGTAATAACTTCTGGTACTTCGTGGAAGGTTGTAATAAACATAATAGAAGCTAGTGCTCCTATTGCCCAATGTGCACCGTGTTCAAGATACAAAAATTGTTTTAATGTGTTTTTTTCTACAAGCATAATTGTTAGTGAACGAACAAAAATAGCACCAATTGCAAGACCAATAGAAATTATAATAACATCTTTGCTCAACGCAAACGCGCCTAAAACCCCATCTAAAGAGAAAGATGCGTCGATTAATTCTAAATATAAAAATGAAACAAGTCCGCCGGTTCTAGCTGCTTCTCCCACTAAATTAATATTTCTTGTTTCTTCTTTTTTCTCTAATAATTTACTTATACCTTCAATTAATAAATATAAAATTATGCCGCTTATACCAGATAGAACTACGGATAATCTAGCTTCTGGTGCAACATAAGATTGAGTAATATATAAAATTATTAAAGTTATAATTGTTTCAATCCCCTCAAGATGAGCAATTTTAGACAGTTTTTCTTCTAACCATTTTATCCAATGAACTTCTTTTTCGTGGTTTAAGAAATAATGTAAAAATAGCATCATTAAAAATGACCCGCCAAAAGAAACGATAGGAGCATGTGTTAAATGTAAGTAATGTGCGTATTTATCAGCATCATTTATCGCCATTTTTGCGACTTCGCCCATTGATAAATTTGCAAAAATAGAAACTATTAAAACTGGGAATAAAAATCTCATGCCGAATACTGCTATTGCAATCCCCCAAGTTAAAAATCTATGTCTCCACTTGTTAGACATTTTTTCTAATTTCATAGCATTAACAACTGCATTGTCAAAAGATAAGCTGATTTCAAGTACAGACAATACGAAAACTATAAATAAACTGGCAAATCCACTTCCAGGATGCATATGCTCTGCCCAAAAATATGCACATAAAAACCCCACTATTGTGAGAAATATTGATTCTTTAAAATATTTTATCATTTATTTTCCCTTTTATGTTCTAATTGAAATAATCTGAAATTAATTTTCTTTTTTTAGGATGGAAAAAATTAGTAATCTTTTTCATTAACCCAGGTTTTTTTCGTCCTAAATTATCTAATTCATTTTTGATGATTGCCTTTTCTATTAGCATTCTGTTATACATATTATTAATTCTGTCTGAGCTTTGAGCGTGTGACTTTAGGTTGTCAATTTTTATATTCAACAATGCCATAGTCTGTTTTAAACGTTTTTTATTTTCTCTTTCATTCATAATATTAATAGCCTTAAACACAAATTTGACAAACTACTTAGCTATAATAATACATAATTTAAAAACATGCACTACTCTAAAAGATTTAAAAAAATTGCAATATTCAAAAAGCAGTGTTAAAATTCTAATGTGGAAGAACGATTAAAGATATTAATTATTAGACTTTCTGCTATTGGTGATACTATTCATACTTTGCCAATGGTTAATGCGTTGCGAAAAACTTATCCTGATGCGCAAATAGACTGGTTGGTTGAAGATAAAGCATCTCTTTTTATAGAAAATAATCCATTATTGGACAATGTCTTTATTGTTCCTAAATCAAAATGGAAAAAAGAAAAAAACGTTATCAAAAATATTGATGAATTTAATAAAATTATAAGTAAATTAAGAAAACAAAATTATGATATAGCAATAGATGTACAACAACTGTTTAAAAGTGGTATATTTTTAGCTCTTTGCGGAGCTGAGCAAAAATTAACATTAAGTGGTGGACGAGAATTTTCTGGATTTTTTGCTAATGAAAAAGTAAAAGCTACTCATAAACTTTTTGATAAGAATTATCATGTTGTATATAGAAATATGGAACTTGCAAAATATTTAGACTGTAAGGATGAGTCTATAGAATTTGTGCTTCCACCTGTAACAAATAGTGTAAAAGTCAAAATAGATGAGCTTTTACAACCCCTTAAAAAACGTCCAACAATGGTAATCGCCCCTGCTACGACTTGGGAGACTAAACATTGGGAAAATAAGTATTGGGCATCTATAATAAAAGAATTCCAAGAACGAGTAAATATTGTAATAACAGGTTCGGCTGCAGATGAAAATCTTGTTAAAGATATTTTATTATATGGAAGATTTAAAAACATCATAAATTTAACAGGAAAAACCAATTTAATTGAATTGGCGGAAGTTTTTAGGCGTGCTGATGTTGTTATTGCCCCAGATTCAGGGTCTGCGCAAATTGCTTGGGCTGTTCAAAAACCTTTTGTTATTTCAGTTTTTACATCAACATCTAAAAATAGGACAGCCCCATTTGGTGAAAAAGCTATTTCATTCGCTCCACAGATTACCTGTCATCCGTGCCATAAGAAAAAATGTTTTTCTAAAAACTTTGAATTATGTAAAAGCAAAATAGAATATTACGAAATTATAAAAATATTAAATGAGCTATTTAAATAACAAATTTTTCGATGTATAATAAAATGCTGGCAATGAGTAATGTAAGATAAAATGAAAATTTTTGATAAATTTAAAACATATATAAAGCAACTTAATGAATTTGAAGATAATATAAGCGCCAATAGACGTGAATTGCAAGCTGTTTATGAACGTAATAAAATCCTAGAAAAAGAAATCGAAGAAAGAACAAAACAATTAAATCAAGCGAATAAAACATTGCTTACTTTGCAACATATCTGGGATATGATGAATTCTTCTACTCCATTAACTAATGCGTTAGATAAAATCGTAGAAAGCTTGCATGGAGAGTTTGGGTATTTATTTGGTGCAATTGTTGAAAAAATAGAAAACAATACTAATAAATATTTTATAACAACGTCATACACAAAGTGTCAATTTTTTGATGCAATGCGACATTATTTTAAAACAGAAGTTGAGGCGGTTAAGCTTTTGTGTCATGAAGATGGGATTTTGATGAATTCTTTAAATAAAGGGCAAGTTCTTTCTACAAATGAAATTTCAAAATTTATAAAATCAATTTTACCGGAAGTTAGAGAAGATTTATTAAATCCAATAATTGACAATACAGGTAGTAAATCATTAATTGTTCTTCCTTTAAAACCAGAAAACAATCCATTTGGCTGTATGTTGGTTTTTTCTCCACGAGAAGAGGTTTTGGATGATGAGTTAAGTTATTTGCAGCTTTTTGCTCATCAAATGGAGTTGGCAATTACTATTGCGGATTTATTTGAAAAGGTTAAAAAACAAGCACTCACGGATGTTTTAACAGATTTATATAATAGACGATATTTTGAAGATGCTTTGCAAAAAGAAGCGGAGCGTTCAGAACGTTTAAATCAACCATTTACTTTAATTTCATTGGATTTGGATTTTTTAAAACAAATTAATGATACATATGGTCATAATTATGGTGATAGTGCAATAAAGACAATTGGAAAAGTTTTGAAAAGAAATGCGCGCTCTATTGATATTCCAGCGCGAATTGGTGGGGAAGAGTTTAATTTGCTTCTTCCTGGGATTGATTCTAAAGGCGGAATGATTGCTGCAGAACGTATTAGAGCCGCGATAGAAGCCGAAAAAATAGAAAAAATAGGGAAAATAACTGCTAGTATTGGAGTTGCTACGTATATTGAGCATACTAAAAGTATAGACGAGCTTTTAGAAATGGCAGATCAAGCTATGTATCGTGCGAAAATTAATGGAAGAAACCGTGTGGTTTTGGCAAGAGAAGATGGGAAAGATAGTTGGCAACAAATCGCAATCGATGCATTTGTGGATATTTTATCAAAACAAAGAATACCTGTATCTAAAGATTTAGCTGAGGAAATTTGTAATAAACTAGAACGTGTAAATACTTCCGGTGCGACGTTAAAAGAAATTTTGTATACAGTTTCGGATACAATTGCGCAGACTTATGACCCAATCCATGAAAACGGAACAACAAAACAGAAAGTATTTTTAGCAGTAAAATTAGCTAAAAAATTAGGTCTATCAAAAGAAGAACAAGATAATTTGAAATTAGCTATGTTGTTGTATGATATTGGAAATACAATGATTCCTGATGAGATTTTTAAAAGCCCTAATAAACTCAACACTAAAGAACAAAATTTTGTACATAAACATCCTATAATTGCGGCAAAAGAAATATTAAAACCAATTTCTTCTATTTCAAATATTATACCTATAATTGAGCATCATCATGAAAATTGGGATGGAAGTGGTTATCCAAATCAGATTAGCGGAGAAGATATTCCGACAAGTTCACAAATTGTTTTATTGATTGACTCTTATTCTGCTTTAATCAAGCCTCGTAGTTATCGTGGGGCGCTTACTCAAACTGAGTCGTTAGCTACTATCAAAGGTGAAGCTGGCAAAAAGTGGAATAAAGACCTTGTTGATAAGTTTATTGAAATGATGAAAGATGAAAAATAATTGTCGGGATAGTATAATAACAGCTTTATATAACTGGATTTTAACTTTTCGAGGAACTCCTGTTGTTAAAGATACAACTAGGTTGACTAATACAAAATTTGATTTTTATGTTGATAGCTCTATGGTAAATCCTTTGTCATTTACTGTTTTTGAGATGTCAGATAGTGGCGAATTAATTATTGATGAGCCACAAAGAATTATTGAAAGTAAAGCTGCATTTTTTCTTTTTGTTAATACAAAAACTGGTTGGATTTCTGCTATAAAAAATACAACAGAAAATCAAAAGAAATTGATTAGACAAGAAGACGTGAAAAATTTGAAGGTTAGGATTGTTAAATAAAAAAAACTGGTTTTAAAACCAGTTTTTCCGTTAATTTTATTCTTTAAAATCTATTCCCGCATCTTCTTCTCTAGCGGCCATTTCTAATAATGTATAAGTCATATATGCACCAAGCGCAACAGCTTTGGGATCTAAATCGGTGTTGTTTGCTGCTTCTATGATTGCAGAATTGATTTCTGGGTTTTCGTCTTTAATATAATGAATCATTTTTTTTCTCCAAGCATGAACATCTTGAAAAATTTCTGCAAACGCTAATGATGCGTGTTCTTCTGTAATAATTGGTAGCATTTTTATATCTCCATATATATCCATTTTTAATATATTCTAAATTATATAATAAAATATTTAATCATGTGTATATATTAATTTTTATAATATTTTGTTTTTTTAATGTAAAATTGAATTATGAATGTATCATTATTAAATATATTTTTAGTCTTTTTTAA
This sequence comes from Candidatus Gastranaerophilaceae bacterium, assembly GCA_045638605.1. Taxonomy (GTDB): domain Bacteria; phylum Cyanobacteriota; class Vampirovibrionia; order Gastranaerophilales; family Gastranaerophilaceae; genus RGIG2134. The sequence goes on from JAZUBS010000015.1 coordinate 32,061, forward strand.
AGTTGGTGCAATTTTATTGGGCGGAGGGTATGTTATTTTACCACTTTTAACATCAGAAATTGTTGAAAAACGCAGCTGGATTACAAAAGATGAATTGGTTAATTATTATTCTTTAAGTCAATGTTTACCTGGAATTATTGCTGTTAATACTGCAATTTTTACAGGATATAAATTAAAAGGGAAATTTGGAGCCTTAGCTGCTGTTTTTGGGATGTGTTTATCTTCTTTTTTGGTTATCATTTCCTTGGCGTCTATCTTGGCAAAATTAACGACAAATCCAATTGTTATAAATATTTTTTGGGGAGTTGGTATAGGACTTTTGATAATGCTTTTGTTGACTGTTAAAGAAATTTGGGATAAAAGTATCGTTGATAAATTTACATTCTTTTTGTTTTTATTAGTTTTCTTTTTAACCGTGTTTTTTGATTTTTCGCCAGTTTTTGCGGTTGTTGGTAGTGCTTTTATTGGGGTAATTTATAAATTTATATACAAGAGGGTGAAACAATGATTTATCTTCTTTTAATTTGTGAATTTTTTAAAGTAGGATTGTTTGCAGTCGGTGGTGGATACGCAACTTTGCCATTTTTGTATCATATTTCAGAAGTTTATGGCTGGTATAGCGCAAAAGAACTAGTTGATATGCTTGCTATTTCTAGCATAACTCCGGGGCCTGTTGGAATAAATGTTGCAACTTTCGCGGGGTTTAAATCGGCTGGAATTTTAGGTTCGTTATTGGCTACAAGTTCATTGATTTTGCCATCTTTTATAATTGTTATTTTGATTTCTAAATTATTAAATAAATTTAAAGAAAATTTTTATGTTCAAGCGATTTTGTATGCAATAAAACCGGCAGGATGTGCCTTGCTTGCGGCTGTTGGTGTGCAATTGTTTCAGGAATATATTTTGAGAGATACAAGTGTTTTGGATTTTAATCAATTAACAAGTTTTATTGATATAAAAGCGCTTATTCTTTTAGTTGGATTATTTGTTATGAGTATAAAAGTAAAAAAAGATCCTCTTATATATTTGGGTGTTGCTGCCGTTTGTGGAATTTTGATGCATTTAAAAATTTGATTTTAAAAGATGATTTAAACGCAAAAAAAAACCGACTGAGAGCCGGTTAAGTTTACCACATATTAGAGAGAGGAATTAGAGAGAATTAATAAATCTTTTTTATTGTCCTCTATTATATATATTCCCAGTTTTTCAAAAAAATAACACTTTTGGTGTTTAAGTTTTACATATCTTTACAAAAATCATTTGAAAAAGTTTAGTATGTTAGATAAATATTGATATGTTGTTTTTGTTTTGTGTTTGTAGATATTGTTTTTGCAGAAATGTGGATTTATTTAAAATAAAATATAAAATTGATTAAATATCCTTCATTTAGTTGATATCAAAGCGGCTAAAATATAGGATTATTATTAATATATTAGGGAGAATAAGAGGTTTTTGTGAATAAATCAGCAGTTGTTGCGCTTGGCATTGGGATATTGTTAATCATTGGAATTCAGCTTTTTGAAACGGGATCAGTTTTGATGTTATTTCAACCTGTAGCGTTTTTAATTGTTGTTGGTGGAACTATTTGTGCTGCAATGGTGAATTTTGGACCTAATACATTGATTAATTCTTTGAGCGCAGCAAAAGAAATATTTATAAAAAGTAAGGATAATTCAGAAATAATAATTGACGATATCATTCAAATAGCATATTATGCACGCAGAAATGGAATTTTTGCGTTAGAAACACTTGTTGATAAAATAGATGATGCTTTTTTGCGCAGAGGTGTAAAATTATGTGTAGATATTAACAATCCTCAATTTATCAGTGATATTTTAAAAAATGAAATAACCTATGAAGAGGAACAAGAATTTATAAGCTCAAGAGTTTTTGAAGCGTTGGGTGGATATTCGCCGACTTTTGGTATTGTTGGTGCTGTATTAGGGTTAATTCATGTTATGAGTAATATGCAAAGTATTGAAATTCTTTGTAGTGGGATAGCAACTGCATTTGTAGCTACATTATATGGTGTTGGCTTTGCGAACCTTATTTTCCTTCCTATAGCTGGGAATTTAAAACAAAGATTAAGAGAAAAAGTTTTGTTGAAAGAAGTAATTGTTCAGGGGTTAATTTCTATTCACATGCAAGAAAATCCTGAAATTATTAAGGCAAAATTGCAATCATATTTAAAATATAACAATAAAGGACAACTTGAAGAATTAGGAAGTATTTATTAATGCGCAATGATTATTACTCAAATTCTAAAGATTATATAAATCGCTGGGTAATCTCGTACGCAGATTTGGTTACAATGCTTCTTGCTTTATTTATAGTTATGTATTCAATGTCTACAAAAGATGCTAATGAAATTACAAGAGCATTAAAACAAGTTTTTGTGGCACAAGAACAAATGTTTGAAAAAAATAATGGACAAACATATGAAAAACAAAAGTATAATTATCCTCAAACAACCGATGAAATTCAGTTAATGTTTCCAACAAAAAGTGTTGTTGAAGGGATGCCGCCAGTAGATGAAAGTGAATTATTATATAGAAATTTGAAAGAAAAATTTCAAGAAACTACATCATTAAGTGTAGTAAAAGAAAAACGAGGAACAATAATTCGTATAAATGATACAATGCTTTTTGACGAAGGTTCTGCTATAATAAAATCGGGTGCAAAGTCTACTTTAGCAAAAATAGTAACTGAATTAGTGGACCTAGAAAATCCGATACTTATAGAAGGACATACGGATTCAATCCCAATCAAAAATGATAAATATCCATCAAACTGGGAGCTATCAACAGCTAGAGCAACAAATATTATAAAATATTTGACAGAAAGCAAGATTATAAGCCCAAGAAGGTTATCGGCGGTCGGATATGGCGAATATGTGCCAATAGCGGATAATACGACAAAAGATGGCAGAGCAAAAAATAGAAGAGTTGATATAATAGTATTAAGTAATAAATAGTTGGAGGAATATAATGGCAAAACCAAACCAACCAAGAGATATAAAACCACAAGGTGGGGCTGCAGAAGAAAGAACGCAAACTGTGCAACCAGTTAACAATAGTTTGGGTAGAATTATCGCTATTAATATAATAACGACCGTATTGATTTGTATCATAATATTTGTTGTTAATTTTTTAACAGTACAAAAATTTACAACTAAATTGGAGTCAATTTCAAGTTCATCGGCGACAGAAGAAGTTGAAGGATTGGGTGAAGAAATTGAACGAGGGTTGATTGTTGATATGGGCGAGTTTACAATGAACTTAGCTGATGCATCTCCTCGTAGATACTTAAAAGTTAATGTAGCGTTAGAAGTTTCAAAAACAGAAGCTGATAGAGCTGCAATGAAAGCTGCAAAAGCTGAAGCTTCTGGTGGTGGACATGGACATGGTCATGGGGGTGGCGCGCCAGTTGATCCTATGAAATCAATTGAAGAAGAAATGGCGCAATATAAACCAGCTATTAGAGATGCAGTGATTACAACTCTTTCAAGTAAGACTTCAAATGAGCTTGCAACTGTGCCAGGAAAAGAACTTGCTAAAGAACAGATTGCAGAAGCCGTTGATGCGATATTTAATGGTGAAAGAGAAGTTATGCGTGTGAGTTTTGGTCAATTTATTATGCAGTAATAAGGTAAATTTTAGTAGTGGCAGAATTAGACTTAAAAAAAGAAATAGAAGAAACGCTTAAAAACCTAGCTGCACTGAATATGGACGGCTCGGACATTTATCTTGATCAAGACGAAGATGACGAGTTTAAGAAAGGTTATAAGCTTTATAACTTTAGACGTCCTGATAAGTTTTCAAAAGATCACTTAAGAGGTTTGCAAGATACTCATCGTGAGTTTACGCGTCAGCTTTCTATGACTTTAACTGCCTATTTGCGTATGCATTTGGAAGTTAACGTTGTTTCTGTTGACCAACTTACTTATGATGAGTTTGTTCGTTCTATGCCTTCTCCTATTACAATAGGTATATTTGAGCTTAATCCGCTTCCTGGGCAAGCGTTAATTGGTGTAAGTTTTGAAGTATTGTCAAGCATTGTTGATCGTATGTTGGGTGGTGTTGGTGTAAGTGAAGATACTAATCGTGAACTTACTGATATTGAGGAAGCTTTGGCAAAAAGAGTAATAGAAAGAACAATTAAAACGCTTGAAGGTGCTTGGCAGCATATTATTCCTGTGCAAAGTAAAATTGTAGGATTGGATAACAATTTTACAATGGTACAAATTGCAACTCCTGGTGAAATTGTTGCTTTGGTTACTCTAGAAGTACATGTTGGCGGCAGTCATTTCGGTCTAATCAGTCTGTGCTTCCCATATCCAATGTTGGAAAATATTCTTTCTCAGTTAACAACTCAACATATATATCAAACAAAAGGTCTTATTGCTACAAGTGAAGAACGCCAACAAATGATTGATAAATTAAACACATCAACTGTTGATATAAAGGTTATTCTTGGTGAAGCTGAGGCAGAAATAAAAGATTTGATTGAATTAAAGGTTGGAGATGTTATTAAATTAAATAATAAAGTTATTGATAATTTGATTATGGAAATAAATGATAACAAGAAATTTTTTGTTCGTCCAGGAACAATAAAAAATAAAGTTTGTGTAAAAATCACAGATAGATATAATGAAACAGATGATATTTTAAAGGCTTATATATAGGGGGCAAGGATGTTTGACGATAATGAAAAGATTGATACGAATGCAAATTTAGATAAAGAACAACAACCAAATAAAGATATAACCAATGAGTTATTGGGCGAATATGCAGATTTATTATCCGAAATTGAAAATGATAATTCCACAAAAGAGCAGCCTAGCGTTTCTGCTGCTGAAGAATTTTCTATTCCCCATGAAACGGTAAAAGAGTCTGAACCTGTAACTGTTCAACCTGTTCAGTTTGCTGCTTTTGATGTAAACACACAAACATCAGGTGAAGAAAATCAAAATTTAGATTTGTTAATGGATGTAAAACTTCAATTAACAGTTGAGTTGGGACGTTGTGAATTACCTATCAAAAAAGTTCTTGAATTAACTCGTGGTTCTATTGTTGAGTTGGATAAAGTTGCGGGTGAACCAGTTGCTCTTTATGCAAATGGAAAACACGTTGCAAATGGAGAGGTTGTTGTTATTGATGACAATTTTGGTCTTAGAATTACAAATATTTCTGACCCTGAAGAAAGAATGAAGGGCTTGCAATAAATAAAAAATGTTGATTATTAATAAATGAAACCCTAAAGCTAGACAAAGTAAAAAGTCTGTTTTAGGGTTTCAGTCTAAATCAGTATTTTTTAAGCTTTCATTTTTTCAATGATTGATGTTGTTGATTTTCCTTCAACAAAACTTATAAATTCTATCCTTCCGCCATTTTCCATAATTGTCTTGGCTTCGGGAAGTGTTTCAACCGTATAATCTGCACCTTTTGTATGTACATTGGGTTTGATTTCTGCGATAAGGTTTTGAGGTGAGTCCTCATCAAACAAAACAACATAGTCTACGCACTCAAGCGCACATAGAATTTCAGCCCTATCATTTTCGTTGTTAACGGGTCTTGTAGGTCCTTTAATTGAGCGAACGGACTTATCACTATTAAGCATCACTACGCAATAATCAGCAAAAGTTTTTGTTTTTTGCAAATACCTAACATGTCCGACGTGCAATATATCAAAACATCCATTTGTTGTAACTACGGTTTTGCCATCTTTTCTAAGTTCATTAATGAATTCTACAATATTTTTTCTATCTATTATCTTTCCCATTATTTTTTAATTTCCTCTTTTTTGAAATTTACAGAAGAAGCTTCGTTTTGTTTTTGCGCATTATCTCTAATTTGTTTTTGTATGTTTGTAGGGTTATAACTTGTATCAACAAATACTATATCTGCTTCATTTCTTATTTTTTCAATATGTTTTTGAAGAACATTGATTTTTTCTTGTTGTTCAAGGAAGGATTTAATACTAGCTTTTGCCTTTTCAAAACTTTCAGTTCCTGCTTCTTGTCTATCTGTAACCATAATAATATGGTATCCAAATGGAGAAACTACAATATCAGAAACCGTACTTGGTTTTGTAGAAAAGGCAACTTTTGAAAACTCTTCAACCATTTGTTCTTTTGTAAAGTATCCTAAATCTCCACCTTTTTGTGCACTACCAGGGTCATCTGAATTGGCTTTTGCGACTTGCGCAAATTTAGTTGGGTCATATTTAACTTCGTTTAAAAGTTTTTTTGCTTTATCATACTTCGCAGCTAAATCAGCTTTAACTTTTTCATCAATTTGTGTAGCTGTTAAGTTTTGGTTTGATGCATCAGCCATAATTAAAGATTTGATTTCATCTTTGTTTGCTGCAATTAAAATATGTGAAGCTTTTACCCTTTCTGGGTGCTTAAATGAATTAATGTTTGCTTTATAAAATTTTTCTGCTTCGTTGTCAGAAATGTTTACTTTTTTAACATCATCAATAAGTTTACTGATTTGAATTTCTTTTTCAACGTCTTCTTTAAACTGTTTTGAGCTTATACCATTTTGACGTAAAATTTCATTAAATTTTTCTTTGCTACCGATTTGATTGATAATGGTTCTTAGTTCTTTATCAATTTCTTCAGATGTAACTTTAATTTTACGTTTTTGAATATCTTGGTCGAGTAGTTTTTTTATGATAATTTCATTAACAACTCTATCTTTCAACATTAGGTATAATGGACTTTGTGGATTGTTTTTTAAATCTACTCCCATATTTGATAACATTGGATTTTTAGCAATTAAATCAAACTCTTTTTGGTATTGAGCTTGAGTAACAGGTTCATTATTAATTGTAAAAATAGCGTCTTTATTACTAGTAGAAAGACATCCACAAAGTAAAGTTGTAGATAACATAATTGTTGTTAGAGTTTTTAATGTTTTCATTTCTATCCTCTTTTCTTATAAAAAATAATTTCCTCTACGCATTATAATCATATCTTAATTTAGAAATATAGTAAAATAAATCCGTCAATATGGTATATATTTCTTCAAAATTCAAGTGGTTTGTAGGAATGAGTAAAATGGACTTAGCTTCTTTGCAAGTTGCAGGCGCGTCAGTATATTTAATATATTTTGCACTTTCTTTATTAATTTTAGATTTAATCATAGACCACTCTGCTCTTTGATATGGTGTATAAATTCTTATATTTTCAGGAGTTTCCCTAACTATAGGGATTTTGGCTTCGCTCGCTAAAACTCTCAAACGAACTAACTTTGCCAAATTGTCAACTTCTTTGGGTAATTTTGAAAATCTATCTTTCCATTGAGCCAAAATTAAATCTAACTCGCTTGTTGACTTAACATCAGAAAGTCTTTTATATTCTAAAATTTTCTGTTCTTTTGTTCCTACCCATTCGTCAGGAATATATGCTGTAATATTTATGTCAATAATACTATTACAAACCTCTTCAACCCTTTCACCTTGAACTTCTTGAACTGCATCTTCTAATAATTGGCAATATGTATCAAACCCAACATTAACCATATGTCCGTGTTGTTTGGTTCCCAAAATGTTTCCTACGCCTCGAATTTCAATGTCTCTTAAGGCTATTTGATAGCCGCTTCCTAATGTTGTAAAACTTTTAATTGCATCTAGCCTAGACAAGGCTTCTTGCGTTAGTTTATTTCTATCTCTATAGAAACAATAACAATAGGCTTGTCTATCTGAGCGCCCAACTCGACCTCTAATTTGATAAAGCTGCGCCAATCCTAATTTGTGTGCGTCATAAATCAGCATTGTATTAGCATTTGAAATATCTAATCCGGATTCAATTATTGTTGTACAAAGCAAAACATCATATTTGTGTTCTTCAAATTCAATCATTATGTTTTCTAATGCTTTTTCATCCATTTGTCCATGTGCTATTGCAATACGTAGATTAGGGATAATTTCTTTTAAATGAGCGGCAAATTCATAAATTGTTTCAACTCTGTTATACAAGAAAAATACTTGTCCATCTCTATCCAGTTCATGAATAATTGCGTTTTTAACCATATTTTCATCATAATTTGCAACTATCGTTTTGATGGGTAAGCGGTTTTTGGGAGGTGTATTTATTACTGACATGTCTTTAATTCCTGATAAAGACATATATAATGTACGAGGAATTGGTGTTGCAGACATCGACAGGATATCTATATTTTTCTTAAGCATTTTAAGTTGTTCTTTATGTTTAACACCAAATCTGTGTTCTTCATCAATAACTAACAAGCCTAGATTTTTAAATTGAATATCTTTTTGTAAAAGTCTGTGTGTTCCAATAACAACATCAACTTCCCCTAGGGCAAGTTTTTTAATAGTTTCTTTTTGTTCTTTTGCGCTTCTAAATCTGGATAAAAGTTCAACCTTTATCGGAAAAGGTTTAAATCGTTCAAAAATTGTTTGATAATGTTGTAACGCTAAAACTGTTGTCGGAACGACTACGGCAGCTTGTTTTCCACTCATTATTGCTTTAAAAATAGCACGAATTGCAACTTCGGTTTTACCAAATCCGACATCTCCACAAATAAGCCTATCCATGGGTTTATCAGATTCCATATCATTTTTTGTTTCATTTATTGCTTTCATCTGATCTGGAGTTTCTGTAAATTCAAAGGCTTCTTCCATTTCATATTGCCAAACGGTATCTGGGTCAAATTCTATACCTTTTGATGCGCTTCTTGCGGCATAAAGTCTTATTAATTCTTGAGCTACATCTTCTACAGCTTTTTTGACTTTAGATTTTATTGTATTCCAATCATTTCCGCCCATTTTTGATAAGCGAGGAGCTTGTGATGTTGTTCCCCTATATCTTGCAAGCATATTTATTTGTTCTGCTGGAATATGTAATTTATCCCCATTTTGGTATTCAATGCTTAAATAATCTTTTAATTGACCATCAAATTCTTGCTTTGAAAGACCTATATATCTACCAATTCCATGTATATGATGAACAACATATTCCCCTTCTTTTATGTCATTTATACTTTCAATAAATTCTTGTTTTTCTTTGTTATAACTGCGTTTTGTCGCAGTGATTTCTTTCGATTTCTTGTTGAATAATTCTTTGTCACTCAAAATGCATAGTTTTAAATCTTCGATGAGTGCTCCACCGCAAGCTAAATTTGAAGTAATAAAAACAGATTTTATGTGTCCAAATTTATCAGAAAACTCAATTTCAAAATCCTTTAAAATTTCTTCTACTCTGGATTTATAATCTGTGGCTATTATTATTTTATAATTCTCTCTTTGTTTTTCTTCAATAAACTCCGCAACCTTGTACACGTCGGATGAAAAACTTGGGATTAAAAAACTATTAAATTCAATTATATCCGCTTCATCTGATTCTAAAAAATTATCCAAGGAAATTTTTTGTAACTTTGCTACGGATTTTATAAAATCCTCATATAACAAATGATTGTAGCAATTTAGTTCTTGTGAGATGTTTTCTTCAATATTTCTTTTATAAGTTTTTTTCAAATTCTCATCAAACTGATTAAAGCGGGAAAAAACTTCAGAACTTTCGTCAAATACAATACACCAATTTTTATCTAAAAAATCCGTAAAAGCTTTCATATGCGGATTTAATAAGCATTGGAAATATTCAATTCCTTCAAAATATTTTTCATTTTCGATTTTTTCAACGATATTTTTCCCATATATTTTTAAAATATTTTGAGTCGAATTATCAATTATAAATTTATAAATGGGGCTAATTTCAATTTCTTTTATCTTTTCAAAACTTCGTTGGTTTTCAGGGTTGAAATATCTTATGTCTGTAACAGTGTCACCCCAAAGTTCAATTCTAACCGGCGCCTTGTCTATACCATAGATATCAACAATATCACCTCTAATAGAAAACTCTCCGATATCTACAACCATGGTTGCGCGTTTGTAGCCTAATGTGGCAAGTTGATGTGCTAATTTTATAGTATCAATATCTTCATCAATTTTAATTTTTATAGAGTTTTCATTAAAAAAATCTTTTGTTGGGAATTTTTCTAATAATGCTTTAATTGGCATTAGAACAATATTTTGAGTTTCTAAAGTTTGTAAAATATTTAATTGTTCTGCATATTTATATAGGTTTGGTGAAATCCCATCATACATTGATACATCTTGATAAGGAAACAATGATGAGGTTTGTTCAAATAATTTCATTAAATCGTTTTTGTATTTTAATGCTTTTTGTTCAGAAGCGGTAATAAAAAGTACCTTTTTTTTGTTTGCTATATATTTTAATAAGAATAAGCGTAAAAATGATGTTAAGCCATTTATGCAAAAAGAATTTCCTTTAATTAAACGGCTTAATATCTTTTCAATTTTTTCGTTTTCTTGTTGTTTAACAAAATTAAGCATTAGTATTTTATTTTTGTTTTTCTATAAATTCTATTTCGTTGTCATCAGGATCTTTAATAAATGCAATCCGTGTTTTGATTTCTTCCATATAAAATGGCTCATACATCCATTTATAACCTAAGAGGGAAACTTTTTGAGCTATTTCATTCATATCATCAACCTCAAACGCAAAATGACCAAACGCTGTTCCTTGTGTGTAGCCATTTTGAGGGTTTTCATCATTTACTGTTAATTCTATTTCAACATTGGTTTTTTCATCTTTCAAATAATACAAGGTGCAATCTTCAAGTCTTACTTGAGTTGATGGGATTAATCCTAACAAATCTTTGTAGAATGCCAATGATTTTTCTAAATCAACTACTCTAATCATCGAATGTAAAAATTTCATATAAGCTCCTTTTTATCATAAGTTTTTTAGTATGGGATATATCCCCACGCATATGTATTAAACTTTTTATATTCTATAACATAATAACCTTCTTTGCTATCATAAATTTTGGCATTTAATTCTAGCTGTTTGATGTTTTCAAGTTCTTTGTCTAGCTTTTTTGTTGATTTTCTTTTTTTCTCTAATTTCTTTTTTTCTTTTTCAATTTCTAAGAGCCTATTTTTATAGTCATCGCAGCGTTTATACACAACTTTAATAGCAGGAACAATTGCCTTTAACTCTTGAGATTGGATAAGATATAGATATTTTTTATCAGCAGATAAAGCAACCTCATAATGCCCTGGCTCTAGTTGTTTTTCTCCATCAAAAAGAACATAAGGGGACACCATGTTGGGATTAGATGTTTTTTCAAGCGCATGTATATAGTACCCTTTATCATAGTCATAAATCCCTGTGCGCACAGGTGATATAACTATATCTTCATATTCGCGAATTTTAGGCAACTGAAAGTCATCTAGCATAAAAATATTATACAGCTCTCTAAAATCTGTGTCTATGAAGATGTTGAATTTAAAGAGTGTAAATCTTCTTTATTTTTATCAATTTGTTTTTATTGTAACAAAGTGTTTCAAATTTATATACTTTTAAAATAAAAACTGTAAAATTTTGCTTTATTAGATACAATAAAAATAGGTTTTACTATGCTAAAAGAGGGATAGAGAATGCTAAAGTTAGACTACAGAAACGTTTCAAGCAATGTAATTGGGGAAGAACATGGCTTGGATTTGCAATCTGAATTTAGTTCATATGCTGAACAAATTAAAAAAATTATTATTGATTTGAATTCTCGAAAAGATAAGCCTGAACAATGGTTGCAATGGATGAACTTGGGCTACAATGAAGAAACCGTTTGGTATGTAAAAGAATATGCTGCAATGGTTAAAGGCAGATTTGAAAATATCCTTGTTTTAGGTATAGGTGGTTCAGCATTAGGTGGAATGGCTGTTTGTGAAGCATTATTAAAACCTTATTGGAATATGTTAACTCCTGAACAAAGAGATAACATGCCAAGAATTTTTTTCCTTGATAATATTGACCCTGATCAGATTTCCGGGCTTTTAGATAGCATAGATTTAACAAAAACCTTAGTTAACGTTATTACAAAATCAGGCTCTACAGCTGAGACAATGTCTCAATTTATGATAGTTAAAGATAGACTTGAAAAAGAAATGGGCGATCAATACAGACAAAATATTGTTGCAACTACTGACCGCTCAACTGGATTTTTAAGACAAATCGCTGGAGAAGAAGGATACAAAACTTTCGTTGTTCCTGATGATGTTGGCGGAAGATTTTCTGTATTTTCAGCAGTAGGCTTATTACCTTTTGCGCTTGTAGGTTTGGATGTGGATAATATCGTTCAAGGTGTAAAAGATATGGACTTAGCGTTGAAAAATACTGATATTAACGAAAATATTGCAGCTCAAAACGCTTTAATTCATTATTTAATGGACGTAAAAAAAGGCAAAAATCTTTCTGTTATGATGCCTTATTCTAGCAGATTAAAATATGTATCTGATTGGTATGTACAGCTTTGGGCAGAATCATTAGGGAAAGAATACAATAGAAATGGTGAAAAGGTAAACGTTGGACCTACTCCTATTAAAGCTTTAGGCGCAACTGATCAGCACTCTCAAATTCAGCTTTATAACGAAGGACCAAACAACAAAGTTGTTACGTTTATTCGTGTAGGTGAATTTGATACAACTGTTGAAATTCCAAGAATTTTTGAATACACAGGAATTGGTTATTTAGGTGGCAAAACAATTAATGATTTAATCAATGCTGAAGCGGATGCAACAAAAGTTGCATTAACTGATTACCAAAGACCAAACGTAACTATTACTTTATCAAGTGTAAATGCTTATTCTTTAGGTCAATTATTGTATATGCTTGAAGTACAAACAGCAATCGCTGGTGAACTCTATAACATTGATACTTTTAACCAACCAGGAGTTGAACAAGCAAAAAATTATACATATGCGTTAATGGGCAGAATTGGTTACGAAGAGTCGGCAAACGCAATTAAAGAAAAAATGTTTAATTAAGTATAATTAAAATAATAAAAAGCAGACTTTATTAAAAAGTCTGCTTTTCGTTTAATAAGGCAATTTTTTTATGTTTTTTGTTTTTATATATGTATATATGAAAATAAGAAGGGGCTTTTAACATGTCAGAAGTAGAAAAGTTTAAATTTCAAGCTTTAAACATTCAAAATATAAATAAAGATAAAGATTCAAATAACTTAATAATAAAAAGCTACAATAAACTTGAAAGATCTCCGTCTAAAGATGGTTTTGTTAAAGAAGCAACAGAAGAAACATCTAATTCAGAAGTTAAAAAATACAAAGTAATGACCGTAGCATCTACACTAGCAGCTGTTGGTATGGGTGCTGTTGCAATAATTAAAGGAAAGAATGTAAGTAAATTAACTTCCGAACTAGCAGATGCTTCAACAAAACTTCAAGAAAATGCTGGTAAAATTGGTGATTTAGAAGAAACGATTTCTAAAAGTTCAGAAACAATATCTAATCTTAATAAACAAATAGAAATATTGTCTAAAAAGTTGACTGATGCATTAAACGATATAACTCAAACACCAGAAGAAAATATTGCGTTAGTGCAAAAATATAAAAAAACGATATTAGAAAAAATATCTAAAGTGGATTCCATTGATACACCATTGCCGCCTAAATTGGAAATAGAAGATCCTCTTAGATCTATTTCAAAGGATAAAATATATAAGTTATCAGACGTTGTTCCATATGAACGTGCTTCTGTTTCACTTCCAGATGGGCTTAATACATCAAAGTTAAAAGAACAATTTTCCCAAAATGGGAATTTAGATTTTTGTATAGATGGTCCTATTGGAAAAATTGCAGCAGAAGGTGAGCTTTCACGAGTTTCTATTGGTAATATGGTAACGACACAGAAGCAATCTACGAATATGGCAATGAAATATGCAGATGGTATAGTGTGGAGTAATCAAAAAATTGCAAGAGATATGTTACAAAACTTTTTTGATGGTCATGGACAAACTCTTAACGGCGTAAGATTAAATCTGCAAACATTAGCAGATGGAAAAGTAAAAGTATGCATTACTGGTAAAGGATTGTTCTCTCCAGAAGATATTACTTTAATCGGGGGTGGAAATAAAATCGCAGATGCAAGTAATGCTGGTGGCTTTGGCGAAGGTGCTAAAGTTATGATTTGTAAGATGATTAGAGACGGTAAAACTGACAATGTTCGTTTTAGATGTGCGGATTGGAGTGCTGATTTTTATGCTGAAAATAATGTTCTAATGAGAGAATTAAATAAATCTTCTGATACATTAATGGGTAATACTATTGAATTTGAAACTAAAGATAGAGAATTAATAGATGCATTAATTGAAGGTTTAAATTATTTTAAACATTCTAAAAATCCAGATTATCAAAAATTATCTTATGATTCACCTGATTTTGCGTTTAAACTACTTGAAGATGGGCAAAAAGGCAATGCTTATTTAACTCAAAGGTTTGAAGTAGGTGCAAATGAACTTTGGGATGGTTCTGTTGATAATATGAGTATTATTTTTAAGAAAAAAGTTGATGTTGCCGATATGGAAAAAGTTACTGGCTACAAATTTAATATGAATCGTGATAGAACTAAATTAACGGCTGAAGAAATACAAAATTTAACTCATTATTTTGCGCATAAAAATATGAGTGACGAAGAGCTAATGAAGTCTATTATTTCGACTAGACATTTATGGGCAACTTTACGCAAGGAAGCTGAGAACTCTATTCATTTTAGCTTTATAAAAGGTTTATTAAATGAAGCTAAATCTAGAAAGTTAGGTTTGGATATAGGTGATTGTCGATATGCGTATTTGGATTATAACGCAAATGATGTTGTTAAAAAAACTTTATTACAATATGGCTATACTCTTTTACCAGAGAATTTTGAAAATATTAGTGTTCCTAAAGCTATAGATGTTTTTCAATCCTTGAGCAATCATATTTCTTTGCCTTATACAAAATTAGAGGCTAAAAAAATAAAACTTCTTGATGAAGCGGTGGCAGTAATTAAAAAAGATATAGATAATGTTTATGAAAAATTTATTACTAATTTTCCTGAGTTTTCTTTAAATAAGCCTTTAGCTTCTTATGATACTTCCGAGGTTATTATTAACTGGTTAAAGTTAAAAGATGATGAATTGTTAAGCATATTTGGTGCGGATTTGGTCAAAAAAATTAAAGGTGCTACTTATTCCTTGACAGAATCTGAATGTAAAGACATAACCTCACAAGTAGCTAAATGTTTTAAAAATAAATTAAAGACTCTCAATAAAAAAGAAATCGCTGATTTAATAAACGATATACCTTATTGCGTGTCTAGAACAATGGATGAAGCAGGGCGAAGAGATATTTCTAAATTAAAAAATTTATTATTAATTGAAGCAGAAGATATTACACGACCTAAATATATATTTGATAGACTTTCTGAAAAGGCAACAGGCACTTTGGGAGAGGCTATTATTGATAAAAAAAATGGTAGAAAATATTTAGGACATTGGATTGATAGAAGTTATTTTAAAGACGCTGATTTTAATCAGATGTTGGCTACGTGGTTGCATGAAATTCATCATAAAATAGGTGGTGATGGTACAGCTGAATTTACTTATGCATTAACGGATTTAATAGAAGTCTTATTAAATACACAATTAAGTAAGAAGTCTATTATTAAATTAAAGGCTTTGGGTGATGTTTATAATGATTTATCTAAGCAGGTAGCTTAAATTAGTTTTACTTTTTAATCAATTGCGGGAAAGAAGTGCTTGACAAAAAGTTAGGCGTGCCTTACAATATAAAAGTTAGGAAAACCTAACAAATTATTGTTTGAACTTACAATGAATTGATTTCCTTTACACGAACATAATGGTAATTAATTCACACCATTACCTTTTTGTGCGCTGCCAGTTTTGGCAGTTTTTTTTATGCTAAAATTTAAATTATGATTAAGGCTGTTATTTTTGATTTAGATGGAACACTTTTAGATACATTAGAAGGTTTGATGGATAGTGTAAACTATGCACTGAAACGGCTAGGATATCCAACCAGAACCATAGGAGAAATCCGTACATTTGTTGGAAATGGGGTTGCAAAATTAATAGAAAGAGCTATTCCTAAAGGTACGGAAAACCCTAATTTTGAAAAATGTTTGGAAATATTCAAAGAGCATTATTCAAGAACGATGCAGGAAAAAACTCAACCTTATTTTGGAATAATTGAATTGCTGCGGGAGTTAAAAACTAAAGGGATTAAAATCGGTGTTGTTTCTAATAAATATGATTTAGCTGTAAAAGAATTATGTAATCAGTATTTCCCTGAATTAATCGACCTTGCTGTAGGAGAGAGTCCAACGTGTAGACCAAAACCTATGACCGATGGGATTAACAAAATTTTAGCTGAATTTAATTTAACTAAAGATGAAATTTTATATATAGGGGATTCTGAAGTTGACATACAAACTGCAAAAAATGCTCAAATTGAATTTCTAACTGTTTCTTGGGGATTTAGAGAAACAGATTACTTGTTAAATAATGGCGCTAAAGAAATTGTTGATACTGCTTTAGAAATAATAAATTTTGTATAATTATTTTTCATATATATCAGGTAGAACTTCAACTTTTCCTGTCAAATGGTCAAGATGACATTTTGCTATGTATAATTCTTTTTTATCAACAGCTTCTTTTATTACTTTTGAACGTTCAAGGAGCATTTGTTCAACCCAGTAGGTATGTTTTCGAGAAAAATCATTGTTATCTTTAATTTCTCCATAGTTTGTAAAAACGGGATAAACGCATTTCATAATAGATGGAAAATTTTCAGGTTCATTTGGGTAAGAACTAACGGCATAGTTCATAACCCCACAATCATCGTGTCCTAGAAGAATTAAAAGAGGTAGTTTTAGTTTTTTAACCCCATATTCTATACTTTCAACAACGTTTGGTCCGGCGGCAATGCCACCAACTCTTATTACAAAAAGCTCACCAATCCCACAATCAAAAATAATTTCGGGTACAGCTCGAGAATCAGAACAACTTAAAACCATTGCATCTGGGGCTTGGTGGAATGCAAATTTCTGCAAAGTCTCAACACTCATGTTTTTTTCTGTCGGTGTTCCGTTTACAAAATTTTGGTTGCCTAACAATAACCTATCTAGTTCTCTTTTTGCTTTTTTATACACTGCTTTTTTCCAATTCTTTTACGTTTTCAGTTATTTGTTCTTCTTTTTTTGTGTTATTTTTTTTCATAAATTTGAAAATAAAAATATAAGCTATTACTAATAATATAGATCCAGCTAGGACTATGAGTTTTAAATTCTGTTTAATAGCTTCGCCAAAAATCATTAATAATATAGAAATAAAGAAAAATCTTGCGCCACGGCAAATAAGGCTGATTAAAGTAAATAAAAACCAATTCATATTTAAAATACCGCTAGCCCACGCAAAAACATTGTATGGAACTGGTGTCATAGCGGCAACGACTACAGCAATTGTTCCCCATTTTGCATATAAATCTTCAACATTTTTAAATAAATCTTTTTTCTTTCTAAAAATCCAATTAAAAAATGGACGACCTCCGATTTTGCCTAATGTCCATCCTGTAAGCCCACCAATGGCTGAACCAATTGAGGTTACTAATGCAAACTGTAATGCTTTTTGGGGTTGAGCTATATTCATTGCGATTAATAAAATATCAGGTGGAGGTAAAACTAAAAAACTTTCAAGCCAAGCGTTTAGTCCTAAACCGAGCATTCCGTGTGCTTGAAACCAGTTTTGTAGATTTAAAAATATATCATGCATAATTATATTAAACTCCCTAACTATTTTTAATTTTAGATTAAATCTTTTAAATAATTATCTATTGAAACCCCTAATTTTTCAATGTTTTTAATTAATTGTTTATCAAAATTTACATCTAAATTTTTATCAGAAGAAATGAATATTAGATTGGTAATATCAACAACTCTTTCATCTAAATTAAAAAATGATTTGTAATAAATCTTATCTGATTCGTTGCCTTTGTATAAATTAACGCATTTAAAAGTATTTTTATAGTTTGATAAAAGGTTATGAATAAATGTATTTTTAGGGTGCATAACATCCGCGCAAGAGGGCATATTTGAAACAAAAATACCATTTTGGGTAAGATGTTTTTTAATAGTTTTTAAATAATCTTCAGAACAAAATCTATCATCAATTCCCTCATCAGATGCGACATCAACCACAATTAAATCATATTTTTGTTTTGTATTATTGAGATAAACTAGCCCATCTTGCAAAGTAAAGTTGAATTTTTCACTTTGTTTAAAATTGAAAAATTTTTTCGCTATTTCTAAAATGTTTTCTTCAATATCTACAACATCAATTTTTTTAAGCTGGGTAAAAAGTTGTTCATATTGATTAACTATAATCCCTGTACCCATTCCTATTAACAATATGTTTTTAATTGCGGGGTTGATTAAATATGGGATTAAAAAGTAGTTGATATATGGAATGTTCCCTTTGTAAAAATCAGTATTTATAACCCCTGCTTGGTAAGTATCTTTGTAATGCAAAAACCTACCAATTTCATTTTCTACAATTTTTATTGAATGAAAAGATGATTGTTTTTCATATAAAGTTTTATCATCAAAGGTTTTGTTGTTGATGATGTTTAAAAGTCTTTCATCACTTTCGTGTATTGCCAATTCTTCAGGTGTTATAATCATTTTAACCTTACATAATCAATTAAATTATCTATATTAAAGCTGCAATTTTGCCATTCTTTTAGAATTAAATCTGCAGGACAAAGTCCATCATTAGTTAATTCAATTATTGGCTCTAAAAATTTTTCCTCATTGGTTTCTTGTTCTTTTAGTCCAATATAAGCTTCTTCTAAAATAATTTTAGCATAATCAATTAATTTTTTGTTTTTAATTTTTGTTTCTAATCCAAATTTTGGCACTTCAAATCTAAGTTTAACGAAATCATCATAAGAAAACTCTTTTAATAATTCAAAGATATTATTTGTAGTTTTTTCGTTGTATAAAATTCCTTTATACATAGCGGGTATACAGTATTTAAACTCACCTTTTTGTGTGTCTTGGTTTCTGATTTCGATTATATTTTTTAGTCTAACCTCTGGGAAAAACAAGGTTGAATGTAAACTATAATCGTCTTTTGTCGCTGTGAAATTGTTGTATCCATTCTTTAAAAATGTTTCAAAGTTTATTTTTCCACCAATTTCAATAATTTTATCTTCTCTTTGGATAAATAAAAGCGGGATAGATAGGACTTTGTTTACATAATCTTCAAAAGAAAAATTATCGTTAAATAATTTTTCGTTGATAAGTCCGCAACGATTTTCATCAGTTTTGAGCCATGCTAAAGCTCTTGTTGATTTATATCCTGTAATTTGCCCACAACGAATTGGTGAGTTCGCAAAAATTGCAGTGGAAATTGGGGCTAACATCATTGAAAGTTTTAATTTTTTTATGGCATCTTGTTCGTCTATATAATCAATAGCAACTTGAATTCCGGCTGTTTCTCTCATCATAGAAAAACATCTTTCTCCGTTCAAATATTTAGCCATTGTTTGATATCTGCGTTTAGGAATTATTTCGATATTTTTACCGTTAGTTTTAGGTGAAATTGGGTATTCTAACATTGAAATTCCTAAATATTCCATAATTGAAGAAAGTTTTTTATCTAGTGTTTCAACTTCTTCTTTTAGTTCAAATATTGTTTTTTGAGGAGTTAAACTGTATTCAGTTTGCCCACCTGGTTCAAGTGTTATAGTTGCTTGTCCTTTTTGAAGTCCATTGATAAATGTTAAGTCAGAAATATATCGCCATTCATCATTATAGGCAATTTGTCTTAATAAACGATATAAGCCATTTTCGCCAAAATAATTTACAGCTTCATTTGTTTTTTTGTAAACAGGTAGTCGTTCTATTTCTAATCCAATTTTTAAATTGCTTGAAGTTTTGCAAGCAGAGTAAAACTCTTGGCATACATCGTTTTTAAATGTTTCAATATTATTAGTTTTTAAGTCTTTTATTTTCATAGTTGTAACAATATCAAAAATAAATGATTAAAACATTTACCTTTTTGTATTATTATAATACTTATATGGATTACTACAATAGAGCAAAACAATTTAGAACAAAAAAACGCCTTGGACAAAATTTTTTAGTTGACGGCTCAATTATTGATTTTATTATTGAAAGTGCAAATCTAACTTCAAATGATATTGTTGTTGAAATTGGTCCTGGGGCTGGATTTGTTACTGAAAAATTGGTTGAAAATGCTGGACAAGTTAATGCAATAGAGCTTGATGAAGAAGCTATTGACGTTATTAAAAAAATCAATGCGCAAAATTTAAATATAATCCACAGCGATGTTTTAAAGGTTGATTTTTCTCAGTTTGGAGAAAATTTAAAAGTTGTGGCTAATATTCCGTATTATATTACAAGTCCGATTTTGGCACATCTGTTGGGTGAAATTGACGATTTGGATAATAAAAATCGAAATTGTATAGATGAAATTATTTTGATGGTTCAATATGAAGTTGCTCAAAGGCTCGTCGCCAAAGAAACCTCACCATCTAAGCAATACGGACTTCTTACTATTTTGGCTCAATTTTTTGCAGAAGTTGAATTGATTAAAAAAGTTCCTGCAAAATGTTTCTGCCCTCGACCAAAAGTCGATAGTGCGCTTGTTAAATTTAAAGTGCGAAAAACTCCGTTATTGCAATTATCTGACTATAAGTTTTTTAGAAAAGTTTTAAAAGCTGCGTTTGCTGCGCGTAGGAAAAATATTAAAAATTGTCTTGCAAATGCAGGATTTGACAAAAATATTGTTCAACAAACATTAGAAGAAATGAATATTTCCGAAAATACTAGAGGGGAAAGTCTTTCTATTGAAACATATGGTGAATTGTCAGAAAAATTGAAAGCTAATCTATGCAACAAATAAAAGTTCAAACTCCGGCTAAAATAAATTTAACTTTAGAAGTTTTAGATAAGAGAAAAGATGGATTTCATAATATCCAAAGTATTATGCAAACAATATCTTTGTCGGATTTTTTGACAATAAAAGTTTCTCAAAGTTCAAGGACTGAAAATGAGATATTTTTATCAGGAACAAGCTTAGAAATACCTTATGATGAAAAAAATATTGTCTTTAAAGCGACAAAATTATATTTGGATTTTGCAAAAATTACTAATACTAAAATAGATATTTTTATAGAGAAAAACATCCCTGTTTGTGCGGGTTTGGCTGGAGGAAGTACAAATGCCAGCGGGGCTTTGTATGGATTAAACCAGATTTTTCAAAAACTTTCGCATTTTGAATTACATAAACTGGCGTCAACATTGGGTTCTGATTTGAATTTTTGTCTAGATGGCGGGTGTGCTCTTTGTAGTGGACGTGGAGAAAAAATTGAAAAGCTTAATTTTATACCATTTAATGTTTCTTTAATAAAGCCTAAAAAACTTGGTATTTCAGCAAAAGAAGCTTATCAAAAATTTGCGCTCTTGAAAGATAAAACAATTCCGAATAATACTCAAAAATTGAAAACTCTTTTAGATAAAAATGCGTTTGATAAGTCGTTAATTTATAATAATTTAGAAATTGCTGTTTTTGATGATTATAAAGAGCTTCAAGAAATAAAATCAAAAATTCCTAATGCACTTATGTCAGGTTCTGGTCCAACTTGTTTTGTAATTGATGAGCAAATTGATGAGTCTCTTTTTGATTTAAATGAATATCAGATTTTTAACAATTTAGTTTCTGTAGATTTTGGAGTAAGACTCTAGTTTAAAGTTTTATATCAAGGTAGATGTTATTTTTTATTTGTTATGTTCCTGTGAGGTTGGATAAAAAATCATAATTAAACCTATGTAAAGATTAACCACTTTTACTTTGCAATTCCTTTAACAAAATTTGTAATTAAACTATAATTTTTTTAGGGGATAGGAAAATGTATAAAAATTTAGAAGAATTAATAAAAATAATTGAAATATTAAGAAGTCCAAACGGTTGTCAATGGGATAGAGAACAAACCCACTCAACCTTAAAAAAGAACATGCTAGAAGAAGCTTATGAAGCAGTTGATGCAATTGACGCAAACGATATGAAACATCTTAAAGAAGAATTAGGCGATGTTTTATTGCAAGTAGTGTTACATTCACAAATTGCAAGCGAGGAAGGCGCATTCAATATTGATGATGTAGCTAAAACAATTAATGAAAAATTAATCCACCGACATCCTCACGTTTTTGGTGATGTTAAAGTTAATTCAACAGATGACATTTTAAAAAATTGGGAAGAATTAAAAAAAGAAGAAAAACCTCATCGCACATCAATTATGGATGGGATTTCAAAAGCTCAATCAGCTTTAATGAGTGCTCAAAAGATAAGTAAAAAAGCTGTTAATGTTGGTTTTGAATGGCCAAACGAAGAAACCCTATATGAGTGCTTTTTCTCCGAAGTTGAAGAATTTAAATCCGCTAAAAATCAAGATGAAAAAGAAGATGAATTTGGCGATATTTTGTTTGCAGCAGTTAATCTTGCAAGATGGAACAAAATAGATGCAGAACAGGCACTTCTTCGTGCAAATAGAAAATTTATGGCAAGATTTAGAAAAATGGAAGAACTTGCAACAAAAGAACTAACAGATTATTCTTTTGAAGAATATGATGAACTTTGGAAACAAGCGAAAAAAGCAATAAGCACTGAAAAGGAAAATGTTTAATGGCAATAATTTCAGATGATGATAACTTTATAACAGAAAAACCTGAGCGAAAAAATAAAGAAATTGAAGCTCAAGTGAATGAATTTGATAAGTCTTTTGAAACGAATATAAGACCCAAATCTTTTGACTCATACATTGGTCAAAGCGCCATTAAAGGTAATTTGCAAATTTCAATTGAAGCGGCAAAAAAACGCGGACAAGTTTTAGACCATTTGTTATTTTATGGACCTCCGGGGTTGGGGAAAACAACCTTAGCAGGCGTAATAGCTGCGGAGATGGAAACAGAAATTAAGATTACTTCAGCTCCTGCGCTTGAGCGCCCTCGTGATATTATCGGGATTTTAATGTCTTTAAAAGGTGGCGAGGTTTTATTTATAGATGAAATTCATCGTTTGAATAAAATCGCTGAAGAAATTTTATATCCAGCGATGGAAGATTTTTATTTAGATATGACGACAGGAAAATCCCAGTCTGTAAAAACATTAAGAGTTCCTGTTCCTAAATTTACGCTTGTTGGTGCAACTACAAAAGCAGGCGCTTTGTCAGGACCTTTGAGGGATAGGTTTGGAATAATTCACAGATTGGAATTTTATAATACAGAAGAATTATGTGCCGTTGTTTCGAGAACTGCAGGGATTTTGAATTTTGAAATAACCTCGGATGGTGCAAAAGCGATTGCATTGCGTTCACGAGGAACACCTCGTATTGCAAATAGACTTGTAAAAAGAGTTGCGGATTATGCATTAGTAAAATCTAATGGTGTAATTACGGAGCAGATTGCAAATGAAGCGTTAGATGTTCTTAAAATAGATAAATGCGGATTAGATAATACAGACAGAGCTTTATTAAAACTCATTATTGAAAAGTACGACGGTGGACCGGTTGGAATAGAAACTATTGCGGCGGCATTAGGTGAAGATGTTCGCACAATTGAGGACGTTTATGAGCCTTATTTATTACAAGAAGGGTTGCTCCAAAGAACGCCAAGAGGACGCAAGGTTTCACCTCAGGGGTACAGACATTTGGGACATAAAGCTCCGGTTGAACAGCAGGTTTTATTTTAGAATAATAGCGCCTTCCCAAGCTTCATCTACGCAAATATATTTTCCACCCTGATTTTCTATAGTTATGCTCATATCATTATAATTTTTTGAAGAATTTATAACCGGTTTTCCATTTGAATTTAATGTTATTTTAGCAAATTTGCCTTCTTTTATTTTTTTCAATAATGCTTCAGTAACAACTAATTCTCTACCGTCAGGCAAGAATATTCTGCTGCCGACTTGAATTTCAGAATTGATAACAGATTGAGCTATATTGTGTTTATCGTATTTAAATCCTGCACCTCTAAGGTTTTCTACTTTGTATCCGGCTCCATATTTAGTTATTTTTATCGCGACAGGCGCTTCAATATCAGTTGCAATTTTAACTGCTGAATTAGAAGTATTGCCAAGAATAATGCTTTCTCCATTTTTTAAGCTTTCTGCCAAAATACCTAAATCATAATCTTGCCCAGCTACGTGAATGTTGCCCCATTCAGGAAATATGACTTCTTGTTTTACTGTTGTTGGTGTTGTTGACACTTTGTTTGGCGTTGCTGGGGTGTCTGATGAATTGGCAGTCTTAACCCTTTTTACAGGAGTGTTAGGTTTTGGTGTAGATGGAGCCGTTGCATTAGGTGTAGGAACTTCATTGATTAATTTAACATTGCCATAGAATTTTTCTACTTTGAATTTATCGCCCATACGAGTTACTTTAATTAAAGTTCCAAGTTCAACATCTGGGAGTTTAATTGTAGCTCTTGGTGCATTTCCGATAAACACACTTTCTCCATCTGCAAATGCGGTCAAATTTAATTCATCAACAAACGCACCATTATCTATAGATATTTTTATATCTTCTGTAATCATAAGAGGTTTGCCCGTTTCTATCGGTTTTTCGAGCGTTTGTACAGATACTTGCTTATTTTGTCCTGCAACATTAACTTTATTTTCCATAGTTCTTAGTCTAGGAGAGATTGGGATATCTGTAATTACATCAATTGTTGGTGTTTTTGTACAGTTTGTAGTTAATTTAATAGATGTATTTGGTTTTAATGTTACTGAATGAATAGTTGTCAATGTGGCTATATCATCAGCGGAGCTGGTAATAACACCAACTTCTCCTTTTAGTATTTCTAATTCAATTTTTCCGTTTGTTTTTGTTAATTTTATTTCAGAGGTGCCTAAAATAGATAAATCTTCGCCTCTTATTATGTGAGTTGAGTTGTCAGGAATATCAAATTTATAAATTTGCCCATTGATACAAATAGGCGTATCAGCTGTTATTTCTCCTTTTTGTCCGACTCTTGCTCTTGCTGGGCGGATTTCTTTTGGTAAATTAGAATACATAGGATTAAATGTGTTGTTAGGTGCACTGTCTCGAGCAACCATAGCACTAATTCTGGCTTCTTCTGCGTTTTGAGTACTAATTTTTGGCTTGCTTACGGGTTGTTTAGCAGGTTTGCTGTATAATCTGGTTTGATTATTAGTTGCCGCATCATCTAATAATTCATCAATATTTGCTCTTCGTGAATTTATTGCAGTTGTTTTTTGCGCCCCTTTAAACACGGCTCTTGCTCCAAGAACAGAACCGGCAGCAGCAAAACCGAAGTTTAGTGCAGCATCTTCTTTTGTAAGTTCTCGTCCATCAATTAATGCATGCCCGTACGCACCGACAGTACCAATTGTGCCATCAGTAACAAAAGTTGTACCTATTTTTAGCATAGGTTTTGAACCGGTTTTTAGTATAGCGGCGGTTGCTTTCATCGAACCACCGACCATTACGCCGTCTATTATGCTGTGTCCCGCAATGCCAGCCCAATCACCAACAGAAGAAAGATTTTCAACATCATCTGTTGCTCTATCATATACTTCTGCACCAAAGCTTGTTGTTCCTGTAACAATGCCTGTTGTTACCGCTCCAGCTCCGGCAATACCACCTGTTAAAATAGAAGCGGATATAACGACTAAACCTTTGGTAATACCACCAGCCATCTGGGTTCGTTCTCTAAATGCCTCAAGCTCTTCTTGAACGTTTGTAACACCTAGCATTTTTAAGAAGGCTATATGGGTGTCATCAAATTCTTTGATTATTTGAGAAGGTGTTTTTCCTCCTAAATTTTTACTTAAATTTTGAGAATTTGCTTCTAATAATTTTTGTAAATATTCATATTTTTGGCTATCAGGCGCATTTGCATAATCGATTTTGGGACCTAGTTGACTAATTATACTATCTCTTCCTTCTAATGCCTTTTCCATTTTTTCAATATTTTCTGGTGAATATGGCAGGGATTTAACTGCATTAATTTGTTCTAAAACTTTGGCTTCTTGATAGCTTTTTTGAATTTTTATTATTTTTTTAACTAATTCAACATCATAATTACCATTTGCTAATAATGCGTTAATTTTAGCACCAAATTCATCTATCGAAGTGGTATCTTTATAGCTGCCTAATTCAGAAACGGCATCACTAAATTTAAAATAAATATCATTTAAGTGTTCATATGGGTCATTTTCTCCTTTAATTAGATCACCTAGGGTTGCTTTTCCAGTAAATACAGAATGCCAATATAATCCCGAATATTCAAAAGAGCCTATTTCTTTTCTTGCCTGATTACAACTTTGTGAAAGATGTAAAGATTGGTCAAACAATATTTGCCATACATAATTATTTAATTCTCTAGCGGCTTGTCTTTCTTCTCTGATTTTTGGATCTTCAACTTTTTTGACCTCTTTTTCATCAAATTCTTTTTTCTTCATTTCTAAAGCTAATAGTAAACCTTTAATTTCATTTGGTGCATCAAAATGTCCGTATCTGCCCGTGTCTAATAACTTATCAATAATAGTTTGGCATTCAGCAGCGGAGTCTATATTATTCAAAACTCTTCTATAAGCATTGTAATTTACTGTCCAAATATTTTTATTGCTAGAAGTTGATTCATCTATTAAAAGAACATTCAATTCTTTTAAAATATAAGTTCTATGCTCTAGCATTGCTTTGCGTTGCTCGATCGTAAACGAAGCATTTGGAAAGTTTTCTTGTTTGTGTTTTTCTAGCTTTTTCAATATATCTACATATTTTGTTATATCATCATTCCCTAAAACAATAGCATCAATAGCAGCTTGACATTTTTCTGGCGAATCAAAAAGAACTTTGATAAGATTATCATTTAATTCAGAATTTATTTCTTCCGCAATATCTTTTTGAGCCTCATCATACACAGCTTGTGTAGGAACAATATTAACGCCAGCCTCTGTTTTTAATTGAGCTTTTTTGATTTCTAAGGCTAAAACTAGTTTTCTAACTTCTTGTGTTGTATCAAATTTTTTGCAACCATATTTTTCCATTAATAAACCAGTAGTGTAACAATCAGATTTATCTATATATTCTAATAAAATATTGATTAAATTTTGACATTCTTCTGCTGTGTTTACTGAAGCTAAAACTGTTTCATAATCTTTATCTTCGGTTATTGTTTTGTCATTTTCATTATCATCAAAATAAAAGAGATTTAATTTCTTTTCGATATATTCATCCGGTGCAGATTGCACATTAAAAGGCATTGTTGGGTTTGCTTTAATTGCAGCTTCCTCTTCTTTATATAAATCATTGTCTTTATATTCTTCTCTATCTCTTTCGATAAAGTTTAATGCTGCTCTTTGTTTTTCTTGTGTATTGAAGAAAACACTTAACGCTTGTTGCTTATTCATTTCAGATGCAACTCTGACATATTCTTTGTCAGTTTTTGATTGAATGCTTACCCCGTTAACAATTTTAATTTCAGACATAAAAACTCCAATATTAATAAACTCCTAAGTATATAAAAACTTTTTTCAATATAAAATTGCTATTTTTTATGAATTTTATTGATTTTTGATAAATAACTTAACACTATTTTTTTAGCGTTCGACACCGAATATTGTTTGTAATAAAATTTTCTTGTAGAAAAAATGTAATATTAAAAGGATAAGAATATGAAAGTATCATTAGAGTGGTTAAAAGATTTTGTTGATTTGACAGATATAACACCGGAACAGATAGCGCACGAGCTTACTATGAGCGGGTTAGAGGTTGAAGAGATAGAAAAAACAGGCGCTTGCTTTACAAATATAATTACAGCTAAAATCGAAAAAATCGACCAACACCCTAATGCAGATAAACTTCATCTTGTAACTGTAAACACCGGCAGTGCCACAAAAACGGTTGTATGTGGTGCTCAAAATATTGAAGAAGGTCAAATTATCCCTTACGCTTCTGTAGGTTCAAAAGTTTTAAACAGAAAAACAGGG
The DNA here is from genome assembly GCA_045638605.1 of Candidatus Gastranaerophilaceae bacterium. GTDB lineage: Bacteria > Cyanobacteriota > Vampirovibrionia > Gastranaerophilales > Gastranaerophilaceae > RGIG2134. Next base: position 60,005 of record JAZUBS010000015.1, read on the forward strand.
GAACAATTTGAATTAACTCCAGCAATTATCAGAGGTGTAGAATCTCAAGGTATGCTTTGTTCTGCGGATGAATTGGGCGTGAGTGATAAAAATTATCAAGAAGAAGATGGTATTCTTATTTTAAATAGATTTTTACCAAATGTACAAATTGGCAGAAAATTAGAAGAAGTTTTGGGTATAAAAGAAGACATAGTTTTTGATATCGCTCCAACTGCAAACAGAGGCGATCAAATGTCTATTGTTGGTGTTGCTCGTGAATTAGCAGCATTGTTCAATAAAAAACTAAGATTTTCTTTTATTCAAGCTCCGAAAGATATTTTAAACGGTAATTTTAAAGTTGAAATTAAAGATGACGATGTTTGCAAATATTATAGTGCAGGTATTTTAGAAAATGTTGTAATAAAACCATCTCCAGAATGGATGCAAAATAGATTACAGTCTTGTGGTATTCGTGCAATTAACAACGTTGTTGATATTACAAACTATGTTCTTCTTGAGTATGGACAACCATTACACGCATTTGATAAAGATAAATTAAACGGTTATTTGTGTGTCCGCAGAGCCGAAAATGGTGAAAAAATCGTTACTCTTGATGATGTTGAAAGAACAATGACAACAGAAACCGTTGTAATTGCTACTAAAGAAAAAAGCGTTTGTATAGCCGGTGTTTTTGGTAGTGCTAATAGTGAAATTGATGACAATACTAAAAATATCGTATTAGAATCAGCTTATTTCACTCCAGCAACTAATCGCCGTTCTTCAAGAAGCGTAGGTTATCGTTCAGAAGCCTGTGCAAGATTTGAACGCGGAGTTGATATGGAAGCGGTTAAACCGGCATTGATGAGAGCTATGCAGTTGTTGGTTGATTTTGCTGATGCAAAAGTTGTTGGAATAACAGAAACAGGTTTGAATAAACTTCCGGAAATTGATATTACATTAAGATTTGGACAAATTAAGAGAATTTTAGGTTGTGAAATACCTTCTGAAAAATGTATTGAAATTCTTGGAAACTTAGGTTTTGAGTTGCTTGGTAAAAATGATTTGGCTGCAAAATTTAGAGTTCCAAGTTTCAGAAGAAATGACGTAACTCGTGAAATTGATTTGATTGAAGAAGTTGCAAGAATAAACGGTTATGATAAAGTAACACCAACACTTCCTGCCAAAACTCATGCACCAACTGTTACTTTTGAACAAAGATTGTTGAAAAAAATCAACGATTTATTCTTGGGTTATGGCTTTTATGAAAGCGTAACTTCATCATTGGTTGGAAAACCTTTAATGGATGAATTTATGTTAGCATTCAATGATGAAAAATCTGTATGCGTTAAAAATCCGCAATCTGAAGATCATACAACTCTAAGACAAACATTAATTCCTAATATGTTGCAATCAGTAAAATATAACCTTTCAAACGGACAAAAAAATATTTGGTTGTATGAAATAGGAAGAACTTATTTAAAAGAAGAAGAAACTACAGCTAAAAATAGTGGTGTTAAAGAAACCAGAATGCTTAGCGGTGTTGTAACCGGTTCGATTGATAACAATTTGTGGATTACAAAACCACAAACTGATTTTTATGCATTAAAAGGTGTTATTGAAGGTTTGTTTGAATTATTAGGTTTGCAAAATAGAATAAAATTGGAACCTTGTACGGATGTTACTTATTTGCACCCAGGAAAAGCAGCTAAAATAACATTAATGGGTAAAGGAATGCCAAATGTTGGTTGTTTTGGACTTGTACATCCATTGATTAAAGATAAAGAAAAATTCAATCAAGAAGTTTATGTATTTGAACTTGATTTAGATACTATCCTTGCAAATGTTTCTAACTCAACTGTTCGTTACAAAAAACTTCCTCAATTCCCTGAAGTTCAAAGAGATTTTGCGTTTATTGTGAATAATGAAGTAACAAATGATGCAGTATTAAAAGCAATTAAAAAATATGCATCTAACAATTTATTTACAGGAGCAGATATTTTTGACTTATATCAAGGTGAGCACGTACAAAAAGGATTTAAAAGTGTTGCGTACAGAATTAAATTCCAAGATGAAAATGCAACACTAACAGATGAAGTTATAGAAAAAGAAATGAAAAATATCAAAGATGGATTAAAAAAATCTTTTGCTGATATTTCATTTAGAGAATAAATTAACTAGCAAAAATATTTTTGTTTGTATTTTAAAGCATTTGTTGTTATACAAATGCTTTAATTTTTATGAGAAAGGAATATAGATAAATGCAAATTAGAAGCTTGCCTGCTATTAAGTATGAAACTTTGGCGCAAAGATTTGAGTCAATTATATCTCATACTTATCATGATACTAAAGGAATATCTACGTTGAGTGTTTTGCCTAAAAAGGGTTCTAGACTTGAACCTGATATTTATTCTTTTGACAAAGATGTTTTAATTTCAAGAGATGTGCTTTTAAAAACAAAAGACGGTGGGGCAAAACATGTTTTTACAAGTTTTTATAATAATGGTTTGATTACAACGATTAGAGAAGTTAATAATGCTTTGAAAAAAGATATTGAAATAATTATTGACAAAACAATCATTCCTCTTTCGCAAATAAGAAAAGGGAGAAAAAATGCATTAGTAAATAATGTTAAAAATAAAATAACAAATAAAAAAGTTGATGAAACAATTCCAGTTACTATTATTAAAAAAACAATTAAACTTGGTGAATTAGAAGAACCAAAATTTGAATATAATATATTTGCAAATGGTCAAAACAAAGACGCTGTACGAATAGTAAGTAATGAAGATACCACTTATGTTATTGCTAGAAACGAAAAAGGCGAACAAGTTTTTGATGTTGGTAAAATTGAAAAACCGTATAAAAAATCAAATTTAAATAAAATATTTGATTGGTTTATTAATGAGAATAATGGTTTTCAATAAATTTAAATAAAGGATTAAAAATGAAAATCAAGACATTAGCCGATGTTACATATGATATGCTGCAAAGCAAATATAAAGCTATTTCAAGCACAAAAATAAATTCTAGAAGGGGACAACTTAATATTGTTCAAATTACACCAGCAATGAATTCTTCTAGAGTTACATCAGACTTATATATTTTTGATAACGGTCAATTACGATTTAGAGATATAACTTTAAAAAACCAAGATGAAACAATAAGAAAAATTGAAACAGATATTGTTGCGCCTAATGAAATAATTACGGTTGTAAAAAATGAAAAAGAACAGTTAATTGAGACATTTCACAAGAAATTGATTATGACAATTAAGGAAGTGAGAAAAAATCAAGTTGATGGACCAATAATGCAATTATGGTATAAATTTATTGATAGAAAAGTGAATAAGCAAATTCCTGTAATAGTTACAGAAACAATTAAAAAAGAAGCAGGTGCAGAGATTGACTCATTTTATAAAATATTAGTAAAAGGTGATAAAAATAAACTTTTAATTAAAGGTTCTCCAGATAAAGGTATTGCACAATTAAAAGATAAGAAAAATAATATTATAGAAGAGCTTGTTTTAACTAATGAAAGTGCTATTGATGATATTACTGTGTTAAATAAGCTTTTTAATTATTTTTTTAAAAAGAATAAAGGTTTTCAATAAATAAAAGAAATAATATATTAATAAATTGTAATTTATTTAAATATTTTGTTGCAAGAATAAAATATTTTTATCTCCATAAGTTTTTTGCTTTATTATTTCATAACCTTCTATATTAGGATTAATAGATTGTGTATATTCTAGTATAATTATACCATTTTGGGCTAAAATATTTTTTTCTAAAATTAATTTTAGAGAAATGTTATATAAGTTTGCAAAATAAGGTGGGTCGATATAAATAACATCAAATTTTTGAGTTAAAATTTCAAGTTTTTTTATGCTATCGCCTTGAATAACATTAGGTTTAAGCCCTAATAGTTCATAGTTTGCTTTTATGTTTAGTGCTGTTTTTCTATCCTTTTCTATAGCTAAACAAGAACTAAAACCTCTAGAAATAGCTTCTAGTCCCATAATTCCAGAGCCAGCAAATAAATCTAAAAATGTTTTGTTTTCAAAATCAATTATAGAAAATAATGTATCGAAAACAGCCGACCTTGTTTTTGATAAGGTGGGGCGGACATTTTCTCCTTTTGGAGATATTAATTTTCTAGAATTAAATTTTCCCGCAGTTATATGCATACATAAATTTTATAACAAATTTTAAGATTAATATATATAGATTTAACTTTTGCAACAAAATATTTGAAATATAACTTGTTTAAGTTAGAATATAGTAACATCGAGTAACCAAAGGAGAATTAAAAATGACAGACGTTATAAAATTGAACGCAGAAAAAAGAAATGAAGATAAAAACCCAAGACAATTAAGAGCTGAAGGGTTGCTTCCAGCAACAGTTTATGGAAAAGGTATGGAAAGCCTTTCTATCCAAGTTCCTACAAAAGATTTTACATTAGCATACAGAGATAATGCTAGTGCAACTTTTGAATTAACTATTGATAAAAAATCATATAAAACAGTTGCGCAAGCAGTTCAAAAAAATTACGCAACAAATGAAACTCAAAGCGTAGAATTTAAATTAGTTTAATTTTTAAAAATAGAAATTTAAAAAAGCTCCATTTTTTTTAATGGAGCTTCTTGTTTTAGAATTTATTTATTTAGATTTAATAATTCTCTTAATTTTGCTTTTAATAGATTATTCTCATAAGTCAATCTTTCAATTTTTTTAGCATCTTCTTCTGCTCTTATTGATTGAATATCGTTGGAAGCATTAGTGCTATTGAAGTCAAGTAAAAATCTGCGTTTGCTTTCTTGTTTTATTAACAAAATGCTATCAGTATCATCTCTTGTTACTAAATCTAAATCAACTAAGATAGAGGCAAATGCTTTTTTTTGGTTATTAAGTTCGCTTTCTTTTTGAATTCGCATTGCATTTTCTAGCTGATCAACATCGATTAATCCTATTCTTTTTAGATATTCTCCAATTCTAATTCTTCCTGATAGGTATGCAGCTTTTGCATTAATAATAGGGTTTTCAGGTCTAGCTACATATTGAGAGTCAATGCAGTTGTAATAGATTTGAGACGTTTCTTCTAGCGTCCATGCGTTATTTAATGTTATTTCTATGATACTTAGGTTTTGTAATAGAGATGATAAAAATTTATATAAATTAGAATTTGGATCTTCCATTTTTAAACGTTCACATTCTTTTTTTCCAGCATAAGTTATTTCTGGGCATAAATATTGATAAAGATCTTCTTCATTTACGTCAATATTTGAACATGGTAATATTTTTTTCAAGTTCATTTTTAGTAAAAAATAAGTAATTTCTTTAACCCATAATGGTAAGTTTAATATTTTTTCAGTAAATTCTGCGTATAAATTATTCATACTTTCCTCCGATATCCATTTACTAAATTATATATTATAATTTATAATGAAGGCAATAGTTTAAATATATTATAAATGGAGAAAATATGGGCTTAGATGGCTTTTCAATGTCGAATTTGGGAATGTATAATAGATTAACTTCTGCGCAGATGGCGAATGAAGCGGAATTTCTCGCAATGCAGGGAAATGGTTCTGATATTAAAGATATTGAAGCTTTGTCAAATAAAAGCGGAATTGCAAGAAAAGAAAATGATTATTCAGAGACGGGCGGACAGGCTTTTATGGGTGGAGATACTGGAGAAGGTTCGGAAGAAGAAGATTTGGAGGATTTGCCTGCGCCAGATATGGAATTTACGGACGATGAAAATGATCCTGAGCATAGTTCTCGAAGATTTGAGATGAGAATTAATGATGAGGCTAATATAGTTGAATTGTATGACAATTATTTAGAAACTACAGTTCATCGTTTGTCGACAAAAGATATGCTTAATATGATTAAAAATTTTGACGACCCAGCAGGGGTTTTGGTAAACAAAAAAGCTTAAATTTTATTATAATCAATAATTAATAAATAGTATGGTGTTGTCTTTTAAACTGTTGCCTAGTGTCTAAAAAAGATAGATATTTTTTAACGATTAATTTATGGGACAGGGTCATAACCACCATCGTTTAGGGGGTGACATCTTGATAGTCGTTTTAAACCCATCCAGCCACCTTTTATGAGTCCATATTTTATTATTGCTTCTTTCATATATTGTGAACAAGTAGGGTAAAATCGGCACCGTGGTGGTGTTAGTGCCGATATTTTTTGATAAATATTTATTAAAAATAAAATTATCTTTTTTATCATTATTTTATTAGCTTAAATATTCTAAATTCTGATTGTTGGGGGATTTCAACAGTTAATTTATTAGTTTTTTCTTCTAGTTCTATTTCTTCAAATTCTGTTGAATTTTCTTTAATTTTCAATTCTGAAACAATTGTGTAATCACAAGGTAGTTCTATGGATTTTGTTATTGGCATTTCAACTTGTTTTTCTTCCATGTCTGTTTCAACTGGTTCTTCGTTTTCAATTTCTTCTTTTTCGTAGATTTCTGGCAGCCAATTTGCTATAACAAGTAGGCTTTCTTTAACCATTTCTTTAGAAATAATCCAGACTACAAAACCGTCGTCTTCTTGCAATATAATTTGCGCTTCACCTTCTCGGGTTAACTCATTTTCAAGTGCAAATTTTCTAATTGCTTCAAATTTATTGTAGAAATCATAATTTTTAGCTCTAGGCATAGAAATTTCTGCTCCGATGACTGCTTCTATTCCTTTTTGAGTAAAACTTTCATCACCATCGACAAACATAACTGGGCGTTGCGCATTTTTTCCACCAGGCAAGAATTTTAATTTAAACCACTTAAATAGCGCACCTTTTTCTCCCAATAATGCTGGATATTGGTTTATTTCTCTAAATTCACCGTCTTGGTTGTTGTATGTTTTTAGGATGGATAAATTATTTATGTTTAAATTTTGCGTATTGTATTGAGCTAATGTTTGGTTATCTTCAACGATTTTTTCAGGAGTTTTTTCATTTTGCAGAATAACGTCATTCCCCCAAAGTAAGTCAAATTTCATATTTTGATGATATTCTTTATAAAAACCATCCCAAAGCATGTATTCCGCAAGAGTCGCAAAATATGGAATTTTTTCTTTCATAGAAGAGTTAACTTTTTCCAGTACTTTTTGAGGTATTCTGTAGCTGATAGGTAAACCATTTTTTTCTGAAACTTCATCAACAATATGGTCAATATGATCTACTCTAAACCCATCAAAATTAAATTCTTTTTGTAGGTTTTTTAAGAAATTAATGTAGAAGTTTATTACCGGTTGATTTAGTTGCCCGTTTTCAAGAAATGCGAAATAAAACGGAGTTTGACAATCGAGGTTTGCAAAGTGCGTAACATCTTCATTTTTGAAATTGAAATGTCTAAACATTGGATAAGTTGCACATTCAGACATTTTGTCAAAAATAGGAACACCAGCAGAACACCAAGCACCACCAGGAGCCGGCCATAGACCTTCTTTTATTAATTCTTGGATTATTTCACCTTGTTTTGTTATGTCGTTTTCTGTTAAATTTGCGTTTTGCTTGTTTCCGTTGATTTTAGCTACAATTTTTCTTACTCGTTGCGCTAATTGAACTTGATTTTCTTTTTTCATCATTTCATTAGAAAAAACTTTTTTGTTTATTAAAAGTTTTTCTAAAAATTCATCATACAATTCTTTATAATTTTCACTTATTTCTCCTGCTCCGGAGTTAAGCAAATTAAGCGCAATATTTTTTACTATTTCAACATCGTCTTCATCATGATTTTTTGCCATTTCAGTAGCAACTTGTTCGATATCTACTTCGATTAATTTTATAAGTTTTGGAATATCAAACCATCTTGCAATTGACGGGTTTGATAAAACCAATTTTGAAAATCTACCTGTTTGAGGAAGAATATCATAAATTACCGGATGTCCTGCAAGTTGAGCCAATTCAATAAATAATTTAACTTGCTCATTTTCATCCAGTCCAATTTTTTCTTTAATTTCTTCATCTAAAAGATGAGAACTAACATTGTAGCTAGATGGAAGATAAGCGCAACCAAATTCTCTGGGGTGGAATGGGATTAAGTATATTGTAGTGTTTAAAACATCTTTTTCTATTTTTCCGGTCGGTAAAATGAGAAGCTGTCTAAGCCAATCCATAAATTTACCAGTTTGTTCGGATTTATTTCCATCTCCCAATCCTGCAAGGTTAATGAGTTTTATATTGTGTTGTTCTTTTTTTATCCAATCAGAATGTTTTATGTTTCGTCTGGAAAGCACGCTAATTTGTGAGTTTTCAAAAGAAAAAACTCCGTTTTTCATAATGCCTTCATTTGTCCATTTTTTTTCTAGTGCGAATAAAACTTCAGCATTTGATAATTCTTCTAAGGCTTTTATGTGAGGATAAGGTAAAAAACCGTTTTTATCCATTAATTTATTTAAATAATTTTTTCTATCATCTGAAATTTCATCAACTTTGTATAATTTTTTAAGTTTTGAATAAATTTCATTTAGGCTTTCTACTCTTTTTTCTTCTTTTTTGAATAAATTGAAAAACATTTCTATCCTCACTCTAACCTCGTTCTAATATTATATCACAGCGTTGTTGTTTAATACATTTTTAAATGAATTATTATTATTTTTTTACAAAAAATTTGTTTACTTTATTTGCTTTTGGTACAATTATTTTGTTAAAGGAAAGTAAATGCCCTTAAATTCGGACATTTAAAGAAAAAGGGAGAAAATATGGAAGATATTAGAGTAAGAATTGCACCTTCACCAAGCGGCAATTTGCACGTAGGTACTGCAAGAACAGCATTATTTAATTTTCTTTTTGCAAAAAAGAATAACGGAAAATTCGTTTTAAGAATTGAAGATACAGATTTAGAGCGTTCAAACGAAGCTTACACTCAAAACATTTATGACAGTTTAAAAGCTTTGGGCTTAAATTGGGATGAAGGTCCAGATGTTGGCGGTGAATATGGTCCATATCAACAATCAGAACGTTTTGATATTTACCCAAAATATGTTGAAAAATTAATCGCATCAGGGCATGCTTATGAGTGCTTCTGTACTCCAGAAGAATTGGAAGCTGAAAAAGAAGAAGCTATTGCTAATAAAAAAGCATATATTTATTCTGAAAAATGCAGAAATATTACACCGGAACAAAGAGCAAAATATATTGCAGAAGGCAGAAAACCGGTTGTTCGTTTTGCTGTTCCAAAAGATAGAGAAATTGTATTTAATGACTTAGTTAAAGGTGAATTAAAATTTGATAGTAATTTGATTGGTGATTTTGTTATCCAAAAATCAAACAACACTCCAACTTATAACTTTGCCGTTGTTATAGATGATATGGAAATGAAAATTTCTCATATTATCCGTGGTGAAGACCATATTTCAAACACTGCAAAACAAATTCTTATTTATGAAGCATTGGGAGCAGAAGTTCCAAAATTCGGACACTTAGGCATGATTTTGGCAACTGATAGAAGTAAACTTTCAAAACGTCATGGTGCTACTGCAGTAAGTGATTTTGTTAAACAAGGTTATTTAACAGAAGCATTGGTAAACTTTGTTGCGTTGTTAGGTTGGGCACCATCTGATGGGGAAGAAATTAAAACAGTTGACGCAATTGCTGCAGACTTTGATATTACAAAAATCTCTTCTTCAAATTCAGTTTTTGAATATGACAAATTGAACTGGATGAACGGTCAATACATCAAAAAAATGGATATTAAAGAACTTACGCAAAAGATTAAACCATATCTTGAAGAAGCTTATGATATCAGCGAATTGAGCCAAGCACAACTTGAACATATGGTAGAAGTTACTAGAGAACCTTTGACTGTTCTTTCTGATATTGTTAAAGATGTTCCTTTCTTCTTTGGAGAAGATGTTGAGTTTGAAGGAACTGTTAAGGAAGATGTTCTTGCGACTGAAACTTCACAAACAGTATTGAAAAAAGTTGTTGAAGATGCTACATCTTGGGATTTTGATAATCTTGAAGCTATCCACGAAAAATTAGCTCAATTAAGAACTTATTTCAAAGAACAAGGCGTTAAACCAAAAGAAACTATGTGGGCTATTCGTGCGGCAATCACAGGTAGAACTCACGGCGCAGATATTTCAGCGGTTATAAATATTATCGGTAAAGATAAATTTATAAACCGTGTGAAAAAAGCGATTATTTAGATTCGAAAAATAAACAAAAATCGGGCTTTTATAAGCCCGATTTTTGTTTTAAATTTCTTTCGTTCTTTGATAATTGCCAATATAAATCTCTAGCTCATCACTATACGCAAAGAAAAACACACCCATCGATAGCGATAATAAAGTTGTAAAAATCAAGAAAATAGATAATTTTTCCTTATCAATTTGCGTTTCCGTAATAGGTGTAATGGTAGTTGTTGACGGGGTTATATTTTTTTCATAACCAGAAAAGACCCCACAACAAAAAATTGCGGATACCAAAATCCATATTAGAGCAAAAGCTCTGTTTTTTAATCTCATAAATACCTCTTAATTAAGTGCGACAAAAGGACTTATTCTGAAAAACCGGCGTGACAAACCATATATCAAAACTCGTCCGCACCGCCAACTATTTTGTTGCCGATGCAAAAAAGCACTCACGTCAGGTAAAATTTGATTTTAATAATGAAAACATAAATTCTTTTAATAATTTCTCAATTACAAATTAATTATATCACATGCTCGAACTTTTGTCATCCCTTAGATTGAATTTTCGATTAAACAGGTGATTTTAACTAATAATTAAAAGCAAAATAACTTTTATGGAGCAAAGAACATCACAACATTTCTTCCGTCTAGTGATGGTTTTTTCTCCAAAGTAATTGGTTCGTCTTTTAAATCTTCAATAAATTTATTAGCTAGGTCAAACGCTAGCTTGCTATGTTGCATTTCACGCCCTCTGAGCATTACGACAACTTTAACTTTATTGCCTTGAGAGATGAATTTTTTAATATTATTGATACGAACTAAATAATCGTGTGTATCGATTTTGTATCTAACTTTGATTTCTTTAATATCAACTGTATGCTGTTTCTTCTTAGCTTCTTTTGCTCTTTTTTCTAATTCGTATTTGTATTTGCCATAGTCCATGATTTTACAAACTGGTGGCTCTTGGTTTTGAGAAACAACAACAAGGTCTAAGTCTTTATCTTCAGCCATTTGTCGAGCTTTTGTAATTGAAACAACTCCGTGGTTATTTCCTTCGTCATCGATTAATCTAACTTCTTTTGAACGGATTTTTTCGTTCATAATGATTGTGGTAGTCTCTTTACTAATGGCTGTATCTCCTTATTATTCTGTTTTTACAAGATTATTGTAGCAGAGGGTAAAAAAAAATGCAATTTTTCTATAATAATTTCTTAAATTTTATAATATTTGTTGATATTTTATTTTAAAAACTATGTAAAAGACGGAATCATATATATTGTTGATGTTTAAAATTTTTTAAAATGTTAGACTTTGTAAGAGGAGGAAAAATATGGATATTTGGCAAATTTGGGGTATTATTGGTATTATTTTTGTTGTTATAGAAATATGTACACCAGTTTTGTTCTTTCTTAATTTAGCATTTGCAGCTTTGTTTGTGGGATTAATTGTTTATTTATTAAAAATTGATTTTACGGCTCAATTAGTAGTTTTTTCTGTATTAGCTTTTGTTTTCTTGTTGTTTTTGAGACCTTTGTTATTAAAAACAAAAAAGACTCCAGCTCAATCTGGAATAGAAGCTAAGTATATTGGAAAAGAAGCAAAAGTAGTCAATAAAATCACTAAAGAGGGTGGTAGAATTGCTATTTATGGTGAAGAATGGAAGGCAAAAACGCGAAATGATGAAGAAATTAGTGAAAGCGAAATTGTAAAAATCATTTCAAATGATGGATTAACAATGATAGTAGAAAAAATATAGGAGGTTTTTATGTCATTTTTTCTGATTTTATCTGGGCTTGTTATTTTATATTTTATAAAAGCATTTAAAATTGTTCAACAAGCAGAAGTTATGGTTATTGAACGTTTAGGGAAATTCCATAAAGTTTTGCAATCAGGTCCTAACCTTATTATACCGGTTATTGATGTACCAAGGGGTATTCTTTGGAAAACACAGATTAGGACATTGGATGGAATGTCTTATTCTACGAACCAAATGAAAACAAAAATTGATTTAAGAGAGACGGTTTATGACTTTCCGCGTCAAAATGTTATTACAAAAGATAATGTTTCTATTGGGATTAATGCTTTAATTTATTTTCAAATTATTGACCCCAAAAGTGCAGTTTATGAAATTGAAAATCTTCCAGAAGCAATAGAAAAATTAACACAAACTACATTGAGAAATATTATTGGAGAAATGGATTTAGATGAAACGTTTGTATCAAGAGATACCATCAATAATAAATTAAGAGTAATTCTTGATGATGCTTCAAATAAATGGGGTGTAAAAGTTAATCGTGTTGAGCTTCAAGATATTATTCCTCCTGCGGATATTCAAGCAGCTATGGAAAAACAAATGAAGGCAGAGAGAGAGAGACGTGCAGTAATTCTTGAAGCAGAAGGGCAAAAACGCTCCGCAATTCTAAAAGCTGAAGGTCAAAGAGAATCTGAAATAGCAAACGCTGAAGGTGAAAAACAGGCGGCTGTTTTAAAAGCTCAAGGTCTTGCTGAGGCTAGAATTATGCAAGCGGATGCGGAAGCTGAAGCAATTAGAAGAACAATTAGTGCTATTGAAGGACATGGTGAACCAGACAAGTATTTAATTGCTGTTAGATATTTAGATACATTAAAAAAAATGGTTGAAGGCGAAAACAACAAAGTCGTTTATATGCCTTATGAGGCAACTGGTGTTTTATCTTCGATTGATGGAATTAAAGAAATGCTTACTCACAAATAAATTGTAAAATTTCAATTATGAAAAAGACTTCGGAATTTCGAGGTCTTTTTTTATTGCAGAAAATATATAAAGTCCTTTACTAATCAATATAAAATGTAATAATATATAATTATAAGTTTTTAAAGGATTGAGTAGTTTATGTTGAATAATAAAATTATTGATGTTAATAAAGCTGATGAAATTTTACAGCAGGCTATAACTCTTATTGATAAATCAGATTATGTTTCAGCAAAAAAGAAACTTCAAGATGCTGCAAAGTGCTATACTTCTATGCGCTTGCCACAAGGTGTTTCTATATGTATTGCTTGGTTAGCTTTATGTGGATATTTGTTAAAAACTGATGATTTTGATACAACTTTACATACTATTGAAGAATCAAAATTTTTAGCAGAAAAAACTAACTTTCAAGATGCTTTAGATACAAATAATTTTATCTCTGCATTAATTTGTTATTATGAACATAATTTAATTGAAGCTAAAACAATTCTTTCAAAGTTAGTAAAAAAAACAGAAAATAATTTTATAAAAGAGAAGAGTTTGATTGTTATAAATAAAATACAAAATCAATTGGCTACAGATGTTAATTATATAGGGCAAAAGTTTGCTGGGGATAGCAATTCTACATTATTGAGTCTTTTGAAAATAGGTAGATTGGTTTCTGCTGAAACGGATTTGGATATGTTGTTAGAAACAACTGCACAAGAAACAGCAAAAGCCCTAAATGCTGATAGATGTACAGTATTTTTGCATGATAAATCTACAGATGAATTATGGTCAAAAGTTGCAACAGGCATGGGCGCTGAAGAAATAAGATTTCCGGCGGATAAAGGTTTGGCTGGTTATGTAGCTAAAACGGGAAACACTGTAAATATTCAAGATGCTTATAATGATGAGCGTTTTAACAAAGAAATAGACCATAAAACAGGTTATATAACCAAAACAATTTTATGTATGCCTATTAGAAATATTAAGCATGAGATAATTGGTGTGTTTCAGGTCTTGAATAAAAATGATGGCGTTTTTACGGAAGAGGATGAGGATATTCTAATCGCACTTGGTTCCAGTGCTGGTATTGCGTTAGAAAATACAAGGTTGTTTAATCACCAACAAAAAATGTTGGAAGAACAAAAGAAATTATTTGAAAGCTTTATTGATACACTGGCAACCTCTATAGATGCTCGAGATAAAATAACATCAGGTCACTCTAGTCGAGTTAGAATGTATTCTGAATTGATTTGTGATGAAATGCAATTACCTCAAAAAGATAGAGAAGTAATAAAACATGCTGCGACATTGCATGATATTGGAAAAATAGGAATTCGAGATTCAGTTTTACAAAAAGAAGGGAAATTAACCGCAGAAGAATATGAACATATTCAACAACATGCTTCAATTACATATGATATTTTAAGCAAAATTTATCTTTCTGATGAGTTTGCACAAGTTGCAGACATTGCTGCATCACATCACGAAAAATACGATGGAAATGGCTATTTTAAAAAGCTCAAAGGAGAAGAAATTCCTCTGGGTGGAAGAATTCTTTCTGTAGCTGATGTTTTTGATGCAATTACATCAAAACGTCATTATCGTGATAAAATGCCAATAGTTGAAGCAATTGGTATTATTGAAAAAGGTGCTGGGGCTCATTTTGATCCTAACATTGTAAGATATTTTCTTTCTATTCCATGTGACAAAATGGTAGATGTATTTTTAACTGAGTATAATTCCTTATTAAGAGAAGAACACAGGCAGATTTTAGATTCATATACAATGCAAAATCTTTATGATATGCTTACTTGCGGTGATGAGTTAGATGAAAGTCAAAAATATTTCATAGAACTTTTTAATCTTTATTACACAAATAAATCAATGGGAAATTAATTAATGTCATTATTGAATTTTAATAAAAAACTTTTTTGTTCTATTGTTTCGGCTTGTACAATAATGTTGAGTGCTTGTTCAGAAGAGGTTAATTTGAATTTTAATCAAGAACAGTCATCTGAGTCTATGGTGCAAATTAATATAAAGGATAACAAGATTAGTTCTGATTTGATAAAATTAATTACTCTAGAAGGAATGACATCTATAAAGACGGTTGATAATGGTTTTCAAAATAAAAATAGTTTTGCTAAATATTTTTTATCTGCTGATGATAAATTTTCTCAATCTAATATAACAACCGCCTATAATGATTATACAAAGGCTGTTGCTTCGTCAAATGACAACGATTTTCAATCACTTTTGGCTTCGTATAAATTGGCAAATATTGGTTTCTTTACATTATCTCAACATGCGATAAATCAGATTGATGATATCCAATTATATAAATCACAGACCGATTCTATAAAACAGATTTTTTATCCTGAAATCACTTTATCTTATGATGAAGAAATTTTGTTAGCTGAAATGTATGCAGATATTTATTATAATAATTTATCAAAAGAGACAACAAAAGAGTTGATTAGGCATTCGCATTTATTGAAAAAATCTGATTATGCCAATTATATAATGGCACAAGCGCACTTTGAAGCAGGAGAATTTAATAAGGCTTTGAATTATATTAATAAGGCGTTGAGTATAAAAAAATCTTCACCATTATATTTACAATACAAATCAAAGATATTGTGCGCAACAAAAGATTATAGTCAATCTTTGAAAATACTTGAAAAAATTCAAGAGGCAGGATATTCAATTGAAAAGTTTAGTAATAGCATAGAAATTCAAAAAGAATATATTTTGTCTTTTTCAACAAATAATATTGCAAAATCAAAATATCATCTAGCAAATTATTTTTATTTAATTGGTGAATATAATAGAGCGTTAAAAGAAGCAAATAATAGTCTTTTAGCAAAGAAAAAGAACTATGAAGCATATGCGCTAGTTGGGATAATTCAAACCAGACTTGGAGATTATATTAAAGCAAAAGAAGCCCTAAATAAAGCTTTAACTTATAATAAAAAATATGCATTAGCGTTTGAATGGTTAGGTTATATTGAAAAATTGACGGGTACATATGAGAATGCTTTATCATATTATAATCAAGCACTTAAGTATGATAAAAATAATTTGAAACTATCTTTAGAGTTGGCGAAGCTTTTAAATTTAACAGACAATGAGTCAAGAGCAAAAGAAATTTGTGCAAATTTAATTTTAAAATATCCCGAGTCATCTGAATTGTTTTATGCATTATCAGAGATATATCCACAAAACCAATATGAATATTTGCGTCAGTCATTATCTTTAAATGCTTTTAATAATAATGCGTGGATAGACTATGCTCAATTAAGCTTATGGCAAGGGCATATTGAAGAGGCGGAGAAATATTTAAGAACAGTAAAAGTTACAGACAAAGAAAACTATAAATATTATTATGTCGAAGGACTTATAAATAAACAACTTGGGGAAAATACAGCAGCAGGAGTTAGTTTTAAAAAGTCATTGAAATTAAATCCGAATTATACTCCAGCTCAAAAAGAATTAAATACCCTCAATTTATAGGATGTCAAAGTACTAAAAGCGATATTAAATAGTAAATAATACGACAAAAGGACTATAAAATGAGCTCAATTGGAAATATTCTCATTGTAGATGATAACCCTAAGTACATAGCAGATGCGCTTCCTATGTATGGTTATGACGTGGAAGTTGCGACTGATGGCGTGCAAGCATTGAAGATTTTACAAAAAAACAATAAATTTGATATTATTTTGCTTGATGTTATGATGCCAAATATGGATGGTTGGCAAACTCTTAAAGCAATTCGTTCAGATAATAAGCTCAAACATCTTTCAGTTATTATGCTTACGGCTGTGAATGAAGAAAGCAAGCAAGTGTCAGGGCTAAGAGCTGGTGCGGATGATTATATCACCAAGCCGTTTATTCTTCCTAATCTTTTAGCAAGAATAGAAGCTCTTTTAAGACGTACTAAATGGCAACAAGAAGCAAATCAGGTGTCATCAGATATAAATATTGATATCCCTCAAGATATAGAACCATTAACTGAAAGAGAAAAAGAAGTTCTTAAACTTGTTGCAAAAGGGGCTAATAATGATACAATTGCAAAAGAATTGTTTGTGAAAGAATATACAGTTAAAGCACACCTTAATAATATATTTAAAAAATTGAAAGTAAAAAATAGAACTCAAGCAGTTTTGCTTTCTATGCAGATGAAAATTACGGATTAAAAATAAAGGAGACATTAATGTCACAATATTCAAAAGAAGAATTAGTAGATTTAATTATCAATGACTCAAGCGCATTCAATGATTATCGCGCAAGCTTTGATGATGAAATTGATTTAACAGAAACTCATTTTAATAATTGCACTTTGAATGATTTGAATTTGAATAATATTGACTTTTCAGGTTCGACATTTTCAGATAGTGAAATATCTTGTGTATCATTTTCAGATTGTGATTTGACATCAGTTGATTTTACAAGAGCATCACTTGTAGAGTGCGATTTTTCAGAAAGTTTGTTAACCGGAGCAGACTTGTCATACGCAACTGTTTCATATTGTAATCTTACAGAAACAGATGTTGCAGGTGCAACTTTTAATGGTACAGATTTTTCTGACACAGATTTGAGTTCAACTGATAATCTTAATGCATGTAGATTTGATGAGGATACAGTATGGCCGGATGCTGATATGATGCCAGATGATTTTGATGGTTCATATAGTGGCGATTTGTCTATGTTAAAAGATGATGAAGACGAACAATCTACTCAAGATTATTAAATAAAATTATTTTACAAAAATATAGCTTAAAAGGCTTTAATTTTTAGCATTTATAAGTTATACTGGATAGGTACATCAATTTATTGGAGGCACACATGCGTATATATGTAAACGGACGCAACATTGAAATCACAGACGCGATTAAAGCTTATGCTAAAGAAAAAATCGGCAAAGTAGCAACTCATTATGATCAAATTACTGGTATTGACGTGGTTTTATCAGTTATTAAAAATCCATCAGTTGCTGAAAATCATACAGCTGAGGTTAGCTGTAAATTTACAACTGGTCAAGTTCAAGTTACAGAAACTGCTGAATCTATGTATGCTAGTATTGATTTAGTTGCTGATAAACTTGCTCGCCAAGTTCAAAAATATAAAGAAAAAAATCTTAAATCAAAAACTCATTCTGATTCAATCAGAAAAGAAGGCGTAGTTTCTGAAGTAGAAGAAACAGAAGTTGTTGTAGACGCAGAATAATAGATTTTTGAATATTAAAAACGCGATGACTTTATTGTTATCGCGTTTTTTGTTGTTTCTTTGTTTTTTATTTGTATTCTTTTTTTAGTTTTTTAAATTTGATTAATATCATTATTGCTTGAATTATACTAATAGCCAAGAATGAAAATGCAAGTCCTAACCAAAAGCCTTTTAATTGCATATTAAATTTGTAAGCCAATAAAAAACCTAAAGGTAAACCGCATAACCAATATCCAGAAATTATACATATAGACACTGTTTTTGTCATTTTAAGACCTTTTAAAACTCCGCTTAATGATGTTTGAAGTCCATCAAACATTTCAAAATATGCGGCTATTATTAATACGGGAATTCCAACTGCTAAAACTTTTTCATCGTTTGTAAATATATTAAAAATTTGAGAAGGGAATGTTAAAAATAGAACAGTACAGCCGCCCATGAATACTACTGATGATATAATTCCTACTTTTGCATAATCTTTAATTGGTTTTAATAATTTTGCTCCATTAAAATATCCAATTTTTACGGCAAGTGCATTTGAAATTGATAAAGGAATCATATAAGCCAAAGAGCCGATAGTGCAAACTATATTATGCACAGACGCATATAGACCGGATTCTCTTCCCACTAAAATTGTTATGATATTAAATCCCAAAAATTCTAAAAGCAAGGCAAATCCAATAGGATATCCAACTTTTATAAATTGATTAATTATGGTTTTGTCAAAGATTTTTCTAAAATTAAT
Source organism: Candidatus Gastranaerophilaceae bacterium (assembly GCA_045638605.1). Taxonomy (GTDB): domain Bacteria; phylum Cyanobacteriota; class Vampirovibrionia; order Gastranaerophilales; family Gastranaerophilaceae; genus RGIG2134. The sequence continues at coordinate 78,834 of JAZUBS010000015.1, forward strand.
TAATCTTAGGCAAAATAAAATCATTATTAAACCCATTAATGTTCTAGTTATTAATGTTGCTATAGCAAGCCCAATAACACCAAGTTGCGGAACACCAAATAATCCAAACACCAATATATAATTAAGGATTAAGTTAAAAATTAAAGCTGCAATTAATAACATATTAGGGAAATTTACTATTTCATGTGCCTGTAAAAATTCTTTTAAACTTTGATAGATATACATTCCAAAGATAGAAAATGCAGATATAAAAATATAGTCAGAGATATGTTTTATTAGATGTTGCTCAAATCCCATTTTAGGAATAAGTGGAATAATCAATATTGTCACAAAGAAAAATATTAACGCCAGCAGAAGTGAAAAATTTACGACAGAAAATAAATATTTTTTAGTCGGTTTTCTGTTGCCGCGGTAGTTTGATAAAACAATTGAAATAGCGGACATTATTCCTATTCCAACTATATAAATACAAAAAGCTATGGCATTAGCAATGCTAATTGCGGAGAGTGTATCTATGCTATGTTTAGAAGCAACAAAAACATCTACTGCTCCAATAAGCATTTGACCAAGGTTTCCGATAATCATTGGTGTTGCTAATATTAATAGATTTTTTAAATACTGAAGATAAATAAGCATAGTGTCTCCTATATGTTATCAACAGTATAGTCTAAATAAATATCAAGTACAAAGAGGCAATAACTAACGGAGGTCCAAAGGGGACAAACGTTAGTTGCTCTGGATTTTTTGCTGAAACAATGAGTTTTTTACAAGAATAAAATGCAAAAAATAACATTGATAATAAAACACTTAAAAATATTACAAGGTTGTTCAAAAGGTTTAAATGTTCTAAGACTTTAAACAAAATAATAGTCAAAACAAAACCCGCAAGTCCGTTTAATAGTTTATATTCTTTCTTTTTGAATAGGTTTTTTATAAACATTGGAAAAATTATTAATAATTGAACGAAAATTCCAATGAGTAATATTTGAGGAATTGCTTGGACTCTAAATACTGAGCCAAATGCACCAAGAATAAAAGAATCGCCTTCTCCAAAAGCTCTTTGTCCAACCAGTAATTTCCCGCTCCATGCTAGTGCTTCCATAATAGCTGCACCTGCTAATATGCCTAAAATTGCATAAATAAAACTCTTATTTATTGTTAGATTATGAGAAAAAAATGAAAAATTATATTGACCAAGTCCGCTTTTCCCAAAATCAAAAAAGTTATAAATCAATCCTATAATCGCTAAAAAATATGCGTGCCCATCAAAAATAACTTGTTCTTTTATATCTGTTGCGCTAAAGATAACCCCAATTATTGCAACGGCGCTTAAGAAAAATGAATTAACACTTATGTCATATTTTAAGAAAATTGCTACACATAAAATAGCTACAATTAATTCAACAAGCGGGTATTGGATTGAAATTTTTTCTTTGCAAAAACCACACTTCCCTCTTAAAAACAAATAAGATAAAATCGGAATATTATGATACCATTTTAATTTGTTTTTACACTGAGGGCATTTTGATGGCGGGAGGACAATAGATTCACCTGTAAAAGCTCTTAAAATAACGACATTGGTGAAACTTCCAATACATGCTCCAATAATAAAAATTACAAATAAATAATAATAAAATTCTATAGGGCTAAGTAATTGCAAACTCATTGTTCAGAATTCTCCTGCGCTTGAATAATTCGGAATAATGAACGCAATGCCCGTTTAAGCAGTCTTGAAACTTGCATTGATGAGACATCAAGCATATCGGCTATTTGTTTTTGGCTTACATCTTCAAAATAATGCATTTCAATTATTTTTCTCAAATCAGGTTTAAGCTTTGTTAATGCTGTCTTTAAAAGCATTCGCATTTCTTTTAAGTTTTGGTTTTCAATTTCTTTTGTATCTGCAATTTTGTCGTGTAATAAAAATTGTTCTTCTTCTGTAATTCCATTTAGTTGGTCTAAAGAAATCATTTGTTTTCTTCTTTCCACATCAATTACTTCATGAACTTTTACCAAATCCATCTGTAAATATTCCGCAATTTCAACATCTGTAGGTTTTTCACCATTTTCTTCTTCTAAATGTTTTGATATTTGATAAATCCTAAATGCCAGCTCTTGAATTTCTCTTGGCGCTTTTATCATATTGCATTTATCCCGAAGGTAATGCCTGATTTCTCCAGTTATTAAGTATGTTGCATAAATTCTGAAATTTTTACTTCTAGAAACATCAAAAAGCTGAACAGCTTTTAATAATCCAACACTGCCAACTTGAATTAAATCGTCAATAGGGTCAGTGCTTCTTCTTGCAAGACCACATGAAATCTTACGAACTAGCGGCATACAAGCCATAACAATTAAATTCTGAAGTTGCCGCTTAACCCTCTCATTTGTAGCGGTTCTATAGCTATCAAGCCATTTATAAACTTCTGTATAATTTATATCGTCGTCTCTCATAATTCCTCTAAAAATATTATATCATAGTCATTTAAATTATGAAATTTTATTATATAATATTTTTATGGATAAATTGGTAAATGATTTAACTCAAAAAGACGAAAACAAGGCGCTAAAAGCAGCTTTGACTATTATTGAGCAAGAAAATTTAACTGCTTTTAAAAAACTTTGTGAAAAATCAGATTTTTTATTTGATTTTGTAAAAACTAATGTTTCTAATAGATTTAAAAAAGTTATAAATACGTCAAATTATAGAAATATTTTAGCTTTTTTTGAGATTTATAATGAAACATTTTCTCCTATATTAGTTGAAATGCTTTGTAATTTCGCTGATGAAGATTTGACTGATGAAATATATGAACTTTTTGAAAATGGTTCTCTTTCGCAAAAAAAATATGCAGCAAAATATTTTCAATTTATTCCTGATACAATAGCTCAAGAATTATTAGAAAAATATGCATTGTCAGAGGACGTTGAATTAGGTGTGAATTGTGCTCAAACACTTGGTGTTATGAAGGATGAGCTTTTTTATAATTCAATAATCTTAAAATTGGATACAGATGATGAATTTGATTTAATGAAGTATGTAAGGTTTTTAAGCTCCTATGGTGATGATAGAGCTGTAGAACCATTGTTAAATATACTTGAAACTTCATCTACTGCGGAAAATATTGCTGGTGAAATCCCTTATTTGCAATCATTTACTCAAATGTTAAAAATTCAAAACAAAGATAAGGTTTTAACGTGTTTTGATTTTATATTATCTGGACTTGGAGAAATATTTAATTTTAGCGATATATTTTTTTATGAAGTTTATGATGTGGTAGATTTTTTAATAAAAGAACAAAAAGTTACTAAAAATTCGCATATCGCTCAGGTGTTATTAAGAGCTTATGATAAATTTTTGACATTTAATTCTAATGATGAATATTTGTTTGATGAAACAAAAGATACAAAAGAAGAAATGAATGCGATATTCGAACTGTTGAATTCTCAAGTTGAAAATTTTTGGAATGAACAAAAACAGTTAGTTTTTCAAGAATTAGCGTTTTGTAAATCAAGAGCAGTTGCAGCTTTGGAGGTCGTTCAATCATTAAAAATTCCTCAAAAAAATAATGAAATTATAAACTTTATAAATAAAATTAATGATGAACAATTAATTGTTATGGCTGTTGGTGTTTTAGCTAGTTTTGATTCAATTAGAAGTTTGAATTTTCAGGAATTAGAACAAAAAATAACTGATGTAACACTAAAAGCTATCTTAAAAAGTTATAATATTTAATTTTTTAATTTGATTTTATCTTCATAATAAATGTAATTCTTTATTATTGGAGATGATTGTAGTTTTTTGGGGGATTTAATAATGAAGATTTTGTCATGTGATAAATTAAAACGACTTTGCATAAATTCACTCTCTTAATTTAATATTTTTTTACTTTATATTCGCTTAACAAATAGATTTTTACCTTGCCCTTTTGGTGAATTTATAAGATACTTATATTATCTGGAAAGATATAACTGGGGATAAAAAAATAAAAAAAGTATTTTGGGGATTAGTATTTGTTTTGTCGTTTGGCGCGCTTTTTTATATGCTTGCCGGTAATTTTATGACGAAAAACAATGAAAGATACTATTTGCAGGGATTAAACTTTGTTTCTCAAAAAGATTACCAAAATGCTTATTTTAATTTTTCTTCTGTTGAAAGAGGAAATGAATTTTATTGTCCATCAAAATATAGAGCAGCATTAGCCGCTGAAAACTTATATGATAAAAATAGTGCAGTAATAATGTACAAAGAAGTCATAAATAGTTGCGGCAACACTTTGTTTGAAGAACATTCTCGTTTTAATTTGGCAAAATTATATTTTGAACAGACAGAATATAAAAAAGCACAAAGTTTATTTGATGTTATTTTAAAAATATCAGAAATAGAACGTTATAAAATAGCTGTTAATTATTTTCTTGGTCAAATTTTATTGGAGTCTAATCCAAAAGAAGCACATTCTTATTTGCTTAAATATTTAGAAGAAGTGCCAGATGGAAAATTTGCTGATAGTGCAGTTGATGGGGTTTTGAAAATAAAATTGCCCTTGACTAGTAGTCAAAATTATATAATTGCATTATCTTTGTATAAAAATGGATGGTATGCAGAAGCTAAAAAGTATTTTGCTCATATACCAACAGAAAAAGCTTGGTTCTATCTGATGATGTGTGATAGGAAATTGCAGAATTACAAACAGGCTAAAAGTTATGCGCTAAAAGGTTTAACGGATTTTGGTATGGATAGGTTGTCGGATAATGAAATTCATGAAGTAATAGATTTTTATGTTCAATTCTATCCAACAAAGAAAAATGGTTATTTTGAGATAGCTAATATGTTGCTTCCTGAAATGAAAACAGGCGGTGATTATGCGTTATACAAATTTATTGAATTTTTACCACAAAATGAAAAATTGACATATTATAATCAAATTTTGGATATTTATCCAAAAGGTAGATTTGCATCTGATGCATTATGGAATATTTTATATTCTCAATATAAAAAAGGTCGATATAAAAAAGTATTTGAATTAGCTGATGATCATTTTAAAAATTATGCGGATACTGTTGCAGCACCAAGAGTTTTGTTTTTTGCTGCTAAATCAGCACAAAAGGCGGGATTGTATTCAAAAGCAAAAAATTATTATAATAAAATTTTTGAAAATTATCCTGATAGTTATTATGCATTTAGGGCGAAATTATTGTTGGATAATAAAAAAACTGCTTGGACAATTAAAGGTAAAAGAAGTTTAAATGTTGAAAATAAAAAAATTGATTTTCCTCTAAATCATTGTAAAGTCAAGTCAAAAGATTTGCCAATATTGAATTTGCTTATGCAGGTTGAGGATTGGAGATTGCTTGAAAATCTTTTAGTTGATAATGAAATTATGAAAAGTTGGATAAATTATCAACGGAAAAATTATGCGATTTCTAGTGTTCAGGCTCAAGAGTTTATCGCCAAAAATAAAAACAAGATAGCATTTAATGATAGTGCTTATAAGCTAGCTTATCCAATGCATTTTTCCGATGAAATAAATATTCATGCTAAAGAATTTGATTTGGATCCGTACTTGGTAATTTCTGTGATGAGAGAAGAAAGCCATTTTGATACTAATGCGCAAAGTTATGTCGGAGCCGGTGGTTTAATGCAAGTGATGCCAGAAACTGCTAAATTTATAGCCGCAAAATATGGGTTGCAATATAGTGAAAAATTAAGATACGATTTTGATAAGAATATAGAGTTGGGATGTGCTTATTTGGATTTTGTTTTATCTCAATTATCTAAAAAATATCTTTTTGCTGTTGCTGGTTATAATGGGGGACCTAATGCAGTGAAAAATTGGACAAATTTATTGAATTATTCAGATTATGATGAGTTTGTTGAAGAAATTCCGTATGCAGAAACGCAAAATTATATTCGTAAAGTTTTTAAAAGTTACTGGAATTATTTAAATGTTTACGATAGTATAGATTAAGATTTTGGGAAGGTATTTTATTTAAATCAAATTCATTCATAAATTGGATGGCAAATTTTTGAAAAATTGTTTAAATGAGAATATAAAAATAAATTAGAGTTGGGAAGAAAGAAGGAAATATCGTGTATAGATTTGAGATGATTACAGGTCCAATGGGTTGCGGAAAAACTGAAGAGTTACTTAGACGCATAAGACGTTCTATCTTGGCAAAAAAACACGTTAAAGTTATTACTCCTGAAATGGATACAAGAGCCAAAGGCGATTATATAGAATCTCGCAATGGCTTGTGGCTAGAAGCAGTAAAAGTACCATCTTCTCATGAAATATTGCAAGTCGTTGAAGATATTGACGATGTTGTAGCGATTGATGAATTACAATTTTTTGATGAAGGTATAATCTCAGTCGTAAAAAAACTTATTATGCAAGGTAAAAAAGTTATCGGTTCAGGCTTGGATTTGGATTTTAAGGGGGATCCATTTGGATATATGCCAGAACTACTTTGCATGGCAGATAAAGTTGATAAATTATGCGCTGTTTGTTTGAAATGTGGTTCTGAAATGGCTACAAGAACGCAACGTCTTATTAACGGCCATCCTGTTGATAAAAATTCACCATTAATTATGATTGGTGGTGACGAAACATATGAAGCTCGTTGTTATGATTGTTGGGAGTTGCCTGATATTAAAACAGAAAATCGTAAACGTGGATTTAAGTTATTGAATTTTCAATCAAAATAGATATTTATTTTGTTTATCAATTATTATTTTATAATTCTCTAACGGTAACAATGTTAGAGCCTTGTTCGCCAACATAGAGAATATCTTTGTTGATGTATAAATAGTAAGGTTTATTAGAATACTCAATAAATATGCTTACTTTTCCGTATTTATCAATTTTTAAAACATTATTTTTGTTGTAGTTTGCGATATACATGTTGTTTTTTGAATCAATAGCCAAACCAATTGGTCCACTTATAAGCGGGCTTTTTGAATAAAGTTGATGAATATTGTTTGGCATGACTTTAAATATAGCATTATCACTATAACTTGCAATGTAGGTGTTTCCATAAATATCTTGAGTTATTCCAGAAGGCGAATTGATACCCAAAATATTTTTGCCTTCTGGTAACGCTTTCGCCGCAATTTCTGTATTTTCAAGGTTTTTATGTTTAATTTTAGCAGATGATTCTGTTGCAATTCTTGAAATCAAATCACGAGCTTTGTCATATTCTTGTGCTGAAGATGGGATTTTTTCTGCAAATGTTAAGGCTTTGTCTATATCACCTTTTTTATGGTAAATTTGAGCCAATTTTAAACAAGCAGAAAAGTCCTCAGGGGACTGTTTTAATAACATTTCTAAAGCGTTAGCTGCTTCAGTTGTGCGTCCGACAAAATCATAAACTATAGCCATATTATAATATGCATCATAAAAATTCTTTTGAATTTCTATAGCTTCTTTAAAATTATCAATAGCAGAGTTGTAAGCTCCTTTTTTGTATTGTTCTAATCCCATGTTATATAGTCTTATTGCCTCTAAATTATAACTAACGGCAAAAACTTTTGGCGCAATAGCACCAAAAGCCAATACCATAGTTAAAGCTATTAATAATTTTTTCATACACCCTCAAATATTCTAAATATTTGCAATTTTTGTATTAAAATCAGTTGCTTGCTCAAAAGCATAAGCTGCTTGAAGCATAACATCCTCTTTTAAAGCCGGAGCTAATAATTCCAAACCAATTGGCATGCCTGTAGAATCAAAACCACAAGGAATGCTCATACCTGGAATTCCACCTAAGTTAGCTGTAATTGTACCAATATCTGTTAAATACATTGAAAGCGGGTCTTGTACTTTAGAACCAATTTCAAATGCAGTGTAAGGACAAGTAGGGCAAATAATTACATCTGCTTGAGTAAATACTTTATCAAAATCATTTTTGATTAAACGACGAACTTGTTGTGCTTTTTTATAATATGCATCATAATAACCTGAGCTTAGGGCATAAGTTCCAAGCATTATACGACGTTTAACCTCATCTCCGAAGCCTTCTGCACGAGTTTTGCAATACATATCAATTAATGTTTTTGCATCTTTTGAACGGTGTCCATATTTTACACCGTCAAATCTTGCCAAGTTTGAACTTGCTTCTGCTGTTGCAATAATATAATAAACTGCAATTGAATATTTTAACAATGGCAATGAAACTTCAACAATTTCTGCGCCTAAATCTTTGTATTTTTGAATAGCAGCTTCCATTGCTTTTTTAACATCTGCACTAACACCTTCCGCTAAAAGTTCAGTGATAACGCCAACTTTTAGTCCTTTAATGTCTTTTTTCATTAATTGGGAATATTTAGGAACCGCCATATTTAAAGATGTAGAATCCTTTTCATCATAACCAGAAATTGCTTCTAAAACGTGTGCGCTATCTTCTACACATCTTGAAAACGGCCCAATTTGATCTAATGAAGATGCAAAAGCAATCAAACCATATCTAGAAACTCTACCATAAGTAGGTTTTACTCCAACAATACCGCAAAAACTTGCTGGAAGACGAATACTACCGCCTGTGTCAGAACCTAGTGATAATGGGACTTCGCAAGCAGCAACGGCAGCAGCAGACCCACCTGATGAGCCACCTGGAACTTTGTTTAAATCCCAAGGGTTGCGAACAAGTTTTGTTGCTGAGTTTTCGTTTGAACTACCCATCGCAAACTCATCCATATTCGCTTTTCCTACAATCGGAACATAATTTTCTTTTAATTTTTTAGTAACTGTTGCATCAAATGGAGAAACAAAGTTAGCCAAAATTTTACTTGATGCAGTTGTATATGAACCAACCATATTCATGTTATCTTTTAATGCAAGTGGCACTCCAGCAAGGATTGGCAATTCTTCACCATTTTTTATTTTTTTATCAACTTCTTGTGCTGTTTTTAAAGCTTCTTCTTTAGTTAAGCTATTAAAAGAACCTAGCTTCTCATCAACTTCTTCAATTCTTTCAAAATGAGCATTAACAAGTTCAACAGATGAAACTTCTTTATTTCTAAGCATTTGACTTTGTTCTATTGCTGTTTTTTTAATTAAATCTTTATAACTCAACTTTTTCACTCCCTAAAAATTATTCATAAACCTATTATAAAACAAAAATTAAAAAAATAATAATTAACTGGCAAAAGATTTTTTGTTTAAGTGTTTATTTGAATAAAAATTTAAAATACAGAAAGGGAAAATATGCAAATTTCAAAATTATCAACGCCAACATTTAACGGACAAAGATACGACAACAATGCACATCAAAACCAGACTATTACAATAAGCAGAAATGCATTAATTGCAGGACTAGTAGGATTATTAACCAGCTGTAATAGTGATACATTTACATTATCCACACCTCAAGTTAACGAACCAATAGCCTTAACCCCTGACAAAATCACTCCACAAAATGTATCATCCTTATATTACAAAATTTCCTCAAAAACAAAAATAGATTCAAACACGTACAGTCAACTTATAGACGGTCAAAAATACATTGTTCAACACACAGATGAAGGTTATAGTGTAACTAAACCCAACGGAGAAATAAAAACATTCAATTATGAACAACGTTGCGCAACAATGAGCGAAGATCAACTTGACGACATGAAAGATTACCTAGAAGACCAAAATGCCCTTGTGCTTGCAGACTTAGCGACCGAAACCGCTGAATTGCGTTATTTTTATGGATTTACCGCTAGAGCATATTATAATTGCAAATATGAACGAATATGTACAAGTGAAGATAGCTTATTGCATGAACTCGGACATGCTTTAGATTTTTATAACAATACGGGTTCTAGCTTTAACAGATGTTGCTGGAATGATGATTATGATAAAGCGGCAAAAAGAGAACACGATGCACTGAGAGCAGAAATTGAGAGAACAGGAGACAACGATTTAGGTTTCCATACCGACATAAATTCAAATTCTGAATTATTTGCAGAATGCGCAGCACTAATTATCAGTGGAGGAAAATTTGATAGAAATAGAGATGTTTTAGAAAAATATTTCCCTCAAACATTAGCTCTAACAAGAAAATACTTAGATGAAATTCACCAAAAGCCACAAAATGCCAGAAGATCACTTAGTGCAAAATTAACAAGGCTTGAAGATGGGAAAGTAGAAAGCTTGATTCTCAATTCAAATGGACAAAAAATTAAAAAAAGTATATTTGAGCCAAAGCATTGGCCTGCAGGCATAGATCCATATCAAGCAAAATATAATGATAAAGGACAAATCACAGAAGAAGTACTAAGTTCTGAAATTAAATACGCATTATCAGTTAAAAAATATACTCATAAAAAACTAAATCCAAACACTGGTAAAGTAATATCTGAAACAACCAAAAAAGGACTTTTAGACGCAAAATGTCTGTAATAACAAAAGTCATGACTAATTTTTTCTCCATAAATATGTTAGAATATATTTATGGAGAAAAAATTTAAAATTCATTCAAAACATTCATTAGCGGGAGACCAACCACAAGCGGTTGAGGCTCTCGTTAATGGTATTAATAGAGGTGATGATGCTCAAGTTTTAAAAGGAATTACCGGTTCTGGTAAAACTTTTACAATAGCAAATGTTATTGAAAGAGTGCAAAAACCAACACTTATAATCGCTCATAACAAAACTCTAGCGGCGCAACTTTACAATGAATTTAAAGAACTTTTTCCTGAAAATGCCGTTGAATATTTTATAAGTTATTACGACTACTATCAACCAGAAGCCTATATTCCTAGAACTGATACATTTATAGAAAAATCAGCAACAGTAAACGAAGAAATTGACAGGCTAAGGCACAATGCAACTCGTTGTATGTTTGAAAGAAATGATGTTATTGTTGTAGCTTCTGTTAGTTGTATTTACGGTTTAGGATTACCTGAAAACTATTTTAAAGGAACATCTTCACTTAGTATTGGTGATGAAATAGACAGAGACACATTTTTAAGAAAATTAGTTTCCAGTCAATATCAAAGAAACGATGTTGAGCTAAAATACGGCACATTTCGCGCTCGTGGTGATGTTGTTGAGGTTATGCCCAGCTACGAAAAAGTTATAACCAGAATAACTTTCTTCGGTGATGAAGTGGAAAAAATTGTAAAAATTGATTATGTAACAGGTGAAATAATTGAAACGTCAAAAACAATAATTATTTATCCTGCAGTGCATTATATTAGTAATGATGAAGACCAAGAAGAAACTATTAGACTAATTAGACAGGAATTACAAACAAGGTTAGCGGAACTTCAAAATGAAAACAAAATAGTTGAGGCACAAAGACTTGAGCAAAGAGTTAAATATGATATTGAAATGATGAAAGAAATGGGTTATTGTTCAGGAATAGAAAATTATTCAAGAATAATTGAACGTCGCCCAGTTGGCTCACCTCCTGCAACATTATTGGAATATTTTAAAAAGGATTTCTTGGTTGTAATTGATGAATCACACGTAACTATTCCGCAACTTAAAGGGATGTATAATGGTGATGCCGCTAGGAAAGACACTCTCATAAATTATGGTTTTAGGCTTCCTTGTGCAAAAGATAACAGACCTTTAAAATTTGATGAGTTTTTGGAAAGAGTAAACCAAAAAATTTATGTATCCGCGACGCCTGCTGAGTTTGAAAAATCAACTGCGACACAAGAAATTGAACAAATAATTAGACCAACAGGATTACTCGACCCAGAGATAGATGTTCGACCAATTGAATATCAAGTGGATGATTTAATAAAAGAAATCAACATCCGTGCAGAAAAAAATGAACGAGTTTTAGTAACGACATTAACAAAACGAATGGCCGAAGATTTGTGCGATTATTTTACCCAAATGGGAGTTCGTGTGAGATATTTGCATAGTGAAATTCAATCTATAGAAAGAGTTGAGATTTTAAGAGATTTAAGACTTGGCGAATTTGATGTTTTAATTGGTGTAAACCTGCTTAGAGAGGGCTTAGATATTCCAGAAGTTTCGCTTGTTGCGATTATGGATGCAGACAAAGAAGGCTTTTTACGCTCAGAAACAAGTTTAATCCAAACAATTGGGCGGGCTGCTAGAAATGCTTGCGGTACAGTTATAATGTATGCGGATAAGATTACTGATTCAATGAAAGCAGCTATTGATGAAACAAAACGGCGCCGTCAAATTCAAATTGAATTCAATAAAAAATATGGTATTATTCCGCAAACTATTAAAAAACCTATTGAAAATAATCTTCTTCAACTTGTTGCAAGTTATAGAAATTTAGAAGATATCATTGCGGAAGAAATGATTGATTTAAATATAGAAACAAAGGATTTGCCAAAACTTATTGATAAACTTGAGAAAGATATGCACAAAGCTGCAAAACTTTTGGATTTTGAACGCGCAGCGGAAATCCGTGATCAACTCAAAAAATTACGCTCTATGGTTAAAAAATAAATTACAATTTAGCGGTGCAAATAAAATCAAAAATTAGCAAACAGTAGGGTGCTGTCTTTAGACGCACCACAAGATTTGAAAAATAATTGGTGCGTCAAAACGACGCACCCTACATAACTAGCTAAAGCGGCAAAGCCGCTATGGCGGAGATTTCATCTCCGCTATTGTCTCCATTCGTAAAATTTATATTTGAATTATCATGGACAGTAGTGAAAACAAGTTCAGGATGACGCGGGCAAATAGGGTGGGCAAAAACGGCAAAAAGTATGTGTTTTAATCAGGAATTAAAAAAACGTGTGCCACCAAATTTGTGTTAAAAAGAACAAAATCGGACATTATTTATGTAAGATTGTTGGTGGGTACGCAATTGATTAATATTAAGGTGAATATCGAATTATAAGCTGCTTTTGCTCACCATATAAATCAATTATGCTTTTTGATATTGTCCGTTAATGTTTTTTAAATAACGGTTTTCGACCAATTTTTTCTTAAATAAAGATTTGTCATCTTCTGATAGTTTAATATTTGAGCTCGTTAAACAACGGTATAAAATAGAACTTGAGGCTGTATGTGCTAGATATCTAGCGTCAGAACTTGAAATATGCCCGCCTTCAAGTGCTTTATTTGCGACTAATTCATCAACTTGCTCCCAAAATCTTCTTGGAAGAAGTCCTTTTTTGCGCATCATTAATTTATCTTCAACACTTAAAGTCTTTAATACTTCTTTTTGCGTATCGCCGTTTAATGCGGAAAATTGTTTAATTAAAACATCTTTGTAGCCGGCATTTGCAACAAATTCTGCTGTAAATATTTCTTTTTCGAGCATATCAACAAATTGAGATATTGTTGGCTTGCAATGTGCTGAATGTGCGCGATTTTCAAGAAATAAGCAAGCTTGTGATGTTAATGTTTTTATAACATTCCAAAATCCAGATGTTTTATCTTGAGTGGAGATATCTTTATTTGTAGTGGTCGAGCATTTTGTTTCAATATTACGTATGTCTTGATTTTTCGCAGCAGATTGAGCAAACTGGTCAAAATCTTTTCTGTTTGTTTCTTTAAAATATTGTTCTTCTAATTGATTTTTAACCTCATTTATAATCTGAGTAGAAACAACTTCTGAGTCTTTAATTTGGTTATAATATGTGACTTTGTTTTCAAGTGGAATGTTTAAATGTGGAAGTTCTTCCGCAAACGAAGCCATAACCCTCGCACTTTGCGTATTACATTTTTCTGCTAAAAAGATTTTGATGGCTTCATCTTGTACGTCTTTATGGCATCTGTGGAGTTGCTTTGATAATAGAACTCTATCATCTTCTGTTACGTTTTTGTGTGAGCAAGTTATTTTAATTGCTTGTGGTTGATTGTCTTGATGTAAATCCGAAATTCCTTCAATAGCGGTAGATACACAAATATGATTGGGGTCATTTAGCGCACACGTATGCGCTGTTAGTTGTAAATCTTTTCTAAAGTATTTTGTCATTCTCCCTTTTGTTCGAGCTCCCGCGTCAGTATCTGTTTCTATTGCAGAACAAAGAGCCTTTGTATCTTCTTCAGTTTGACAGTATGCTGCTCCCATTATTGCCGCTGTTCCTGCAATTAAAGTGAAACCAGCAGCGTTAGCTGTATTTACAGTATTAGCTGCTGCCGCCATCATTCTTTCACCATCTTCTTTAGTCGGTGCATCCAGAATTATTTGTTTATTTATTATTTGTTTTATTTTTTGTGCATCTAATTTTGCGTAAAATTTTTCTTTTTCTTCTTTTGTTAATTTTTGATTTGCCGCAATGCAATATAGTGCAGCTGCTTTTACTGAGATTTTTGTTTCATTAGAGGTTAAAATTTCATCCAGTTTTTTTGTTAAACGCTTATTAGAGTATATCTTATCAGAATTTGAACTCGCCCAATGTAAAAAGGCTACTTGCAGTCTTTCGTCTTGTTCGTTGAACTTATTTATAAAGGTTTCTATATCTAGTGGATGCTTGTCAAAAATTTTACCAAGTCGTTTAGCGTCCTCTTGTGCATATTGTAGTTGTCTTTTACAAAAACCTTCCGGATATTGTGTAAAAGACAAGTCAAATTTTTCTCTGTTTTTTCTTTCTTCTAAACTGGAAAGCCATTCACTAAAATCTTTTATATCATCTCCATTTGTAAAATATATGCCTTTAAAGCCTATTTTTTCGGCTTTTTGATTAAGTTCTTTTAGCTCTTCTAGTACCTCTGATTTAAATTCAATATTTAAAGTAAGGTCTTTAGGCTTGTTATCGGTATTATTGGTGGACTCTGTTCTCAGTAATTCACTTTCTTTTGACCCGGGTTTTAATACATCAAGTGTTGAAAAGCCGGGTATTGGTGATGTATCATTATTAGATTCAGAGTCGGTTGCAGATAATCCAAAATTATCATTATCGCTTGTTTTTGAATTGTTTGATGAAAAATCAACCGTATCAAGATAACTAGGTTGTGAAGCATAACTACTGGTAAATTGAATATTACCCCCACTTAATGTAGTAGAATCACTATATGGTTCATATTGGGTTATAGAATCTCTAGCATAAATAGATGTTTGTGTATTATTTGTTAGTTGTTGTGGTTTAGTTGTTGAGGTTTCTTGTTGCGTTGTGTGTATAGAAACATCTTCAGCTTTAGGTTTAGTCTGTTGAGGCGGTTTTTTTTCAGCTTTTTTTGCGGCATCTTGTGCCTTTTTTTCAGCTTCTAATTTTGCCGCTTGAGCTTTTTTTTGTTCTTCTTCTTCGGCTCGTTTTACGGCTAATTGCGCATCAATATTTGCATTGTTTGTTCCAATACTAGTCATCGTAAATATACTAATTCTCTCTCTTGATATTTATATAAAAACTTTTTATTTTCGAAAATTGCATGTTTTTAAAAAATTTTTAGTTGTTTTGTAAATTTTCTTAACATGTTTTATTTAATAAGGATATAAAAAAGCGGACTTGTTTAAATAAGTCCGCTTTTTTATTGTAATAAGTAACTATTTTTTAGGAGTTGGTGTGTTATTTAAATATTTAATTACATCATCAGAAATATCAACACCACCTACAAAAATTACACGGTAATCAACAACCATGCTTAATCCTTTTTGTTTTGCTACGGCTTTTGTTGCATTCAAAATGTTTTCATAAATTTCGTCTTGTTTTGTTATTTTTAACTGCAAAACAGCATCTTCTTTTGCTTTATATTCTTTTTGAGTTTTTTCTTCAAAATTTTTCTTTTGAATAGGTGATTCAATTGCTTTAAATTCTTTATCTTTGTCTATTACAAATTGTTGTAAATCAACAATTTTATTGTCTAAATCTTTATAAACTTTCTTAGCATAATTGTATTCTGATTCAATTTTTTTATAATTTGCAACTCCAATTGTATCGGCAGCATTCGCGACGTTCGACATTGATGCAATAACCATTAAAGTTAAAGTAGAAACTAATAATTTAATTTTGTTCATAAACATAATCTCCTATTTCTTCTTTGTGAATATTACCAATAAATTACAAAATTTACAAGCATAAAATGCAAAATCTAGGAAGGGTATCTTTCAGATGCACTAATTAACATAGCTGCTAATTTGTCTGCACCATCAAAATTCCTTTCTTTTAATATATTTGCAGCTTTTTCTTTGTCATATCTAATTAATTTATGTTCGACATAAAATTCGTTAGTATCTTTAATTATTTCTAATAGTAAATAACAAGCTTTAGGCGCTTCATTTAAGGGGCGACCAACACTACCAACATTAATTACGGTTTGTTTTGTGTTTGTTTGGTATCCACAAGGTTGATGAGTGTGTCCGCAGAATATTAAATCTGCATCAACCTCAACTAACATTTCTTCAATTTTTTCTAAAGGCATTTCTGGGAAAATATTTTCGTTGTTTGCACGAGGGGAACCATGTACTAATAAAAGTTTCACCCCATTTATTTCAATATTCTTTTGCGCTGGTAAATTTTTTAAAAATTCTAAATTTTCTTTTGTTATAATATTTCTATCTGCATTATAAGCTTCAGCCATTATTAGATTTACTTTTTTTATAGTTTGATATATTTCATCACTGTTTTTTGATAAATATTCATCTGTGTTGCCTTGGATTAGCTCAAAATTTCCTTCTTCGAGTAGAATTTTAATCTTTTCTATTGTTTCATTAGGTTGCGGACCTGCCATTGCTAAATCTCCAAGACAGAATATTTTGTCACAATTTTCTTTTTTTATGTTTTCTAAAACAGCATCTAGTGCTTGTAGATTTCCATGAATATCAGATATAACAGCTATTTTCATAATTTTCTCCATTTTTAAGCTTTACACTTTATTTTTGTGCTATATAAATATTATGATAAAAAGAAGAAAAACAAAACAAATACAAGTTGGTAATGTAAAAATAGGCTCTGAGGCACCAATTAGCGTGCAATCTATGTGCAATACTGATACAAGAGATATTAAGGCAACGGTTGCGCAAATAAAAGAACTTTCCCAAGCGGGTTGTGAGTTAATTAGATTGGCTGTTTTGAATAAAGATGCAGCTGCCGCAATAAAAGATATTAAAAAATTATCTCCAATCCCAGTGATTGCTGATATACATTTTGATTATAGATTAGCAATCCAATGTATAGAAAACGGAATTGATGCTTTAAGATTAAACCCTGGAAACATAGGTAAAGAAGAAAATGTAAAAAAAGTTGTGAATTTAGCAAAAATAAATAAAGTTCCTATTAGAATAGGAATAAATGCTGGTTCTTTGCAAAAAGACCTTGAAGCTAATACTCAAATGACTTTAGCTGAAAAAATGGTAGAAAGTGCGCTAAGACACATAAAAATATTAGAAGATAATGATTTTGATTTGATAAAGGTATCTTTAAAATCAAGTTCAGTATTAACTACAATTGAGGCGTACAATTTAATTGCACAAAAAATTGATTATCCTCTTCATGTTGGTGTTACCGAAGCGGGTACTTTAAAAGCAGGCTTGATAAAATCAGGTGTTGGAATTGGCGCAATACTTTCACAGGGAATTGGAGATACGATTAGAGTTTCATTAACTGAAAACCCGATAGAAGAGGTGTATGCCGGTTTTGAAGTGTTAAAATCTTTGGATTTAAGGCAAAAAGGGGTTAATTTTATATCATGCCCAACTTGTGGCAGAACACAAATTGATCTAATTTCGTTAGCTAAAAAAGTAGAAGAAAGGTTTAAAGATTTGGATAAGCCAATAACACTTGCGGTAATGGGGTGTCCTGTAAATGGACCAGGGGAAGCAAAACATGCAGATTTTGGTATAGCTGGTGCGATTGGTGAGGGATATATTTTTAAAAAAGGTGAAATTATTAAAAAAGTTCCAGAAAGTGAGCTTTTGGATGAGTTTGAAAAAATTGTAAAAGAATACGCAATATAGTTGGTTTTATTTTTTCTGAAAATATATTATAATTAGGATGTATAGATATACTTAGTAAGCGGGTAGAAAAAATGAAAAAGATTATAATTTCAATGATGGTTTTATTTTTTGCTTGTAGTTTGTTGCCGGTTGAAGCGGTAATCGATTCAGAAAGGTTACTAAACGAAGATTATTTGAGAAATGCAGGATATTCTCAAGAATCTGTTCGTATGATAAATGTTAGGCGTTATGATGCTTATGCTCCATATGAAGAACCAACAAAAAACAAAAATTATATCAAAAGATTTGTTCAATATATGGATCCATTGACAGAAAGTGGCCGTTTTGGAAAGGGTAATATTGATCCAAGATTGGATAGACCAAGTCAGTTGTAATTTTAAATATTTTATGAGCGACTCCCTTTTATAACAAGGGAGTCGCTTTGTTAAGAACTTGCACTGCAAAGTTTTGTATAGTAATATTAACAAGAATTTTGCTTATTTTAAGGATTAGTTATAAAATTAAGATAAATTAGACTTATTATTTAAAGAGGATGTTAATATGAAATCTTACACACAGGAACAAATTACAGAAATTGTCGGTGGTATTCTCACTAAAGTTACAACAACTACAATTAATAGAATTTCTCCACCACTGTTGGCTGATGAAAACACTTTGGCATTAGCTTTAGGAGAAGAAGAAATTGAAAATCTTTCTAAGTCAAATGCTAAAGTTGCACTTGTTCCATTGGGTGTGAATTTAGATAGTATTTCAACAATTGAAGTTGAAAGACCAAAACTTGCAATGATGAAATTGCTTCATCTTTTCTATATTCCGCCAGAAACTCAATCTGGAATACATCCAACAGCTGTAGTTCACCCTGAAGCAAAAATTGCAGAAAATGTTTCAGTAGGTGCTAATGTTGTTGTTTCAAGAGGGGCGCAAATTGCAAGTGGAACTAAGCTTCTACCTAATTGTTATATTGGTCGTGATGTTGTTATCGGTGAAAATTGTTTGTTTCACGCAGGTTGTCATATTGGTGATGATGTTCAAATTGGTAATCGAGTTATTCTTCAACAAGGTTGCTCAATTGGTGCCGATGGTTTTAGTTTTGTAACTGAAAATCCAGATAATATTGAAAAAGCAAAACAATCAGGCGAAATCAAAGAAGCTAATACAAAACAAAAAATTTATAAAATTCCTTCAATTGGTTCAGTTGTTATTGAAGATGATGTTGAAATCGGTGCGAATTCGGCAATTGACAGAGGTACAATTGAAAATACTGTAATTGGAGCTTCTACGAAGATTGATAACCTTGTACAAATTGGGCACAATTGTAAAATTGGAAAAGCTTGTATGATAGTTTCTCAAGTTGGTATTGCGGGAAGCTGTGTAATTGGTGATAGGGTAGTTATCGCGGGTCAAGCAGGACTTGCAGATCATTTAAACATTGGTGCAGATAGTATTATTATGGCTCAAGCTGGAGTTACAAAAAGTTTTCCTGAACGTTCTATTATTCTTGGTGCACCGGCTGTTCCTAGAAAAGATTTTATTAAACAAATGAAAATGATGAAATCAGCAGAAGAGTTGGTTGTTAAGTTTAAAAAATACGAACATTTGCTTAAAGCGTTGGAAACAGATGAAGAATAGGTTATAGTATGACAACAATAAAAAAAGAAATATCTGTAAAATCAGTAGCCTTAATGACCGGTACTGAGTGTGAGGTAAAATTAGTCCCTTCTTCTGAAAAAGGTATTAGGTTTCATTTTGCAGGACAAACTATTGACGCTAAAGTGGAAAATGTGGTTTCGACTGAGCATTGTACTGTAATTGGAAATGCTAATGTTCAAGTTATGCTTATTGAGCATTTTATGGCAGCTTGTGCATTATGTAGGATAGATAGTATTGACGTTTATTTAAGTCATTTTGAGTTGCCAATTTTAGATGGAGCATCTCAAAAATGGATTGATGCTTTTAATGAAGTTGGTATTGAGTCTGTTGATGAAAAATCTTATATTATTAGCGAGCCAATGTATTACATAAATGGAAAAACTCATCTTGTAATGTTTCCTTCTGATAGGTTAAATATTACGTATGGGGTGAATTTTAATCATCCTGAACTAAACCATCGTTGGGTTAGTGTAAATGATGACTTTTCAGAAATTGCACAAGCAAGAACTTTTGGCTATCTTAAAGATTTAGAGATGCTTCAAGCTGCAGGATATGCTAAAGGTGTGAGTATAGAAAATACAGTTGGTTTAACAGACGATGGTTATACAACTGAATTAAACAGTGAGTTTGAGCCAGCAAAACATAAAATATTAGATTTGTTGGGAGATTTGTATTTGACGGGATTTAATCCGCTTGATTACAAGACAGAAATTATTGTAAAAGAGGCAGGACATGCTGTTCATGTTAATTTTGCTAAAAAAATAAAGACTAAACTTATGGAGGATAAATAAATGAGTGAAGCTGTATCTTACGATATTATGGAAATAATGAAAATGATTCCACACAGATATCCATTTTTATTGGTTGATAGAATAACGGAATGTGTTCCGGGTGAGTATTGTAAAGGTTATAAAAATGTTACAATGAATGAGCAATTTTTCTGCGGACATTTTCCAGAAAATCCTATTATGCCAGGGGTTTTGCAGATTGAAGCTATGGCTCAGTTAAGTGCGGGAATATTGATGAATTTACCTGAATATAAAGGAAAACTTGCGCTTTTTGCCGGCGTTGATGGTGCGAGATTTAAAAATATTGTTCGCCCTGGTGATAGATTAGATATGGAAAGTTATATTATTAAAAGAAAAGGACCTATTGTAAAAACTGAGGTTAAGGGGTACGTAGATGGAAAATTGACTGTTAGCGCAGAATTAACATTTTCTATTATGTAAGAAGGAGGAGTTATTATGATACATCCAACAGCTATAATATCACCAGATGCAATTATTGGTGAAGGTTGCGAAATCGGAGCATATGCGTATATTGGTGAAAATGTAAAATTAGGTAATAATGTAAAAATTATGGCACATGCATATCTTGAGCACTGTGAAATAGGCTCAGGTACATCTATTTCTCCTTTTGCTTCAATTGGTACAGCGCCTCAGGATTTGGGGTATAAGAATGAACCAACAAAAGCAATTATTGGTGAGAATTGTATAATCAAAGAATATGCAACAGTTAATCGCGGAGCTGTAAGCGGTGATAATTGTACTAGAGTTGGAAATCGTTGTCTATTAATGACATCATCACATGTTGCTCATAATTGCGTAATTGAAGATGAAGCAATTTTGGCAAACCTCGCAACATTAGGCGGTCACTGTAAAGTTGGAAAAGGTGCATTTATTGGTGGGATGAGTGTATTCCATCAAAATGTAAGAATTGGTGAAATGTGTATTATCAGCGGTTTTTCTGCATCTAGACAAGATATTCCACCTTATTGCAAGGCTGATGGAAGACAGTGCTTAATTCATGGTATAAATTCAATTGGCTTAAAGAGACGCGGTTTTAGTCCAGAAGAAAGAAAAAATCTAAAAGATGCTTTTAAAATTTTAGATTCTAATGATATTACCACAACAAAAGCTTGTGAAATTATTGAGCAAACTTTGCCACAAGATGAGCATATTAAAAAACTTCTTCAATTTATTAGAGAGTCTAAACGTGGAGTGTTGTTAAGCTCAACAAGCAAAGAGTTTAGAAAATTAGGTATTACAAATAACGAAAATACAGAGGACTAAATGGATAATATTTGGGAAAAATACGCAAAAGTTTTGGTTGAGTATTCAACCGACGTGCAAAAAGGTGATTTAACTGTAATAAAAACAGATAATGCGCAAAGTGCACCACTTATAAATGAAATTTATAAAGCTGTACTAAAACGCGGAGGAAATCCTCTTGTGCGTTGTGGAATTGATGGTATCACTGAGACATTTTTTAAAAATGCGACAGATGAACAGTTAGAATTTGTTGATGAAATGTCTAAAATGGAATATGAAACAGTTAAAAACTTTATTTCTATTTCTGCGCCATCAAACGTTAAGCAACTTGCGCGTATTTCTCCTGAAAAACAAGCAAAACGCTCTCGGGCAACAAGAAACTTGTCTGAAACTCTAATGTCGCGCAGCGCAAAGGGTGAAGCTAACTGGGTTATCGCTGATTTCCCAACCCAGGCGTTAGCACAAGAAGCTAGAATGTCACTGGAAGATTACAAACAATTTATTATTAACTCTTGTTATTTAGATGTAGAAGATCCTGTTGCTAAATGGAAAGAAATTGAAAAAGAGCAACAAAGTAAAACTGATTATTTAAACACAACAACAAAAATCAGATTTGTTGGAGAAAAAACAGATATTACATTCTCAACGACAGGACGAAAATGGATTAATTGCTGTGGGCTAAACAACTTCCCTGATGGAGAAATTTTTACCTCTCCCGTTGAAGATAGCGCAAATGGACAAATTTATTTTGATTTTCCAGCAATTTATAGAGGAAATGAAGTAAACAAAATCCTTTTGACTTTAGAAAACGGAAAAGTTGTTGACTATAAAGTCGAACAAGGTGAAGATTTCTTTGCGGCTATGATTAATCAAGATGAAGGTGCTAGATTTGTTGGTGAAATCGCAATCGGCACTAATGATAGAATTCAAGAAATTACCGGTAATATATTGTTTGATGAAAAAATCGGCGGCTCAATTCATATGGCATTAGGTGCGTCATATCCAGAAACAGGAGGAAAAAACGTATCTGGTCTACATTGGGATTTAATTAAAAACATGAAAAATGGTGGACAAATCTATGCCGATGACAAGCTGATTTATGAAAATGGAAAGTTTTTAATCTAAAAAAAATTATTTAGAGGCAACTGATAAAGTTGCCTTTTTTGTTTTATAAAATTAAAAGAACTTATAGCAAAATAATAAAATTTACCTAGAATTACTAATATGTAATTGCATTTGTGGATTTCTTGCTTTTAAGAGATTTATTTCATTTTTAAACTTACGATACTGCGCATCGTTACAATATAATTTATTTACGATTGATAAATTTTTAGGAAATTTTTTAATTCCTGAATTTTTCATGTAAAAAATGTCAATAGTTTTTACATTGCATAGTAAATCATCTTCATCTATTCCAAAATACATCAGTGGAACTTGGCAATAAGGTCTTTTTTGTTTTAACTCATAATCTATATCAACAATTGGATTATAAATACCCAAAGACAACAAGTTTTCTGAAGTTGCAAGCTCATTTAAATTCAACTTAGACATTGTTTGAATAAGTTTGTTTATCAAAACCTTTTTGCTAAAATCCGCTTTTGTTGCCTTAATAGGGATTGAAACATTCGTTGAGGATATTGTGGGATATGTTTTTGCCTCCTGTTCAGACAAATCTATTTGGTGGATATTTATATTATCATATGTTATGTCTTTTAAATCATAATCTAAAACTTTGTTTAAGACTTTCATTGTATTAATCACTGAATATTCGGTGCTTGTGGGATTAGCGCCAATTACTTGAAACAAATTATTATATAACTCTTTGTTTTTTTCTTTAATATTTAAAATCTTTTGTTCTAGTGCTTTAGCTAGTTCATTAAGCTGTTGAATTTCACTTTCTGTTTTTAGTCGTTCAGAATATTCCATACTCAAGTTTGGAGAAGGTTTGAGTAATTTTATTTTTTCACGATATTTTACACTTTGCGCCTTCATATCATAGATTTGTTCATTAGCCTTTCTAATTTCAGAAATAGCGTTAGCTAATGGACTACCTTTTTCTAGATACTTCATAATTGACATCTGAACACACGCAGTTGGAACATTATCATTAATATCTCTGTGTTTGAATTTCAATTTTTTATCAATTTTTTGCATTAAGAGTTTAATTCTAGCGTAATCTTCGTTAGTTAAGATATAATTATTTTTTATTCCTTGTAATTCTATAACTCCTAATTGTTCTTGTTTTTTGTAACGGTTATCAGTAGAAATGGCTGTCATTGGTGTCCAGTTGTTATCTTCATCTCTTTTTAGATAAACAAAGAAGTCTCCAGTTTCAACTTGTGCCCTTGCTTTATCTTCTCTAGAATGAGTACACCAGTTTATGTTACTGAAAATTTCTACTAGATTAATAAAATTATTTTGAATAACATCATCTTCAGTTCGTCCAGGAACACAAATCCAACAGTGTTTCATATCAGAAACAGGAGCCTTGTCATCTATATGAATTATTCGCTCAGGATTATTAATCAACGCATATTCTATCAAGTTACTGTGGTATAACTTTGATAACTTATCAATACTCATAATCTCACGATTTTCATCGATTTGGGCAAAAGTTTTTGCTAAAACCTGAACATTAAAAGGTAAAGGAATATGTCTGTTTGACTTTTTTACGTCATTAAAAGCTATAATCATAGCTAAAAATTGATATGCAGCATTGTTTTTCAATTTATCTATATATAAAGCCATATCTTGCGCGAGGAATGTTTTATCAATATTAATACGATTAACAGCAGAATAATCTCTTAATCTATCACTTCTTGCTTTATTGACTCCTTTGCAAGAAGCCATTTTGTAATCAGTATTTAAAAAAGTTTTCCATTCTACCAAATTTGCATCAGCATGAACTGCCGGTCCGACCTTTGTTATAACATCAAGGAAATTTTCTTTTAATTTGTCTGATATATTATGTGGGGTTAAATCATCATAAACAATGGAGGAGCCCCAATCTTTTCTCCTTAAATCAAGATAGTTGTGAGCCATCAATTCAACAACAGAAACATCTTCCATGCCTCTTTCTTGCGGGGTATATTGCTTTTTAAAACTTATCGTATCAGTTTTTAATAACTTATAGTTTTGGGGCAATAAAAAGGAGCAGGTATTTTGCTTGAAAATATCTTTTTGATTTGATAAATTATTATGATTTAAAGCTATAATTTTCATTTATTTTAAACTTCTCAGTTTGTTAATTAGTTTTGCCGGCACGGCTTGTCCTTGTTCTATAAGTGCATCTATTGATTCAGTAAGTGCTTTTTTCATTTTCTTAGCTGTTTGGGCTTCTAGCCGTTTTACTCTTACGCTCATAGCTTCATTTTCCGAAATTATTTTTTGTGTTTCTTTGTCTAGTTCTTTAACAAAATTATCAAATTCTTCTTTTGTCATAATATCTTTGCAAAAGTAATCGTGTTTACTTGATAGCCTTTTGTTTGTTTGTGAATTTGATTTGATTTTTATAGGTTGAGTTAAATTAGTAGTGCGCATTCTTTTTCCTTTATTAAATTGATTTCTGATTTTATTAAACTCCTAAATATTTAAAATTGCCTTATAAAAATCAAAAAAGGAGTTTTTGTAATAAAAAGTTACAATTTACAAAATATTACACTTTGTTGATTTTATAGACTATATTTCTTTATCTTGTATAATAATAAAGTAAAGTTTTATGGTGATTTATTATGAATAATAAAAATATTGATTTCAATTGCGATTTAGCACAGAGTTTTGGGGTTTATAAGAACGAAAAAGAGTATGAACTTTTGAAATATGTTTCATCAGTAAATATTTCTTGTGGATTTCACGCGGGAGCCCCTCTTACAATTAGAGAAGCGCTTTTAAGGGCTAAAGAATATAATGTTGCAATAGGTGCGCATATTGGTTTTGATGATATTCAAGGATTTGGACTTAAAAACATGGATTTACAGCCGGAAGAGATTGAAGCTCTTGTAATTTATCAAATTGGAGCAATTTCATCTTTTGCAAAATCTTATGGCTTAGAAATTGAACATGTTCGTCCGCACGGTGCGATGTATAGACGAGCAGCTCAAGATTTTGAATTTTCTTTAGCTATTGCAAATGCTATTAAAAAATTTGATAAATGGTTGGTTTATTATGGGGCAACCGGTGAGGTTTTAGAGCGTGTTTCACAAGAGTCAGATATTAGGGTTGCGCATGAAATTCAATTAAATCAAATTTATAACGAAGACGGGTCTGTTGATTACGACTCAAAAACTGTTGGAAATATTGATTTTAATATCAATAGATTGAATAATTTATTAAAATATTCAACGGTAAGAAATAAAGAAGGTAAATTTACCGATGTAAAATATGATACAATACATTTTTCAGTAAATAGTGAAAATGCATTGGAAATTGTTCAGAAAGCTAAAGATATAATTTCTCCGGTGCCGGTAAATTATAAAAAGGCAGTTGTTTCTGGTTGGGTATAAAAATTAAGCGGAGTATGTATGTTTAAAATATTTAATAAAAAGTTTATAGTGCCTAAAGATATGACATGGTTGTTGCCTGGAATGCAGGTGAAACGTTGGTTTTTGGCGATTTTTATTGGGGTGACTGTAGTTGCTTTGGGTGTCCTTATTTTATTAGATTTGCGTCCAGTTTTTTCTATAATGGAGTGGATTAAAGATATAGCAGAAGCCATGCCTTCTGAGTTTATAGCTTGGCTGTTTATAGTTTTTGGGGCTCTTTTGTTTTTCTTGGGCTGGAAAAATGCAAATTATTCTATTTTGGATGTGAAAGAGAGTCGAGATAAAAACGCGATTATTGATACTCTTTATAGAAGAAGAAAGCTTAATTATGGACCTAAAATTGTGGCTATTGGCGGAGGAACTGGGCTTTCGACTTTGTTAAGAGGAATTAAACATATAACTAATAATATTACAGCAATTGTTACTGTGGGTGATGATGGCGGTTCATCCGGAAGATTACGTGAAGAAATGGGTATTTTGCCCCCTGGTGATATAAGAAACTGTATTGCTGCATTGGCAGATGATGATGATTTAGTTACGAAATTGTTTCAATATCGTTTTAAAACAGGCGAAGGTCTAGGTGGACATAGTTTTGGAAACTTGTTTTTAACTGCGCTATGCTCTATTACTGGTGATATGGTTAATGCGGTTAAGGAATCTTCCAAAGTTTTGTCTATTAGGGGGAGGGTATTGCCTTCTACTTTAGATGATATGAGATTAGCAGCAGAAATGGAAGATGGTTCAATTGTAAGAGGTGAGTCTATGATTCCGGAAGCTCATCTAAAAATAAAAAGATTATTTACAATTCCTGAAAATTGTAAACCTTTGGATGAAGCAATTGCTGCAATTAAAGATGCTGATTTAATAATACTTGGACCGGGAAGTTTATATACAAGCGTTATCCCAAATATGTTAATTAAAGAAATTTCAAAAGAAGTGGCTGAGTCTAAGGCAAGTAAAATTTATATTTGTAATATTATGACTCAACCAGGTGAAACTGATAATTACAGTGCTTATGACCATATAAAAGCAATTATTGATCATTGTGGTTATGATAATATTGTAGATGCGATTTTGGTGAATAATTCATTGCCTCAAACCTTGGCTGAAAAGTATTATGCTGCAAATTCATTCCCTGTTAAGGTTGATGAAGAAAAAATCAATGAATTAGGTATTGAAATTATATCGAATAAATTAATTGAGGATAGCAAAGAAGGGTATGTGAGACATAGTTCTAATAGACTTTCTAGAGCTATTTATTATTGGTATAGAAAGAAAAATAAACACAACAAGAAATAATTATGGCAAAACAAGTAACAACGCAAACTATAAGAAAGTTTTATAATACAGGTAAGAAGATAACAATGCTTACCTGTTATGATTATTCTACAGGTAAAATGCTTGATGCAGCAGGAATTGACTGTGTTTTAATTGGTGATTCACTTGCTATGGTAGCATTAGGTTATGACACAACTCACAAAATTGGCATTGATGAGATGAAAATTTTCACTCGAGCTGTAGCAAAAGGCGTAAGTCGTGCATTAACAATTACAGATATGCCTTTTATGAGTTACCATACAAGTGTGGAAGATGCGGCAAGAAATGCAGGTGAGTTGATAAAAGCTGGCGCAAAAGCGGTTAAAATAGAAGGGGGAAATGATTATATAATTTCTGTAGTTAAACATCTTACAAATATTGGAATTCCAGTTGTTGCGCATTTGGGATTTACCCCTCAATTTATGCATGCGTTAGGTGGTTATAAAATTCAAGGTAAAGATTTTGATAAAACCTTAAACATTCTTGAACAAGCAAAAAAACTAGAAGAAGCAGGAGCTTTTATGCTTGTTTTAGAAATGGTTCCAGCTCAAGCGGCAGAATTTATAACTAAAAATATAAACATTCCAACAATTGGGATAGGCGCAGGTTCGCAAACATCTGGACAAGTTTTGGTGATAGATGATGTTTTGGGTAAATATTCTAATTTTACTCCTAAATTTGCGAGAAAATATGCGGATATTTATTCTATAACAGAAAATGCAATAAAAAAATATATTGAGGATGTTGAGGGATGTGATTTCCCAAACGACGCGGAGACTTTTGAATTAGATAATGAAGAGATAGAGAAGTTAAATGGTTACAGTTATTCACACAATAAATGAGTTAAGAACAATAGTTAAGGACTGGAAGAAAGCAGGGTTATCAATAGGTTTGGTTCCTACGATGGGAGCACTACATAGCGGTCATGCAAGCTTAATTAAAAAATCAGTTGAAACTTGTGATAGAACGATAGTTAGTGTTTTTGTAAACCCTACACAATTTGGAATAAATGAAGATTTTTCTAAATACCCAAGAACTTTAGATAAAGATGTCGAGCTTGCAAAAGAAGTTGGTGCAGATATTGTTTTTGCTCCAAGTGCAGAGGAAATGTACGGAGAAAATTATAATAAAGATTTATTGACTCTTGTGTGTCCTGCATATGATTTTGTAAATCAATTATGTGGAAAATCTCGCCCTGGACATTTTGATGGCGTCGCTAGTGTTGTTTCAAAATTATTTAATATAACCACCCCAGATTATGCATTCTTTGGACAAAAAGATGCACAACAATTATTTATAATTAAGAAAATGGTTGAGGACTTAAACTTTGATATAAAAATCATTCCATGTCCTATTGTTAGAGAAGAGTCTGGATTAGCGATTAGTTCAAGAAATCAATATTTAACAGATGAACAAAAAAAAGAGGCTCAAACTCTTTCTAAAGCTTTATTTACAATTAAAAAATGTGTAGAGCAAGGGATTATTGTTACTCAAGACTTGTTTGATGCTGGAGTAAGTGTTTTAAGTAAACAGGCGGAACTTGAATATCTCAACTTTATAGATTATGACAAGTTTGAAAAAGTTGATACAATTAAGAATAATACGCTCGTTGCGATTTGCGCTAAAATCGGCAGTACTAGATTGATAGATAATATAATATTATGAAGAAAAAAAATACTTTAAATTCTTATTTGTATGTAATAATCAAAAATTTGGCATCTTTGCTGCAAGTTGGTTGTTTTGTTTATGCTTTTGCATGTGTTTTTTATTGGTTCCTTTCATTAACAGATTTGCCGTTTGTTGAAAATATCGAGTTTTTATTTTTACCGGTGTTTGATTTTGTTCAAAGATTTTATAATCAAGAACAGTTTATGTCTGGGGTTGCAGATTTGACCGGGATTATTGCATGTGTAGTTTTTATTGTGTTTGCAATTATTTTGAATTTTTTAATTAATTTTATTGAGTATCAAGAGGAAATTTATTATATAAAGCTTAAAAAACAGCATAAACTTAATGATCTTATTGCGCAAAAACAAATTGAGCAAGAGTATATTAGAGAAATGAGAAAGTATAATAGATTTATTGTTCTTGTTAATTTTAAAGTTCAGCAAATTAAAAGTTATCTTTTTGAAAATAATATTCAAGAATGTGATTTAAAAAATGTAAAAAATAGTTTGATTGCTGAGTTGTTTAATTCTTTAGATGCTCAATATATATCTGCCAAAACAAGACATACTGAAGAAAGCTTTTTTGTTTTTGGAAATATTGAAAATACGTCACAATGTATTCAAAATATAATGTCATCTATACAAGAATTATCAAAAAAATATAGTAATTTAGATATATCTTTATCTTATGATATTACTTTTGATGCAATATCAAGTCAAACAAATTTGAAAGAAGAATTAGAATTTTTAGAAAAAGTAATGCAATTGAATTATAATGATAGTTTGTTAACAACATCTTTGTTTAAAACTTGTTATGAGTTAATTTCAAAATCAAAATTAAATTTTACAGTGTTAGGGACTTTTCAGTTCTTAGTTGCTGGAAAATCTCAAAATTATGAATTGTATAGTGTGAAAATTCAAAATTAATTATTCATCTGCATCGTCAAAATATTTTGTAATATTGGCTTTTATTTCATCTATGCTAAGTAGTTTATTTTGCAGATAGGTGTTATTTTCTGTGTTTAGTGTTTTGGCTTTCTGATAATATTCTTTTGCTAGTTCAAAATCTCCAACTTTTTCGTAGATTGTTGCCATAATTAAATTTAAATGATAATTATATGCTAATCCTAAGTCATACGAGATTTTAAAGTAGTCTAAAGCTTTAACATATTCTTCGTTGTTGTAAGATAAAATTCCAAGATAGTAGTTTGTTGCCGCATCGTTTTTATCAATACTATATGCTTTGTAAAGATATGCTTTTGCTTGTGCATTCATGTTTTTTTCAATAAATACAATTCCCATTCCTAAAAAACTTGAGACGCTTGGATTTGTTTGTGATGCCTTATAGTAATTTAGATAAGCATTTTCTAAATCTTGTTTGTTTTGACTTTTTATGTAAGATTGATAATATTTATTTCCAGCAGACAAATAGTTTTCTGTTGCAAAGGCTGCTGGAGGGGAAATTAAATATATACTAACTAAACAATAAACACTAAAAGTATAAAATTTATTTTTCAAAGCTAAATTAAATCTCCAAATAGTTTTAATCTAAAATTCCGCGCAAGGCTCTTAGCTCTTCATAGCTTGCACCAGCTTCGGATAATTCCTCTGCAGATAATCCAAACATTGTAATCATATCGCGAGTTTGAATATCAAACTTGTTGTATTTAAGATTTCGTACTACTCCAAAGATTGCGTCTTCTCTTCTTAAGGACATTTGATATAAATACTTACACTTATTAAAAATTCTTCTTTTGGCTTTCCCCATTTTGTGCAAATCCCATTCTCTATTCTATTTTAATGTTTCTTGACTGTTTAATAAGTATGCTATAAAAAAATGAACTTGTAAATAAGATGTAAAACTTTTTTTAAAATTGTTACAGATTGTTGAAATTAAAAAATTATGTAAATTTAAAACTACTATATTAAGCGTATGCTAATTAAAATAAATAATTGTAGAATGTTAGGATATGGAAAAACATTTAAAACAATTAGAAATTGACTCTATTAATATTATTCGAGAAGTTTGTTCTACAAATAATCTTGAAGATATTGTTGTTTTGTATTCAATAGGAAAAGACAGTAGTGTAATGCTTAGGTTGTTTGAGAAAGCCTTTTATCCGCAGAAAATTCCGATTAAATTTATGCATATAGATACTGGTTGGAAATTCAAAGAAATGTATGCATTTAAGGAAAAAATTGCACAAAAGGT
The DNA here is from genome assembly GCA_045638605.1 of Candidatus Gastranaerophilaceae bacterium. Lineage (GTDB taxonomy): Bacteria > Cyanobacteriota > Vampirovibrionia > Gastranaerophilales > Gastranaerophilaceae > RGIG2134. The sequence goes on from JAZUBS010000015.1 coordinate 110,098, forward strand.
TGATATTATTACTTATAAGCATAGTGCAAATTTAAATCCGTTTGAAGATGGCAGAAGATATACTGATGTTATGAAGACGGAAGCTTTAAAGCTTGCTTTAAAAGAGTATAATTTTAAAATTGCTTTTGGCGGAAGCAGAAGAGATGAAGAAAAGAGCCGTGCAAAAGAAAGAATTGTATCAATAAGAGATGAGAATTCACGTTGGGACCCAAGAACTCAAAATCCAGAAATTGTGCCTTTATATAATACGTTATTGTCAGACAAAACGTCTCTTAGAGTCTTTCCTCTTTCAAATTGGACTGAGCTTGATATTTGGGAATATATAAAGGCTGAAAATATTGAGGTTGTTCCTTTGTATTTTTCAAAAGAGCGAAAAGTCAGACGACTTGATGATGGGATGTATATTTCGACAGAAAACGAAACCGGTGAATTAAAACGAGTGAGATTCAGAACCTTGGGGTGTTATCCTTTGACCGGTGCTGTTTTGTCTAATGCTCAAAATTTGGATGATATCATAGTTGAACTGAGAGAAACTCAATATACTGAAAGAATAACTCGTGTTATTGATTATGATGCAGATGGTTCTATGGAATTAAAAAAAAGAGAAGGGTATTTTTAATGATTAGTGAAAATAGTCATATTTTGAGTTTAATAAAAGGTTTATTGTATAGGATTTTTGGTACACTTTGCACAATTTTAATTTCTTTTTTGTTTACCGGTAATATTCAAATATCTTTAGGTATTGGGGTTGTTGAGGTTTTTTCAAAAGTAATTCTTTATTATTTTTATGAGCGTATTTGGATATTTGCAATGAAAAAAATTTACAAAAAGGAGTTGCAACAAAATGGATAATTTATTTAAATTTATATGTTGCGGCAGTGTTGATGACGGAAAATCTACACTGATAGGTCGTTTATTGTTGAATACAGGTAATGTAAAAAAAGATCAACTTGAAGATGCTAAAAAAGCGTCTGAGAAAAATGGTTCAGAAAAATTTGAACCCGGATTTCTGTTAGATGGATTGCTGGATGAAAGAGCTCAGCAAATAACTATTGATGTTGCCCATAGATTTTTTGATTATGGAGATACGAGGTTTCATATTTTGGATTGTCCCGGACATGAGCAATATACAAAAAATATGGCTATAGCTGCGGCTGAAGTTCAAAGTGCTATTTTGGTTATTGATTTGATGCGCGGAATACAGCCACAAACAATCAGACATCTTGAAATTTGCAGTTTATTTCAAGTTGAAAATTTATGTATTTGTATAACAAAATGTGATTTATCGAGTCCTGAAAAGGTTAATAAAGAATGGGATTATGAAAAAATTAATAATTTAGAAATTGAAATTAAAAATATTTTGAAAAATTTTAATTTTAATTATAAAATTGTTCCTGTTTCTGCGATTGAAAATATAAATGTAGATAAGGTTCTTGAAATTTTACTCGAATTTAAAAATATAGAAATACAGAATAAATCTCAAAATTGTATTACGCATGTGCAGGCGTGCAATTTTCAAGATAATAAACGGTATTATTGGTGTCATTATGTTGATGGTGTAGTTCCTCAAATCGGAAATACCTATAAGTTGTATCCCGAAAATATATCGATAACAATAGATAGCGCAACAGAAGACGGAATAATTACAATAAAAGAAGATGTTGATATTTCCAGAGGGCATTGTATTAGTTGCGAGGATGTTTTTGTCAATAAGACAATAAAGCATTATTCAATTTTCTTTGAGGAGCTTTCAGATGATTTGTTATTGAAACATGGTACAAGGCTTGTACGAATTAACTCATTATCAAATAATACAATACAGCTTGATGAACCTATTATTTTCAATAATATTACCGAAGTTAAAAATAATGGGTTTGGGCTTATTATTGATGCAAAAACAAAGAAAACCGTAGGTGTATCGGTGTTTTTGGCTAATGAAAATCAAAATATCAAAAAAGAGCATAGTGGCTACGTATATTGGTTTACGGGTTTGTCAGGGGCGGGAAAAACTACACTTGCAAAACATTTGCTTTCTCATTTTACAATTAAGCCTGTTTTGTTGGATGCTGATGATGTCAGAATGGGCATTAATGCGGATTTAGGTTTTTCAAAAGAAGATAGATATAAAAATGTTAATAGAATAGCTCAAATGGCAAAACTTTTAAGTAATCAAGGTTTTACGGTGATAGTTACATGTATTTCAAAGGATGCTTTGCAAAGAGCTGAAATAAAAGAGTTTTTGGGGGATAAATATGTTGAAATATTTGTCAATCGAAGTATTGAAAATTGTCAAAAACAAGATAAAAAAGGACTTTATAAATCCATTGGACTAAAAAATATAGTTAATGATTATCAAGAAGGAAATTCTGTAACTATTGAAATTGATACAAATGTAGATAGTGAAGAAGTTTCGAAATTAAAGCTTTTATCTGAATTAAGAAAAATGAATTATTTGGAATAGATAGGAATGCGGTTTATGAGTATAGCGTTAAGCTTTGCACAAGAAAATATCTTGAATGATAATGACTGGAAATTTAAATTATTTGTTTTATTTGTTTTGGCGTTTATAGTGATGCTTCCAGGCGGAGAAGAAGCTGGTATTATTCAAATTGAACCGTTTATATATGTACTAAGTTTTTTTTCTTTATTAATTGCTTCCGGATATTGCTTTAAATATATGAACAATTTAATAAATAAGCCAAAAGGTAAATTGCCCGAATGGGAAAATTTTTTGGATTTGTTTTGGATTGGTTTAAAATTCTTTATTGGTTCAATTTTAGTGAGTATTATTATGTATGTTTGTACTATTCTTCCAATTGTAATATTTCCAAATATGGTAAGTATTATTATATTTTTATTTATCTGGATATTTTTATCTTTACTTGGCCCTGCTTTGATGATGAATTTTTCAGAGGAGTTGGCTGTAAAAAGTATGCTTGAATTTAAAAAAATTTTAAGCTACGCACGGCCTGCTTACTATAAAGCGCTAACTATTTCCGGACTAATCACAAGTGGTGCATTTTTAATATCAGTTATTTTATATTTTATAAATGTTTATTTATTAATTCTTGCAGTATTTATAAATCTTTATGTAATAGTCCTTTCAATGCATTTATTTGTACAAGCATATCATGAAACATTTGCAGAACCTGTAGATTATGGTTTTTAAAAAAGCCGGATTTAAATCCGGCTTTTTATTAAATTTTTGTAACCAAAGAAGGTGCGATTTGTATAAATGTCCGAACCATCTCTTTTTCCCATTGAATTCCTGCACCGAGCTTTAAAATTTCACAAGCTTTTTCTACACCTAATCCTTTTCTGTAAGGTCTGTCACTAACAAGCGCGTGGAAAGCGTCTGCAATCGAAACAATTCTTGCAGTATAAGGAATTTCTTCACCTTTTAATTGTTCCGGATATCCTGTACCATCCCAATGTTCATGGTGATATTTAACCATAGGAATTAAGTCATGCAAAGCTTTATTAGGCATTAATACTTTTTCAGCCCCAATTGTAGGGTGTTGTTTCATAATAGTCCACTCATCATCGCTTAATTTTGTTGGTTTTCTCAACACGTTTTCAGGAATTCCTATTTTACCAACGTCATGAAGCATTGCGCCCAGTTTAATACGTTCAACTTCTTTTTCCGGAAGATTTAAAGCTCGTGCTAAGGCTTCTGCATATCTTGAAACAGAGGTTGAGTGGTCTTTTGTATATTCATCTTTAGCATCGATTGCAGTTGCAAGAGAAGTTACAACATCAATTAAGTGGTTTTGGTTGATGATTTCTTCGTTTGTAAATTTATTTACAAGTTCTTCTTCAAAGTTTACACCAATAGATGCGTGACGTTTAGTAAGGACTGACGCAAATGAGCTGAGTGCCATATCGTCCCAGAAGTCAAAATCTTGGGAAGAAACGATTGTAGAAATACCGTTTTGATAGCCTTTACTTTTTGAAATGTACATAGCTTGTTCTGCAAGGATAAGTAGTTTTTCTTGTTCAACTGCTGAGTGTGGATAAGTTGCAAGTCCCACAGAAACTTTAACCGGACCAACATCGTCAACTAAACAACAGGATAGTGAATAGGTTAAATATTCAGCTAAATATTTTGCATCTTCTGTTGATGTGTCTGGCAAGATAACTGCAATTTCGTCTCCGCCATATCTTCCAGCTATGTCATTTGCGCGAATGTTTTGCTTAATTTTATCAGCAACTAATTTGATTATTTCGTCGCCTTTGCTGTGTCCAAGTTCTTTATTGATTGTAGAAATATTGTTTACGTCAAAAATTAAGATGGATAATTCTTGAGACGACTTTTCTGTTCGAGTAAGTTCTTTTGATAGATACTCTTGGAATGTTCTATGGTTGTATAATCCAGTAAGTGTATCTTCGTTGCTGCTTAATGAAACCTGTTCTGCTAATTCTTTGTTTTGGATGTACAAAGATAAGTAAGATGACATCATTTCGTATAATGCTTTGTTTTCTTCAAATTCGTTGTCGCCAATCATAAACACTCCGATTGGTTGGGATTGAGTGCTCATTGGGATAATTAAACATTTTGACTCTGATAAATATGGAATATTTAAGAATTTATTGCTTTCTTTATCTATTGTGATATTAGCCATAACGGCTTCAATTACAGGATTTGAAGAGTCTGAATTGAAAATTTTGGTAGAATATGTTGAGCCAATTTTGTCTATAAGTTTTAAATTTACACATTTAGACTGTTGGTTGCAATATCCAAATGCTGTGAAATTGGAGTTTAATTTGTTTGTAAAAATATTATGTAATGCATAGAATAATTCGTTTGCGTTATTTTTGTTTTTGATAGAGTTGTTTATTACTGAAATTAACTCTGAATAATCAATTGTTGCAAAAGGTTTTTGTGTGTAATTGTTGTAGCCTGAATATAGTCTGTTAGAAACCATTTTTGATGGTGTAATGGCATTTATTTTAGCAATTTTTGCACTAGAAAGTGGGTTGGAAGACCAATTACTTATCGGTAGTCCTTGTTTGCTCATATTTTCGTTTAAGGTTTTGTTTTCTGAGTCCACAACTATCCTTTTTAATTAACACATGTTACTTTTGGCAAGTTTTGCACATATAAATCCTCGAATAAAAATTTTTTGCTAGTAACAATGAAAAAATTTTTATTTTTTATACTCAAATTATACCTAAACTCTGATAAATATTCAATAAGAAGAATTTTAAGTTTTTTTAAGCTGAGGCTGTGTTGGAAATTAGAATGTAGGGAAAACTTCAGTCTACCTTTATTTTTTATATAACTTTTAAGTGGCTAAATTTTGCGGTAGATTAAAATCTACCCTATGTTCTGTATAACAGTAATGTTGGGTGCGTCGTTTTGACGCACCGATTATTTTTCAAATCTTGTGGTGCGTCTAAAGACAGCACCATACTGTTTACTAATTTTTGATTTTATTTACACCGCTAAATTATAATTTATCTTATCGTTAAACAATATTTCCTAATTTTATAGGACTGGACTTGTTTTATATTTATTATATAATTAAGCTAAGCGAATTATTATAATAAAGGATTTTTGTATGAAAACTGAAGTAAAAGAAATTGCTAAAAACATTGTAGAAATTGATATTGAGATAGAATCAAAAGTATCAGACAAAGAATATGAAAAAGCTTGCAGAAGAATTGCTCAAAGCGTTAATATTGCAGGTTTTAGAAAAGGTAAAGCTCCTCGTAATATTTTGGAAAGACATGTTGGCGTTGAAGCTATTAAAAGAGAAGCTCTAGATGTGATGTTGCCAAAAGTATTTACAGATGTAATCAAAGAAAATGATTATGAGCTAGTTACTGAACCAACTTTGTTGGCTTATAATTTAGAAACCGGAAAACCATGTACAGTAAAAGTTAAATTTGAGCTTCGTCCGGAAGTTAAAATTGAGGCATATAAAGGTTTGACTGTAGAGTGTGAAGAATATAAGACTGCTGAAGATGCTATGGATAAAGAACTTGCAAGATTGGCTGAAAGATATTCTGAAATGGTTAAAGTTGAAGAAGAAAGAAAAACAGTTGCCACAGATATCGTTATGATTGATTTTGAAGGTTCAGTTAATGGCGAATTGATTAAGGGTGGCGCAGGTAAAAATTATATGCTAGATTTGGCTCATTCAAACTTTATCCCTGGTTTTGCTGAACAGTTAGTTGATAAAGAATTGGAAAAAGAATTTACAATTCAAGTTAAATTCCCTGAAGAATATCATGATGAAAAATTAAAAGGCGCAGATGCTGAATTTAAAATCACTATTCATGAAATTAAAGAGAAGAAAGTTCCTGAAATTGATGACGAATTAGCTAAAAAATTAGGTGATTTTAAATCTTTAGATGAATTAAAGGCAGATATTCAAAAATATTTGGATGGAACAGCAAAAGCTGAAAATGAAAAACGCGCATATGAAGCTATTTTTAATAAAATATTAGAAACTTCTGAAACAGAAATTCATCAAGAAATGATTGAACGTGAAGCTGATGCAATGATGCAAGAAATGAAAATGAGAGCATCTCAGTATGGTCAAGATTTTGAAGCTTCAATTGAAAAAGAAGGTAAAGACAAAGTAAGAAAAGAGATGGAAACAGAAGCTTTGTCTAGAATTAAAAATTCTTTGATTATTGCTAAAATTGCAAAAGATGAAAAAATTACAGTTCATCCATTTGATTTGCAACGTAAATTAGATGAAGTTGCTAGAATGTATGGTGTAAATAATGAAGCTATGTTGAAAGATATGTATAAAAATGTTAATCTAATTAAGTCACTATCTCAACAAATTGTTAGTGAAAAAGTTAGCAGATTTATTCTTGATAACAACAAAGTAGAATATAAAAAATAATAGTTTATAATATTTATAGAAAGGACACGATATGAGTTTTGTACCGGTAGTAGTAGAACAATCATCAAGAGGGGAACGTTCATTCGACATTTTCTCAAGATTATTAAGAGAAAGAATTATTTTCTTGGGAACTCCAGTTGATGATATGGTAGCTAACTTGATAGTTGCGCAATTGTTGCTTTTGGATAGCGAAAACCCTGAAAAAGATATTATGTTGTACATTAATAGCCCAGGTGGTTCCGTAACAGCAGGTTTAGCTATTTATGATACTATGCAACATATTAGAGCAGATGTTTCAACAATTTGTTTGGGACAAGCGGCTTCAATGGGTGCGTTTTTGTTAGCTGCAGGTACTCCTGGTAAGAGATTGGCGTTGCCTCACTCAAGAGTGTTGATTCACCAACCATTAGGCGGAGCTCAAGGTCAAGCTACTGATATCGAAATCCAAGCAGCTGAAATTATCAGAATTAAGAAAACATTAAATGAAATTTTGGCGAAAAACACAGGACAATCTTTGAAAAAGATTGAAAAAGACACAGACAGAGACTATATCATGACTCCGGAAGAAGCTTTAGCTTATGGTATGATTGATAAAGTTGTTTCTCATAACTAATTTTAGGAGATAGTATGGCAAATATTGACGAAAGTCGTTTAAAATGTTCGTTTTGTGGTAAAACACAGGATCAAGTTAAGAAATTAATCGCTGGTCCTGAGGTTTATATTTGTGATGAATGTGTTGAATTGTGTAATGAAATTCTTGATGAAGAATTTTTTGAACATAAGGATAAGCAAGAAGACAAAAAAGAAGATGGCGATGAAGTCAAAGCTATTCCAAAACCACAAGAAATTAAAGCGTATCTTGATGAGCATATTGTCGGTCAAGACGATGCAAAACGAGTTTTGTCAGTTGCTGTTTATAACCATTATAAACGTATTGCACATAACAAGTCTGATGATGCAAACGGTATAGAAATCCAAAAAAGTAACATTTTGCTGGTTGGGCCAACAGGTTCAGGTAAAACATTGTTGGCTCAAACTTTGGCAAAAATGTTGGATGTTCCTTTTGCTGTTGCGGATGCTACAACATTGACAGAAGCGGGTTATGTTGGTGATGACGTTGAAAATATTTTATTGAGACTTTATCAAAGTGCTGATTTTGATGCTCAAAAGGCTGAACGTGGTATTATCTACGTTGATGAAATTGATAAAATTGCTCGTAAATCAGAAAATACATCAATTACAAGAGATGTTTCAGGTGAAGGTGTGCAACAAGCTTTGTTGAAAATGATAGAAGGTACTGTTGCAAACGTTCCTCCACAAGGCGGAAGAAAACACCCACATCAAGAGTTTATCCAAATTGATACTAAAAACATTTTGTTCATCGTTGGCGGTGCGTTTGTTGGCTTGGATAAAATCGTTGAAAGACGTGCAGGTCAAGGATCTTCTGTTGGATTTGGCGCAAAAGGGCCAGCTACAGTTGCTGAAAAAGAAATTGAAGCGGCTAAAATGCTTAAAAAATTACAGCCTGAAGACTTGCTTAAATTCGGTTTGATTCCAGAGTTTATCGGTCGTATTCCAATTTATGCAGTATTGGATGCGTTGGATGAAGCTACTTTGAAAATGATTTTAACAGAGCCAAAGAATGCTATTATTAAACAATACCAGTGTCTATTAAAAATGGATGGCGTTGATTTAAAATTTGAGCCTGATGCTATTGATTATATTGCACAAGAGGCTATTAAGCGTAAAACAGGTGCTCGTGCTTTGCGTTCAATTGTTGAAGAAACTATGCTTGATATTATGTATGAAGTCCCAAGCAAGCCTGAAATTAAAGAGTTTGTGGTGACTTTAGATATTGTTAAAAAGAGCGAAAATAAAGCAGAGTTAATTCAGCTTCCACAAAAGAAACTTGAAGCGGTAGATGTTGAAACTCGCGAAGATATAGCATAAGAGAATTTTCAAGATGACTAAGATATTTTTTACAAAAATGCAAGGTTTAGGCAAAGACTTTGTAATTTTGGATTGGGAAGAATATCGAGAATTAGGCTTAAAACCTGCCGATTTGGCAAAAAGTATGTGTAAAAGAAAATTTGGTATCGGTGCCGATGGTTTAATTATTGTTGATCCAGTCTCGGAGAAAGCTGATTTAGCAATGATTTGTTTTAGTGCACAAGGACAGAGCGCTCAAGTTTGCGGTGATGATTTGCGATGTTTCGCAAGATATGCTTGGCATAAAGGTTATGTTGATAAGTTAGAGTTTTCTATTGAAACATTGAATGGTGTTTTTGGAGTAAAAGTTAATGATGATAGTACTGTTACGGTGAATACTGGAAAACTTATTGGTTCTCATCAATTTTCATTTAATGAAGTATCTAATTTAATTTATATTACCGGTCCTGCGGATTTTTTATTCGAAGGCGTCTATTATTATAATAATTAGACTGTAGGGTAGACTTTTTGGGGGGCAGATCAAAAGTCTACCCTACAGTCTGTCGGAAAGGCTTACTATGAAAGGCTTAGGGCTTTCTTATTCTAAAAAAGGATTCCTTCCCTAACTCATCCGACAGATCCCGAAACAAGTTCCACTATTGTCCCGAATAAATTTGAATAAAATCATGTAATTATACAAATGTTAATAGTTTTTAGCCTTTAAATAATTATCTAGACATAAAATCTACGAAAAAAACAAAGGAGGTTCGAGGGTGAAGCCTCTGATATAATTGCAACCCTCTACACACGAAGTCAAAAGCGACTTTATGTTTTTAAATCAGACATTTCTTGGCGAAACAACGAAAGAGGAGCCATTTGTTTGAGCGAAGCGAGTTATGGCTTCTTGGGTAGAGCCTAGCACGCAGTTTTTAACGCTTGCGCTAAAAACTAGCTGGCTGCATACCTGTCTTGAAATACAGGC